>NZ_CP015994.1:607337-1214674 GCF_002214625.1 Anaplasma ovis str. Haibei
ACCACCAACCCTACATGATCAAAAAGATATGCTATGCTGCCCTTCTCCCCTAATTTACCACCGTGTTTGGAAAAAATATGCCTAAGCTCGCCAGCAGTACGATTGCGATTGTTACTCAGCGCGTGTACGACAATGGCCGTGCTGCCGGGGCCGTATCCTTCATACGTAATCTCCTCATAGCTATCATCCGCCGCGTTTCCCTGCGCGCTCTTTATAGCGGCCTCTATTCTGTCTTTAGGTAGATTTTCCGCCTTAGCAGAGGCTATTGCCGCCCTTAACCTTGGGTTTAGATCCGGAGTCGGCGGGCCGCTTCTGGCAGCAATGATTATTTCCTTTCTGAGCTTGGTAAACACCTTCGAGCGCTTAGCGTCCTGAGCCCCTTTACGA
Source organism: Anaplasma ovis str. Haibei (assembly GCF_002214625.1). NCBI lineage: Bacteria > Pseudomonadati > Pseudomonadota > Alphaproteobacteria > Rickettsiales > Anaplasmataceae > Anaplasma > Anaplasma ovis. The sequence continues at coordinate 607,725 of NZ_CP015994.1, forward strand.
TGTTTAATATTTGCAAACTGCGAATGACCAGCCATACAATACCCCCAAATATCGCAAACCACGCGCGGATGACTTAAGCCTCACACAGTCTAAGCTCTACAGGACAAATATGCAATCCTATTACCATACAATGCCGAAACATGACCATGAGAAAATATGCAACGGTCCGCACTCCTTTTCGAACTTGTCGACACACAACCCGTGCGACTAATAGCAACCCGCCACCGTGGTATAAACCGCCTACAAGCCATGGAGATGCCGTAGCACCCCACCAGTGCACTCGTAAATTACAGCTGCTAGGTTAAACACTCCGCACTCATCATAGTGTTTACCTATAACCTGTAGTGCCATGGGCAGTTTACACTCTGACAATCCAGAGGGAACAGAAATCGCCGGCAACCCAGCCAAACTGGCAGGAACCGTGAAAACATCACCGAAGTACCTGTCCATCACATCAATCGGCTCTTCAATGCCAGTTGCCTCTACCGGGGTAGTCAGCGCAAGTATGTAATCAACCTTCTTGAACGCTTCCTCGAAATCTTGTATCACGAGGCGCCGCACTCTTTGGGCCTTGTCGTAGTAGGCGTCATAGTATCCGGAGGACAGCGTGTAGGCCCCAAGCAGCATCCTGCGCTTTACCTCCTCACCAAAGTTAAGGCTCCTAGTAAGCTCATACATTTCATCCATAGTTTTGCCCTCTACCCTCGTACCGTACCTGATCCCGTCGTAACGAGCCAAATTTGACGACGCTTCAGATGAGACAAGTATGTAATACACAGGCAAGGCATAAGCCGTGTGGGGAAGACTGATCTCCACAACTTCCGCGCCGCAGTCTAACAGATGCTTGATATTCCGATCCCACATCGCCACTACATCTCCCCGGTTTTTCGGGAGTTCATATTCCTTCGGGATACCAATGCGCGTTCCGCGCACATCACGGCTTATATGCCCCAAAAAGTCTGGCACAGGCTCTTGTGAGGAGGTAGAGTCTTTTTTGTCATAACCGCACACTGTTTGCAGCATCACCGCTGCATCTTCCACTGTGCGGGCAAGCACTCCAGCCTGATCTAGAGAGCTCGCAAATGCTATCATACCCCAGCGTGAGCACCTGCCATAGGTCGGCTTTGCACCGACAATGCCGCACAAAGCGGCCGGCTGCCGGACGGACCCGCCCGTATCACTTCCTAGGGCCCCCGCACACAATAGCCCAGCCACCGCCGCGCTGGACCCACCTGATGACCCTCCAGGTATTAAATCTTTGCCCCCAGTTCCTTTCCACGGGTTTTTAACCGGCCCAAAGCAGCTATAGGTGTTAGCAGACCCCATAGCAAACTCGTCCATGTTGAGTTTGCCCAGCATCACCGCACCGCTGTCCCACAACTTCTGGGAAACCGTGGATTCATAAGTTGGAACAAAATTTTTTAATATGTTGGAGCATGCCGTAGTGCGTACCCCCTTGGTACAAAAAAGGTCCTTAACCCCTACCGGTATACCAGACATCGGGTTAATGGGCTCCCCACGCTGTAACAGGTCATCCGCCCTATCCGCGGCCGCTAATGCCAGTTCAGGAGTGGTTGTGACAAACGCATTGAGTTTATCCTGCTCTACCGCGCTAATATATGCCTCAGTGAGCTCTCGCGCAGAAAAGTCCTTGTTCTTAAGGCAACGATGCGCCTCCAAGATTGATAGCTTTAAGAGCTCATACTTCATATCAAACGGCCAAAGTCCACCAGCGTGATGGAGGTTATCACACTTTGTAGGCGAGGCAACTGAATTTACACTGTGCCATGCTGTCAACTTGGTCATCGTAATTGCAGTACGGAAACGAACATGCCTCCTGTTCAGAGTCACCAACCATGAAACTTCGTGTGGGAAAAGATATGCGATGGGAAACAGGAGTTCGCACCTACCACACCGCAACCATGGCACTGCAAGGCCTCAAGGCGGCATGTACGCGCAACACTAGGCTCCGCAGATTGCTGGAATACTGCGCCACCTGCACAACACTCGTGATGGAGAAGAGGGTTGAGGCTTCCAGCGCCATCCATTATACTTGTCATGTAGCTCATGCACGTAGACTTGTCTGTACTAATACCATGGTATACATGCCGCGCTGGCCCAGAGTTCTAGAATGCCGTGTTCCAGACTTCCAACTTGATAGAATCACCAAAATGCTGGAAAGGTTGGGTAACCCTGAAAAGCACATGCCCCCAGTTGTGCACGTCGCTGGTACCAACGGGAAGGGCTCCACAATCGCGTTCCTAGCCCATATTCTCCGCGCTGCCGGAGTTAGAGCCCATGTTTACACGTCACCACACCTAGTGGAGTTTAATGAGAGGATAGTGCTCAGCGGAGAGCAAATCTCCGATGCCTATTTGGATGAGATTTTGGAAGAGTGTGAATCAGCAAGTAATGGCATACAAACTACATTTTTCGAAGCAACAACAGCTGCCGCTTTCCTAGCATTCTCCAAAGTGGAAGCCGATATCACGCTCGTAGAGGTTGGCATGGGTGGCAGGCTTGACGCCACGAATGTTGTCACACCCATTCTGTCAATCATAACCTCCATATCTTTAGACCACACAAGTTCCCTTGGCACAACAGTAGAGCTCATTGCGGGGGAAAAGTCTGGGATTATCAAGCGAGGCACAAGTTGCGTTGTTGCCCCACAGAATAGTGAATCTATTATGCGCACCATTGAATATTATGCGATGCGCGACCAGGCATTTTTATATCGTGGGGGCATTGAATGGTCTTGCAAAAAAAGTGGCAGTGGGATGTCCTTTTCTAGCGGAGAAATCTCGTATGAGTTTCCACTTCCATCACTGCCCGGTAATCACCAAATTGTCAATGCCGGCAACGCCATAGCCGCATGCAGCATTTTATCTGGTAAATTTGGCTACAAAATTGACTACGAAGACGTGGTTGATGGGCTTACCAACACCCGGTGGCCTGCAAGGCTTGAGAGAATAACTAGCGGGTTCATATCCAAACTTTTACCTGAGGGTTGGAAGCTGTTTCTAGACGGGGCACATAACCCAGCAGGAGCACAGGTCCTAAGTGATTGGATTGCGCAGAACGCGAGTAGCGGCTTGTATATTATAGTAGGCATGACTAGAGGCAAGGATTGCAAAACGTTTTTATCATGCTTAAAGCGGCACATTAAATTCCTGTGTGCAGTCTGCGTAAAGTCTGAGCCAAGAGCCAAACTAGCGGAAGAAATCGCGCAAGACGCCACAGAGCTGGGCATTCCCTCCTCGGCAGAAAGTGATATACAGTCTTCTGTTAAGAAAATCCTCAGCATTGGAGATCCTGGCCCAGAGCCCATAATTTTGGTATGTGGATCGTTATTCCTCGCAGGTGACCTACTTAAAGAGAGCGTCGTATGCTGATGTCATATGTTTACCACGACCGGGAAGCGCAAGGCGAGATCACTCCACAGCATTGCTTAGACTTCGTGTTTGACGCTATATAGAGCAAGTGGCAAGTATAACTTACAATCGGGGACCGCGGTGGGTGCTCCCGTTGTAATTATGAGGGTCTATGAACGCTTCTGTGATCAGACTGGGAACAAGAGGGAGTATGCTGGCACTGGTGCAAGCGGAGGAGGTCGAAACCGCAATTGCAGCTCACTTTCCTGAGGTCCGAGTGGACATCATCAAGATAAAAACATCCGGAGACGTGAAGGTCGACAGGCCACTGTGTGACATTGGCGGTAAGGGCCTGTTTATCAAAGAAATAGAAGAGGCCCTATTAGCCGATAAAATAGACATTGCAGTACACTCGGCCAAGGATGTTCCCGGCTTTTACTCTGAAAACTTAGACATGCCGTGCGTACTCAAAAGAAGATCTCCCATGGACGTTTTTATATCTGTAAAGTATAAAAGCCTAAGCACTCTGCCTGTTGGAGCAAAAATCTGCACCTCATCAATAAGAAGGAAGGTGCAGCTTCTCGCCTTTAGACCAGATTTGGAAATAACACCCATGCGAGGCAATGTTGACACTAGAATCGCCAAGGTACAAGCTGGTGAGTGCGACGGTATAGTATTGGCTGAGGCCGGAGTGGAAAGAATATCTGCACGTGTTGCGATCACTGAGATACTACACACCGATGTAATGTTGGGAGCCGTAGGCCAGGGAGCAATATGTGTTCAGTGTAGAAAAAGCGATGAAGAGATAGGGCACATGCTGGCAAAGTTGAACGATCATAAGTCATTCATGGCCGTGCTGGCTGAGCGGAGCTTTATGAAGGCAGTGAACGGCTCCTGCCACACACCCTTGGCTGCAATGGCCAAGTATGTAGACAACGACTTAATGTCAATGAAGTGCATGCTAGCGCGCGACTCTCGCGCCATGGTATTCGCGGAGCGCACCTTCCCTGAAATTGATGCGGAAAAGGTGGGTTTTGAAATGGGGATGATGCTCAAAGATGAGTTACAGCTTCGTGACATATAACCTACCCAAAGTGCAGGGAACATACCGCATGGGCGTCAAAATGCACAATGCAACCTGGTTTAACGTTGGTGGCATGGCCGAAGTTATGTTCAAACCCTCAAGTATAGAGGACCTAGCCGCTTTTGTGCGAGAAGCAGACCTACCAATATCTGTAGTAGGTGTTGCATCAAACCTTATCATAAGAGATGGAATAGTAGAGGGAGCGGTAATAAAGCTCGGAAGGGAGTTTTCATATGTCAATTGCAAAGGTAACGTCATAACTGCTGGGTGCGCCACACTATTGGGCAACCTTGCCATGGTAGCCCAGGAGAGTGGGATCTCAGGGCTTGAGTTTTTTGTTGGCATACCCGGCACTGTCGGCGGGGCTGTTGAAATGAACGCAGGTGCATACGGCAGCGATGTTGCTTCAGTATTGCGTTCAGTCCGGGCAGTGAACGAACGTGGAGAGGTTTGCACACTTTCTAATGATGATATGCGATATTCATACCGAGAACACGGGCTAGTGGGCAAATGGATTTTCGTAGACGCAACTTTTGTGGGAACCTATAGCGATCGCCATGCCATAAAAAGTACTATGAACGAGTTCATCGCACAACGCAACGATTCGCAGCCTGTGAGGGGAAGGACCGGTGGATCTACTTTTAAGAATCCCGAAGGGCAGCAAGCGTGGAAGTTAATAGACAAAGCTGGATGCAGAGGGCTCAAAATTGGAGGAGCGCAGGTCTCCGAAAAGCACTGTAATTTTTTACTGAACCAAGGCGGGGCAACCGCAAAGGATCTAGAGGATCTTGGGAATGAAGTCCGTCGCAGAGTGTATAGTATGTTTGGCATAAATCTTGAGTGGGAGATCAGATTTCTGGGGTGCGGGCTGTAGACCCTATGGTGGCGCACATTAGCCAGTACGCTCCACGGCCTAATTCTAACTTGGTACCAGTCTTGACCACGTAATGACAACCCACGCATGCACCTCACCTAGCGGTGGTGGAATACATCATGTCGTATATAAATCGGTGTCTTGGATACATTTTAGCAGATCATTAATACTTTAACTATACCATAGACAGTGCGACTCGCTCGCTTAGCGTGATTGTGACACAAACAATAGCTTGGAGCTCAACGTTTAAGTAAACGTATGCAGCACCAGGCGCAATTTCGGTACGTTAATTATGCCTTCCGAGTACCCCATCGTTCCTAAATATCAGGAGCAAAACATCAACGCAGCCAAAGAAAGAGATGAGGGCAGCAGGACCTCTGTACCTGTGGCAGAGGGCTACCCCATGCCGGGCGTTTTGCAACATGAGGAGCGAGAGCACAACCTCGACGCAGCTAAAGAAAAAGATGAGGGCGACGGGGTCTCAGCACCGGAACAAAAGCATCCCATGCAGGGAGTTCCTACACTGTCTCCGAGAGAACAAGCTAGGCGTGCCCTGACCAGCGCATTGGACAGCATGCAACACGACGATTACGCGGAATTTGTAGCACACCTTGCGAACGTACCTGAGGAACACAAAGATACTCGGCTGTTTGAAACGGATCTCAAGACAATACTGCACCATGCATGCTCCATGGGGGATCCAAAATATGCCAGCTACTTGCTGGAGCACAAATACAACATGTCGGCTGTCGACGTTCAGGCGAATACACCCCTACATTGTGCTGCCACTGCAATAGATAATCAGTCCGCAGAGAGACTGCAACTGATTTTGCACTCTATTGGAATGACGCATCCTAGTGCGCGCGCGACCAATCTCAAGGGCGAAGCACCCATACACTCTGCGGTTGCCTGTGAGAATTTTGAGAACGTGAAGGCGTTAGTCAACCTTAGTGACCACTGCGTACTTGATCTAGAATCACGAACATTTCTGCACCGTGCCGCGCGGAACCAAAGTGACGATTTCGTATCAAACGTTCTGAGACATGTTCTGGAACGAGCCGCTGAGGCACCACCTGAAAAGGCAGGCCCCTATGAAAAACTGCTGTGCTCTGAGGACTTAAGCGGCTATATGCCAGTTCACTATGCAGCTAAACGCGGACTGCAGTACGCCGGTGTTACAATGCTTGAGGCAACTGTTGCACAGGCAGAGCGGCGCAGAGGTGAGGACGGTATCCGCGATATCCTGGGCCACATGGGCGGCGCCGGCAATACAATTCTGAACTGCGCAGCAAAGGGTAAGTGTGAGCCCGTGCTGCAGGCGGCAATTTCGGCTTACAAGCAGCACCACATGGCTGGGTTCTCAATCCAGGATGACGAAAATAGGGCACCCATCCACAACGCAGCTAGTTACGTGAGTGCAGACCTCTTCTCACAAATGCTCGAAAACACAGACGTTTTGGCTTACGGTAAGCATACAAAAGACGGTTCAAACCTGCTAACCCTTGTAATGCAGGATAAAACAGACCGCTCCAGGCGGCAGGAGAAGATAAAGCTGTGTCTGGGCGTTCCCGAAATTGCATCGTGGATAAACACTCCGGGACCGAATGGCATGGTCCCACTGTGTGAGATGTACCTGGAGGGAAACAGCACAGAACATATATATATACAAGACTTGCTAAAGAGCGAGAGCGTCGACGTAGATAGCCGATGCACAGATGGCAGGTCTGTGATACACCTTGCAGCAGAAAAAGGCGATGTCAGAGCCCTAGAAATGCTGCTATCAAGCAGGCAAGCAGCAAAGGGGGATGCAAAATTCCCTACATCTGATGGCCACTATACTCCTGCAATTCACGTGCTAAAAACTAGGGGCGATGATGCCACCACCCTTGAAGTTCTCAAGCGTTTGATTCCTCAGGAGCCCTCTTTGGAAGACATAGCATTCCATGCCGCACGTTCCGGGAATTATCGTGTACTGAAATATATAACTGACAGTAGCCAAAATCACAGGATTGATGTCAACTGCAGGCTCAGAGACGCCGAAGGAAACGCCGTTAGCATCTGCGGTGAGCTACTGAGAAACGGGCATCTTAATATAGCAAACGAATTGGTAAGAACCCAGGGCGCAAAACTCGAAGGGATTGACAGCCAGTGTGCTTTGTCCTCTGCGATTCAGGGGAAGTGTTTTGCGGGCAATGGAGGAAATATCGCCGGCACAACCTGGCTTGAGCGTACCTTGGCCCAGCTGAAGATGATTTTCGCAGAACTCTCAGATGCGTTCGTCCAGGCTTTCTCCAAGGGTATCACCGTCGAACGTGGCATAAAATCTCTCCTGAAAAACGGCGCTGAGATTCATGGTTACGAAGTAGATTCAACTACGCTTGGAGATGATGATACACCGCTGATTTTCGCAATAAAGCACGCGCAACAGCTAGATTCAACCTTGATTCCTCGGTTCCTGATTAGAAATGGGGCCAATGTAAATTGCCGCGATAGAGCAGGGAATACTGCGCTGCATGCTGCGGTTGAACTGTTGAGATTCCCTGATAAGCAGGCATACGCTCAAGAGTGTGTAGACCTGCTTTGCGACCGTGGTGCTTCCGCTCGCCAGCGCAACGCTCAGGGCTATACTCCGCTACACATGGCAGCTGCGTACAAGAATGTACACGCATTTGAGAGTATATTGAAAAGTAACAAGCTTAGTGCATTAGACCGCTCCAGCACGAATGGGTCTTCGGCACTACATATTGCCATGAATAGCGGCGTGGGTGAGAGCGAAATTGTAAAAATGCTGAAGAGTTGTAAGAAAGTTTTAGCTCCGGTTGAGCTTGAGCATATGCTGAGCGCGTACGATTCAAGCGGTAACACCCTGATGCATGTTGCCGCAAAACTGGATTTCAAAAACGTCGTGGCGTTTGGCCTGGCAAATGGCGCGCTGATGTCTATTCAAAACGCAGCGGGTAAACTCGCTCACGAGCTAGCTCCACCATCAGGCAATATAGCGTCTGGCAGAACCGCGCTCGTAGGCAGCACAGTAGCCAGCAAGATGATAGCACAGGTTGCTAGCGAGGGAGGGGGGCGTAGCTACACCACAATTAAAGTGGATCCTGAATTTTTGATGAGCACCAGCCGTATAAGGCGCGGTATGCGCGCACCTACTAACAAAGCTGGTAGCGTCGCAAATAAGGTGCCTGCTGCAGCAATGGGCAGTGTGGCAAACGATGATAACAGAAGAAATACTGAACCTTTGGGCCCCGGTAGCACCGGCGATCCGTCACAGGGTGGTAGCGGCATGCCTGCGGTTCACGGCCCTGACAAGAGAACAGATGCGCGGGCGCCGGAACAAAGCATGCAGAAACCTAGCGCTCCCGAGCTTAGCACTCCTGGCGATGAGGTAGAACAGGATGATATAGGTCCTCACAGCCACAGCAGCACAGCTGGACCAGGAGCTGGTGCTACAGCACCCACCACATCACCAACCCCACCGTCATTTGCCTGGAATAGGGGACCCCGTGACTACAGCGCGCCTCCTCCATATTCGTCCGTTGTTGCAAATGATTCCTCTACAACCCCAGCGGGTACTACCGTAGAACAAGATGGTACTACCCCAACGGTAGCTGGTGCGGAGCGGGATACTGCTGATCTGCAAAGTGGTATGGTAGCAGAAGCGCCTGAAGCTGCTCGAGATACTACCGTAGAACAAGATGGTACTACCCCGACGGTAGCTGGTGCGGAGCGGGATACTGCTGATCTGCAAAGTGGTATGGTAGCAGAAGCACCTGAAGCTGCATCTGGTGACGGAGAGGCAGAACAACAATCAGAATATGGATACAATAGGGCACGCTACGAGGCTGAGGAGGTTATAGAGCTGGCCATGGATTCTCTTGGCACTAATCTATCAGGGCTGGCAAGCATGCTTACCCAAACAATGCGGCAGGATGATAAGTCACCATCCCGAACCGCTGCAGATAAGGGTGGTACACCTACTCCAGAGCCGGGCAAGGCGGAGGAAATTGAGAGCACACAAGTTGTTCAAGACACCCTAAAGAAGCTGAAAGAAACGGCAACATCATTCTTACATACCAGCAGCAAAGCAACATCAGAGAGGGATGGTACTCAGGCTGTAGGTACTACCGTAGAACAAGATGATACACCTACCCCAACAGTAGCTGGTGCGGAGCGGGATACTGCTGATCTGCAAAGTGATATGGTAGCAACATCAGAGAGGGATGGTACTCAGGCTGTAGGTACTACCGTAGAACAAGATGATACACCTACCCCAACAGTAGCTGGTGCGGAGCGGGATACTGCTGATCTGCAAAGTGATATGGTAGCAGAAGCGCCTGAAGCTGCTCGAGATACTACCGTAGAACAAGATGGTACTACCCCAACGGTAGCTGGCGTTGCAGAAGGTAGTAGGAGTACACCTACAACCGCACAGCCAGCAGAAGCTATACAAAAGCCCACTGGTGCCACCAAGCAGGCAAAGAGCGGTGGTATGGCGGGTGCCCCACTACAACAAACACGTAGCGCCTCATCACAGCCTGCAGCAGAGCAGACACAGAAGGAAGAGTTCAGCGCTGAGATTGAAGGAGCGGCACAGGAACTTAGTGATGCCATCAATCGGGCACGCTACGAGGCTGGGGCAGCTGCAGAGCTGGTCATGGATTCTCTTGGCACTAATCTATCAGGGCTGGCAAGCATGCTTACCTCAACAACGCAACTGTCACAGCAGCAGGATGACAAGTCACTATCCCGAACCGCTGCAGATAAGGGTGGTACACCTACTCCAGAGCCGGGCAAGGCGGAGGAAATTGAGAGCACACAAGTTGTTCAAGACGCCCTAAAGAAGCTGAAAGAAACGGCAACATCATTCTTACATACCAGCAGCAAAGCAACATCAGAGAGGGATGGTACTCAGGCTGTAGGTACTACCGTAGAACAAGATGATACACCTACCCCAACGGTAGCTGGTGCGGAGCGGGATACTACTGATCTGCAAAGTGGTATGGTAGCAGAAGCGCCTGAAGCTGCTCGAGATACTACCGTAGAACAAGATGATACACCTACCCCAACAGTAGCTGGTGCGGAGCGGGATACTGCTGATCTGCAAAGTGATATGGTAGCAGAAGCACCTGAAGCTGCTCGAGATACTACCGTAGAACAAGATGGTACTACCCCAACGGTAGCTGGTGCGGAGCGGGATACTGCTGATCTGCAAAGTGGTATGGTAGCAGAAGCGCCTGAAGCTGCATCTGGTGACGGAGAGGCAGAACAACAATCAGAATATGGATACAATAGGGCACGCTACGAGGCTGAGGCAGCTGCAGAGCTGGTCATGGATTCTCTTGGCACTAATCTATCAGGGCTGGCAAGCATGCTTACCTCAACAACGCAACTGTCACAGCAGCAGGATGACAAGTCACTATCCCGAACCGCTGCAGATAAGGGTGGTACACCTACTCCAGAGCCGGGCAAGGCGGAGGAAATTGAGAGCACACAAGTTGTTCAAGACGCCCTAAAGAAGCTGAAAGAAACGGCAACATCATTCTTACATACCAGCAGCAAAGCAACATCAGAGAGGGATGGTACTCAGGCTGTAGGTACTACCGTAGAACAAGATGATACACCTACCCCAACGGTAGCTGGTGCGGAGCGGGATACTGCTGATCTGCAAAGTGGTATGGTAGCAGAAGCGCCTGAAGCTGCATCTGGTGACGGAGAGGCAGAACAACAATCAGAATATGGATACAATAGGGCACGCTACGAGGCTGAGGCAGCTGCAGAGCTGGTCATGGATTCTCTTGGCACTAATCTATCAGGGCTGGCAAGCATGCTTACCTCAACAACGCAACTGTCACAGCAGCAGGATGACAAGTCACCATCCCGAACCGCTGCAGATAAGGGTGGTACACCTACTCCAGAGCCGGGCAAGGCGGAGGAAATTGAGAGCACACAAGTTGTTCAAGACGCCCTAAAGAAGCTGAAAGAAACGGCAACATCATTCTTACATACCAGCAGCAAAGCAACATCAGAGAGGGATGGTACTCAGGCTGTAGGTACTACCGTAGAACAAGATGGTACTACCCCAACAGTAGCTGGCGTTGCAGAAGGTAGTAGGAGTACACCTACAACCGCACAGCCAGCAGAAGCTATACAAAAGCCCACTGGTGCCACCAAGCAGGCAAAGAGCGGTGGTATGGTAGCAGAAGCGCCTGAAGCTGCTCGAGATACTACCGTAGAACAAGATGATACAGCTACCCCAACGGTAGCTGGTGCGGAGCGGGATACTGCTGATCTGCAAAGTGGTATGGTAGCAGAAGCGCCTGAAGCTGCTCGAGATACTACCGTAGAACAAGATGATACACCTACCCCAACAGTAGCTGGCGTTGCAGAAGGTAGTAGGAGTACACCTACAACCGCACAGCCAGCAGAAGCTATACAAAAGCCCACTGGTGCCACCAAGCAGGCAAAGAGCGGTGGTATGGCGGGTGCCCCACTACAACAAACACGTAGCGCCTCATCACAGCCTGCAGCAGAGCAGACACAGAAGGAAGAGTTCAGCGCTGAGATTGAAGGAGCGGCACAGGAACTTAGTGATGCCATCAATCGGGCAAAAAGCGCGGGAAGGAACGGCACTGCCTCACAACAAACACGTAAACCACCAGAACCCACAAAATACCTACCTAGGGGCTGGTAGTTCCTTGCGGGTCTATTCGCCAATCTTTGTGGATGAGATTTACTTTTCTCAGCAGCCCCCACAGGTACACTGTGGAATACACTCCATGTTGATACTCCAGCAACTAGTAAGAATCTAAGCAACATCACCACTCTCCCAAAACATCACTAAAGCACCTATCTCTAACTTGTACCACCAAGTCTGGCATTACCATCCTTACACTCAAAACTACTGGCCATAGTCGCTAACCTCAGGAACCTCATCTCCCAACGCTACTTACCCTTGCCCAATGTGGCATTACCAATCTCACTGCTTGGCACCCAATGTGGCATTACCACCATCAACACAGTTGCTAGCCTCATCTTCCAACGCTACTTACCCTTGGCACCCAATGTGGCATTACCAATCTCACTGCTTGGTGCCACCAAGGCTGGCATTACCACCATCAACACAGTTGAAGCTCTCTGCATTGCCCACACCATTAATCCCAGCAGCGAACTTAGCCATGAGCTTACCAGCACCAAAGAATATGGCAGTAAATACAACCAACATAACAATGGCAGGCCATGCGAGTTTACCGAATATAGCCATGATACTAGAACCTAGTATTACTCCAGTCATGATGGGTAATCCAAGTTTCTGCACAAACCCTATAACATTACATATAACCTTAGTAGCTGTATCGTCAGCAGTATCAGCAGCAGGAGAAGCAGCCCCCACAGGTACACCATGGAAGATACCCCATGCTAACACTCCAGCAACTAGTAAGAATCTAAGCAACATCACCACTCTCCCAAAACCTCTCAATTAGTCGTCCCAGTCTGCCCTCCACCCTTGCACTCAAATGTACTAGCATTACCAATCTCACTACCTAGCCCAGCAGCGAACTTAGCCATGAGCTTACCAGCACCAAAGAATATGGCAGTAAATACAACCAACATAACAATGGCAGGCCATGCAAGTCTGCCGAAGATGGCCATAATACTGGAACCCAATATCACTCCAGTCATGATAGGAAGCCCAAGCTTCTGCACGAAGACAATGACATTACATATAACCTTAGTAGCTGTATCATCAGCAGCAGTAGCATTACTAGCAGTATTAGCATAAGTAGAACCTGCAGTGATGAATAACCATATCAAGGCTACCACTGCTGTAGCCAGATGTCTCGGTGCAACATCGCTCTCTACTGTAAGTGCTGCGCTTGGTACGGACGTTGCAGGAGGCTATCTCCTCAATGAGCATCAGCCAGAAGGTGTGTGGTAATGGTAGTGGCAACAACTGTGGTACCACCGGTGACCAAAACACCACAAGATTAGTGCAGTGTTTGACGATAATACAACATTGCTCTCTGCTGCAGATACCAGCAACATCAGTACGTCAGGAATGGCGGCGATTGGTAGTGTATATAGTAACTTATGGGAAGAATTAGTGTGATGACCTACTCCAAATACTTGAACCACAACCCTACTTACCAAATGTGGTTCATTCTCAACCACACTTCCCTCTAAACATCACTCAGGTGCCTATCTTCCTATCTCTAATCCTCAGCCCATAGCCACAGCAGTGGTAGCCTTGATATGGTTATTCATCACTGCAGGTTCTACTTATGCTAATACTGCCAGTACTGCTACTGCTGATGATACAGCTACTAAGGTCATATGTAATGTCATTGCTACCATCAGCGCCAATCATCGCCTCACTCTTGTACTCAAAACTCTTAGCAAGGATGGCGGTCATTGGTGGATAACATAAGTAACTGCAAAGTCACAGTCGCAATAGTTACTGCGGTGTTCAGTAACTATTGGTGCACACAGTAACTGGGAGGAATGAGTATGGGAGAGGGACCATGCTGGGTAGATGGGGGCATGGATGGATATCCGTGTGTAGTGCGGGCTAGGGTTAGGAGATAGGGTGAATAACACAAGTCACTGCAAAGTCACACGCAACAGTTGCTGCGTTGTCCGGTTACTATTGGTGCACATAGTGACTGGGAGGAATAGGTATGGGTTTGAGGTTCCTGAGTAACGCCAATAACTTCAAGTGTGTTGGGACAGGCCACACATTGGGCGCCGCCAAGGGTAAGTAGCGTTGGAAGATGGGATACCGGTAGAAGTTAGGGACTGGAATCTATAAGGAGCTGGAGAAGATAAAGACTGGGAGGAAGTTAGGAGCTGGGAGAACATCTGACTAAGTGGCTGTTGCACAAATTCGGAGTTGAAGGCAAGTAGAGTTGGAGATGGGGACCGTAGGTTAGCAGTCGATACAGAGAGCTTCAATGATTGGTGCCACATCGGGTAAGTAGAGTTGGTATATGAAGTGTGGGTATAAGTTACGGGCTTGAGGCACCTGAGTGATGCCAAGAACTTCAAGTGTGTTGGGACAGGCCTCACGTGGTGGCCTTTGTGGGTGCAAGCTAGGGAAAATTAGTGTGATGGCTAATGTGGCAGGGATGGCGGTTAGTGAGTAACACGAGTAACTGCAACATCACAGAGGCGCGACAGTTGTTACTGTATTGTTCTATAGATGGAATGGAGGAGTACTGAGGTGTGTTGCTGTGTTGTAAATTACTGCGATAAGGTATTGCTCCTAGGCTAGGGATGGTAAATATTGGTGGATAACAAATGTGGCTAGAACACTGACAATGGCGAACTAAGCGCCACACTCAACACTAAAGCAATACTGCTCTCTGCTGCAGATACCAGCAACATCAATATGGCAGGGATGGCGAGTAGTGGATAACACAAGCAACTGCAAAGCCACAGGTGAGAGCAACAGTTGTTACTACGTTGTCTGGTAACTATACGGAGAGACCTGAGAGGTAGCGGCCGATAAGTATGTAGGTTAGTAGTATGGCCTGTTATTCCTGATCCTAAAGTCTAGGGCCTCTTCCCAAACATCCCCGTTACAGAGTAGCTTTTCCTTGTTGTACATCAACTCCTCTCTAGTTTCTGTAGCATACTCAAAGTTGGGACCCTCAACTATTGCGTCGACTGGGCAGGCCTCCTGGCAGAAACCACAGTATATGCACTTGGTCATGTCTATGTCGTACTTTACAGTTCTGCGACTACCATCTTCTCGCTCTGCCGCCTCTATAGTGATTGCCTGTGCGGGACATATAGCTTCACACAATTTGCAGGCTATGCAGCGCTCTTCCCCATCATCATACCTGCGCAAGGCATGCTCTCCACGAAACCTGGTACTCAATGGACCCTTTTCAGAGGGATAGCGAAGCGTAACCTTGGGCCTAAACATGCTGACCAACGTTAGCATGAACCCCTTAATGCCCGCAATAGCAACCCTGAATAGAACCATAACTTGCCGCATCCACCACACCCCGTTTAACTACCTTACAGCGCGAAACACCCTATCAAGCCTCAACTCAAAGGGAAGCCAACCCTTGCTCCTCTTGAATGAGAGCACAATCACCAAAGCTTTGCCCACAATGTTTTCTATCGGTATGTTACCAACTTCTGTAACAAAGCGACTATCTCTGGAATCATCCCGGTTGTCTCCCAGCACAAAAACATGCCCTTGGGGCACTACATAAACCGGAGTATTGTCCAATGAGCTGTTTTCGAGCTCGTCTAGTATCTCGTAAGATTTGCCATTGTATAGAGTCTCAACGTACTGCCTAAAGGATTTGTTGCCATCGAAAAAATCCTCCACGCGCTTATAGCCCATCTTCTTACCGTTTATGTGTAGGCGACCACCAATTATCTGCACCCTATCACCCGGAAGGCCGATGACCCTCTTAACATAGTTTGTGCTGGGGCTTGATGGAAGACGAAACACGACAACATCACCGGCCTGAGGAGGGGTGTACAGAACCCTACCCTTGAAAATAGGTGGAGACAGCATGATCGAGTAGCGGCTGTACCCATAGCTGTACTTACTGACAAATATGCAGTCTCCCGCGAGCAACCCGCTTTTCATCGAACCAGAAGGTATGTGAAATGGCTCCATCACAAAACTACGGAAAACAACCGCAGTCAGCAACGCGGCTGCAACTACACCCAAAGCTCTGATTAGGGAAGGACCTCTCTCCCTGGGAACAGAAGACAAGCAACTCCTCCTACAATGAAAAACTGTTCCCGCAACCGCAGCCAGATTTGGCAGCAGGGTTGTTAACCACGAATCTGGAGCCGTTAATATCCTCCACGTAGTCTATGGTAGAATCTTGCAAGAATTTCCTGGAGCAACGGTCTACAAACAGTATCGGCCTACCAGAAGCATCGGAAAGTATCAGGTCTGACCCCCCTTCAACCTCATCGCTATCTTCTTCATCTTCATCACCATCCATATCGTCAAACCCCGAATCATCCTCTTCCGGATATTCGTCATCTGCATCATCTCCATACGGACCAGTAGCAAACTCATACCTAAACCCGGCGCAACCGCCACTTTGCACAGACACCCTGAGCAGCGAGGAATCGCCCTCCTCTCGCAAAACAGCCATGATCTTATTAACTGCACCCTCGGTCAGGGTAAGCCCACAACTCTCTAGACCGGACATAGAAACAACCGCGCTAACAAAAACCCCGGCGAGTGTATCATGAACTTTTTTAGAATGTCAAACAGATTGCGGAATCACCACATACACGGTACACGAGCTATACAGGCGCGGGAGAAAGTGACGTTATAACTAAACTCACAGGCTCCTATGCACTTAAACCAACACTTACGAACAAGTTCCTGTGGTGGCACATCTACCGAATAGGCCAAGGCTGTCTTACAGACGTGCTGCAACCAATACTAAAAATTGACATACTCTGCTAGGCAACGCTAAGCCACCCCCCTCCAACCACCAACGCAATATATGGCCAATCTAACAGCCACTTTGACTCAGCTACAAATACGACAAACATGCACTCATAGTGCCGCGCGTGTGGGGCACCAGGTTATATGTTTACCATATGTTAACATAACTACAGGTAGCATTTTTATAGGCTAAACACAATCTTGAAGAGCGGCTGGATGGCCAGGGCGCGATCCCAGCACTTTGCAGTCCCAGGATGAGTTTGCTCCAAACCCAACTCCAACGTCCAACCCAGGAAAATCATATGACTGAAGCAACACAGGGCAGCCCTGCTGCGGCAACCAGTAATGGTGCGGCTCACCATCCGAGTATTGCTAGCACACAATCTACGTCAAGTGCCTACACCACATATTGTAGTGGGGGTGCCAGTAAACTTCAGCAGTATCTAAGCGAGCTTGATGAAGCCCAAAGTTTGAAGGAGCTGGGCTTTGGCACCGGTTACTGCATACTAGAAAAGGCGGTAGAGAATGGAGACAAGCAGACAGTAGAGCTGCTGTGCGATCGCTTCTCTGCTTCGGTACTGCAGAGAACTCTACACCTAAACAGCGCAGAGAAGTCTCTACTGGAGCAGGTAATTGAGTGCAACGCTGCACAAAACCCAACGATTGCTTTGGAGATACTGAGGAAGTTGTGCGGTACTTGTGCCAACGAGTGTGCAAAATCTGGTCAGAAATTTGGCGTCGTTGCCAGAGATCTTATTGGATCATTGCTAGACGTGACTTCAAGCTCACAAGACAGCACAATTGCGAGCTATAGCGCGGACTCGTCCTGGGATTACCAAGCTATTAGCGATAACACCGAGCTGCAGCGTGCACAGAAAGCTCGGAAGGAGCAGTCGGAGCAGTATCGGAAAGATGCGCAGAGTGCCTACGAGGAAGCACTTGATACATCAAGAACTGGTACAGGCCACACTCACTCAGCAGCCAGCCATGCTCAACACTCATCACTTGACACCAAACACAGTGCTCATACGCACGACTCAGGTTCTGGTCATGTAATCAAGGCGGAGGCGAGTGGTGACGAGGAGACAACGCCAGAGGCGCGGGGTGTAAGCGACAGTCGCGAACACAAAACGCAGCAAGGTAGAGGGGCTGCCGCTGATACCGATAAGACAACACGTAGCAGCACTGATGATGCGGACGCACGACAAGTCGCACAGGAGCCGAGTGGCGCTTTTGTTGCCGTATCGGGACGACATAACAATCAAGATACCACCACAAAAAATAGCGAAAAAGTCAACGATGGGCAGAGTAGCGACACAATGAAACGCGAAAAGCTCTCCACTGAGGATGCACATCACACTAGTGATGATAACAGCCAAGGCGTTAGTGAGTTAATGGAGGAAGAAGAGGAGCACCAGACCGCCAGTAGCACAAACTACTATACTGCGGCGGAAACACGCGATGGTTTATCGCATGATGAAGCCGAACAGTTGCGGACTTCTGTCGAAATTGATATCGATGGTGACGCAGTACCAGGAGGTGCGTCAACAGAGCGCAAAGCGGTGTCAGCGAGGAGTGGTGCAGCAGCACGCCCGCAGCAGGCAACGCCTAGAAAGGCAAAAGCGCCGCGGCGAAATAGTAACGGAGGTCGATTCGCACGCACCACACATCATGACTCCCAAACGAGAAGTGCTGAGGAGCAGCATGATAAGCATGACAAACTTGGCGATTTATTGCAATTTGCAGAGCAGACAAAAAGTAATGTCGAAACTGTAGTGGTAGAGCTTAAGTCTCAGACCATTCCGCGCGGCGCATCGACAGTACTGAAAAAAATTTCTACAATTTTGAAGAAAATCGGTGAGGAAGTTAGGTATGCAAGAGACAAAGTTGGCAGCACCATCGCCGACGCTGCTACGCAAAACGCTCTGCTAGCAAAAATCGTAGGCCTTCTAAAAAGGCTTGCTGATGCTATACGCGATCTACTAACTAAACTCGTCAGCACTGCACAGCAGCAGGCGCAGAAGTTGACCACAATCTTGAGTCAAGTCACAAACAAAGTGCGGGAGTTTGGAGCTGAAATATCTCCCATCAAAAGAGCCAGAATACCAAGTAGTCATGATGACATGGCACCAACAGCCAAAAGGGGTAGAGCGGCTACAACTGTTCCCACTGCGTTGCTCAATGAAATACTTGCGGCCGCAGAACAAGGCAAGTTAGCAGACGCCCTGAAACGGCATATTGGTGTTTTGAGTGACCCTGAAATGCTGCACGAAGTGCTGTCATGTAGAAATGCAGCATCGCTTGACGCATTGGATCTGTGTGTAGCCAAGCCGCACAACATTGAAGACATAACCTCCGCAATCAGAGCGCTGATAAACCAAGACAACTCAGCACTGGGCACAGTGCTCGCCTACCACCTAACGCGGGGAAGAGGGCAGCATGGTCAGTCCATCATTCGGAGAATAATTGGTGCAGCAGTCGGGCGTGCCGATCCATCAGTAGTGAATAGTACAAAGGCACTAGTTACGAGGCTCATAGGCGAGTTGTGCCCGAACTCTAGCGACATAGGGCAAAGACTATTAGCGGGACATGTCGCACTTTCAGCTTTGCAGGCCGGCTCTGAGGATATTCTCTCACATGCAATGACAGTTGCAGCAATACCCGGAAGCAACCTTGTGCACAACCCAACACAGGATGCCATAGTCGCAAGCGTAATAACCTGGATTGAAAATCGAGAGTGCAAAATAGACAGTGTTGAGGACAGAGGTGCTGTAAAAGCGGTAATGTCGCTACTCAAGTCATCTGGTAAGGTATCACCAAGCGCCGTACAGGAAATGGTTGCTAGGTGCTCTGTCCCATCAACTGCCGCACTAGTTTACGAGGCGGCATGCGAGTGTGATGTCATAGACCCAAGTGCAAAGTGCAGCACAGGAACTCAAGCTTATGTAACACGGTACGAACTAGCACGCGCCATGGGCGCGCTACATTCCACTGCCTCCAGCATCAGTGGCCCCGAGAGCGCTGATCTGCATACAAACATTGCGCAGTTGCTCGGACATATTGACACCATTCTCACAGACGTGTCTACGCTAACAGGCAAGCAGTGGGTACGCGTTGCCGTACAGCTTGTACCACGCACCCAGGCTCTAACCACAAAGGTACAACACATCTGTGATGGTATCACCGCGGACACTGCGGCTTCCAACACAGCAGACATCGTTGCTCTAACGTTGTATGATGCACAGCAAATATCACAGATGATTCGCGATGTGGTCACGAATCACCCAGCAAAACGCATTAAGCACACACCCGGGATATTCGATACAGAAGGTGCAGCATCATCAAAAGACCAGAACCTCTTGGCAGCATCTGAGCGGCTACATTCGGCTTTGGAAAGTGCGCGCAGCGCGTACAAGGGGCCGTTCCGTGAAATCAGCATTGAGAATTTCGCTAACAGTTTGAGCGATGCCGAAAGAGACGTAGTGAGTGCTATTATGGGTCCCGCAGACGACCCTACTGATACGCTTAGATTAGAGCTGAAAAACGCAACACGCAAGATAGTTGATGCTATTTCTGACAACCCACACCTGGTTTTCTGCGACCAAAAAGTTACAGAAGAGATGATGCATGCAGCTACCTTGCTAGAGCTAGCTGCCAAACATGAAGCGTTGGGCAAGCGTAGGAGTTTTGCTAAAGATCGCACTTCAAATGAGCTTGTTAACAGTTTCAGAGAGAAGGCCGCCAACGCATATTATCACATAGCACAGGCTTATCGCCTAGTTGAAGAGCACAGCACAACCGCGTTGCGAGAACGTGGAGGTGAAAGCGTGGCCCTGGTGCGTGAAAAGTTGCTAAATGCGGGCAATTACGTGAAGCGGGCCGTAAAGTCTGTTCACAATAGCATTCGCGTCACCAACGTACTGGAAGCAGAGGCATGGCTACAGTATGGCAAAAATGAGCTATCGCACCTTGGTACAAGGCTTAGGAATAGCGAAACACTGCTACACTTTCAGAGAGCGGCACGTAGCGCGGCTGAGCATGTTGCGCATGCGCTCGTTTTTCTTCGTCTAGCAGTTCAAATTCTGAAAGATATAGTAGTTCACACAGTAAAGGTAGCTTCTGGCAGCGCACGGGTTACTGACATCCTAAATAACCCAGAGAGCAACCTGTTGGATATAATGCCCGCTATGCGCACTAGGATAAGAGATGCGGATACAGCGCTTTCTCGTGGCAATCAGGGCGCCGACTATGATAAGCTGAGGGAAGCACTGCATTCTGCAGATTCTATACTCTCGGAAATAGATAGTGCCCTGTCATCAGGAAACCGCGGCTTCCTGGATGGTAACGCACCGCATTTGGTCCTGCACGCATGCGCACGGGAGATCTCGCAGCGTGATTTCTCCGCTACACCGCAGCTTAGCAGCAAAATGAGCGCCGTGCTAACGGACCTGGAAAGCGTAGTTGGTAGGCTGGTAGACATAAAAGTATTAAATACCTTGGAACAATCTCCAGCTGTAGAAGTCCCTAAGGAGTTTGTTCGCAGCTCACTAAAAACGCTTGCATATACGCTACAAGTACGTTCCGCTGTGGCGGGGGTACGCGCTTTGGTTCCGAGTAATCGGTTGGCAGAGATAGCGAGGCTACTGCCAGTATCTGACGGTAAAGTTGTTATCACCAGCGGAGCCGATTTTGCGGTAGTACTCAGAGCATTGATAGAAGAGCATAACATTACCCACGTCAGGAATGCAGCCAATAGAGACGACCCAATCGTGGTGCTGAGCGAGATGTCAAGAGCAGTCGAGGGGAGCACACGTGGTGCGCAAGCAGCAGGCACCGAGACAGATAGTGTCCATACTGCAGCAGTTCCGGTGCAATTTGTTTATAACGCTTTAGTGGCGTGCTCCAACGCGATGCAGCTTAGCACAGCCATAGATGGAATACAGGCACAAATATCGGGTGACATGCTGAATGAAATCATAGTCGCAGGTTTACCAAACGATGCTAGACACAGCCGCATGGTTTCTGATGCAAGCGTCATTTCCGCCATGATAGACAACTTAATCCGGTTACACAGGGGTCTCATGCATCAAGATGCGGTATACACCGCACACAATGCCTCCGGCAGGGGTTGTTTGGATCTTGTGAGAGAAGTCATAAACCAGAAAAGCAAGTTTGACCTAGGCAGGGCAGTTCCAGCATCTATCTACTCGACTGAGCCCCGCGCAGCATTCATAGGTGGAGTTGTAGAGCAAGCGCTGATAATGCATGACGGCGGGTTTTTAGGCACACAGGCCGGAAGTAGGGACAGCGAGAGTGGTGGACGAACCGTCACTGTCAGTACAGATGTCGCGCGCAGCGTAGTTGTGGCAGCAATGCATGCAATACAGGAAGCTGTTGTTAGTGACCGCAGGGGACGTACTATTCCGCCCAGCCTGCCAAGCGATGCCATAGAGCGCATAGTGTCAGACAGGGCCGCTTCCCCCAGTAGTGATACGGTGACCCTGTCCGCGCAGGTAGTCTCTGGTGCATTTAAGCACTTTGAAGACGAAATGTTGGCAATAGGTGCACTTGCACCAAACTCAAAAATTGGGGACGAGTTGGTAAACCGGGTCGTAAGTGTAGTACTGCATATTGCCGCTCGGTACACCGGAGTCAACGCCTCCCCATGTAACCGTGGCGCACTATCCCGACACGTGGAGAAGATGGTCACCTCCCTATACATAGAAACTCAAAAGGGGTGCTGTCGCGACGCAATACGCTCCGCACTGCAGGAAGTGCAAGGCGTAGACCAAAATGTGGTCAAAGAAGCAGCGAAGTACGCGACTACGCTGGTAACCTCCGGCAGTAGCGCAGGTGCGGTTCATGTTTCAAGCTGTGTCTCACTGGCGAAGGAGATTGCCAGTACTCTGTCAGTAGGAAACATAACAACGCAAAGTGCAGTGGAGAAAAGTCTGTTTAGCTTTTTCGCAAATTCCCGGAAGCAAGGCGTGGTTGCAGTCTCAGAAAGGTTTTTTGCAAACCTATTCACGGCAATTCGTGATTCCGTAAAAAGTGCGCATGCAGCAGTCAGCGCAGAAGCGGTGAAGGCTCCTCTCGCTTTGGCCTTTGCCGCACTGACAGATGAGATGATACAGAACCTGGCACAAGGAGTTACTAAGGTCCATGACGTCGCTCTAGACTTTTGGGAAAATGGCACAGTAATTGAAGAGAGTAGTAGGGTCTCCGCGAAAGAAGCCGAACAGCGCGCAACTACCGCAGCAAGCAGTGTTGATAATGTTCCACTTGATCTCGCGCGCACAGTACTAATCACAACCATCAGTGCTGTGAGAGAATCTATCGCCAGGGCGGAACACTTAGGAACAACTCATGCTATTACTGAGCAGCAGATCGCAACACTTGTAGATTCAAAGCTTGGCAGCCAGCAAGAAGCATCGCAGGACGGAACCACCACAGTGAGGGTAACTAGCGACCTAGTGTCAGGCATTCTTACTGAACTTAATGGCGCTATACAACAGACGCAGAGCACTACCGGGATGAGCAACAGAGTTCAAATCTCAGAAGATCTGCATCCAGCAATAGCGAGGATCGCCGTGTCCGCAATTAAGGCAGGTAAGACGGCGGGTAATAGCATCTCTGCAAAACTGTTGGATAGCATGCAGCATGACGTCCATGCAGCATGTGGCACTGCCATCACTGCACCAACGACAGACTCGCAACTCTCAATGGGTAAAGCGGCGGGTAGTACCCCAGCACCGGTGCTAGATTTGGCCACAGTATTTGCCGGACTGAACGACGCAAAAGGCGTAATGGAAGAGGTGATCGCTGGCAGCAATCTAAATGAGGGACAGAAGGAGCGCATAAAATTTGCTATCGGCGAAGCAGAGAGTCTTATGGAGCACATCAGCACGAGCAGCATGAGCACCGTGGCTGAGCGCCTACAGGACAGCATTAGACTGGTTGTCAGCACCATTGCTGGCATACACCGCGATGGAAACTTAGCCCCCGGTGACCAATGTGCAATGAGCACTGTATATGGTATTCTCGTCACCCAACTCGGGTTGGTAGAAGCGGCGAGTATATCCGAAAACGCAAGGATAGTGCAGGGCCATGACTATAAAAGGCTTGCCCCCAGCGTGGTCGAGGTCGGTCACTCCGTGGTGACTCCGGAGCAGCAGGAAGCACATTCATTTTCCGACATCGAAAGTGGTGATGCTGCACAGTCTGATAGGACAGTCATAGGCCTGTGTAGGGCTACTAGACTGCTTAGAAGCATAAGTCAGTTTCTTGCCCACAACGGAACATACAACACGCTGCAAGGCGGGAAGCTCATGCGCCATCTGGGAAGTGCCGGACACAGTCTGGAGCGTGCGCAGCAAGCAGCCCTGCATCTGCTGCTCGCTAGAATTGCGGGTGGAGGCAATGGAGAATTAGTACCGCACGAGCAAGCACTTCAGCAAGCAATTATACAGTGCCAGGCGTTCTTGTTGAATGCCAAGCTTGTAGCAGCTCCACTACCCGGAGATGCAGTTTCTATGCTCAGCGGGTTATCTGACGCGGTGACATTGTTGCAGGAAACATCACAACAAGAGGAGCATACTAGCCGGCCTCAAAGGATATCGAAGGAAGATCAAGCGCTGACACAGATCTTCAGAATGGTTTCTCTCGCCAGAAGCGCGGCAGATGACGCACAGAAGGAAAAAGTTGCTGCACCTTATGTATGCCATGATGAAATAGCGGCACGCGACAGGGCACTGATGAGCCTAGGTGCTGTAGAGAACCTGGTAGGGTTTCTTTACGATGCACGCACACAGCGAGATGCGGAAGTGGTAGAGCAAATCTTGTCACATCTTGAGCAATGCAGGAACAATTTACAGGCACAGCTCATTCACAGGCGTAATGCTGCCTCCCAGGCGGAAGGTGTACAGCGGGACACTGTACAACACTACAGCACCTTTGTACAAGTTGCTATGCACGCCGTACACATTGCGCACGACCTTATACGTGAGCATGTACACGACGGAGCTGGCAACATTTTGGACAACATTTTGAGTGGGTGGGAAGTCACTGCTAACAGTCTTAGCAGTGCACAGTCAAACCCACAGGAGGTGCGCCTGCGTGCGGCTGCACTTATAGACGTGTATGAGGCCGTACGTGACGCAAGTACACTGGTTTCTGAGGTGTGCGTGAAGACCGAGCACGACGTTTTCGTGCCCCGTAAGAGCGCGTCTCAGGTACTGTGCGAATCAGTCTACGCATCAGGGCCAAGAATCACAAATGCCCCACAACACCAGGAAGTCGAGCGCGAACTTACTGTGCTAGTTGGCGACGCATTGAGCGCAAAGACCTTACTGAACCAGGTTTGCACTAAGCTTGCAGGCCATGAGGACAGCGGTATAGCGCAACTCATGGGGAACATAGAATACGCTACTGACACAATGCTAAACCGTAACCGCGGCATCGTAGCATCTAAAGAAGTGACGCAGCTATCCGATAGAATCGCAGTACTGACCAAATCCGGGCTTAGAAAATTGGCTGCAGCTGCAGGGGTGGGGAGCTCATCTGTTGCAAGCACAACAACAGACTTGGTGCAGGTCAGTGGAAGTGCTACAACCCAGACTCCGGCAAGTCCGGCTTCTGCACGTAGGGCACTAACAGCCGCACAGTGGTTCGGAACAATTGTGGATGTGTCGTCATGCACACCCGGAGCTGTTGGTGTACAGACAACAGCACCCGTACAGCTGCAGGAGATACAGGACATTTCACAGAGTTTGGCAGAGGCCGTGCAGTTGTTGTACGGGTACGGACTTGGTACGCAGCTAGACGCCGTACAGAAAGATATTGTTAACTCTCTAAAAAGCGCTGTTGGCCTATTGCCCCTGTTCACAGGAACAGGAGGCCATAGTACCCCCGAGAGTCTGCACCCTAACACCGTCAACGTGGTATACCGGTTGGGAGGTAGCGATATCCCGCAAGGCAATATTGGTGCCTTAGCAGCAAAGTTCGAGGTTATTACCCATAAGCTGTCGCTGCTGACATCGCTCGGAGACTTGCGGAACGTTGCTGTAAAACTTAAAGCTACACATGAGCAGGGTTCCGATGCCAAAGCGCGGCAAGCAGCGACACAGTTTGACGGCATAGTGAAAAAAGTAACAGAGCTTGTAAAATCAGTCGTGCAGCAAATTGACAACGCGGCTCCGGTACGGGGCTTAGAAGCACCAAACGCCGAGGGCAATCGCATTGTACTGCAGGAATTGAGAAACGTCGCAGTAGGTGCACTCACCCGCGGTTACGAGAAAAGGGGTTTGCGAGGGATGCGCGAGTCAATCGAAAGTGTACGCAAGTCAATAGGACAGAAATTCGTTGTTGTGGACTCTACACTCTTACGGAACATGTTTAGCTTGGGAGATGTAGATTCTGCTGAAGCGCTGTGCAGTACCGCTGCGCTCCCACCAGAGCACAGCTGCGTGGAGAAGGTGATAGCAACTATTGCCGATGCACTGCGCACCAACCGGGTAGACTCAGTACGTGCCTTATCCTGCTTAGATGGGGTTCTGAAGAATTCTATTGCCCTAGGAACCCTGTATACAAGCGAGACAGGTGCATACGCGCTGCGTGAGGCTGACATTACAGACATGTTGATAGCCTTCTATGAGCGCAATGATGAAAATGGTATTAGTTTCCTACACGGAAGATGCAGTTCATATACCATAGATAGCAGCAGGATAGAAAGCGCCGTGTTGGCTAGGTTGAGCAACAATACATCTCTCAACGCAGCTGATACGCTACTGCTAGACTTGTACAATCGAGACATATTTACCGACCCTGACGTGTCTATAAGGCAATGCCAGGATGCAGAAGCTAGTTTCTTAGAAATACACCTTAGCAGAGCATACGGCTTCAGAGGTATTCATAGGGAGGGATCAATAATGGAAGACGATATTGGAACTGCTGGACAGAAGCAGCCGAACCACGGAAAAAAGACTCCGAACTTTGCCGGAAAGCTGCTCCAGACAATACCCAAGATGGAAAAGAAAGGTCAGCAGCCCTGGTATGCAAGATTGTGGCAGTGGATCAAGGGTGTGATTGATTGGTGCCGTGTGGTGGCCGGCGTGGCAGTAATGTTGATCCAGGATGCGGTACGGGTACGCAGGATGAAAGCCCAGCACTCTTCACGGCAGCAGCAGGAGACTCAGCAGGTCGCTGATATACACTCTGCACGCTCCACTGACACTGGAAGCGGTAAGGGAGCACCGGATGATAAGCATGACCGTGGCGCCGACGACAAGAAAAAAGCACCTCCTTCATTCTCTGACGTGGCAGTACTGTTCAGGAGTATGCCCAAGATGGGTGAAGGCCAGCGGCCTTGGTATGCAAAATTGTGGCAGTGGGTCAAGGATGTGACCCTTTGGTTGGTTTATACCTGCGCTTTTGGACTTGCAGTTTGTCTCGACAAACTCGGCATAAGGAAGCTAAACCGCTCTGCAGAACCTACTGAATCAGGAAAGCGCGCACCACAGGAAGCGCAACAAGAGCAAAGCAACAATAGTAGCATTGCAAAAGAAGAAAATCACCGTGGCGTTTCGGAGGCTGCTGAGGCAAAACCCGAAGTTGCTGAGGAGCATTCTCCACCGACATCAGACAGCCAACAAGCGGAGGCGCGGTCACCTGGCGAGGATGAACTTCATAAAAGTCAGCAGAATAAACACCAACAAGGTGCGGCGGAAACACCACAGGGGAGAGAAGGCGATACACCTTCAAGCACCATAACAGACCCTGAAGTAGTCAAAGAAGTTAGTAAGAGCCAGGATCGCCGCAACAGCGTTTAATGAGATCCCCAAAGGGGCATCTTACTAACAAGCAGTCTTCCATATTTCGGTCACGCACGCGCCACGCAAAGCGTGGCCTGCCGTGGGGTGTCTGCTTCTCGCACACGGCATCAGTTTCTATCACAGCATTACTGCTGCAGTGGTGTCCACTGCTCATCACCGCACCATGGGACCATAATTAGGGAGTGGTACTTAGCATAGGCTACCTGAGGCACGTCACAATCGTGCAGCCGTGGTAACCCACTGCAAGACGTGGCCTATCGTGGTTGGGGCCAGGGCAACTTTTCCATATTCATCTCAGCAGCGCAGCAACCCCTCAGGTGCGTACCAGATCCCAGTTCGATTGTGCTGGCTTCCAGGCACTTCACGACATCTGAGCCATCAGGGAGTGTTTTCCGGCAAGGCAAGTATCAAATCTAGCAAAAGTGGAGTTAAGCTTCTCCAGCACAGC
This sequence comes from Anaplasma ovis str. Haibei, assembly GCF_002214625.1. Classification (NCBI taxonomy): domain Bacteria; kingdom Pseudomonadati; phylum Pseudomonadota; class Alphaproteobacteria; order Rickettsiales; family Anaplasmataceae; genus Anaplasma; species Anaplasma ovis. The sequence continues at coordinate 635,768 of NZ_CP015994.1, forward strand.
CGGGCTACTTCCGTGCAAAATTTCTGCATTTCCCCTGACTTTGCTGAGCGCCTCCTCCAGGAGCTGGAGTAATTCCCTCTCTATGTCTTGCAACGCCTTGAATTTTTGATTATCACGCAGGCGCAGGCACTCCATCTCCCTTTCTATCACAAAAACAATCTGCATAGTAAGTTCTGTTATGTACTCAAGAGGCTGCTGTATCATAGGGCTCACCAAACACTTGTGATGGCCAGCTTCCAGGAAAAACCTTAATCTTACGTTACGGGGAGTATGCCGAGATCGCCACCGCGCAGTGCGGGTACGTTATAGTAGGTGGCTATGGACGCGGGAGGGCGCACACCGTGACGCGAGCGATCCAGATCGCTGTGAACTATAACACCGAGCCAGGGCTTGTTTTGTCACACCTGTATTATTCGCCACGAAAGCCTATATGCACGTACGAGCAAACACCGGGCAAACATCACACGCCAAACCCTGCTCAACACAGAACGTGCACCTATGCCGTATTTTTTGACCTTGAAAGACGCTTGCGCTCATTGGGGTCCAGAAACCTTTTCCGCAGCCTCAGAGATTTTGGAGTACATTCTACCAGCTCGTCATCATTGATGAATCCTATCATTTCCTCTAGCGTCATCAACTGCGGGGGAACAAGCCTGACAGCCTCATCAGAACCTGCGGCCCTAATGTTGGTCAACTGCTTGCCCTTCAGGACGTTCACTTCAATGTCATTGCCCCTATTGTGCAACCCGACTACCATGCCCATGTATACCTTATCCTGAGGTTTGATAAACATTGCACCCCTATCTTGAAGGTTAAAAATGGCATACGCAACTGCCTCACCCTGCCCAGTAGAAATCAACACGCCGTTCACTCTACCAGGAATATCGCCCTTATGCGGTGCATACCCATGGAACAGGCGGTTCATTATACCGGTGCCCCTGGAATCTGTAAGAAACTCACCATGATAGCCAATTAGCCCCCTAGAAGGAATCAAAAACACCATGCGCACCCTTCCCTTCCCCGACGGCGACATATCCTGCATGTCACCCTTGCGGAAGCTTAATTTCTCCATTATCACGCCGCTGTATTCTTCATCAACGTCAATTACTACCTCCTCAATGGGCTCCAGAACGGCCGACCCCTCTTTCTTAAATAGGACGCGCGGGCGTGATACGGAAAGTTCAAAGCCTTCTCGCCGCATTGTTTCAATCAATACACCTAACTGCAGCTCCCCCCTGCCACCAACCTCATAAAAATCACTGCGCTCTCCCTCCTTCACCGTGATTGCAACGTTAGTCTCAGCCTCGGATAGCAGCCTGTTTTTGATCACAGTAGACGTAAGCTTGGTACCCTCAGTACCAGCCAGAGGTGAATCATTCACTCCGATAGTCACAGCCATAGTTGGGGGGTCCACCGGAGTAGAGGAAATGGGCACGCTCGCCGAAATGTCTACGATGCTGTCGGAAACCGAAGCTTTTTCAAGCCCAGCAACGGCTATTATGTCCCCAGCACTGGCCTCATCAACTGGAATACGCTTCAAACCAGAAAAGGACAGCAGCTTGGTCAGTCTGCCGCTCTCCACAACTTCACCGCCCAAGTTTAGCACTTTCACCTGCGAATTGATCTTCGCCCTACCCTGGTATATCTTACCAGTCAGCACCCTACCCAAAAACTTGTCTGACTCCAAAAGGGTCAATAACATACTGAACGGGGCGTCATAATCATACTGTGACGGCTTGATGTATTCCAAAATCGCCCCAAACAGGGGAGAAAGATCTTTACGCTCCTCGGACAAATCCCTGACGCACCAACCATTCCTCCCGGAAGCATATAGCACAGGAAAATCCAGCTGCTCACTTGTAGCATTGAGATTTATAAAAAGCTCATACACCTCATCCAAAACCTCGCTCACCCTACTATCGGGGCGATCAACTTTATTTACCACAACTACCGGTAGCAAATTGGCCTTCAGCGCTTTCGATAGCACAAACTTTGTCTGCGGCATTGGGCCCTCAGATGCGTCAACAAGCATGAGTACCCCGTCCGCCATGGAGAGTACCCTCTCCACCTCACCACCGAAATCGGCGTGGCCGGGTGTGTCTATTACATTGATTTTGTGGCTTCTCCACGTAATTGCGGTACACTTTGCCAGAATTGTAATACCCCGCTCCCGCTCCAGGTCGTTGCTATCCATCATCCGTTCAACAACTTCCTGATTATCTCTTAGTGCACCGCTTTGCTTGAGCATACTATCTAGGAGTGTAGTCTTCCCATGATCTACATGTGCAACAATAGCCAAATTACGAACAGACTCGTAATTGTTAGACATAGACTCCCCCACGACGCAACGGGATAAATCTATAGGATTTAACTAAATAATCAACGATAAAAACCACCGTGCAGCAAGTTATTGCGCAATACTATCAACAGATTTTTCGAAAAATTCATACGAGAAATCCTCCTTTTGAGGATCAAACTTTACCTCTACCCTGCCCCCGTATGCCAGCTTTCCGAACAACATTTCAAGCGCTAGGTGTTTCTTAATCTTCTGCGCAATCACACTCTGTGCCTTTCTTGCGCCATAGCCCTCCTGTTGCCCCATTTTCGTTAGAAATTCCACCGATGCTTTATCGATGCTTATGTCAACACCCTTTCTGGACAGCTGATCCCTAAGCTCGGCAATGAACTTACCTACTACTTTCTCCATCACTTCGGCACTTAGGTATGAAAATGGTACTACGGCGTCCAATCTATTGCAAAACTCCGGACCAAAAATCTTCTCTATGGCCTTGCGCTCGCTACCTATGTGAAAAGTGCGGTCGCGGTCAAACCCCAAAGCGTTTTGGCTGAATTCCACCGCCCCGGCGTTCGTAGTGAGTATGATAACAACATTACGAAAACTAACCTTGCGTCCGTAGGTGTCAGTAATGCACCCGTAGTCCATTATTTGCAGCAATATATTATACACGCTGCTATGGGCCTTTTCTATCTCATCTAGTAGCAATACGCTATATTGGTTTCTCGCTATCGTGTCGGTAAGCAAGCCACCTTGCTCATATCCCACATATCCTGGGGGAGAACCTATCATTCTAGCAACAGTGTGGGATTCCATGTATTCAGACATGTCAAATCTGACCAATTTCATCCCCATGTTCTTTGCCAGCTGTTTTACCAACTCAGTCTTCCCTACCCCAGTGGGGCCGGCTAGTAGGTAACTTGCAAGCGGTTTTTGATGGCTTCTGAGCCCAGCCTTGGCAATTCTTATTGCATCCACAATCTGCGAGATGGCTGCATCCTGTCCGAAAATAACCTTCTTCAGATTTTCTTCTAAATTTTTCACCTTATGAGTGTCGCTCGCGAAAAGGTTGTCGCACGGTATTTCAGTAATACGAGAAATTATGGCTTCGATGTCCCTACCCGTGACTATTTTACCATTTTCGTCCGATCGCAGCTTGGCATACACCCCCGCCTCATCTAGAACATCCACCGCTTTGTCTGGTAGCATCCTTTCAGCTATATACCTGTCTGACAACTCCGCAGCATATTTGACCGCCTGGCTGGTGTAGTGCACATCATGATATATCTCATAATATGACTTTATCCCACTCAGAATCTGTATAGTTTCTTCAACAGTAGATTCCTCAACATTAATCTTCTGATACCTTCTCGCCAGCGCTCGGTCCTTCTCAAAATTGCTGTTATATTCCTTGTATGTGGTTGCACCTATGCACCTGATGGAGCCCCTAGCAAGCGCTGGCTTCAGCAGGTTACTGGCGTCCAATGGGCTTCCACTAGTAGACCCAGCACCAATGATAGTATGTATCTCATCAATGAAAAGGACTGCATTCTTTTTGTTCTCTATGGCCCGGATAACCGCTTTTATTCTCTCTTCGAAGTCACCACGATACCTCGTTCCCGCAAGCAAAGAGCCCATGTCTAAAGAGTATATTTCCACACATTTGAGTTGAGGCACAATGTTTCCCTCAACAATTCGTAGCGCTAAACCCTCAACTATAGCTGTTTTTCCTACGCCAGAATCCCCAACATACAGGGGATTGTTCTTCCTCCTACGCAATAGAACTTCAATAGTACGCTCCTGCTCGTACTGCCTACCTATGACGTAGTCTATCTTCCCATTTTTGGCCAAAACATTGAGATTTACGCAATACGCCTCAAGGCTTTCACCATCCTTCGAGACCACATCCTTGGCTACATGAGGAAAGCCAACCGCCCCTCGTTTGACGAAATCCACCTCTTTGCCCAGGTCGTGTTGGTCATATAGCTCTTCCGGATGCTCGTTACTGGAAATACAACTTACAACATCAATATACTTGACATTGTGCTCATTCAAAAAAGAAACGCTACAGGAGTCTTTTTCCAAAAAAATTTCCGCCAAAACGTTTACGCCGTTAATTTCGTCTTTCCCAGAAGCATGCGCGTGCACTATAGCCCTATGCACCACCTTTTCAAATGCCATGCTCGGCCTGACTTCGGTGACATTCTGGTTCATTGCTATAGACATTTCGTATCTTAAAAAGTTAATTAAGGTCGCCCTTAATCTGTCTATAGAAACCCGACATACATATAATACTCGCCTAACATCAAGGTCATCAGTCAATGCCAGTAACAGGTGTTCCAGGGTTGCACATTCGTGACGAAAATCAAACGCTATTGATAGCGCCCTGTGTAAACTGGCCTCAAGGTTCTTCGATAACACGTAAATCCCACCCCCAACTCTCGGGGCCAGAGTACCATCTAAGCATTAAAATACATTGAAAACAAAATGGGATCAAAAATGCAAAAGTGTGTATACTACCTTGTGAATTACGCTCTATGGCCGAGGATAATGCACTGACTATGAACTTCCATTGTAACAGTATTATTGAGTTCTCCACCCTATTTTTCCTGGAGATGATTCTAGGTATTGATAACCTAATCTTCATAGCCTTGATCACCTCAAAGCTTCCGGAAAGCTTACGCAACAAGGCACGAATTTGCGGTCTTAGTGCAGCTCTGGTAATGCGCTTTGCCATGTTGTTCGGAGCTTCATTTTTATTATCAATGAATGAACAATTAATCACACTGTTGCATGTACAAATCTCCTACAGGAATATGTTCTTTATAGTGGGCGGGGCTTTCCTGGTATATAAAAGTGTACGCGAAATTTATTTGGAGATATTTCCTAAACAAAATCTAAAAATTAATGCTACACCCAAATTTCTTCTAGCAATTGGACAAATCATTGGGATTGATCTTATGCTCTCATTAGACTCTGTAATATCAGCAGTTGGGCTAACTGATAATACACTTCTCATCGCCATAATATTCGCCATATACGCTGTCATTGCGCTCTTTTTGTCCAAAGAGGTGTCTAACATCGTGCACAAGCGCTCAAGAGTTAAAACGATTGCGTTACTATTCATAGGGGCATTAGGAGCGCTGCTAGTCGCGGAAGGTATGGGGTATAACATCCCTCACAGTTACCTGTATACGACATTACTCTTTCCTATAGTAATGGAGTATATAGACTACTGGAAAGAGAAGCGCACCTTACTGAAGTAGCAAACAGCTAGGTAACCTCTTTAGTAGCCGCACATCGCTAACAAATAATAAGCAGGTGCATATCGGGCACACAGGCCACTATCTGCCAAACACCACCCCCAATAGCAGGCAGCCTCACCTCGGAGCAGCCATTATCTCACTAATCCGGAGGAAATTATCAAACTCAACATCTAGCTTGAAGTGCAACCTGGGCACATACCGTAATTTGAGATATCTGAATACCGATCTCCTGATGCTATTGGATGCATCATTCAGCGCGGCAACCACCCCATCATTATCAACCAACCTGTCCCCAATTACCACAAACACCGTGGCGTTCCTCGCATCTTCACTAACTTTCACGGCAGAAATTGATAGCACACCGCTCAGATCATAAAACTCACGAACAAATAGCTGTGCAAGCGCCCTCTTAAGAACTGACGCAACCTTCAAGCTACGCAACTTGGCAGCCGGAGTAAAAGCTATCATTCCACCACCCTAGCGTGTTCCACTACTTCGAGAACTTTTATCACATCACCCACAGCAATATCCTTGGCGCCCTCAATTAACACGCCACACTCTAGGCCGTGACTGACTTCTTTTACGTCGTCCTTGAACCGCCTTAGAACCTTTACTTTGCCCTCGCACATTATCGCGTCGTTTCTGTAAATCTTCACCGACGCACCCCTACTTACAGCACCTTCAGACACATAACAACCGATAACCGTCCCTCCTTTGCCGCTGGAAAACACCTCTCTAACAACCAACAGCCCGACCTGCACCTCTCGTATGATCGGCTTCAGCTTCCCAGAAATAACACCTTTTACGTCATCTATTAGGTCATATATAACGCGGTGATGGCGTATATCAACGTCTTTCTGCCTTACAAGATCCCGAGCTTGAGCATCTACCTTGACGTTAAACGCCAATATCACAGCCGATGCAGCCTCAGCAAGCAAAATGTCAGACTTTGTAACGTCACCAATGTCTTTATGCAGGATATTAAACTTGACCTCTTCGTGCTCAATCTGCGCTACGGAGCGGGAAATAGCCTCGAGAGAGCCGGCTACATCAGCCTTGAGTATCATGTTGACTCCTTCCTCGGGCCTACTCATGGAGAACACCGGCCCCGCGAAAACGCCGCCATTCTTACTGGACTCACGCTCACGGGAGAAGTTAATCCCTGCCCTGTGCTCAAGCAAATCCCTGGCATGTTTCTCGGAAGGCATCACCAAAAAGATGTCACCCGCTTTAGGTACTTTATCAAGCCCTAAAACCCTAACGGGCATGGATGGAAATGCTTCCTCAACACTATTATCGCCGTCATCAAACATGTTGCGTACTTTCCCGTACGAACCATCCCCAGCTACTATTACGTTCCCCTTCCTTAGCGTACCCCTCTGTACTATTACAGTCGCAACTACGCCACAATTCCTCTCTATCTTCGACTCTATTACCACACCTTGCGCCCTACCCTCAACTGGGGCCCGTAACTCTAACATCTCGGCCAAAAGCAAGACACTTGATTTCAGCTTATCTAAATTCTCTCCAGTCTTCGCAGAGACCGGTACAATTATGACGTCTCCCCCAAGCTTCTCTGGTACCACACCGTGCTGCAGCAGATCATTAGTAATCTTATCAACATTGGCATCGCTCCTGTCTATCTTGTTGACTGCTACCACCATGGATACACCTGCAGCCTTAACGTGATTTATGGATTCCACAGTTTGGGGCATAACTCCATCATCAGCAGCTACCACTAATATAACTATGTCGGTGACGTTAGTACCCCGGGCACGCATGTCAGAGAACGCCTCGTGCCCAGGTGTATCAAGGAAGGTTATCTTTTTACCATCAACATCTATCTGATAAGCACCTATGTGCTGCGTAATACCCCTGAACTCCTTTTCTGCAACGTTAGACTTGCGCAAAATGTCGAGTAGCGAGGTCTTACCATGATCCACGTGACCCATTACAGTGACAACCGGCGGCCTCGGCTCTAGTGTAAGACCACTGTCACCAATGTCAGATAACTCCCTCTCCATCTGGATCTTACTCACAACCTTGGGTCGATGATTGAATCTCTCGGCAACCTCACGTGCCACATCAGACCCAATAGCAGTGCTCTGCCTAGCCTCTACACCCATGTGTGACAAAACCCGCAACACATCTCCCACCTTCTCTGCCATCGCGGCAGCCAGCGCCTTAACCTCTATTTCATCGGGAATCACAACGTCTCTGGATATTCTGCGATCACTCTTGGAACCACCCCTACGCCTGGAAGATGCCACGAGTACATATCTCTCCTCCGTGCCACTCAGGGCATTTTCTATATCTAATTTGATGTGCTTGCTGGAGGCGCGGGAAGCCGCTGCCTTTTTGATACCACCTCCACCCTCTTTTTCTTTAATTTTGCCGCCAGCACCTTGGTAAGAATATCTCTTACCTTTGTCATCGTGCCCCCCTCTTCCAGGACGCGCGCCCGCGGCACCGGAGGTAATGTCGCCCAACACTGGAGCGGCAACTTCCGCAACTACATCATCTGCGGCGGGGGCGGGCTCTTTCACACCATCAGACCCATCTATCACATCCCCCCCTTCAGCAGGGGGCGCCGTCTCTGCTTCTTCTTCATCCCGAAACTTCTTAGCAGCCTCTTTCTGGGCGCTTATACTGTCCGCCGTGTGTATCGCATTAATCCTGGAAAGCTGCTCCCTTGCGGTCAAGCCGCATGTAGCAGACCGGGAAGCTTGTCTTTGTCTGCCATCATCAGAAGTATAAGGCAACGCGCCATAGCCCACACCCTCAGGGGAAGATACGCCACCCGACTTTCTTTTTCTACTGCGCACCTCAACGGTCATGAAGGTCCTACCGCCAGCAGAGGCAGGTGTTTTTGTAAGCGTAGAGGCTCTGGCACCTAGTTTGAGCGTAGGACGCCCACTGTTACCAGAGGAGCCGCAATCCCCTCCAAACTTCTCAACATCACTCATCAACAAGTACCCGAAAAATCTCTAAATCCACCCCATTCGCTTGCGAGACTCCAAAATGATGGAATCCACCTGCTCTTTACTCAATCTTGCCTTGGGAACCGTATCATAAAACTCATCGGTACACATCGAGGCGATGTCCTCCACGTTTCTTATGCCACCCTCACACAGCTTTACAACATCTTCTATCTCCAGATACGGAAGCTCCAGTACCTCCTCACTCACAGACATATTCTTCAGCGTCTCAAGCGCTTCCTCGCGTCTACGGGTCAGATACTCAGCAGCGCGCTTTTTGAGCTCCACCGCAATCTCCTCATTAAACCCGTCTATCGCGGTAATCTCAGCAACGTCAACCTTGTCCAAATCTTCTATTGTAGAAAAACCCTCACTTACTAACAGTTGCCCTATAATCTCCTCGACATCCAACCCGTCAACGAAAACTTTAGCCCCAAAACTAAGCTCCTTGGCCTTTCGCGTAGATTCCGTCTCATCCCCGATGACGTCAATCTCCCACCCTACAAGCTCAGAGGCCAATCTTATGTTCTGGCCGTACCTACCTATCGCTAGGCTAACCTGATTTTCCGGAACGACGAGCTCTATCTTCTCCACATCTTCATCTATGATGACTTTCACAACCTCAGCAGGGGCTATTGCGCTCACTACAAACTTCGCGAGGTCTGATGAATACAGCACAACATCTATCTTTTCTCCGTGTAACTCGGAGACTATATTTTGTATTCTCACGCCCCGCGCACCTATGCACGCACCCACCGGGTCCACGTTTTTGTCTGAAGAGAACACGGCCACCTTAGACCTAGAACCAGGATCCCTGGCCAGCGCCTTTATGGAAACTATCCCGTCATACACCTCGGGTATCTCTTGCTTGAACAAGAGCTCCATGAACCTCCTGCTAACTCTAGAAAGGAAGATCTGAGGACCAGATAGCTCTTCTTGTCGCACCTCTTCTACGTGAGCCTTTACCCTGTCATTGGGGCGGAAGACCTCCCCCCTTATGGTATTATAGACAGGTAGGTATCCCTCACTACCGTTAAGATCGACCACCACATTGTTGTACTCAACCCGTTTGACAACCCCATAGACAAGGTCACCAACTCGGTCTTTAAATTCCTCATACTGGCGCTTCCGCTCCTGAATCATGATTAGCTGCGCAACTTTCTGCCTCGCAACCTTGGCGGAGTTATAGTCAACGTCCACAGGAGGTAGCGGCTCAAGCAGGATATCACCAACCTTTACATCCTCCTTACCATCAGCAACCGCATCAGAGATCTTGATCAACTTGTATTTATTCACCTCACCAGGCAAGATACCATACTGCTCGCTATCGAAGCTCATATCATCATTAACTACCAGAGCCTGCCTGGAGAGAGAGATCACACCCGTCTTTCTGTCTATTGACGCTTTGATCTTACAGTCACCATACTTGCTGCGACTCACAAGTTCCAAAGCCTGCTCTATCGCATCCACCACCATTTCCAGATTCAGACCCTTCTGCTCCGCAACGTCCCGAGCAACCCTGATTAGCTCCAGATTATCAAAATTATACAGATTCACCATAAAACCCCTTGCACGAGCCCGAAACGCCTATTACACCTTGATGGTAGAAGCGGCGCTTTTACGCAACACGCCACGGCGATTCTACTTATGAGGCCAATTTGAGTCAAGACATTTCTCCACCCTAAAAAGCAGAAGTGGAATAGGGTATCTCAGCCACAGAGCCGCATAAGGACTACCTTGCCTGCTACCTGCAGAATATATGGGAGCATTAACACCCAGCTAACCCTTCCCGCAAAAAGCGCACCTGGCGCCCAAAAATGCTCTGATGACGGCAAAATCACACGGAGTCGCAGGTATAGCATCACACCATGCACAAACCCCCTCAGCCCGTTGCGGCCCTTCTCTTCTCGCCCAATATCAGAATCGCGGGAGTGAACAACAGCGTGATGATCGTGGCAAGCAGTAGCCCCACAGAAGTTGTGGTAGACAACTCAAACCACATTTGGCTGGATGGGGAATCGTACAGGATTCGCCTACCTAGAAAGTCTATGCTTACCCTCAAAACCATGGGTAGAAGACCTAAAACTCCTGTGATAACGGTCAAAAATATTGGCCTCAGCCTGGAAAGCGCAGATTTCAATATGGCATCCTTCCTGTCTGACAACGTCTTACAGTTTTCTCGGTAAGCATCCACGAGCAATATGTTGTTATTAACCACTATACCGGAAAGCACAATGATGCCAACCCCGCCCATGACGACCCCAAATGCTTTGTAGGTAACCAAAAACCCCAAAAATACACATGTGGTGGATAAAAACACTGCAGTCATCACCACTGCAACGTAGTAGAAGCTGTTCAGCTCTCCTACCAAGACTAACACCATCAGAAGTAGGACTAAACAGAATGCTGTTATCAAAAACTCCTTGGATTCTTCCTGACTTTCTATATCCCCAAGAAAACTGGCCGTGATATTGGAACCAATTTGCTGATCTAAAATATTTTTGAGGTACTCTACTCGCTCACTCACAAGATACCCCGGCAGCAAGTTGGAATAGATGGTAAGCGACCTTAATCCATCCACCCGTTTTATCACATCCGCTCCATGTCTCACTTTTCCATCGACAAAATAGGAGACCGGAACAGCCCCGTGTACGGTATTTATAGACAGGCGGTCCAATCCTTTCAGTGATCTATCACCCTCATGAAACCTGGCCAAAATGTCTATGCCATCTTTGGCCCCTTCTGGGTAATATTTGCCTACAATCGTGCCACTTGTTAGCAACTTGACGAACTGCCCTACCAATACCACATCCGCACCGAATGAGATTGCTTTCTTTCTGTTTATATCAACACTCCACTCGGCTCCCGTAAGTAGGTTATCGCGCGTGACCCCAGTAAAACCTTGAGATTTACCCATCGCAGATACTAAGACATTGGCAGCGGATTCTAGATCCTCAACACTTTCACCCCTCAGGTTCACCTCCAGCGGCTTACCCTTGTTTGGCTTCATGCTATCACCCTTAACGTCAAACGTTACCCCGGCAATATCCCGCAACCGCTCGATAATCTCCCTTAGCAACACGGTGGACTTCTTGCGCAGGTACCAATCCTGAAATTCGATGTTAATTGCACCAATCACCCTACTGTTCCATGGATCATCCAAGCCGTGCCCAACCAGCGCATAGAGAAGCTTAATCCCCTCCACGCCCGCAATTTTCTCCTCAGCGCATCTAATTATTTCATCTTTTTCCTGCAACGAAAGGTTGCTGTCGCTTTTTACTTCTATAACGGCGCGGTCAGGCTCGATCTCGGGGAAGAATTCCATCCCAGGACCTATAGTAAAATACGCTATTGTAGCTAGCATCAGAGACCCGACTGTGGCACACACAAACTTTTTTGGGTGATCAAGCACAACACGTAATACCTTAGCGTACAAGCGTGTTGCACTGCCTAGTTTACTAATATCTAAATCTTCTATCGCGTTGATCTTTGACACATCTTCCTCAGACGTCGCCGAAGGCTTACCGAACATAGAGCCCAACACTGGAGTAAACACTATGGCCATAATCCAAGACCCCACTAACGTGGAGATTGAAACTACTGGTATGTGCTTCATAAACTCACCAATAATTCCAGGCCAAAACAGCAGGGGAATGAAAACCGCCAGCCTGGTCATGGTGGATGAGGCTATGGGCCAAAACATCTTAAAAGATGCCAACTTATACGCTGATGTCCTATCCAGCCCGTATACCATCTTCCGGTCCGCATATTCACTCACCACTATAGCGTCATCCACCAACATTCCCACAACCATGATCAGGGTGAACAGTATGACGATGTTGAGGGTGTACCCCATGACGTATATGACAACAATCCCCAGCAGAAATGAGACTGGTATGGAAAGAGCAACCAGAATGGCTGTGCGCACACCCATAAATGCCATCATTACCAACATAACCAGCAGCACAGAAAATGCTACTGTGTTTTCAAGCTCGTGCAGGATAGCTGACACCTCTTGGGACTGATCCTGTATAAAAAGCAGCGATACCCCTTCCGGTAGGAACTTACTTGCACCCTTCAACAGAGCGGTAACGTGCTCAACAACTTCGGAAATATTGCTCCCACCCTTCTTCGAGATTTCCAATACAACGCACCGCTGTCCATTAATTCTGGCAAACTCTTTCGCGTCTTCCAAAGCCAACTTCACCTTTGCAACATTGCCGATAGTGACAACGGCATCACCGCGCGCCTTTAGTACTACATCTAAAATCTGTTTACGGCTGTCTAATAGGCCATTAACCTTTATTTTATGGCTACCAACCTCCGATTCAAGCACACCATAATCCACAAACGCGTGGTTTCTCGCTATCGCCTGCGCCATGTCTGTCAGCTGTATTCCATGGTGGTCCATAAGCTCTGGAATTAGATCCAGCTCTACAACGTCCTTACGCAGACCAACAGCATTTACCTTAAAAACGTCACTCAGGGCCTCAATTCTGTACTTTAGCTCGCGTGCTACAGAGCACAAAGACCTAGTTGGCAAATCCCCAGCAACAGCCACACTGAGTACGGGCAGCAAACCTAGATTCCGCTCCTCAGCCAGGAGTGAGGTAACATTTCTTGGAAGCTTTGGGCGCACCACATCAAGCCGGGCTCTGACGTCTTCCACGGCGGCTTTTATATCCGAACCATGGCGAAACTCAAGCACCATGCTGACAACACCATCCCGCACTATGGAGACAACCCTCTTAACCCCAGAAACCGATCGTATCTCTCTCTCAATGGGCAGGGCCAATAACACCTCGGCCAGTTCTGCTGGCACGCCCTCCATAGCAGCGGTGACGTTAATAACCGGAGCTCTGACCCCAGGAATTTTCTCACGCGGCAGTTTGTAGTAAAAGTATGCCCCGGCTATGGAAACAACAAACAAAACGAATAGGGTAAGCCTACTCTTCTCCAAAAAGAACCCTGAAATCCTACTCACGACAACCACACCGTTCTGTCAACACACTACGCATTTGAGGGGCTCGCAACTGGAGCCCAAGCGCATCATTCTGCGGTCCCCCCCCCCCAACACACACAACACACCCAAAGGTGGTGAGCATCAGTCAATATAACTAGCACAAATTCCGAGAAGATATAACCCCCTATAATGGGTAACCAACGTTTAATAGTAAGTTTTCTGCTTACAAAATTGCTGATTCTACAACCAACTTGCCTCCCTACCTGCGTTCAATGTACCTACAGGCGAGTATAGAGGCTTCGTACAGCAATAACATAGGAATTGCGAGACCTATCTGACTTATCACATCGGGAGGAGTCAAAATTGCAGCCAAGGTAAATATAACCACAATTGCGACCCTGCGTTTTCCCGCCAAAATTTTTGACGAGATCAGGCCCATCCTAGCCATCATGGTGAGTATTACGGGCAGCTGGAACGCCATGCCAAAGGCAAACATTAGCTGCAATACTAAATCCAGGTATTCGCTCACAGATGGCATAAAGTCTATGGGTACACCAACTGAAGCATCTCTATTCTCGAAACCCATAAAAAACTTCCATGCCAACGGAAATATGTAGTAGTACACCATAGCTGCACCGGCAGTGAATAGGACCGGCGCGGCTACTAGATACGGCAGTAAAACCCTTTTTTCCTCCTTGTACAGGCCGGGAGCAAGGAACATATAAAGTTGCCAGGTAAAAACAGGAAATGAAAAAAATAGCGCGGCAGTTGCACCTACTTTTACATATACAAAAAAGGCTTCGGTGAGGCCTGTGTATATAAGAGAAAAGTCTTCATTATCACCTGCAAGCTCCACCAAGGGGACTAGCAGGAACTCATATATCTTATCGGAGAACAGATAGCAGACGATAAACATTCCTATAAAACACATGACGGAGAATACAATCCTTCTCCGGAGTTCACAAAAATGCCCTGCTAATGACATGTTACCCGTATCCATTGGATGCACCACAATTGTAAGAGTATAGGGGAATTGTGACATACTTGAGGAAATTTACCAAGTAGTCCGCACAGCGGCACAATCACACATTCCCCGCCTACCTGTGGTAGACCGATCGCTCCTAACCACGTTTTCTAACTGTAATTCCGGTGCACGTAAGACTCAACTATCTCGAGAAACTCCCCAAGCACGTTTTCACCCTGGAGCGTGCAGAGCTTTTTTCCGTCCTCATACACGGCAGCAACCTCTCTTTCCCCGTTTCCGGGAAGACTGATGCCCAAATTCGCGTGTTTGCTCTCACCGGGCCCATTGACCACGCATCCCATGACTGCAACCGTCATGTTGACCACACCGGGGTTGCTTTTTCTCCAAACCTGCATACGCTTCTCTATGTAGTCGTTCACTCCGCTTACTAACTTCTGAAAGTAAGGGAAATTTGTGCGCCCACAACCTGGACAGGAAGTCGTCTGGGCGGAGAAAAACCGCAGACCTATAGCCTGCAGAATCTCCTTACATACCCTAACTTCCTGTGCCCTATCCTCTCTAGAAGTGGACGTCAGCGACACCCTTATAGTATCACCTATGCCCATAAGCAAGAGGTGTGCTATCCCGGCTGTACTGCTGACTATACCTTTCAATCCAGTGCCTGCTTCGGTTAACCCCAAATGGAGAGCGTAGTTGGCAGACTTGGATAAGGCAGAGTACACCGCCACCAGGTCACGCACTTTGCTGGTTTTACAGGAAAGCACTATTCTATCACGCGGCATGCCTATACGTTCCGCAAGCTCGGCACTTTGAAGAGCGGACATCACTAGGGCTTTTCTCATCACCACGTTATCCGGGTACGGATTCGCCAGAGATGCATTATCACCCATAAGCTTGCCTATCAAGGCCTTATCTAGGCTCCCCCAGTTGACTCCTATCCGAACTGGAATATCATGCTTTATTGCGTACTCTATGACAGATTCAAAATTCCTATCTCGTCTGTCGCCAAAACCTACATTTCCCGGATTTACCCTTATTTTCCCAAGAAACGCTGCATAATCCGGGTACTTGCCCAGTAATCCTGCGACCTCATATTGGCCACAACCAACAACCATTTTCTCATCGAAGCCATGGCTGACTAAATGCTCAACAATCTTGGGAATGCTTTTTATAGACTCCTCAGAATTTATGGCAACCCTTATAAGCTCAGACCCCTCCATTGCGAGACAGAGAATTTCCTCCAGGTCGGAAGAGAGGCTTCCAGAACCCCCAAGAGCCATAGATTGCACCACTACAGGGTTGCCACCACCTATGACAACCCTACCTACTCTAACCGCACAGCTGACCCGCGCCGTGTGTGGCGACCCAACAACAGACTCAAACTCCGCTACACCCAAAGCGGCACGACAATCGACCACTATACCCCTCCTCTACGGGAGTGCATGCTAGTCCATGTACTGTATGATGTAGTCGTCTTCATATTCGTCGTCATCGAACTTCCAGGAATCCAGAAAGTCCCTACCGACAACTCCTGTCTCCCCACTTCCGGCAGTGTGCGTCTTCCCCCTGGTACTCGCACCCTTGTCATCCTTTGTGAGAGGCGCAGCCTCAGGGGCAGCTTCTGACTTACCACGGACATCACCTTCAGCCCGCTTAGCAGCCCTCTCAATCTGCTTTCTACCTATCTGCTTAGAAGGCTGCCCGGCATCAAGCTTCTTGAGCTTACCTGGGTCAGGCGCTTTGGTAGAAGCGCTCTTCACCGGAGCAGCCACACTACCACTCTCTACAGAACTTGCAGACTTTTCGGCATCATCATCTGATTTCTTTGCGGTAGGAGCCACCTTTTTGCTTTTGGAAGTTGGCTCTGCCAGCGGCGCAACGGCGGAGGGCTTCTTTTTGCCTGCAGAAGGCGCAGCACCACTACCTACAGGTATAGGTGCAGCCCTAACCGAGCCGCCGCCATCAGATTTTTTGGCACTTTCCCCTTTCAAAACCTTTTTATCATCGCCACGCTTGTCAGTGGAGCCAGCCGCGTCAGACAGCTTTTTCTTGGTCTCCTGAAGATGCTTAGCAGCGGCCTTCTTGCCAGCTGAGACAGATTTATTATCATTAGCCGAAGAAGCGCCACCTTTCTTCTCCTCCTTGTTTGAACCCGCAGAAACGGCACCTACACCACCATTGGCGTCAGGTCCGGCCGTAGCAGTAGCAGGGGGGTTAACATTACTCACAGAAACCTTCCCGCCTGAGCTAATACCAGCAGCGGGGGAGCTGGATGCGCCACCACTTTGAGCCGCCGACTTAGCGCCAGGAAGAGCAGCCTTCTCAGATTGGGTAGACACACGCTTCTTGCGCCCACTGGTAGGAGTGCGCGCTTCCAACTCTTCAGGCGCCTCATTCCTAAGTTTCAGATCCACGTCCAAAAACCTCGCACCTTCAACCCGGGCAAGATCCATTCCTTCCTTGTTTATCATGCCCTTACCGCCGCTTTCCACCCTATCCAGGGGAACCGCACCATACTCACGCAACTTTTCCACGACATCACGCTTCTGGATACCAGAACGGCCACTAATGCGCCTATCAGAGGCCCCTTTCCCCTCTGTGCGCAACTCCCGCGTACCAGAGCCAACATCCGCCAGGATGTCTTCCCTGCGCTGCTTGTACACCTCATAGGACTGGGCAAAGCCCTCATCCTCATCAAAGAGGTCCCCTCCTGGATTATATGGGGGAACGTAGTTCCTACTCATCTCAAATACGTACTTTTCACCACACGAAGTTACAAACAGCGCCAAACCCAACAAAGAAATCACTAACCTTGACATGGAACCAACCGATGAAGTTAACACAACATACCACGCACTAGACACACTCACCACGCCAGACACGCGAGACACCCACAGGCAAGCAACGCACGCTGCCCACTATACCCACGTAGGAACGCACCCACGCGCATTACATACATTATTACTCGCGGCAGCACAACATTTATCACACAAAAAGCATGCAAGCTCGTACTGTTATTGAATCAATTCAGAAACTTTTAGTGTATCTATAATCTCCCTAACTCTAGTTCTGCATATTAGGTCATATTCGCTCACTTCCGAGATGGAGTTTACCTCACAATATGCGAGCTTGTCCATAGCATTCATAATAATGTTGGTTATATCCAAAAATGCAATCTCGGAATTTAAGAAGGCTTCCACTGCAACCTCATTCGCAGCATTGAGCATTATGCCCGCAGCGCGCGGCTTGGATGAGCAAAGCGCTTCAAATCCAAAATTCAGTGCGGGAAAACGCTCGAGGTCGGGCTCCATGAACGTTAGCCTACCATAAGACGCCAGATCGAGAGTGCTGCTGCATACGGTTGCCCGCTGAGGCCAGTACAGCGCGTGTAGTGTGGGTATGCTCATGTCTGGTATAGACATGAGGGAAATGGATGTTCCGTTTGGATACGCAGCCACAGCGTGCACCACAGACTCTGGGTGTACTATTACGTCAATCTTGTCTGGATCAAGCGAAAAAAGGTAGTGCGCTTCTATGACCTCCAATGCCTTGTTAACCATAGTGGCGCTATCAACTGAGATTTTGCGCCCCATCTTCCACACAGGATGCATAAGAGCATCGTTAGGTGTCACAGTTTGCATCTGCTCTCTGGTCCACCGCAAAAACGGCCCACCAGAAGCTGTTAACGTAACCCTATCGACGCACCTGTCATGAGCTAGTATTTGGAACACAGCATTGTGTTCGGAATCTATAGGAACGATATTGACGCCCATTTGCTTGGACGCATTGACGAGTAAGTCACCCCCGCAGACCACGCTTTCTTTATTCGCCAAAGCAATTGACTTCACACCCGATTCTATTAGACGTATTACTGGGTGCAAAGCAGCTATACCTGTTATGGCCATTACCGCACTGTCCACACTCTGAGACGCCGCATCCATGACACCGGTGGTACCCGCCCCTACTTCGACATCTGTATCACAAAGCAACTCCCGCAGCGTCCCATACGCGTCATCTTCGGCTATAACGGCCATGTCTGAGCCCAAAAGCCTCGCTTGCGACGCCAATAGGTGTGCATCCTGCCCAGCAACCAAGGCTACAACTTCAAAGTCATCAGGATTGTCGCGCAAAATCTGAACTGCCTTCTGTCCTATGCACCCAGTCGAACCAAATACAGAGACTCTCTTACGACCCATGTGAAACACCCAACCTTTCGACCTAAGTGTGCCCCACGAGAACCCACACTAGGCCCTGGAACAGGATATCAAAATACTGGGCCAAAAACAAGGCAGCGACGCTCAACAATGTACAAACAACGGCAACAGCGGTCAGGCCCAAGCGACGCGGAAGCGCTGGATGCTCGGCACCTCTTGCCGGTTGGTCAAAGTACACCACCCTAGCAATGCGAAAACAGTAAAAGCATGGCACAGCCCCGACTGCACACGCGAACAGAACATACGGGAAAGCCACAACCGCCGGGATGTCTGACATCACAATGGACTTGAGTAAAAAATATTTGGGCCAACATCCCACAAACGGAGGAAACCCCGCAGTCGAAATCATAGAGGTAACCAACGAAAAAGCCACAAACGGGTTGTTGCGGTACATACCGGCGAGGTCTGCTAATTCAAATCCTTCATCATCATACCTGAGGAGCACAGAAAAAATCCATGCGTTGATTACCAAACTTGTCAACACGTAGTGCGATATGACACATGAAGATGTGCCGTGCAGGGCAACTACCGGCAGCACATACCCAAGTTGCCCTATGTTGGAATATGCAAGCAGCCTTTTGATGTTGCTCTGCCGTAAAGCACCGAGCTCTCCAATGATTGCAGATAACCCAGAAACGAAAATAATCCCGAATAAAATGCTCTGTTGCAGTATACCATTCTCCCCAATAATTCGGGCAAGTAGCAAGATCGCCGTAGATTTTGTCACTATAAAAAAGAACGCCATAGCCGCCATGGGAGAGCCGTGATAAGTATCCACAGCCCACATGTGAAAGGGCGCCACAGCAAGCTTGAAGAGCACACCCACCAATATGAACGCGCACCCTAAAGTGGCCCCCAGCGAAGCGCGCCCCTCAAGAATCTCCCGCATCACACCGCATTCTAACCCCGTGGAGTATCCGTACACTAATGAGATTCCATAAAGCATGATGCAAGAAGAAAGAGCGCTCAGAATGAAGAACTTAAGCGCGGACTCAGACGCGCGTTCCGAACCGCGATTAAAGCACACCAGAACACAAGATGACAGGCTATTTAGCTCAAGCGAAATGTACAAAGAAAGAAAATGGCCTGCCTGCACCAAGGTCATGGCACCCAGAGCCGCAAACAGCATAACTACAGAAAATTCGTAGCGCACCTCTCTTTTTGCACACAAAAACAGCAGGGAGACCACAAACCCCGCAATACCCACAAAAATTCTGGATACGCAGGTGTACTGAGTATGTAACACGAGGCCGCTAAATAGGTGAACGTCTTCAGCAACGTGATGGGCAACACCCGACCACCAAGAGAGAACAACCACCACGCCCATAGAAATCGCCGATAGCCTATGTATCCAGCGTGCATCTACCACCATACCCAACAGAAGGACAACCATTGCTGAGCCCAGAAGATAAAGCTCGGGCAGCATGTACAGTAGATCTCTCCAGCACATACTCAGCCCCAGGAAGGTTGAAGTTTATGTAGAGGCACCAATAAATGCTCTACGGCAGGCTTTAACATGGTAAGCAATGGCGCAGGAAAGACACCAAGCACCAACACAAGTATGGCTAGGGCCGCTAAAATGGCAAATTCTCCAATGTTGATGTCATCAAACTTGCCAGAACCCGCAGGAGCGGACCCCCAAACAACCTCCTTACACAGACGCAGCATATACGCAGCGCTTAGTACCATGCCTACAGCAAAACAGATAACCATTGGCCCAAAGGCCTTAAAAACTCCAAGCATTGATAAAAACTCCCCCATAAACCCGGAAGTACCCGGAATTCCCGCAGAAGCCATGCTGAAGAACACTATCATCGCGGAAAGCCTTGGCATCTTCGATGCCAATCCACTACACTCAGACATCTCCATGGTCCCCGTTCTGCTATATATCATACCAACACACAGAAACAGCGCAGCAGATATCAGGCCATGACTTAGCATCTGATAGACCGCCCCCAGCATCCCGGCCTCATTCAAGGAAAACATCCCAGCAGCAACAAAGCTCATATGAGCAACAGAGGAATATGCCACGAGCATCTTCATATTGCGTTGCGCAAACGCCGTTAAAGATGCATAGATCAACGACACCGCACTCAAGCAGATTACAAATTTCGCAAAATGGGCACTAGCCGTTGGCAACATTTGGATGCAAAATCTCAAAAGCCCATACCCACCAAGTTTGATCAGTAACCCTGCAAGCAGCACGGATCCAGCTGTTGGCGCCTGCACATGCGCGCTCGGTAGCCATGTATGGCAAGGAACCACCGGAAGTTTGACGGCAAACACAATGAAACACAAAATCCAAAAGTACACTTGCCAGTGGAAGTGTACATTCGTCGCCAGCCCAACGGCAGTATCATCGAATGACGAGGAAGTTGCGTTGGCAACAGCATCAATACACGCCACAGCAGCCAAAAATCCGACCGAAGCTGTAGCCGTGTATATAAGAAACTTAAACGCGGCACCTACTTTATCACCATGACCCCAAAACCCGATCATGAAAAACATCGGGACCAATGAAGCTTCAAAGAAAATAAAAAACATTAAGATGTCATGTGTGCAGAAAACTGCAATCACAAGACTCTCTAACAAAAGCAACAACGCGAAAAAAGAAGGAACGGTCGGCGCCCCGCCCGGACTAAACACACAAAAAAGTGAACATACAAGAAACAGGAAAGAGGACAGCACCGTCAATGGTATGGACAGCGTATCCATAGAAAAAATCTGCCCTACCCATAAATGGGAATCTGTCTCCCCAGCGAAATCACCCCCTTGCACCAGCGGTATAACGCTTACACAAAACACTGCCAGCGTGACAACCACGGCGGCTGGACCTACAGCCCTGGACATAGCACCGCGCGAAAACGCCGCCAGACAAGACCCCAACGCCGGTATTAGGATCATCAGAAGAATCACCGTATCATAAAACCATATACCACCAACAGTGTAGTAGCTACCACCCCGGACAACATGACAAGAGCATAATCAAACGCGCGCCCGCTCTGCACCTTGACACTATATCTGGCGCATGTGCTCACCGCCTCAGTAATACCACCTAAGAGGAAATAATCAATCACTTTTTGGTCTACAACGACCCGAAAGGTCGTGGCTATTCTGCCCATTGGACGTACTAGCGTCAGGTCATACAGCTCATCAAAATAGAATTTGTTCTTCAAAACCGTATGGACCAGCCTTGCAAGCTTGTCCGGGAAGGCAATAACACGCAACCTGTTGTGGTAGGCTAGGTACAACAACGCACCAGCGACACCCAATATTGCGGGAAGCAGGGAGAGCAGCAGCCCGATGTCTTCATGTGCGTGCACTTTTAGGCTTCCACCCCAAAATTCACTTCCAGTAATGCCCCAAAAGCTCTTGAGCAACATGCCGGAAACCACTGCCCCAACTGCTAGTACAAGCAGCGGGAACAGCATAATGCCACTGGATTCATGTATAGACGAAATTCGCTTTGTAGAAGGATTGTGAAACACCTTGAGCATGAGCCTACACGAATACACGGAAGTAAGACAGGCAACCAAATTCGTCACCGCAAATCCAACGCTGCTGGCACTGCTACTTTCAATGATCAGCTCCTTGGAATAAAACCCAGCAAAAGGAAACACACCCATGAGGGACAGGGAGCCTATCCACATCAGCGCGTAGGTTAACGGTATATCACGCCAGCAATTCTTGCTCATATGTGTAATCCTCTGCTCACCAGCATTAGAGTGAATTACGTTACCAGCAGCAAGGAATAGTAGAGACTTGAAAAGCGCGTGTGTCGCCAAGTGAAAAATCGCCAAGTGGTAGTTGGCGGTTCCACATGCCACAAACATGTAACCCAGCTGACTGCAAGTGGAATAGGCTATTATCTTCTTGATGTCTTCCTGCACAATTGCAACTAGCGCCGCAACCAGGCACGTCGCCAGCCCAATCACTAGCACAACGTCCAGAGCGGCTTGTGATAGCTCAAAAATTGGCGAGCAACGCGCAATTAAAAACACACCTGCTGTCACCATGGTGGCTGCATGTATGAGTGCAGATGCAGGAGTGGGGCCCTCCATGGCATCCGGAAGCCAAGTGTGGAGGCCGAGCTGGGCGGACTTTCCCATACACCCAAGAAATAGTAATATGCATGCAATGCTTACAATCTGTGTTTGGTATCCAAGCACGCTCACGGTGCCGAAACCTTCCCCGTTTGAAATCTGCTCGAAAATTTCATCGAAACTCAAAGAGCGAAATACGTAAAAAATGGCCAACATACCACACAGAAAAAACAGATCCCCTACTCTGTTCACAACAAACGCTTTCATCGCAGATCTGTTTGCTGCATCTTTTTTGAACCAAAACCCTATAAGTAAGTAAGAGCATAGCCCAACACCCTCCCAGCCAAAAAACAGCTGCACGAAATTTCCGCTGGTAACCAGGACCATCATGAAGAAAGTGAAGACGGATAAGTAAGCGAGGAACCTAATTCCGCCACTATCGCCGCTCATATATCCTATCGAGTACAGATGCACCATTAGTGACACAGTAGTCACAACCACAAGCATTATGGCGGACAGTTTATCAATGCAAATTGACCATGCGATCGCCATATCTCCAATTTGGAACCAGGGCATAACCCCAACACTGTAGCGCTGCTGTAGTGTAAGAAATAGGTACCAAGACAGTACCGCTGAACAAAATACGCACGAAGATATTATACCGGCAGACAACAGTCTGCTGCGTCCCATTGCCTGCCCAATAATAGCCCCAATTAGGGGAAGCGTAACACAGAGAAACTCAACACTAAACATACAACCACCACGGGACACGGGCTATATGGCAGCCCCCACCTCCAAAACAAAATGCACAAGAACGTGCGCCTTTACCACCTTTAACTACATCTTCAACGAACTCGCCTCACTGAGGTCAATATCCCCAACATTTCTGAAATGCGCCAGCATCACCGCCAGGCCCACAGCAGATTCCGCAGCCGCAACGGTAAGTATGAACACCGCAAAGATCTGCCCTTGAATGTCCCCCTTATAGGCAGAAAAGGCCACAAAATTCATGTTTACAGCCAGCAACATAAGCTCCAGGGAAAGCAAGGCATTGATCGCACTCTTTCGCCCTATCACTATGCCACAGGCACCAACAACAAACAAAGCAGCCGCGAGCACTAAAAAGCAATTCAGAGACAAGCCGGCATTTACTAGAAACTCCATATCACCCCTCCTACACGGAGTAAATCAACTAAATTCAGCGCAAACGGTTCAGTCCACATCAGAGACGCCCACACCAACTCCAGGTGAAAGTAACTTAATCTTAGACGACCTCCTAAGTTGCCGGCCAACATCTTGCTTCAAGGACCGGCCACTGCTGCCACCAACCACCAAAATCAGGCTCCCAACCCCAGCAATGAGCAGTAGAACTCCAGACAGCTGGAACGCATAAGCATATTCGGTGTAAAGCTGCGAACCTATGAGGAACACGTTATCTGCGCCACCAAACCCCTCTGAATCGCCAATTGCAGCGGATTTGACGTGAAAAATTGAGTATACCATGCAACCAAAAAACAGGAGCATGCATGCAACCCCCAGTGGATAGTGCCTGACTAAGCCGTGTTTAGACCTCACCCGATTGATATCTAGCATCATTACAACAAACAGGAAAAGCACGGCAACAGCCCCTACATATACTATGACGAGAAGCATAGCCACTAGCTCTGCCCCCAACATGATAAATACGGCGCTGGAGACAAAAAAAGTCAAAATCAGGCTCAAAACTGAGTACACCGGGTTTGGCAACAGGACAACACCCACAGCAGATAGTACCACCACTCCCGCAAAGCAGAAGAACAAAAAGCTGAGCACCGGCCCCTCACAGCGATAACACCGGAGATGATAACATAACAACGCGCAGGTGCAAGTTCATTCAGCCCAACCCACCGGCGATTTACGTGCAAAAGACCCCGCCAGACATTGATGACCGCCACAGCAGCACCACAAGCATCTTTTCAACTTGCAGTAAATAGCACACGTAGTAGGGGAGCTGCCCTCGTTCACGAAGCCGCAACTCTGCGCTTTTCCTTTCCCTTACCACCAATGCGGTCTTCAACTACATGCCTGAAGTGGCGAAACAGGCCTTGTATAGGCCATACCGCAGCATCTGCAAGGGCACAGATCGTGTGGCCTTCAATTTGGGATGCAACATCGAGCAGTTTGTCTATCTCACCGTCTTTTGCGGTCCCATCGACCATTTTTTTCATCATTCTCCACATCCATCCAGTACCCTCTCGGCATGGAGTACATTGACCACACGATTCATGCATGTAAAAGCGAGCAATTCTCTCGATTGCCTCTACCAGATCTGTAGACTTATCCATAACTATCAACCCAGCCGTGCCGAGACCGGATTGCACTGCCTTTAGGGAGTCAAAATCCATCATCACATCGTCACAAATAGACTTAGGCAACATAGGAACGGAAGAGCCACCGGGTATTACAGCCAAAAGGTTATCCCAGCCACCAACAACGCCACCGGCGTATTTTTCTATAAGTTCCCGCATCGGGATTCCGAGCTCTTCTTCCACGTTACACGGCTTATTCACATGCCCAGAAATACAGAAAATCTTTGTCCCAGTATTATTCGGCCTACCCAAGGAGGAAAACCATTTTGACCCCCTACGCATGATGTCCGCAACCACAGCGATGGTCTCAACATTGTTTATGGTTGTGGGGCAGCCGTACAGACCCACAGCCGCAGGAAATGGGGGTTTCAACCTGGGCATTCCCTTTCTCCCTTCCAGGGATTCTAGCTGTGCGCTTTCCTCCCCACAGATATATGCACCAGCGCCCCTATGGATAAAAATATCCAAATCGTAGCCGGAAGAGCATGCATTCTTCCCAACCAACCCGTGTTTGTATGCCTCATCCAAAGCTTGAGACAACACTAAGTATTCTTGATAGAACTCACCCCTTATATAGATATACGCGGCGGTGACGCCCATAGAAAACCCGGCTATTAGAATGCCCTCTATGATCTTGTGCGGCTCATATCTGATTATGTCTCTATCCTTGCAGGTCCCTGGCTCTGATTCATCAGCATTAATTACCAAGTACGCTGGACGGCCTTCTGGGCGCGTTTTAGGCATAAAGCTCCACTTCATCCCCGTGGGGAACCCAGCACCACCTCTCCCTCTCAACCCAGAATCTTTGACCTCCTGGATTATTTTGTCGGGGCCCAGCGCCAGTATCCGCTTGGTACCATCCCACGCTCCACGCTTCTTAGCCGCCCCAAGATACGGAGACTCTCGGCCAGCAAGGTTGGTAAACGCCACATCCTCGCTTTTCACTCAACACCCCAACGAGCAAACAAATCAAATACTAACCCACAATTCCAAGAACAGCAAACCCGTAGAACCAACCACCCGCTTATTTTTGCAAATCAAGTTTCACACATTTATTATTTCAGCAAGCTTATGGATGCCGTGTTCCCAGCTGTAACCGGCTCGCAAAACACTATCCATAGAGCTTAATGCCTTCTCCCCACGCAACCCAATTGGTACTTTAGTGTAAGGAAAGAATGCCTACCAAACCAGCCTGGAAAACTTACTGAACCTGCCCTCAGCATGTGGCTCCGCTGGCACAGAGTCACCACTCTTGACGCTTCTATAATAAAGTCCAGACCCTGCTCCATCTTGCCATCACGTACGTCATATGCACGATAAGACCCTACTCTACCGACGTTGGAACCGGTAAGCCTGTCAGCAATCATCCAAAACGACGTCCGGTATTTGGCGCGTGCAGTGAATTATCCCATTCAATGACTGCACTAAATCGTCCAAGAGAGCGATAAAATTATCCGCTCCAAGTGTCCAGAATGGAAAACGGCCCCGGAAGTGGAATACCAGTGTGCTCGTTAGCAACTAGATGGTCAGCCGTCTACCCCAACACCGCATTCATAGGCGGCTGATACGCACGTAGCCGCCCAGAAAAACCCTACTTATCAAAGAGCCCCCTCAGAGAATTCAAGTACACCTTTATAATACTCCTTTATAGGGCTCATAATATCCTCAAACTCTACAGAATGGGGGAAGAACTCCAGCACCGATGCCCCACGGAAAGAGGTGCGGAACCTTACAGAAGCCAGTTTGCGCCACAACTGCCCCGGAAGCTTCGCGCTAAGCTCACCCAACAACACGGGCTGCATATTGAAAATGAAAAACACGCCACTTTGTCTGGGACTACAGTGGGATAAAACTTCGCTTTTCCATCCACCCCTAGCGATTAGCTCAACAGCCCAGTCTACTGCGCTTAAACACTTCGGGTCAAAATTACGTGGCTAGGCACGTGGTCAAACTTCTTAGAAGTCGCAGCCACATCACTACAGAAGAGCACCAAACCACCCTCTCGCTGTATTCTTCTATCACTTTGACTGGATAACGCTGGATCCAAGACTGCTAGCTTCGCGCTAAGCTTACCCAACAACACGGGCTGCATATTGAAAATGAAAAACACGCCACTTTGTCTGGGACTACAGTGGGTAAAACTTCGCTTTTCCATCCACCCCTAGCGATTAGCTCAACAGCCCAGTCTACTGCGCTTAAACACTTCGGGTCAAAATTACGTGGCTAGGCACGTGGTCAAACTTCTTAGAAGCCGAAGCCACCAGCACATAGTGCCAAGCTGCCCTCCGCGGCATTAGAGTTGCTACCGCCCTGACGCCAGACAAGGCTGCACCAAGAATGGCTAACTTCTTTATTCGCAAATGCCACCCCAAATGAAACCGACAGCAGTGCGCTGCCAGAGATGCACAGGGTGCACAAGTCCATTTAGGCGCCGAACTCCTCTTCGACCTTCTTCACTATGTCATCCGGAGGGTTCTCACCCCAACCAGAGTAGAGAATCTCGCCATAGAGCGCAACATCCATAGAGCCACTCTTGCTTTTTGCAAGAAACATTTCTCTCTTGCCTTTGTCCACCAGCACATAGTGCCAAGCTGACCTGCCCTTGTCCTTGCCTCGGACAAGAAACAGGCAATCCAGCCTGCCTTTCCTAGTAGCACTGGCAAACCCCTCACTACTTGCCCTGGTAGTTCTAAGGACGCTCTTGTCCTCGCTAAAGACCGCGGGCCTACCAGTTCTATTCTCTACAATACTGGCAAACTGCTTACCAGCACTTTCCTCGCTCCCCCTCTGGGTAAAAGATTTCTTCCCACCGAACCTAGCGGCGAACCCCTTCCCGCTACCAGCGGAACCCCCCTGATCCGTCATCGTGCAAATCCTTCAAAAGTACAACAATCCGGCAAAACAGCAACTCGCGTAGAGTGTACCATGCGCAATGCCCGAGTTCAACACTATTTGGTCATGGTAGTTGACATTGATTATCAAAAACATAACCCTACTTGGAAGAATACGCGTGGTAAAGTATACGCAGCATGTTTCCCGCGTAACCGATTGTATTAGCAGATAGTATGCACAAGTTATTGATACTGACCGGGCCAACAGCCTCTGGAAAATCTGAGGTGTCCGGAATAGTGGCAGAGCGCCTGGGGTGCACGATAATCAATTGTGATTCGAAACAAATTTATCAGCACGTCCCGACAATTACTGACCAGGCAGAATACCTGCAGACCAACCCACAGTTTCGATTGTATAGCTATGTGCACCCAAGTAACAATTACTCGGTAGGGTTGTGGCTGGAAGATGCAAAGCAAGAAATATTGCTCGCTTGGAAGAAAAAATCATTCCCCATAGTTGTCGGGGGAAGCGGCCTGTACATAAACAGCCTGATATACGGGCTTTCTGAAATGCCCCCAGTAGACGCACACATCAGGCAGAAAGCCAGGACCCTGCTTAGTGAAGTTGGAAACGACAAGTTTTTTGAATTGCTGCTTCTGCAGGACGCAAACGCCAGCAAAATTGACCGACGAAACTCCCATCGGCTTTTGCGGGCTTTTGAGGTGTTTGAGAGCACCGGAGTTTCAATATTCTCTTGGCGAGAGCGTCACCCAAGGCAGCGTCCTTTCGAAAATTGCGAGGTGTGCGTTTTACTACCTCCTAAAGAGGAGTTATACCCCAGAATTGACAGAAGGCTGGTAGACATGATCAACTCATCCGCAATATCTGAGGTTGAGTATTTGATGTCACTAAACTTGCCTGCAGATGCCCCAATCATGAAGGCCATAGGAGTGCGAGAAGTTATGGAATACTTGCGCGGAAACATAAGCCTGTCCGAAGCCATAGAAAACTCACAAAGAAACACACGGCTATATGCCAAGCGCCAGTATACGTGGTTCAGAAGGCAACTACCTGAAGATGCGCGGGTCCTCAACACCCGGGAAGAAATGGTGCAGCATCTAATATCCAGTCTAACGGAGATGGAGAAGTAAAAACCGATTGCTGAGCAGCCAGCATTAAGCCAGATACCAACTTGTTAGTCTATGTATCTGTACGTATTAATAGTAAACTCAAATGGCACTACCCCGGCCGAGGCCATTCTGACGTTAGACAGAGAGAAAGAAACCAGTACTTTACGACGTTCAGTATCGGCCAACACACCGTGTACTATGTGTTTGACTCTAAACTCCACAACCGCGCTGCTAAGTGAGGCCACACTGCGGGGCAATAGCTCAACCTTGTCAATCACTGCTTCAAGGGATATGGCATCAGTCTTATATTTTGATATCAGCGGGTGTATAACCGCACCTCGTTCCATAATGTTTTTGAACGCAACGAACACCCTTCTGGACGAGTTATTCTTTACGAAACCCAGCTGTGCCTCCGTACTGTCAGGAGAGTATGACTCATAGCGTTTCACGTACTCCCCCGCTAGGTAGGAAGAAAGAAGATCTTCCTCCCTTTCCTCAACATCCACGCTAAGCCTCTTGATCCGCAAAAACTCGTCGCTGTACCGGTCTGTATATTTTATGAAGCTAAAGTCAGTCTTGGTAGGAAACATAGAGTACGTATCCAACATCAAGAACAGAAGAAACGTTAAGAAAACCACGAGCGAGACGCACAGCCATGCCCTTTCACTAACGGCAACTAAATACTTACGGCAATACCATTCCAGCGCGTCTTCAAAGTATTTCTGACTTTCGCCGATAAATTCACTCATTCTATTTCAGATAACTCCCGACACTGCGCGGCAAAAACCAAATTTCCAGATTACCTTGTGCCCGTGCGCGCATGCTACTTCAAAACAGTTGCTATTGTATTTACTAGTCAGCAATCTGGGCGGCTATGCGGATGTTTTCACGCTTTATATAAAAAGTCCACAAATTTCTTAAAATAGCAACTATATACCACCATCAACCTAGGCCCTAAGCCGCCCCCTTTGGGCACTTGGTCTATTTCAGCTGTCAACAACATCCACCTCAAGGCTTTTCGAGGTCCGGACCCCTAGGTTTTTCAGGCTTTTTGTGCGGGCAAGTATGTTCCCGTGCCCCTCAGAAAGCTTTTTCATTACATCACGGTATGCGCTACCGGCAGTATCTATCTGCTTACCCAACTTTTGCATATCCTGAATGAAAGACGCAATTTTGTCGTACAGCGCTCCCCCTTGGCGAGCAATTTCCAGCGTATTGCGGTTTTGGTTTTCTAGCCTCCATAGAGATTCAACCGTCTTCAGAGTTGCCAACAGTGTAGACGGACAAACCACAACTATCTTACGATACCACGCATACTTGTGAAGCTCTGCATCCGCCTGAACAGCCAGAAAATAAGCGCTCTCTATCGGAATAAACATTAATACAAAGTCCGGAGCATTTATGCTTTCTACGTCGGAGTATCTTTTACTCGAAAGGTCGCTTATGTGCGCCCTCACAGAGCCTACAAAATGCTTGAGGTGCGTCAGCCGCGCGTCTTCCTGTTTCTCCGAACAGTACTTTTCGTAGTGCACTAGTGACACTTTAGAATCCACAATAATATGCTTATCCCCAGGCAGAAGTATAACTACATCTGGATATTGCTTTCCTCCATCAACTCCCTGCAGGCCCATACCTGCACCGTGTAGTTTGTAATCCTGCCCTCTGCGCAGACCAGAATCTTCCAGCACCCTTTCCAAGATGACCTCGCCCCAATTTCCTTGGATTTTTGTCTCCCCCTTCAGTGCATTGGCGAGCCCCTCAGCTTGAAGTGTTATCTTTTCATTGGCGAGCACTATACGCTGAATTTCGTTCTTCAGTGAAAACTGCTCCTTGCCATGCCTGATAAATGCCTCTTCCAATTCACGCTTTAGGGCTTTCATATTCTCCCTCACCGGCTCCAACACTCCGCTCAGCCCCTCACGCGACATTTTGTTCAGCTTATCAACTTTCTCATCAAAAATCCTATTCGCAAGGTTCTCAAAGTGTGCCCTACACTGCTCATCAACACACTTCAAAAAGCTATCCAGCTGCGCTCCGGCCTGTTCTAAATTTTTCTTCTCAACCTCAAGAACCAAGGCCCTATCTTTGGCATCTTGCAATTTGAGCTGTAAAGCCTGCACTTCTTGCCTTAAGGAGGTATTTTCACCTTCCACTACCTGAAGCTTTTCCTCAAGGTGCCTTTTTGCTACGCTAACATCTCCATAAGTGCGGCTTGAAACCCGGGTCCTCAGCGCAAAAATATACGTGACGGAAAACACGCAAAGCGCCTCTACCACCAGCACAGATACCGTATGCCAGGTAACATCCAGCATCATAAGGGCTACTCCACACAAAATGGTCTTACAATTGTAGGGCTTATCATATAGTATGTCTAAGTTCTTTTGAAGCGCGATTCAGGAATTCCAGTGCACGATATTGAGCTTATTAAAAAAGACCCTACACTGTTTGACAGGGCTATGATATCTCGCGGGTTCGATAAGCAAGCAGAGAGGATTATCGGGCTAGATACGAAAAAAAGGGGGGAGTTGTCTGCGTTGTATTCTCTGCGAGAACAACGTAACACAGTCACGCGGGAAGTGGCACTTCTAAAGCGCGATGGGGTTGAGTGTACATCCCAAATCGAGGCCTCAAAAAAACTGGCTGAAGAAATAGAAGCACTAGAGCGCAGGATTAAAGAAGATACAGAACTCTCCAGCCTACTCGAAAGCCTACCTAATATTCCTGATTCCATGGTCCCGGTAGGTAGCGATGAGAATAGCAATGTTGAAGTGAGGTCTTACGGACAGAAGAGAGATTTTGCTTTTGATGCCAGACCCCACTATGAGCTTGGCGAAATGTTAAACCTGTTGGATTTCAGGCGTGCTGCGCTGCTTTCCGGAGCAAGATTTTCCATCTTAAAGGGCCAATTAGCGGGGCTTGAAAGAGCATTGGCAAGCTTCATGCTAGACATGCACACTAAGGAGTTTGGGTACACAGAGATATCACATCCCATCCTAGTGAACGAGCGTACAATGTACAACGTGGGCCAATTACCGAAGTTTGATGATGACTCCTTCCGGACCACAAATAACTTCAGGCTCATACCAACCAGCGAAGTTGCACTAACCAACCTGGTGTCTGGAGCAACAGTCCCACACAATTCTTTGCCAATAAGGTTTACTGCATATTCTCAGTGCTTTAGGGCAGAAGCCGGAAGTGCTGGTCTAGACACGCGAGGTGTAATACGGCAACATCAATTTGGTAAGGTTGAGCTTGTTAGCATCACCACAAGTGGCGCGTCAAATGCCGAACTTGAGAGGATGACTTCAATCGCGGAAGAGGTGTTGAAGCGGCTTGAGCTTCCGTACAGAGTCATGCTTCTATGTTCCGGAGATATGGGGTTTTCCGCCAGTATTTCCTACGATATAGAAGTATGGATGCCGGCTCAAAACAAATATAGGGAGATCTCCAGCTGTTCAAACTGTAAAGATTTTCAATCCAGAAGGATGGGAGCCAAGTATTTCTTTTTTGAAAACAAGAAAAAGCACTCCGAATTGGTGCACACCCTAAACGGTTCTGCACTTGCCATTGGGAGGACAATAGCCGCCATTATGGAGAACCACCAAAATGAGGACGGGTCTATCACCATTCCAGACGCGCTGAGAAAGTATACCGGAACGAGTAAAATAATGCGTGCAGAAGATGCGCTGCCTTAGGTTTGTACTGGGCCGCGGTTGCGGAAATAGAACTTGGTCTTCTCAAGCAGTATTTGCATGGCAAAGGCTGGCCAACACGCCGGAAATGCGTAGTCATCCCCAAATGCTTCGACGTATGTAGTGCAGATAGCCCCGTTAATGGGCACGGCGTTGTGCCCAAAACATCTGTGTGCGGCAAAACGCTCAACCCCTCAATGACGACGGAGATGCGCTACGTATGCCACAAGCATCACCTATTACAACCTCGTTACAACTCGCACTAATCGGTTGATCACCTAGACATCTTACCTCGGGCAACAAGCACACAACACCGTAATTGCGTTTAGACACCGGCTCTGTGGGCATGCCAGATATCCGAATCGCACCATCGCACCCAAGAGACTCCATCTCGATCAAATTGGGAATGCGCACCGCTTCAGGTGCATAACCGGATGTAGGTGAACTCCTACAACCTGATAGTGAAGCCGGGTTCATCCGACCCCTATGCAACAGACTATTGGCTCTGTTAGAAGCACGCGCCACCTGTGCAGAAAAGCACATGCACAACCCGAGCAGACACAAAATTGCGCCATGGACGGAGAGCGAAATGAACAGATGCTTGTCCACATCTTGCTCTTTGTATTTACTAACAACATACGATGCACACACAGAGGTAAGCGCACTGCAAGTAACTACAAAAGCCGCAATGTGCGCAGCCATGGTTACCTGACTACTGTTCACGACTACTCCTCAACATATCCAAAATAGAATTAGGCTCAGCGTGCGCAATGCTACCACGCATTATGACAATTTCAACATATTTCTTATTATCTTTACCAATTTTACTGACGGTAGTCGCAATGTTACATTCTGAATCAACACCGGGCGTGCAACCTCCTAAGTGAAGAGCCAAAAGGCCTATACCGACCCAGACCAGGCATCAAGCTTGGAAGCTTAGCCTATTCCCACCGCACCAGAGGGGGCATGGACATCATTATTGCGTCCGGGTTCCCATTGGTCATAAGGCCAAATCTCGTTCCTCTATCGTATATCAGATTGAACTCGACGTACCTACCGCGCTTCAATAGTTGAAAGTTGCGCTCTTTTTCTCCCCACGTTTTGTGCATGTTTTTTCTAACTATGGCGGGATATACTCGCAAAAAGCATTCTCCGACTTCCCGTGTAAACGCAAAGTCTTTTTCCCAATCTCCGGTGCACAGGTTATCGTAAAATATTCCGCCTACACCGCGCATTTCTTTCCTGTGATGAAGATAAAAATATTCGTCACATTTTTGCTTGAACCTGGGATAATATTCGGGATCAAACTTGCCGCACGCAGCACGTATACCCTCATGGAATGTGGTTTTGTCATCTTCGTCGTAGTATATAGGGGTCAGATCCATGCCACCACCAAACCAGCTCTTTGCAGTACACATAAACCTGGTATTCATATGCACTGCAGGTACAAACGGAGACTGCATGTGCGCAACTACGGAGATGCCGCTGGCCCAGAACTCTCCCTCGCTTTCCTGTGCCCCAGGTATTTCGCGGGCAAAGTTATCACCCATTATGCCGTACACCGTTGAAAAGTTTACCCCGGCCTTCTCAAACACTTTGCCGGCAATCACAACTGATTCGCCTCCACCACCACCTTCTCTATCCCACGTCCTGCGCTTGATGTCTGGACGACTGTCGGAAAACTCCCCTTCGATCGCTGAAAATTCATCGACAATCTTATCGCGTAACTCGCGAAACCACTGTGCAGCCCTTTCTTTCCTTTCGTTCATACAAACCCAACTACTGACGTGTAAAGCGTACACGAATTCCGAGTATAGACAACCATAAAGCATCTGCCAAAGAATCGGCGCAGCAGCACCAGATCTGCAGACAAAATTGACGGCGCAGGCACACACAAACGTCACTGACAGTGGCACCTCAAGTGAGAAATCGGTGTTAGGAGAAGTTTGGCTGCAGCGAGGACACGACTTATTGCTCCCCGCGGAATTCACAGCAGAGAGTTGTACCAGTACCGTGTGTTGTGAATAGCTCAAGCAGCAGGACGTGGGGTATGGTGCAATCAACTATGTGGGACGTGCCGCATGTTTCACGGGCGAATTTTATACATGCCTGCAGCTTGTGCAGCATGCTTACGCTCATTCCCTCATCCTGCAGCAGTTTTTCTGCTCCATCTGACGAGATTTCCCGCAATAAATGGCCTTGGGTGTCTTTCACGCAATCAGCGGCATCCGCCAAAAGCACCAGTTTCGCAGCAGACATGGCCGAGGCTATTGCACTAGCCATGAGATCCGGATTTACTACGTAAGTTACCCCATTAGCCCCGCTACACACCGGCGAGATTACTGGAATAAAGTCTGACTCCTCAAGGAGAAATAGCAGATCTGTGTTAACTTCGCTAGGCTCGCCTACAAACCCCACATCCATGATTTTCTCTATGTTGTTCGGGCCCCCATCGCGCAAGGTGCAGCATGTCTTTTTCGCTCCCACCAAGCATGCATCCTTCCCACTAACACCTACAGCAGAGCCCCCAGTATTGTTTATTTGCTGAACCACCTCTTTGTTCACAAGGCCGGACAGGACCATCTCCGCAATTTCCAAGGTCCCCACATCCATAACCCGTAAACCGTTGACAAAAGTACACTCCCTGCCAAATTTTGCCAAAACTTCCTCAACTTTGTAGTCGCCCCCATGCACAACAATCGGATTTATGCCAACCTGTTTCAATAGCACTACATCGCTTGCAAACCGTGCGGAAAGGTTTGCGTCTTTCATTGCGGCTCCATCGTATTTGATTACAAAAGTCTCCCCCGAAAACCTCTGTATGTAAGGCAGAGATTCAGATAATACTTTGACGTCACGCAGCCACTCACTATTTCCCAAAAATTGACCAGCATTAAGTTCAGACACTGCGCTCTCCCGGCCACTCTTTGACACATTTTGAGACTTCATGAACCAACTCCTTTATCCCCTTTCCAGACTTGCTGCTAGTCCCAATTATTGGACGTAGCAGCATACAACACCCCTCCACCCTGCCCTGTACGGCAGATAAAACATCGTCAAACTCCCTGTCAGTCAACCTGTCGATCTTGGTAAGGACCAAGCTATAGTGCACACAGTGTTCCTCAAGCCAGGACATAAAATCCATGTCTATTTCCCTGAGCCCGACTTTAGAATCTATAAGCAAAACCAACCGATGTAAAGTTTCCCTAGTCAGCAAGTAATGTTCTACCAACGACATGTAAGAACTTGCGCTTTCTTTCGATGCCTTAGAATATCCGTAGCCAGGGAGGTCAACAAGCGCAAGTACCCCTTCGTTCAGGTAGAAGTTGATTTGCCTGGTAGACCCCGGACTGGAAGACACTCTGGCACCCTTTCTATTTCTCGTCACCGCGTTAATTAAGCTAGATTTCCCCACATTGGACCTTCCCGCAAAAGCAACCTCAGGAACCAGAAAGTCTGGCAGGGAACGCTTATCTTGCACCCCGGCGACGAATTTGCACTTAGACAACATATAATGGCCTATATCTCGTGGCACTTAGTGTACATTGCACAGCGGAGGTGCAGCATTAAAAATTTACAATCCCACTGCAGAGAAGCCACAGGTAACAAGCCCCGAACATTATGGTCGCCCACTCGGGTAATGTATGGGCTACGGGCCCCATGTCCGCGAACATGATACAATGCCAAACGTATCTGCCAAAATGCAAAACTTACTAAAGTGCATTGATTGTTTTAATCTACGCGCGCGGCATACAGCACAAAAAATTTACAACGTTCTGCATAGGTGCTAACATGGCCGTGTTTTGCAATTTCGGTTTCGAACGGCTGCCCTAGCCATGAGGTACAGGTAAAACTATGAGCTTTGAAGACAGCCTTGAGGGGCTGTGCGAGAAATTTCGTATTTTGAAACGTCAGCTATCTAATCCTGAGTCGCTTGGAGTCCAGGCTTTCGTTGTTGCGTCCAGGGAATATTCTGATCTACTCCCTATAATGTCTCTAATTGAAGAATACCAGACAACACAAAAAGAAATCGGGGAGCTGGAAGAGCTTATCAATAGTGCGGAAACAGATGCAGAATTAGCCCACCTAGCAAAAGAAGAGTTATATACAAAGCAAAAGTCAATCCCGAAGCTAAAGCACCAGTTACAATTGTCTCTACTACCGAAGGATAAGGATGACTCACGCAGTGCGATTTTAGAAATTAGAGCTGGTACCGGGGGAGAGGAAGCTGCGCTGTTTGTGTGCGATTTGTATCGTATGTACATAAAATACGCAGAGAGAAAGTCATGGAAGGTGGAGCCTATAGGCATCTCCACCACCGGCATTGGTGGATATAAAGAAGCCTCTTTGTGCATAGGGGGAAAAGACGTGTTTGCGCGGTTGAAGTTTGAATCTGGAGTGCACAGAGTGCAACGTGTACCGGAAACTGAATCTTCGGGTAGGTTGCACACCTCCGCGGCAACTGTTGCCGTATTGCCGGAGGTTGAAGAAGTAGACCTAAAAATCGACGAAAAAGATCTCAGGATAGATGTCTACAGATCGAGTGGTCCGGGCGGGCAGTCAGTCAACACAACCGACAGTGCCGTTAGGATAACACACATCCCGACAGGTATAGTGGTGATACAACAAGACGAAAAGTCTCAGCATAAAAACAAGAGCAAGGCCCTAAAGGTGCTCAGGGCAAGGTTGTATGCTATGGAAAAACAAAAAATAGAAGATGAAATATCAAAAATGCGCAAGAGCCAGATAGGCTCGGGTGACCGTTCAGAGCGTATCCGAACCTACAACTTCCTGCAATCCAGAATTACCGACCACCGTATTAATATGACACTATACAGGCTTGAACACATAATGAGAGAGGGAGATCTTGATGAATTTGTCGATGCCCTCATCGCTGATGACCAGGCAAACAAACTGCGGCAGATTTCCCCCTAGCATCCCAAACCATACACATCACACAACCTACCGAAAGACGTGCATATTACGCCATGATGCCAAAACCTCCCGCAGTCACAGTTGGTAGCCAAAATAACAACCAGAGCCTATACGTAATACACCCAAGTAGTGTCGCATAATTCCCGAACTACACCCTGTTGCAAATGCCACCCAAGGGCGTATTGGCGTTACAGAGGAAGATTATCGTGCTTGCGCCAAGCCCGTGCAACCTGCTTGTCGCGCAACATACTTAGAGCAGAGTGCAAATGCCTCCTAGTGGAGGACGGAACTATGACATCGTCTATAAACCCTCTTGAAGCTGCAACGTAAGGGTTGACTATCTTGTCATTATATTCCTGCACCAGCCTCTGCAAACATTCCTGGTCTTTTTCATGGCGGAAAATAATTCCAACAGCACCTTCCGAGCCCATTACAGCTATCTCGGCACTGGGCCAAGCATAGTTGACGTCCCCACACAGGTGCCTAGAATTCATAACAATATATGCGCCTCCATAGGCCTTGCGGACAATAACGCTTATTTTCGGCACGGTCGCCTCCGCGTACGCGTACAGCAATTTAGCACCATGAGCTATTATGCCAGAATATTCTTGAGACACACCCGGCATGAACCCAGGAACGTCAATAAGCGTGACAATTGGTATGTTAAAGGCATCACAAAACCTTACGAACCTGGCAGCCTTTCTTGATGCATCAATATCCAAACACCCAGCCAGATGCAGCGGCTGGTTCGCTACAAACCCCACAGTGTGGCCGCCTATCCTGCCAAAGCCTGTTATAATGTTTTTCGCAAAATCCGGTTTTAACTCGAAAAACACCCCCTCGTCACACACTTTGTGTATAAGCTCGTACATATCATACGGAATGCTGCTACTATGGGGGACCAGAGTGTTTAAGGACTCGCTTTCTCTGTCCACAGTATCTCTTGTCTCTCTGAATCTGGCAGTGCTCTTATTATTTGCAGGCATAAACGAGAAAAACTTCCTTACCTGACGCAGCGCATCAATTTCATCGCTAAAAGCGCGATCGGCAACTCCGGTCTTCTTCGTGTGTATGGCAGAGCCGCCCAAATCTTCCTGGGTAACTTCTTCAAAGGTAACCTTCCGAATAACATCCGGTCCGGTAACAAACATGCATGAGCTGCCACGCACCATGAATACAAAGTCAGTCAATGCGGGGGAATACACCGCACCACCTGCACATGAACCCATGATTAGAGATATTTGCGGGACCACCCCAGACATTTCAACATTTCTACGAAATATCTCGCCGTAGCCGGCCAGAGAATCCACTCCCTCCTGTATACGGGCACCACCGGAATCGTTAATCCCTATCACAGGCATCCCCACCTTGGCGGCTATATCCATAATGTGGCAGATCTTCTTCGAGTTCATCTCGCTCAGAGATCCACCAAATATCGTGAAGTCTTGTGAGTACACACATACCCTCTGGCCATATATTGTGCCAGAACCGGTGACAACACCATCTCCCGAAATTTTCGCCTGATCCATGCCGAAGTTGGCGGATCTGTGCTCCACAAATACTCCGTATTCTTGAAAAGAGCCTTCATCAAGCAAAACCTCAAGCCGTTCTCTAGCAGTGAGCTTACCCCTACTGTGTTGCTTCTCCACCCGGGACACGCCACCCCCAGTTTTGAGCTGGGATTTTTTACTTTCTAGCTCCTGAATAACTGCGGAACACATCACATACCTGAACAAATTAAACTGTAGCACGCGAAATTATACCAAAAAAATCTCTCGATTTTCATCTTTTGTAAAACTGGGCAATTTACTCCTCATCAATCTTCAGAATCGTAGGGGATTTCAAACCCGCCCTGTGTAACCACGAAACTCTTAACCCCCTTTCCGGCCAAACACACAGATTCATTCGCCGATTCTATGCCGGCACAACAAGCGCCCGCCAGTGGGCTCACAAACCAATCTCTACCCCCCAACTCCAAGAAAACCCGTTATCCGGGCGAAGCTACCGCTGGCATAGTGCACAGAAAAACGTGCTCCTCCCGCCATGCCTTTCCGAGAGTATGCTCGCCCCACAAATGTTGCAGGGCTTTCCTTCCCTTTGGTATACCATAAAATGCTGCTGGAACCCTCCCACGGCACCAGTAGGTACTTTATAATCCTTGATGGTAGACCCACCAGTATCTATGGCAAGCTGAAGGGTGACTTTAGTTTCCCGCACTATTCTCTCGCATTCTTCGTAAGAGATGCTACTCATCGCTCGCGTGGGCAACACCCCGACTCTGAACAGAATCTCCGATGCGTATATATTCCCTATTCCAGCAACTATAGAGTTATTCATCAACACGCTCTTGACGCATGTCTTACTTGGTCGCATCAAATACCTTGCGTTAAATTCGGCAGAAAGCGGATCTGGCCCAATCCTTGACGCGATATCCTCATATGCCTGAAAGTCAACCAGCAGCACGGCCCCAAATCTGCGTGGATCGTTGAAAACTATATGAAATCCGTCATCCAGAAGCAAGGCAACGTGGTCGTGTTTTTCCCGCACATAGGGCCTGGCGTGGATCATCCTACCACTCATACCCATGTGGAACATAACGCGCCCACCTCCGCCCAAAACAAACACCAAGTATCGCGAAATTCTGTGTACGGACTCAATCTTCCTACCTACCACTGCACTTTCGAAACCGTCCGCTATCCGGACGCGCAAATCACGCCTATATACCGTAACACCTTCCACAGACCTGCCAACGGCTTTGCAAGCGAAGAACCTGGAAATGACTTCAGCTTCTGGCAGTTCTGGCATCTTCAGCGCCGGGAGACTTTTTCTTTTTGCGGCGGGCGATGTTCTTTTTTAAGAGCTCCGCCAGCCTCTTTTTTCTGTCTTCAGCATTAATGTTTATCTTTGACTTACCCATCACAAAAAACTACAATCCGTTTCCGCCGTTATAGTTTAGTGGCAAAACGCGTCCTTGGTAAGGACGAGCCTCAAGTTCGATTCTTGGTAACGGCACCCTGAAGCTAGTTACCAGTTTTTCTCCCCCTTGGATAGTACTTCCTACCAACCTCCAGGCACGCGCCACGCCTTAGCCTTACCAACAACAGGCTCCCAATCTTGATCAGCATTAAGAGCCTGAGTAGCTTGAGCAAACTCTAGACCAAGCTTAGCGGCCTCCACAGCAGTCTGAGCAGCCTCTACAGCAACAGCACCAGCAAAGAGTAGAGCACCACCAGCAATCGCTAGTCCCACAGCAGCAACAGCCCCAGCAATAGCCAGACCAACGATAGCCCCACCAGCAGCACCTGTTAGCAGTCCCACGATCTCAACACCTTGAGGACCTAGAGCCCCAGTCACACTAGCCACCACACCGGCCGGGCTAGTTTGAGCCATAAGAGCCTGAGTAGCCGTAGCATGAGCAAACTCAGCAGTCTTAGCATCTACAATACCCCGAGCAGCACCCACAGCAGTCTGAGCAGCCACAGTGAAACCCTCAGCAGCCTGACCATAAACATCAGCAGTAGCCTTAGCGGCCTCCAGACTAGCAGTAGCAGCCACCACACCAGCCCTACCAGTCTGAGTCAGGACCTCAGCAGCACCTTGACCAGCCTGAGTCACAACATCCTGAGTAGCCTTAGTAACATCTAGAGCACCCTGAGCAGCCTGGGTCCCTACACCAGCCACAGCCTCAGCAGCCTTAGCCACAGCACTCTGACCAGCCTGAGCGGCCTCTAGAGTGGCCTTAACAGCAGCAATCTGAGTCTCTACAGCAGCCTTAGCAGTAGCCGCAGCCTGAGCAGCAGCAGCCTGAGCAACCAGAGCACCCTTACCGGCCACAGACTCTACAGCCTGGGCAGCACCAGCCATACCAGCAGCAGTAGCCCAAGCCTGAGCAGTAGCCCCAGCAGCAGCCTCCTGAGCAGCATAAGCAGCCTCAGCAACAACCTGAGCAGCCACACTAGCAGTTTGACCAACCTGAGCAGCACCCTCAGCAAGCTGACCAGCAGCAGCCTTCTGAGCGGCCTCCAGACTAGCAGTAACAGCCATACCAGCCTTAACAGCAGCGGCCTGAGTAGCAACCTGAGCAGCAGCAATCTTACCAGCAGCACCCTCCTTAGTACCCCAAGAAGTACCAGCATCTTCAACAGCAACCTTACCACCCTCAGCAGCCTTAGCAATTTTCCCATAATTTATTTTTCCAGCTATAGGAGTTATAGGAGTAAGAACAGGTTGTAATGATTGTACAGTGACTAATCCTTCTTCCTTTACTTGTATAACTTGCTTACAAGATCTATATAAATCCCTTATAGATACTCCAGTTACTGCTAAATATGCTACTGCAGCAACCGCTGATATAACGGCAGCTACAGTCACAGCAGCAATACCTGCTGGATTTGCTGCTGCTACACATACTGCTACTGTGCATAGTAGCTTGCCTATGTTCAGGAGTACCCCTTACCATATGGAGCAACAGGCACAAGTAATCACAGCAACGGTCCCAGCAAAGAGTAGAGCACCACCAGCAATTACTGCTCCCACAGCGACTACAGCCCCCACAACAGCCAGACTAACGATAGCCCCACCAGCAGCACCTGTTAGCAGTCCCAGAATCTCACCACCTTGAGGACCTAGAGCCTGAGCAGCCAGACCAGCAATCTTGGCACCCTCAGCCCCACCACCGGCCAGAGCAACCAAACTAGTCAAGCCACCAACACTAGCCTGAGCAGTCTGAGCAACACTAGCAGCTGCACCTGTAGCAGCCTTAAAAACCTCACTATTCGCAGCAGCACCAGCATTGGCAGCACCCTTAGCTAGAGCCTGAGCAGCACTAGCAACCTCTAGAGCTGCCCTAGCAGTCTCAGCCGCAGCCTGAGCGGCAGCCAGGCTAGTAGTCTGAGCAACATTCCCAGCAGCGGCACCTAGGACCAGACCACCGACAGCACCCGCGGCCGTAGTACCTTTGGCAATCTTAGCCCCGACCTTGGCACTATCCTTAGCTATCTTAGCCCCGACCTTGGCACTATCCTTAGCAACCTTGACACCAGCCTTGGCAATTTTAGCAGCAGCACCCTCCTTAGTACCCCAAGAAGTACCAGCATCTTCAACAGCAACCTTACCACCCTCAGCAGCAACCTCAGCACTAGCAATTTTCCCATAATTTATTTTTCCAGCTATAGGAGTTATAGGAGTAAGAACAGGTTGTAATGATTGTACAGTGACTAATCCTTCTTCCTTTACTTGTATAACTTGCTCACAAGATCTATATAAATCCCTTATAGATAATCCAGTTACTGCTAAATATGCTACAGCAGCAACTGCTGATATAGCACCAGCCACTGCAGCTACAGTCACAGCAATACCTACTGGATTTGCTGCTAACGCAGTAAAAATTGCACATAGTGCTGCTACTGTGCATAGTAGCTTGCCTATGTTCAGGAGTGCCCCTTACCATATGGAGCAACAGGCACAAGTAATCACAGCAACAGCACCAGCAAAGAGTAGAGCACCACCAGCAATTACTAGTCCCGCAGCAGCCAAACCAGCAACAAGTAGAGCCCCACCAGCAGCACCTGTTAGCAGTCCCAGAATCTCACCACCACCAGCACCTAGAGCCCCAGTCACACTAGCCACCACACCGGCAGCCTGAGCAACCTCACCAGCTACACCAGCCTCAGCCGCAGCCTGAGCAACAGCAGCCTGGGCCTTAGCACCCTCAGCTAGAGTCTTAGCAGCCTCAGCTAGAGTCTTAGCAGCATCCTGAGCAGCAAAAGCCTGAGCAGTCTGAGCAACACTAGCAGCTGTGGCCTCAGCAGCCTTAGCTAGAGCCACAACACCCTGAGCAGCACTAGCAGCTGTGGCCTGAGCTGTACTCTCAGCATAAGCACCAGCACCCTCAGCCACAGCCTGAGCAACATTCCCAGCCACAGAACCCAGGACCAGACCACCGACAGCACCTGTTACCACACCACCTTTAGCTATCTTAGCACCAACCTTGGCACTATCCTTAGCAACCTTGACACCAACCTTGGCACTATCCTGAGCAACCTTGACACCGGCCTCACCAACCTGAGCCATGACCTTACTGGGCCCAATCTCAACAGTACTTCTACAAGTAATCACAGCCCCTGCAGCTACAGCACCTAGGACCAGAGCACCAGCCGCAGCCCCACCTATAACCAGAGTACCGGCCAGAGCAACACTAGCACCAGCAACCAGAGCCCCGACACCACCTATAACCAGAGCACCAGCAATTACTGCTCCCACAACACCAACCACGCCAGCTACAACATCTAGTGCACCCTCAGCACCAACCCCAGCCTTAGCAATTTTCCCATAATTTATTTTTCCAGCTATAGGAGTTATAGGAGTAAGAACAGGTTGTAATGATTGTACAGTGACTAATCCTTCTTCCTTTACTTGTATAACTTGCTTCCAAGATTTATATAAATCCCTTATAGATACTCCAGTTACTGCTAAATATGCTACTGCAGCTACTGCTGATATAGCACCAGCCACAGCAATAGCTAGACCACCCTGAGCAGCAGCCAGAGCAACTGCACATATTACTGCTACTGTGCATAGTAGCTTGCCTATGTTCAGGAGTACCCCTTACCATATGGAGCAACAGGCACAAGTAATCACAGCAACAGCACCAGCAAAGAGTAGAGCACCGACAGCAATTACTGCTCCCACAGCCACAGTCAGAGCAGCCCCAGTCAGAGCTATAGCCCCACCAACGATAGCCCCACCAGCAGCACCTGTTAGCAGTCCCA
This sequence comes from Anaplasma ovis str. Haibei, assembly GCF_002214625.1. Taxonomy (NCBI): domain Bacteria; kingdom Pseudomonadati; phylum Pseudomonadota; class Alphaproteobacteria; order Rickettsiales; family Anaplasmataceae; genus Anaplasma; species Anaplasma ovis. The sequence continues at coordinate 680,220 of NZ_CP015994.1, forward strand.
GAATCTCAGCACCCTGAGGACCTAGAGTCCCAGCCACACTAGCCACCCAATCAGCACCTAGAGCTCCTACAATCAACCCGGCCAACCCACCACCACCAACACTACCCTGAGCAGCAGCCTGAGCAGCCTCAGCAGTAGCCGCAGCAGCCTTCCCAACCTTAGCACCAGCCACACCACCTACACCCTTAGCTAGAGCCACAGCAATCTCAGCACCCAGAGCCCTAGCAGCCTCAGCAGCAGCAGCCTGAGCCTCTAGAGTCTGAGCGGCAGCCTGAGCGACATTCCCAGCCACAGAACCCAGGACAAGACCACCAGCAGCACCTGTTACCAGTCCCAGAATCTCACCACCCTGACCACTGAGAACACCAGCAACCTTGACACCAGCCTTGGCACTATCCTTAGCGACCCTGACACTATCCTTAGCAACCTTGACACCAGCATCGGCAATCTTACCAGCTGTACCCTCAGCAGCACTAGCAATTTTCCCATAATTTATTTTTCCAGCTATAGGAGTTATAGGAGTAAGAACAGGTTGTAATGATTGTACAGTGACTAATCCTTCTTCCTTTACTTGTATAACTTGCTTACAAGATCTATATAAATCCCTTATAGATACTCCAGTTACTGCTAAATATGCTACTGCAGCTACTGCTGATATAGCACCAGCCACAGCAATAGCTAGACCAGCCCCAGCTGTAGCAGCCAGAGCAACCGCCCATATTACTGCTACTGTGCATAGTAGCTTGCCTATGTTCAGCAGCACCCCAGATACTATATGGAGAATGCTATTAGTGCATATTGGGATGAATGATAGCGCTGAGCACTGAAAGTAAAGGGAGCTTGCATTACCTATGTTCAGTGGTACCCTGACACTTTTCCTGTTTTGGTGGCTTAGAAGTACTCTGTTCAGGTTCAACATCTGGAGCAATCTCACCAATCTCAGCAGGTGCATAAGCGAGCTGACCAGCCTTCACAACATCCTTGATTGCACTAGCCTTACGTCTACACACATAGGCAGCCCCTGCAGCACTGGCATAGAACACACAAGAGGAGAGTGCTAAGTAGAAAAAGACAAGGGGAGCTTGCATTACCTATGTTCAGTGGTACCCTGACACTTTTCCTGTTTTGGTGGCTTAGAAGTACTCTGTTCAGGTTCAACATCTGGAGCAATCTCACCAATCTCAGCAGGTGCATAAGCGAGCTGACCAGCCTTAACAGCATCCTTGATTGCACCAGCTTTACGTCTACACACATAGGCAGCCCCTGCAGCACTGGCATAGAACGCACAAGAGACTACAGCTATAGCAATTACAGGAGGAGCAGCACCAACAACACTAGTCACAGCAACAGCAACACAAACCACAGCCATGACTAGTTTCATAGTTGGGCCACCAACAGGTGGAGCATTAAGCCACTTTATTTTACTAACCTGCTGTGGTTTATAGTTTTCTATGACATCATATTCTGTATTATCCTTCTTACTCCCTGCTACAACAATCTCCTTCATGGATATCACAGGAATCTTAGCATTCTTAGCAGCATCCTTTATGGCACTGGGATCTACCTCAACCATGACCTTGGCAACACCAGAATTGGTAGCAACCTGAGCTACGACCTTACTGGGCCCAATCTCAACAGTACTCCTACAGCAACAACAGGCACAAGTAATCACAGCAACAGCACCAGCAAAGAGTAGAGCACCGACAGCAATTACTGCTCCCACAGCCACAGTCAGAGCAGCCCCAGTCAGAGCTATAGCCCCACCAACGATAGCCCCACCAGCAGCACCTGTTAGCAGTCCCAGAATCTCAGCACCCTGAGGACCTAGAGCCCCAGCCACACTAGCCACCCAATCAGCACCTAGAGCTCCTACAATCAACCCGGCCAACCCACCACCACCAACCTTAGCAACCAAACTAGTCAAGCCAGCAACATTACTCTGAGCAATTTGAGCAACACTAGCAGCTGTGGTCTGAGCAGCCTTAGCAACCTCACTACCCTGAACTAGAGTCTTAGCAGCATCAGCTAGAGCCGCAGCAGCCTTAGCAGCCTCAGCAGCAGTCTGAGCGGCAGCCAGGCTAGTAGTTTGAGCAACATTACCAGCAGCGGCACCTAGGACCAGACCACCTATAGCACCTGTTACCACACCACCCTTAGCTATCTTAGCACCAGCCTTGGCAGTATCCTTAGCGACCTTGACACCAGCCTTGGCAATCTTACCAGCAGCACCCTCCTTAGTACCCCAAGAAGTACCAGCATCTTCAACAGCAACCTTACCACCCTCAGCAGCCTTAGCAATTTTCCCATAATTTATTTTTCCAGCTATAGGAGTTATAGGAGTAAGAACAGGTTGTAATGATTGTACAGTGACTAATCCTTCTTCCTTTACTTGTATAACTTGCTGCCAAGATTTATATAAATCCCCTATAGATACTCCAGTTACTGCTAAATATGCTACTGCAGCAACTGCTGATATAGCAACAGCAGCTACAGCCCCCACAGCCATGCCTGCTGGATTTGCAATTGCACATATTACTGCTACTGCACATAGTAGCTTGCCTATATTCAGCAGTACCCCTTACCATATGGAGCAACAGGCACAAGTAATCACAGCAACGGTCCCAGCAAAGAGTAGAGCACCACCAGCAATTACTAGTCCCGCAGCAGCCAAACCAGCAACAAGTAGAGCCCCACCTGCAGCACCTGTTAGCAGTCCCAGAATCTCAGCACCTTGAGGACCTAGAGCCCCAGTCACACTAGCCACCCAACCGGCAGTCTGAGCCCCACCACCAACCTCAGCAATCAACCCGGCCAACCCACCACCACCAACATTACCCTGAGCAGTCTGAGCAACACTAGCAGCTGTGGCCCTAGCAGCCGTACCAACCTGACCACCAACCTTCTCAGCAGCCTTAGCTAGAGCCGCAGCGGCCTGAGCAGCCTCAGCAGCAGCCTTAGCACTAGCTAGGCTAGTAGTTTGAGCAACATTCCCAGCCACAGAACCTAGGACCAGACCACCGACAGCACCTGTTACCAGACCAGCATTACCACCTATTTCCAGACCACCCTTAGCAATCTTGACACCAGCCTTGGCAATCTTACCAGCAGCACCCTCCTTAGTACCCCAAGAAGTACCAGCATCTTCAACAGCAACCTTACCACCCTCAGCAGCAACCCCAGCCTTAGCAATTTTCCCATAATTTATTTTTCCAGCTATAGGAGTTATAGGAGTAAGAACAGGTTGTAATGATTGTACAGTGACTAATCCTTCTTCCTTTACTTGTATAACTTGCTGCCAAGATTTATATAAATCCCCTATAGATACTCCAGTTACTGCTAAATATGCTACTGCAGCAACTGCTGATATAGCAACAGCAGCTACAGCCCCCACAGCCATGCCTGCTGGATTTGCAATTGCACATATTACTGCTACTGCACATAGTAGCTTGCCTATATTCAGCAGTACCCCAGATATCGCATGAGCTCTGTTTGCTACTGCGATACGATGTGCAAGCAGTGGGCATCCGCCATACAATTTCGCCTATATTGCCATCGTGGGACTTTTGTTGTACCATCCCCCTGGGTTTTTGAAGCAGGAACAGTGCGCGTCGTTACCAGGTTTGCTCCGTCTCCTACCGGAAGCTTGCATCTGGGTGGGGCAAGAACGGCTTTGTTCAATTGGCTGTTCGCTCGGCGCCACGGTGGCCAGTTCTTGCTCCGTATGGAAGATACGGATCAGGAAAGGTCTTCCGAAACCGTTGCGCAGTCTATTATAGAAGACATGGCGTGGCTTGGGCTACATCATGACCAAGATGTAGTTATCCAGTCTGCAAGAAGAGAACGTCATACGCAAGTGGCAAAAGAGTTACTTGCGCACGGTAGAGCTTATTACTGCTATTGCTCGGAAAATGATATCGCTGCTGAAAAGCTGAGGTCCGAAAAGGAGGGAAAATATTACAGGCATCACTGCCCGTCGAGAGATGTGAATCACGCACAATCGGGCACTGTTGGGGTTGTGAGGTTGAAAAGCCCAGAAAACAGGGAAATAAAATTTACAGATGGAGTATACGGGGAAATATCTGTGAACAGTGCGCAGATAGATGATATGGTCATATTGCGTTCGAATGGCCACCCCACATACCTCCTAGCGGTGGTGGTGGACGACCACGACATGTGCATTACCCACATTATACGGGGCTCTGACCACATAACAAACACGATAAAACAAATGTTGCTTACCGAGGCTATGGGCTGGGACAATCCCCAGTTCTGCCACATACCCCTGATACATGATGAAGAGGGAACAAAACTATCGAAAAGAAACCGTGCACCGGGAGTGCATGAGTATCGGGAGCTTGGTTTTTTGCCCGAAGCCGTGTGCAACTACTTATTGCGTATGGGGTGGAGCCACAAGGATGAAGAAATTATAACAATGCAGAGTGCAACTCAGTTGTTCTCAATCGAAAAAATTGGCACTTCCCATTCATGCTTGGACAGCAAAAAACTGCTATTTTTGAACCATCACTACATGAACCAAAGAACTGAGCATGAGATTCTTGAGCTCCTACTGCCATTCTTGGAAAGAGAACTAGGTTGCGCCGTTGCCAAAACAAAACTTGCTAGACTTTCTTTGGGAGTAAAAAAGCTCATGGAAAGGGCCAGGACTCTGGCCGATCTCGCTAGAGACTCGGTGTTTTACGTTCAAGATATACCAATTTCCGTCGATAACGATGCAAAGCAAGTTATTTTAAGCAGCTTAGAGCTACTAGCCAAACTTACAGATTCGATGTCACAAATAGAGCAAAAAACCTGGACGAAGGATTTTTTGCCTTCGTACATTAAGGAATGGACAAAGAGAAATGGTGTGGTGATGAGTGATGTCTATCACCTGCTGCGCGCAGCCATAGCGGGACGGCTTAGTACCCCAAGCATATCGGAAGTTATGGAAATATTAGGCCAGGAAGAATGCATTCACAGGTTGAGGTTTTTTCTCAACCCCTAGTGTGCATGCAAAGGGCCATGATGTTTAAAGTGGCGGGCAACACCAAACCGGATCGCCAAGCACCAGTTATTAGTGTGTGGTAAGTACAAAAAGACCGGCACCCGTATCTACAAGACATAACTATTCAAATAATCGAGAAGTCTACAGAAAGTTTGGTTGGCATATGTGTCTCGCGCAAGCTGCCGCACGAGATGAGGAGATTTTTACACTGCCCTGGGGCAGGCCCACTTTCCTTAATTAATTCCTAGAGAAGGCTGCGCACCCCCCGGCTATGCAGGCTTTGCAGCACAAGAGTATGCGCAGACAGTACAGCTAATCGGGTAACAGCCCCGCCAGCAAGTAAGTCCAAGCAGGCGGGGTTTGCTTCTTCCGACGGCGATAGTCTAGAATTTGACCTTCATCCCAGCAAGCATCACTCGCCCATTATTTACGCCATTAGTCTTCGCGCTATCTAACACCACAGAAGACCGTGCGTTAAAGTAGTGGTAGTTCGCAAAGAATGAACAGTCAACCCTAGAGGCACTGGTGGAAATATTATATTCCGCTCCTAGCGCGATTTCGTTTAGCTTATTACCGCTGTAATTGCTGCCCCTATAGATTGCCGAGACGTATGCCCCGTTATACTCATATCCACCTCCTAGCGTCCAAAAGTACGTGCCTTCCGTCTTGATAAGCACTTTATCGCGGATATTGAGCACAAACTTTCCCCCGTCCCAGACGTACATGTTGTTTACTCTATCTATCGGACCGAGATAACCGTAAGAGGCTGCCAACTTCAGATTTTTGTAACCAAACATCCCACCAAAGGCGATGTTTTTCATATCATCCAATTTTGCAAAGGAAAGGTGTTCGCTCAACAGCCCTTTCTTGCTTTTCGCGTATTCGCTGATTGCTGACACCTTAAAATCTACCCCCTTGATTTGCGCCGAGTAAGTCACGGCAACATTAGTCACACGTTCATACAAAGGCAGTATGTGGCGCGCTCTGGCATTTTGCTCTTGAACCACCACATTCTCCTCAAGAGTCCCCCGTAAAAAGCCCAGGCCAAGCCCAAGAAGCCCGCTCACGGGAGTTTGCGTTTGCACAGAAAGCTTACGTGGTACGTGGGCATTGATAATCTTATCCTCATCGTACCCGAACGGCGAGTAGCTTACACCCAGTCTCAACCCACCAAAACTTGGGGAAAGGTATGAAAATCTAAAAGGCAACGCATTAACTATATTAGCGGGTAGACCGCGATTGGAAGAGCTAGAAACCCCTGTGGAGAATCTGTTGCTGCCTTCCAGTATACTCTGGCTGTACAGTCCGGTAGACAGGTAAAATGTATTCTCTAGATACCGCTTCCTCAGCTCATTTGGAAGATCTACTGCATCAGCGTCAGAGTTTTTCAAGGGGTCATGAATACCTCTCAGATTTACATATCGCATCCAAATATTACTGTTATCTCCTGCTCCTATACTGAAAGCGTCAACTTTCATCAAGGAATCAACACCCTCTTGATACCCAACTTTCAAGTCGCCAAATTGTGTGTTGACGAATACGCGCGCACCCCTGCTACCAACCTGCTTAAAAGAAACATACGCATTCTTCTGAACATGCGGAACATCTAGTTCCAGGCTCCCCCCATAGGAAACACCCCACACATCGTTGCGTCCTTCAGCAGTGATGTGCAACATCCCATCTGAGGCAAACCCATACTTCCTTGAATACTCAGAAGGAAAGTCACCGCGCTGTATGCCCTTAGTGCGGTAGTAGTCATTTTGAAGTGAGACCCACCCATGAGTAATTAGGGTTCCACCTATATCTATAGAGGGCATGGTACTGGCATAGTGATCAGCGGCGCTGTATTTATGTTGTCGCTCAGCGGAGGCGACATTTCCATTACTGTGTAACTTTTGACCACGAGATACGGCAAATGCATCGCCCGCCTCGCATAACACCAAAAGAGACGCAAGAGCAGTGGAAAAAGAAACTCTCGTCATTGTGTATTACCCGATTAAACATTGAAAATATGTTAGCTGTACGAGCTATACTTAATGAGCGACAGTAAACATGTCAAGGAATTAATACTGATATAGCATAATAATATTATGCTATATGATTATACTTTATGCCTAAACAGCAAAGCCCTGCAACTGCTTAGGATTTTTCTATTAAACCCAGACACAAAAACGGCAACAACAGAAAAGACTGACAAAGAAACAAAAAGAAAGGAGCGCCTATGGCGCATAGGCCACCCGTAGCACACATCACGCGTTCACGCCACTCTACACGTTAAATGGCATAGCCGCACAGCAAGGAACGCGCCAGCGCCCCCGCCGGAGGAGAAGGGCCTAACGCCGCGCAGCCTACTGGCGGCAGCCGTCACGCCCCGCAGGCTAAAAATCAAACTTCACACCGGAAAGGACCACAACACCATCATGTTTGTGGTTTTCACGCCCTTGAGTACTATCAGAAGTGCGCACATAATCTGCGTTATCCCCCCTCTTGAACTCACTAGGCCTCTGCTCCAGGGAAAACGCGTGACAGCTGACAAACAGCCCAAATTTAGTGCCCCTTCTCTCATATAAATTATAACCGAGGCCAACAGCCAAATCCCTCAGCACGTGCTCACCATCGAACCCCTTTCCATAGTCGTGGTACGCTGCACCGCCGCGAGCGACGCCAACAGTGTGACCAACCCTACTGACGAAGTACACCACACTGGAATAGAAATCGCCATAGCCATACCCTAGTGACGACGCAAAGTAATAGGAAGGGAGGTTAGTTCCGTATGGCACTTCCCAAGTCCTGCCACTCTGACTAACAACTTTCGGGCGTCCAGAACCGCCCAAGTATCCATATGATACCGCAGCCTTCAGCCCGGCAAACTTCATTTCAGCACCAGCTGACAGTGCGGCAAGATTACTATATTCAACAAAAGGGCTTGTACCCGGGTTCAGTATGTCCGCATACCGCTTCGGCCTAGCATACTCACCAGTAACAGACAAGCCGATAGCCACGTCGTCATCGCCCCAGTCATAGCGCAACGCGCCGCTGAGTATGTTCTTGTAGACGGGGCCCAAGTCAAAACTGGGCTTCACAGCGACAAGAGCAAGCTTCGCATCTTCCACAGCGTCACTATCGCTCCTACTGCTCTCTTCCTCACTACTCACATTCCGCCCAACACCGAGCCTGTAGGCATCACTCTTGAATAGATCATCCCTGTAACCGGACGGAGAGTAACTGACTCCCAACGAAAACCCACCAAGCCTGGGAGACATGTAAGAGAGCCTCATGGGCAAAACCCCCAAAAACCTGCGGGTCTCTCTAAGAACCCCAACCCTGTCGAAGCTGCCTATAGACCGGAAAAGATTCTCGCTGTATAACCCTGGATACATGTGAAAGGGCATACCGGAGGCATATCCCAGGAAACACCTCAGGTACTTGCCCCACGCGCCGCCCCCTCCTCCAGGAACCAAAGCCAGCACGTCTGCCTTCATAGAGGACTCCACGCCTTCCTGGTAGCCCAGCAAGAAAGTGCCGTAAGGCGTATCGGCGAATATCCTACTGCCGGCACCTACCATCTCATCGTAGAACGACTTCCCGAAAGACCCTACAGGAACTGATAGAGCAAAATCTGCTCCGTAGACCAGCCCGGGCGTACTTCCTTTCGATCTCAATCCAACTGCAAGCGCGGCATCGTAACTGGTCCCCCAACTACCTAAATTATGCTCAAAAACATGCGCATCACTTATGCCGTGCCTGCCGTAACGCCAAGATTTAACTTCTCTATCATCGCTGCGCACCCGCCTGTGTCCCTCGTGCTCATCTCCAACAGGATTATCATCCAACAGCCATGCGTAAGAGAGCACTCGCCCGGTGACAAAAGCATACCCTTTACTCTCCTCCTGAGGCTCAGTAGAAGCAGCTACACCCCCAGAAGAGGCAAGCAGCAGCGCCGCCGCCATAACCGGAGCCACCAGAGAACCTTTATGTACCATACAACACCCTCAAAACTAGATACCTGACTAGAAGACCAGCCTCACGCCGGACATTAACACATCGAAATCGTACGAAAGGTGACTATCAGCCCAGCCTTTCCCTACAAAACCCCTAGCAAAATCGTACTCCACAGAAACCCTGTGCAGCTGCGCGAACAGTGCACAATGCACATCGACACTTCCGTACAGATCATAACTGACCCTCACACCGAAATCATCAACTTCCGCCGAGGATACATACCCACCCTTCACGCTAGTGAAATACGACAGCTCAGCACGAAAAGGCCCAGAACCATAACCCGCACCCATTACAAGATAACTCGAGGGACGCCAAGCGGGATCCGTTTTGCCACGACCCCAGTTAATGGTAGAGCCTACAAGAGGCCCCCTGGGGTAACCCGAGTTGCCCAGATGCCCGTATCCAAACCCGAAGTCTACGCCCCCAACCTCTACGCTTGCAGACATGCCAACCGCCGCGAGCGCACAGAATCCACCAACTGGCGCTATGTCCCCATAGCTCTTAGACACCCCGATAGCAGGGGCCCACTCTGCAGCAAAAGCCGCACCAACTTTTATTTCTTCTCCCCCAATGTGAAACGAGCGCTCCGCCGACAAGGCTGCGCTCACAACATTTTTGTAGGCAGGAGCATACAGCACGTCATCCGTCAGAATGGTTCTGGACACACCCACGACAGATCCACCAGGGGAACCAACGCTTGCAGGGGGTTGGTCCGCCACCGGCACGCCAACGCCTCCTACAGACCCGCGACGCACACCATCCCGGTCCGCATTCTCCACATCACCAAGCTCACCAACAAGTCTCCACTGCTCCTCTTCCCTCTGCAGCGAATCTTCGTAGTAGTACCCCCTAAAGAGCTCCGAGTTGTATCCAGTAGGGGAGTAACTCAGACCAAACCTCACGCCAAAAAACGTAGGTGACTGATAAGAGAGCCTGAATGGAAGGTTATTGGCAAAATATCTGCTGTAGTGCCTACTGTACTCATCCACACCATAGTAATCCACCAAGCTGTTCTCGCGAAAGACAGACTCGCTATACAGCCCGGGATACAGCAGCGCAGCACCGCGCAGCCACCACCACCCCTCACCATGAGCGAAAAAGTCACCCTTCAGCATAGGCAACTTGTACTTCATTAGAGTTGGATCCTGCCCGCGTACAAAATCATCGAACACGTTTCTGTGTGATTTAGGGGGAAGAAACTACAGACTCAACCCCCTCCTGATGTCCTAAGGAGAATCTCCCGTATGGAGTTAGAACAAACACCCGACTACCGCGGTTAACAATAGCCTTACCCTCACCCTCAACAGCACTACCGACCTCCGGCACCAGGAGCTGAAAATCCGCCCCATACAGTACGCCGGAATCCGCTACATACTCGAACGACAGATTTCCGATAAAGTCACAGTCTCCATTCCACCCCAAATCCTTCGAGACTCTGCCTTCGGCTTTAATAGAGTCCCCAAATGAGCCTACAGAGCCGGCACCAGCGGAAAACTTGGGAAGTACAGCGCGCCCTCCCCAGCCATAAAAGAGGATCTCGCCGCCGAACGAGAATTCATCGTCCCCACCGCGTGTGGCACCACCCTTACCGTAAAATTCCACCCCACTACCCGCAGAGTTATGGGCAGAGCCAGCAACAACGGCAAAGCCAGGGAACAGCCCGCAACAAACTGCACAGAACGCCAGCAGGACCCGCATAAAATCAACCTTAGAAAGCAACACGCTGCGGTAGACCACAGCATTTGTAACTATAATACAACCAAAAATGTGCATCCACGCGCGCATAAAACACCCAATGCGCCCGGAAGCCAATCTATACAGTATGCGCTCTGCCGCAAACTTTCAGCATATACCATGTGGCATACGCTCACAAATCCGCCATAGTATGGGTTTTTATAGCAATACAAGAAATGGACAACTCTGCCTAAACCTGAAGGTTGTAACCCACCTAGAACAGAGGGCAAGCACGGCCCCACCACTTATTGTTTTAATAGCGCTTTACGCAGCCTAGAATGCACCAGGGCGACTAAAACAGTGCCAATAGCCAACGAAAACACCACTTTTATCCCTAGCTTCTTCCTACGCTCCATCTCGGGTTCCGCTGCCCACTGTAGAAAATTGACTACATCACGGGCAACATTCTCAACACTGGGTACAGTGCCATCAGAGTAGTTCACCGCACCTTCAAAAAGTGGCGGGGCCATGGCAATTTTCCCTCCGGGGAAGTGCCTATTTAGGTAAAGGCCACCTTCATCCGGCTCGCTGCCCTCATAGCCTGTAAGCAGGGAATATACATAATCAGCCCCATTGTGACGGGCCTTGATTATTAGAGATAGATCTGGTGGATAGGCGCCATTGTTTGACGCAGCCGCAGCCTCTTTATTGGGAAAAGGGTTGGGAAAATAATCCGCGGGCATTCCCGGCCGCTCAAACATTTCACCCGCCTCATTAGGCCCATCACTCACCGAATAAGAGCTCGCTATCGCCTTAACTTCTTCCTCGGAAAAACCCACATCACGCAGGTTACGAAACGCGATCCTACTCATGGAATGGCAGCTGGAACACACCTCCTTGTAGACCTGATAACCGCGCTGTATAGCACTCCTATCAAAAGACCCAAAAATGCCGCTAAACTTCCACTTTTGCCGCACCACACCGCCCTGTGTTTCAGCACCTGCTACATTAACAAAGCACATGCCAATGAGGAACAAGGCGGCAGCTAACAAAACTGGTGAGTACCTCCGCATTTACTTCATCTCCGGCACGGCATCACTGATACTCTTGGGCAACGTTCTGCATCGTTCGTACTTGGAAAGTAACGGCAGCACAATGATAAAGTAACAGAAGTAGTAGAAGGTTGCCAATCTACTCAGAAATATAAAGGGTTCCCTCACTTCCTGCCCACCTAGCCAGACCAGCGCACAAAAATTCAGGACAAAAATCCAGTAGCAGACCTTGAAAACGGGGCGGTACTTACCGCTTTTGACAGCTGACCTATCGAGAACAGGTAACAAAAACCACACCGCTATGGAGCCGAACATTGTTGCAACGCCAAGTAGCTTATCTGGAATAGAGCGTAGCATTGCATAAAACGGTAGGAAGTACCACTCGGGCACTATATGTTCGGGAGTGACCATGGGATTCGCCTCTATGTAGTTATCGGGGTGCCCCAAGTAATTGGGAGCATAGAACACGAAGAGGTATAGAAAAATGAAGTACAACCCGAATGTTATGCAATCCTTCACCAAAAAGTACGGATAAATGGGTACGGTATCGTGCTTTGACTTCACTTCAATTCCACTGGGGTTCCCAGAACCGAACTTGTGCAGTGCAGTAATATGCAAAACCGCAAGAGCAACAAGTACAAACGGTAGCAGGTAGTGCAGCGCAAAAAACCTATTCAGTGTGGGATTGTCCACAGCGAAACCGCCCCACAGCCACCTTACGATATTTTCGCCAACAACGGGAACAGCGGAAAAGAGGTTTGTTATCACAGTGGCACCCCAAAAACTCATCTGACCCCAGGGAAGAACATATCCCATGAATGCAGTGGCCATCATCACGAAGAATATTATGATGCCAAAAAACCAGACTAGCTCTCTGGGCTTTTTGTACGAGCCATAATACAGTCCGCGAAAAATGTGGATGTAGACAACAATAAAAAAGAAGGAGGCACCAACCGCATGGGTATATCGTATCAGCCATCCATAACGTACGTCGCGCATTATGCGTTCTACGCTGTCAAACGCATAGTCAACATGCGGAGTGTAGTGCATAGCAAGAAACACACCAGTTACAATCTGGACCACAAGCGCAATTCCCGCCAGAGACCCAAAGTTCCACAGGTAACTAAGATTTTTCGGCACCGGGTAGGCAGCCATATGTTTCAGGAAGGCACCTATGGGCAGCCTATATTCTATCCAAGCAAGAACGCCCCGACCGAGCCCATTAGAATTGCCTTTACCGCCAGACATACCCCGCACTCCTATACAGCAGATTCAGCGCTTCTCTTACCAATAACCACGGTGCTACTATCGGGAAAGTAGTGGTCAGGCACAGGAAGATTAAGCGGCGCCGGACCCGAAACTACCCTGCCAGATGTATCGTATTTAGAACCGTGACATGGGCAGTACCACCCCCTCTTGCCATTCTTTAGCTCCACAGGAACACAACCTAAATGTGTACAAACACCCAGCACGATTAGCCACTCACCACTCTCTAGACGAGTGCGCTGCTGGTCGCTTTGAGGATCACGCAGGTCAGCAACATTAACTGCCCTAGCGTCCTTTATTTCTTCCGAGGTCCGCCTGCGTATAAAGACCGGCTTCCCCTGCCACTTTACAACTTTGGTACTACCTTCCTTAATGCCGGACAGATCCACCTCAACCGTAGCCTGAGCCATAACATCAGCAGAGGGATTGAGAGATTCAACCAGAGGATACACGAAAGAGGCCAGCCCCATGCAAGCCATGGAGAGCGTGGTAAGGCCCAAGAAATCCCTACGCTTCATCTCACCACGTGGGACACACTTGTCTTCTTCCTCAACCACAGCAACACCCTCCCCACATGCACGCTGAAACTCCTAACCAAGGAACAACAGCGGCCGTATTGTAGCAAATAATGCATCCAAAACAAACAAATTTATCACCGCATCATCTACAACAGCATGTTGCATGCTTGCGCGCAGGTAATGTATCTAGCAACGCTGCGAAGCGAGAGCGCACAGTATTTGAGGTGTAAGCACGAAGACTGTAGGGCACAGTCTGCCCGGCATAGTAGCTTGAGATATCATCACTTGCACGAGACCACCCACCACAAAACTTACGCGCAAATGGCAATTTCCTCCGCGTAACACGCGCACGCCTTTTTCCTAATTTCCGCGGCAGATTTTTCTGTGAGGGTGCCAGACAATATCTTTTCCTTCACAACCGCAGATAGGTACTCGGAAGTCTTTATGTTATACTTCACATCCTCAGGGAGTGTATTGTATCTCTCAGCACTGTCGACCATCTTTTCGTAACTGATTTGGCTCTTTTCGTACGCGCGAGTAAGTTTCCGAAGTGTGCGGTCCTGCCTTTTTCTGGAATTGTTGCATGTACCTGCAATCGTGGAACAAAACCCAAGTGCACCAAAAACCATGAACGAGGCAACAATAGCCGTAATCGCGTGATTAGAGGTGCTAATCCCCGTGGTGTATGCACCAGATCCGAAGAGCTGCTTTAATACGTATAGCAGTAGAACAGAGCCAACGACCACACCAACAACTACTTTACAAATAAAAGATGCTGCATCACCAACCGCAGCGCCTGCGCCATGACTTGTAGGCGGGAACCATCCCTCGGGAATCTCCGTATCAATTGAGTCCAGAACACAAAGCAAGGAAAAGTGGTCCGTTATCCTACTTCTCATTATAGATTGCTTTACTGCCATGTTCTCCAACTCTATCCTTAGTCTTTCACATTCGTTTGCAGTCTCGCTATCTTCATGTGCACCAAGATATTGGGCACAAAACATGGCGGTCAGTGCGGCAGTAACCGCGGCAATCACATATTGCGTTACTGTATCACCCCCTCTAGATCCTGGCATCTTCACACTCCTGTTAAGTCACTCATGCAACAAAAGCAATTATAGCCTTCCAAGCTATACTAATTCTGGCATCATTATTCAAGAACAAAGTTTGTCCAAAGTAGGTTTCTCAATGATGTGCATCTTGAGTGCGGCAGTGTGGCGGTTACGGGGCTTTTTCACTGGATGTGTGAGCGACTATCGACACCAAGCAGTGTGCATTCGTTGTTGACGTTTGTTAAGTTGCAGCCATCTCCCGGCACGACATCTTAGAAGGGAAGCCGTGAGACCTCACAGCTTTTTACTTTTTGAGAAGAGATATACTAGTAAAAGCATAGAAAAGGAGGCAATGATAATCATCGGCCCTGGAAATGTGTCAAACTTTGCTGCAGACAACAACCCCAAAACGCCTGATGTTGCGGAAATCACTACAGAAACGATGACCATCTGTACCGGAGTTTTGGAAATCAACCTGGCACCTGAGGCTGGTATCGTCAAAAACGCTGTAATCAGCAGTATTCCCACCGAACGCGAGAATAGCACAATTACAAGTGCGGATACCACGAAAATTTCCGTCTTTATTTGGCCGGCCTTGATGCCCGCAGACAGCGAGAGATCGCGGCTCACGGACACGGCCACCCAGTACCTCCACCGCAAGACAAGCACAAATATGCCAGTTATGGCAATAGCTGCCATTTCCAGTAAGTCACTTCTACCTACCATGAGAACATCACCGAATAGTGAGTGCATTACGCGCTCACCGGGTGACGGTACCAGCGATAGTAAGATCATGCTAAGTGACATAACCACGCTCGTCATGATGTTCAAAATGGTGTCTATCGCATGAATTTTGTCCGTAGTTAGGGAAATGATAAGTGCAAGCAGTACTGCAACCACAAAAACACCGATCGATGGGTGTATTTCCAGCAGAAGCGCAATCCCCACCCCAAGAAGCGATGAGTGCGCTACGCTGTCACCCATATAAGAAAGCCTGTTCCAGATCATGACTGAGCCCAAGGGTGCCGTAATAAGGCTTGCAGTCAGGATCGCAAGAATCCCGTTAATAAAAAAATCTTCGAATATAATATTGGACATCGCGATCTACAGCGGAAGAAGCAAAATGGCGCAGACATGCTCGCTTTCATGTAGTAGAACGTTGTACGTATCACAAGCTGCAGTTATGGACATAACTTCGTGACGCACGCTCGAACGCTGTAGACGAGAGGAAAGGACGCGCGAAAACCGTTCAAAACCCCTGCCAACCCCTATAGGTACCATTCTAAAGTTACCTTGTACATACGAAAGCACAGCCTCAGCGCCACCAGAAAGCTCTAGCTGATGTGGAAGCGCCACAACGCGGTGGGGAAACACCACCGAAGGACCACGATAAACGGCCCCCTGGATGACAAAGCACTCACCGTCGCAACTATCTATGGCATTTACTAAGGGAGACAACGCCGTAACCCCTTGAAGACACCTTAGCCAACCGAGAACAGTCTGTAAGCAACGATGCGCACTTCACACCCTAAATCTTGACCCTTCTTGTGCAAAAGATCACGAATTTTCGTGCTACCATCCATTATGAACGCCTGTTCAAGTAGCACCATGTCTTCAAAAAACTTTTGCATCCTCCCATCTACTATCTTGCTTACAACGGACTCTGGCTTGCCAAGCGCTTCCACTTGTTTCGCCACTATCGCCCTCTCCCGCTCGATAATATCGCTGCTCAAAGTTTCAACAGAGATCGACTCAGGTTTAGCCGCAACGATGTGCATGGCCAGCTGCCTAGCGAACTCCAGCAACGCTTCAGTTTTTGTAGTATTAGCTTCCAGGGCAACTAGAGCACCAGCTCTTCCAATACCCTCATCTACGGCGCCATGTATATAACTTCCAACAACCCCAGAGCCGCCAAGTTCTAAAAAGCCTATTCCACTCAAGACAACATGCTCACCAAGAACGGCAGCAGCATTCACTACTTCATCAGCAACGCTTACACCAGATCCACCATCATAAAAAGACTCGGAGAAGTTTGAAAGGTCTTCCGCCCCGTACTTGAGCAGACTGCCAACTAGTTTTGCGGCAAGGGAACGGAACTTCTCATTACGCGCAACAAAATCGGTCTCCGAACCCAGCTTCAATATAGCCCCTTTGTTACCCTCAACACGCACCGCAACCAGCCCATCAGCCGTATCTCTATGCGATTTTTTATAAGCTTTAGACAGCCCTTTCTCTCTCAGGTACACCTTGGCCTTTTCCATGTCACCAGAGCAGGTTTCCAGAGCCTCTTTACAATCACCAAGACCCGCACCTGTGATCTGACGCAGCTCTCTAATAGCTTCAACACCAATTTTCATCACCTACCTCACATAACAACAAGAGAGCATACGATCATTCCAAAGCCGCATCATCAGCAACACTAGAATCCGGCAGCACGCCATTCCCCGCAGGCACACTGGCACCATTGGGCTCACCGTCCGGCAACGTCGCGCTTTCGGGTGTATCAACTTCCACAGTAGATAGGTCAACCTCAGGTGTATAAGGACCGGCCCCGGCAGCAGACTCGTCAATACTAGACACCTCACTCACAGGTGTACGACCGCTACCCGTTGTTGCCCCCGTGTTTGACTCTACAGTATCACTTCCCTTGGCAACAATGCTTACCCCAGAACTCGCCAAATCTGAACGTATAGCTTCCAAAATAGTTTTCGATACAGCGCGACAAAAGAAGTCTATAGACCGCACTGAATCGTCGTTTCCCGGAATGGGGTAATCCACACCACTGGGATCAGAGTTCGTATCGAGAACGGCAACCACCGGGATCCTTAGCTTGTTGGCTTCCCTAATAGCTATGTGCTCTTTATTAGTGTCAATCACAAACAGGGCATGGGGCAGCCCGCCCATTTCTCGTATACCACCCAGCGATCTTTCCAATTTACCCCTCTGCTTATCAAGCATTAAGAGCTCCTTTTTAGTAAACTGTCCCTCGCTATTGTTAATGAGCTTCTCAAACTCCACTAGGCGCCTAATGGAAGAAGAAACAGTTTCCCAATTTGTTAGCATTCCCCCGAGCCATCTGTGGTTTACGTAATACTGGCCACACCTGGTAGCTTCCTCAGCAATCATGTTAGAAGCTTGAACTTTAGTGCCTACAAAAAGCACCCTTCCCCTTTTCAGCACCACATCATAAAGCACCGATAGGGCATCTCTGAGAAGTACCAAAGTTTTTCTCAGATCTATCACGTGAATGTCTTTATACTTGTGCACCCCATATATGTAGGGGGCCATCGCTGGGTTCCAGCGGCCAGATTTGTGTCCAAGGTGTACCCCGGCCTCAACGAGATCGCGGATACTAAATTCAGGCAGATTACCCATTACCACTCCAAAATTACTACAACAGTTAAACCTCCATAGCCCAACCCGCATACACGGGACCATTGTACGGCTATGTGCGAAATAGCACGCCACCAGCGTTGGAAAAACACCGGCTACCAATGCTAGCAGGCACTCTACCCTTTATCAAGGAATATGTTTAAGATCGAAATAGCCGCTCAAGAGGCAATATGTCTCATGCAATGGCAGTCCAACTATGGAAGAGTATGAACCCTGAATCCAAGAAATCAGCGCCCCAGCAAGGCCCTGTATACCATACCCTCCAGCTTTACCCTTCCATTGCCCAGAGCTTACGTAATACTCTATCTCGCCCTTAGACATATTCTTAAACTTGACAACGCTAACAACACTTCTTTCGTGCACCATGCCACCAGGGGAATACAAGCAAACCGCGGTGCACACGCGGTGCCTCCTACCAGAGAGCATTTCAAGATAATCTACGGCGCGGTCCTTATTCTCAGTCTTGGAGAGCACTCTCTTACCGCAGTAGGCAACCGTATCTGCACCAAGAACGAACTTACCAGACCTCAAAGCCGCCACTGTAGTCGCTTTACTCCTAGCCATGCGCATGCAATACTGTTTGGGCAACTCCCCCCTAAGTGGGCTTTCATCAACGTTAGGAGGCACGATCTCGCCGGGCACGACACCAATCTGTTCTAACAGACTCAGTCGGCACCTCGAAGAAGAAGCAAGCACCAGACCGTCTATCTTCAGCATTCCCTATTCCTGAGCCTGCTAACAACTCGCCCCTTGCCCATGCCGTCTTTGCTCACACCATAAGAGCTCACTTCAACCATAACCCGGTCATGCATCAGGATGCGTATTTTGCTCTTGCGTATCCTACCAGAAGCGTGAGCCATAACCTCACAACCGTCGTTCAATTTGACAATAAACACGGCGTCCCGGAGCAACTTCGTGACCACGCCCTCAATCCTTACTACCCCCTCCTTAGCTTTCACCATACACCAGAAAAAATCACATGGCCGACATTGTAAAATATACACAGCACCATTGCAATTAGTTTCAAAACCTCTTCCTAAGGTCACAGATTAACTTCCGTGCCAACTGCCACATACTCAACCTCTGCACCCAATCTGCTCCACACCGAAGACATTTCAGGGCCTATGGCCCCACCTCCTATGACAAGCAGTTTGCCCGGAACGTCCATACTTAATGCCCCATCCGAGGACAAAATCTTGACTTCATCAATGTCAATACCAGGTAAAGAGGCCGGAAGGGAACCTGTGGCAAGTACAACATTCTTGGCAGACAGTGTATTATCTGGGGATGCTCCATCACGTCCTGCAGCAATCTCAAAACCATCACCTACAGCGCGAGTGATAGTTGCAGTCCCACATAGCTTATCTACCCCCGCAGAAGAAAACAGGCTGCTTATGCCGGAGCCGAGTGCGCTTATTTCTTTGTCTCGTACCTCAAACATCTTGCGTAGGTCAAACTTCACATCTCTGGCCGTAATCCCAAAATCCTTGAAAAGATCCTTGGCTGCGTGTAAAGGTCACAAATTAACTTCCGTACCAACTGCTACATACTCGTGACCGCGCGCTATAAGGTCCACGTCATCGGGAACACCAGAAACCCAGAGCTGTCCACCTAAATCGTCAACTATCTCTACCTCAAAAAACCGTACCGTATTATTGTCGAGAACTTTAACACCGACCGCGCCAGTGTCATCCAAGCTCAGGGAAGAAGAGGAAATTTTATGGGTCCTGAACTTGCCAATAGGAACTCTAACCGATGCGGCCATCCCTTCCGTCACAAAAACTCCGCTTTTGTTATCAGCCAAAACCTCAATTGTGTACGTCTTGGTTCCAGGAGAAGCAATCCTCCCGATGAAGGCGATATCACCGCGCAATACCTCACCACTACCTAAAACAACATCAGCAGGGCCATGAAGTCTCAGTTTTGATATGCTCTTCTCCGAAACATGAGAGACAACTCTCAGGCGGTCAAAGCTCGCAATCTGCGCGATGGTCTGCCCACCACTGATAAAGCTTCCCGCTTGGGGAACAATCTTGCCAAGTATGCCCGAAAATGGCGCTCTGATACGCGTATTGCGCAACTCTATCTGGGCACGTTTTAAGTCGGCAGCAGCAGCCATAAGTGCGACGAGCGCCGCATTGTCCTGGGCTTCAGATCTATAGCCGGTACTGCTTAGGGACTCTGACGCGTCGCGCTCAAGTTGCCTCTGTTTCAACAAAGCTTCGGACTGCTTGAGCCTTTCTACTCTGCCACACTCTTCGATCTCGAGGATGACCTGCCCACTTTCAACTTTGCTACCACTCTTAGCAACCACCCGCTCCACTTTGCCGCTAACCTCAGACAGAATGTCCATAAACTTTGAGGCATGGACTTCCCCAGTCAAATGTATGACCAGCTCCCTATCCTCAGCGTGCAGTTTTTCCACCCTTATAATTGTAGGCAGCTTTTGAAGGCCCGATATGACATCACGTTTGGCTGTACCGGACGCAATCAACCCGCTCAAAAGCCATAGGGCACACACTATAAGCAGGCAGGCAGCAAGCTTGTAGCGCGACCTCAGGCGCAAAATCGCCTGCAGCACGCTGCGCAACACATTGCTAACTTGTCTTGGAGCAAGCAACTTCACACGCATCTCTAAAGACCTCGTTTACATCCGGATGGGAGTGGCATATGTGGCAAATGTCCTTGGAGGAGGCCCGGTAGCCAAGAGCGACAACGGCCTCGTTAATCATGGTATCAGCGTAAGTACCCACAATGTGCACCCCGAGGATGGTATCAGTACGCTTGCACGCCACAACCTTAACAAACCCCTCACCTTCACCGGTAACCCTAGCTCGTCCGTTTGCAGCAAAGCTGCTTTTACCCACCTTGTAGTCATACCCCACGCTCTTCACGTAGTCCTCACTTCGCCCAACAGACGCAACTGCGGGGTGTGTGTAGACCACTGCTGGAATGACACCGTAATCCACACCCGAAGCGTGCCCCGCAATAAGCTCAGCAACTGCATGCCCTTCCATCTCAGCCTTGTGAGCCAACATCGCCCCACCAATCACGTCACCTATAGCAAAAATCCCCTTTATGCTGGTCTCATATCTGCCATCTACCGAAACGAAACCCCTATCGTCCAGCAGCAATCCATCTATGGCAACTGTCTTATCAATGTTTGGCCTGCGACCCACCGCTACAAGAACTTTGTCAACTTCCACAGCCGACACTGCACCACCGGAAAGGGCTTCACAGCTCACAACCAGCTTGCCTCCCTTCTTCTCAGACACGGAAACCACTTTGCTCGACAACATAAAATTGATTCCCTGCTTTTTCAAGTGGTTCAGCAGCGCTTTGCTAACCTCAGAATCAAAACCCGGAGCTATGCAATCCGCATATTCAACAACAGTAACCTCTGCACCCAATCTGCTCCACACCGAAGACATTTCAAGGCCTATGGCCCCACCTCCTATGACAAGCAGTTTGCCCGGAACGTCCATACTTAATGCCCCATCCGAGGACAAAATCTTGACTTCATCAATGTCAATACCAGGTAAAGAGGCCGGAAGAGAACCTGTGGCAAGTACAACATTCTTGGCAGACAGTGTATTATCTGGGGATGCTCCATCACGTCCTGCAGCAATCTCAAAACCATCACCTACGGCACGAGTGATAGTTGCAGTCCCACATAGCTTATCTAC
Source organism: Anaplasma ovis str. Haibei (assembly GCF_002214625.1). Classification (NCBI taxonomy): domain Bacteria; kingdom Pseudomonadati; phylum Pseudomonadota; class Alphaproteobacteria; order Rickettsiales; family Anaplasmataceae; genus Anaplasma; species Anaplasma ovis. Next base: position 701,865 of record NZ_CP015994.1, read on the forward strand.
CCCCGCAGAAGAAAACAGGCTGCTTATGCCGGAGCCGAGTGCGCTTATTTCTTTGTCTCGTACCTCAAACATCTTGCGTAGGTCAAACTTCACATCTCTGGCCGTAATCCCAAAATCCTTGAAAAGATCCTTGGCTGCGTGATATTTGTAGGAATAGTCCAATAAGGCCTTTGATGGAATACATCCAACTCTGAGGCAGGTACCACCAGGCAGTGAGTTGTTGTCTATACACGCAACCTTGAGGCCGAGTTTCGCGGCCTTGAGCGCGCACTTATACCCACCGGGCCCCGCACCAATAACAGCAACGTCATAATCACATGCACCCATACGACACCTACGAAAGCACCATTAATCCTTGCTTCCCTGCAGAAGCGTATGCCATGCCTTCTGATAGCATGAAAGGGCGGGTAAAAAACCCTGGAATTTTGTATGACTCCTCAACCGAGCCGGAAAGCGCGTTCACTCCAAGAAGCCGTCCATTCCTTCCCAGCAACCACAACTTACCCCCAACAAGCACCGGGGAATTCCACCTGCCACCTCCTCTGATCCCAGCCAAATCAAGGACCCATAGTTGTGTTTTACTTTCGGGATCAAAAGCCATCAGTTTGCCAGCCTTGGTCAAGACAAAAATACCCATTTTTTCCACACCAAGGACGTCATAAGACTCAACGTCAGCAGACCATAATTCTTTCCCAGAAGATAGCTCCACACTCTTTAGAACCCCGGACTCATCCACCAGAAGCACTTCCCTAGCAACGATCACCGGAGAGACTACACTGCGCCCGACCACGCCTAGATCTTTCTTGCTAAGACCAATTTCCCAAACTTTATCCCCACTATAGGCATCCAGGCACAGCACTTTGCCATCAGGCAAAAGCATGACAATTACGTGCTTTCTGTGGGAGTAGGCGACTGATAGCGGGCCTTTCACTCGTATATCCGAGCCACCAACCTCTTCGTGATGCCACAGTAAACCACCGTCAGCCACGTTAAAGACATAAAGGCAATTGTCAATAACCAGCGCCGCAACGGCCTTGCCGTCGTTTAAAATGACGAGGTCCCCGCTCAAGGGGTTACGCAGAACCCTCTTCCATTTTATCCGCCCATCTTTGGGATCAACACCGTACAATAGATTATCGATAGCGCACAGCAAAGTCCCATCAGAGTACACCACGCTACTAGAGTACACACCATCTGTGCCCTCTGCCAAGTCAACATGCCACGCTATCCCACCGGCATCTTCCCCGCTGAGCGCAATTAGCCTGCCGCGCCCATCTAGAACCACGATGTGGTCATCCACAACTACGGGTGGAAGCGTAACGTCATGGATGCCAACCAAGTTGCGCACCTGAGAAAACGTCTGATCAACTTCAGGCACAATAAAGGGCGCGGAAAGACCCCAGACCCGTTCAGAAACAGCTAACTGCTTCACAGAGCCGGCAAACGCCGCACCACTATACGATAGGCAGAAAAATACTGAAACGACAGCTAGCAGCCGCATACAAACACAACGCAATAAAAAGAACTGTGTTCATAATCTGACAACTCGTGCAAAAAATCAATCAATTTTGTTAACCTCCATATCGCACACGATCGCCGATTAACACCACACAAAAACTTCGTTTATGCCGCATATGTGCGCGTCTTCCACACAACAACAAATTGAAACAAACATCACACTGTGTCGCAATAAAGTATGTGCGAAAGTTTGGCTGTGCACACATGCCACGACGCACAATCCCTTTCCTCCATTAAGGTGCTGCACACTCTGGATATTGTGGGTATAATCCCCAGGGACACGGTTCCACCATAGGTCTTATATAATGCAAAAGGTGGCTATAGTCGGGCTTCCGAATGTGGGTAAGTCTACTATTTTCAACAGGTTAGTGAGGAGTAAGTCAGCCATAGTCAGCAATGTTGCCCACGTCACCAGAGACAGGAAGGAAGGCGTGGCGAACTTTTGCGGGCTGCGGTTTGTTGCCATAGACACAGGCGGGGTAGGAACCGGCACCGGCATGCAAGCATTGGTCACCGAGCAGGTTGAGTTTGCTCTTGAATGCACAGACATAGTGCTGTTCGTTGTAGACGCCAAAAAGGGCACAGATATCCAAGATGCAGACTTTGCAAAGTGGCTTAGGAAGAGAACATCTAAACCGGTCATCCTGGTAGTAAATAAGTGTGAAAGTAACAAGAGCTGCGCTCCCATAGATGGCATGGAATATTTGAACTTTTTGGGGCCTGTGTACATCTCGGCTGAACATAACCTGGGCATGCCAGACCTGTATGAGGTTATGTCACCCCTATTTGAGTGCGAACATAAGCAAAAGACCCATGAAAAGGCTATCATAATCTCAATAATCGGCCAGCCAAATGTCGGTAAGTCAACATTCATGAATAGCGTTTTGGGAGAGAAAAGGGTGATTACTGACGGCATTGCAGGCACCACTCGTGACTCCATCAGTGCGGAATATTGCTACAAAGGGGTCAAGCTCCTCCTCACTGACACTGCGGGGATCCGCAAAAGGACAAAAGTCGTAGAAAATATGGAAAAGCTTTCGGTAAAATCAGCTACTGATGCCATATCAAAGTCGAGCGTCGTTGTGCTCATGGTCGATTTTACGCTTGGTATAAACCAACAGGATCTTTTCATAGCTGATACCGCCATCAGGGAAGGCAAGGGGATAGTAGTTGTCCTAAATAAGTCAGACCTAATAAATGATAGGGCAGTTGAAGAAGAAATACTACAGGCGATAAGACAACACAGTAGGGTGGATTTTGACGTACCCATTATGAAAATCTCCGCACTGCGCGGCACTGGGTGCAGCAAGGTTTTGGATAGGGCAATAGAGTTGTATAAGTCTGCAAGTAGTAGAATAAGTACCGCACAACTCAATAAGTGGCTCAATGCCGCGTTGGAGCACCATGCCCCTCACTTGCAGAACAATAGAAAGGTAAGATTGAAATATATAACCCAAGTTTCGGCATTACCACCAACTTTCGTGGTATCAGCAAATATGGCACATATTGAGGATAGTTATTTGCAGTACCTCAAGAATAGCTTTATCAAGAACTTTTCTATGCAAGGCGTACCAATTAGGCTTATCGTCAGAAAGGGCCATAACCCATACTCAAGTAAGCAAAAGCGCTGATAGCTGCTACCCTCCCCCGCTTTGAGCTCGAAAGTGCCGCGCGTATCAAACATCCTTTCGGCATTCTCGTGATAAGTGATCATCAACATAGTTGCGCCAGTCCTCCGCGTGTCGCCTTGGCATTGGCGCGCATGTTGCTACGCTAACGTGAGAAGAGAGCTCCCAGTCATTTCGTCTGGCTTTGCTATTTTCATGAGCTCCAAAATCGTTGGAGCAACATCACAAAGCCTGCCATCAATGAGACCAAATCGCTTGTCGCAATTACACAGCACAAGGGGTACCGTGTTAGATGTGTGCGCAGTAAATGGAGTGCCGCGCGTATCAAACATCTTTTCAGCATTCCCATGATCGGCAGTTATCAGCATAGTTGCACCAGCCTTCCGCGTGGCATCAAATACCATCTGCAAGCATGTATCAACCACAGATATGGCCTTCTTCACAGCTTCAAGGTTCCCAGTGTGCCCTACCATGTCCGCATTGGCATAATTTACAACAACCAAGGAATACTGCTTGGATTCAATGTGCTTTACCAAAACTTCAGTCATCGGAAACGCAGACATCTCTGGCTGTAGGTCGTAAGTACTCACCTGAGGGGAGGGAATGATGACTCTATCTTCCCCGGGAAATGGTTCTTCTCTCCCTCCACTGAAGAAAAATGTCACATGCGCGTATTTTTCAGTCTCCGCAATTCTGAGCTGCCTCAGGCCACATCCAGAAACAACCTCCCCTAGGGTGTTGTATATATTTCTGGGAGGAAACAGAGACGGAACCTGAATTTTCTCGGAGTAGCGGACCATACCAAGAACGTTAGACACCTCCTGAGATCTATGCAATATCATACTCAGGATCTGCACGATTCTGTCACTCCTGAAGTTTGTAAGCAATATTCCATCCCCAGGGGAAAACCCTTGATAGTCACCGATAACAGACGGTACCAAAAACTCATCTGAGATTCCATCGCTGTAGTTACTCTCAACAGCGGTGATAGCGTCTCTGTATCTTGGACCACGAGCCAGGGCAATAGCTTCATAAGCCTTTTCGGTCCTGTCTAATCTGTTATCTCTGTCCATCGCATAGTATCGACCGCTTACAGTCGCTATACTTGCACCGCATGAGTGCACAACCTCACCCAAGGCCGTTACGTATTTCTTTGCTGAACGTGGGGGAACATCACGTCCGTCCAAGAATGCGTGTATCATAACTTGTACTCGTAGCTCCGCAAAGACCTGCACAAGCTTAGTTATGTGATCTTGCAATCCGTGCACCCCCCCGTCAGAGAGCAAACCCATTATGTGGCACACCCCACTCCCATTCCTGAGCGCATCCACAAACTGCAAAAGGTACGGATTACTGTGTATACCACCAATTTCAGCGTTGATCCTCTGAAGATCTTGCGGCACCACCCTGCCAGCACCGAGACTTATATGCCCAACCTCTGAATTTCCAACCTGGGTGGCGGGAAGCCCAACATCTTCACCGCTGGCAGATAGGCTACTACGAGGACATCTAGAAGCTACAGACTCCCAAAATGGCTTATGGGCGGCATGTATGGCGTCACACTCACTACCATCACCATTGCCCCATCCATCGAGTATGCAGAGTACAACAGCGCTGCCCGACATACACTTTTTTTAGCTAAACGAAAAACAGGGCCAATTCTACAATACCTTCCGTGCCATAGCAAACAACTATCGTCCACAACTTGTGCTTAAAATCCCGTACCACCAGCCCTGCTGCACGTACTGTAATTTGCTCAAGCAAAGCCTTGTAACATATCCACAAACCGCATGCAAATGGGCATGTATTCGTGCAAACACCGCACAACTACCTCGTCACTACCAGACAACGCCTGGAAGTGTGCATCAAAATACACAAATAACCCGTTAACTTTTGCAAGGTTTTGTACTACAATACCGGGGTTTTTGTTTTCGTTACTAGTTATGATGTACGGCCACCATGATGCAGTGCTAGTGCTGTCGGATGGCCGCCACTTTTTTGGTAAATCCCTGGGAGAAAGAAAAAGCTGCATAGGTGAGGTGTGCTTCACCACAGGATTCACTGGCTATCAGTATACTATTACTGACCCGTCATTTGCCGGACAAATAGTGGTTTTCTCCTTCCCTCATATAGGGAACGTGGGCGTGAACAGCAAAGATTTCGAGTGCGAGCATGTGCTAGCGAGGGGCATAGTTGTTAGGGAGATGTCTGATGCGTCCCACGTATCTTCATTAACAGACCTAAACTCTTGGATGAAAGCCAACGGAGTTAGCGGAATATCTGGAGTAGATACACGCGCACTCACCGTACACCTGCGTGAGCATGGCTCACAAAATGGTATAATACACTGCTTTGATGACCCAAATTTGCTGAATTTGCAGGAGCTGAAAAGCATCGCAATGGCGCCGATTGCACCCCCCGTGGCCACTGAGCTTCCACACCTGAAAAGTTATCAGGTTTCGCAGACTGGACCGAGGGTTTGCGTAATAGATATGGGAGCGAAACGTGGCATAATGCAGGCACTATCCGCCCTCGGGTGTGCTGTACATGTTGTGGCAGGTAGGGATGATTTCGTAACACAAATCATGGATTTGCACCCGCAGGGGATAGTACTCTCCAACGGCCCTGGTGACCCTCACGACGTCCCAACTGATATAATAGAACAGTTGCGCGTCCTGTTGCGGCGGGGAATACCTATTCTCGGCATATGCCTAGGGCACCAATTACTCGCCATTACCATAGGGGCAAAAACCGTCAAAATGCGGCACGGCCACCGGGGCAGCAATCACCCAGTGTACAACATTATGACCCGCACTGTTGAGGTGACTAGCCAAAATCATGGGTTCGCTGTGGACGCGCAGACCCTGCCGGAGAACGCTGAAGTTACCCATAGATCGCTGTTTGATGGCACAATAGAAGGCATGAGGTTGCTAGATTACCCAGCACTTTCCGTGCAGTACCACCCAGAGGGGCATCCCGGCCCGCATGACTCTCACTATATATTCAAAGACTTTGTAAACCTTGCCAAGGCCCACGAATGGTGATACCCGTACAACCCCGCTGAAAGTCGTGGCACTATCCTCTCGATACTCACACACCTGCAGCCATGGGCATAGTGTGCTTGGCTAAGCACAAAGTTTTGGAGTTAAACTGTGCATGTGTCACCTCTGGAGCCAGACCATCAGTGCAGTCCCTCCGGATGCTTGACAGCCTTGATCGAAAGTTGTACAACGAAATCGTGGTGTGCCGCGGCTATTGCGGAGTTGTGCCGTGCGATAGCAGCTTTTTTCCTCGGGGTTTCTATGCTTGGCAATGTGGAGGTAATTCTGGCTCGGCCGCGTGGGTTCTGTGCGGGCGTGGAAAGGGCAGTGCGCACCCTTGAGAGTGTCGCTAACAAATATGCTGGCACTAGGGCAGTATATGCGCTACATCAGATTGTACACAACCTTCACGTTGTAGATAGCTTCAAGAAAATGGGCGTCAAGTTTGTTAGTACGCTGGATGAGGTGCCAGAGGGGGCGGTTCTGGTGTTAAGCGCACATGGTGTTTCCCAGCAAGTCAGGGAGGAGTCGAGGCGCAAGGGGCTTACAGTGGTTGATGCAACGTGCCCCCTAGTCACCAAGGTACACCTGGAAATACAGCGATACGACAAAAGCGGATATCAGGTCATATTTGTGGGGCACAAGGGGCACAGAGAAGTAGAAGGCAGTATGGGGCAGATATTCAACCCGGTGATTTTGGTACAGAGCGTCCAAGATGTGCAAAACATTCAAGTTCCAAGCGCGACCAAGCTCGCATACGTAGACAACTCTTAGCATTGATGACACCGCAGATATAATAAACGCCTTGAAGCTCAGATTTCCTGAAATCGTGGGGCCAAACCTGCGCGACATATGTTACGCAACCCAGAACAGACAAGTAGCGGTGAAGTATATGTCAAAAATGGTAGATGTTGTGCTTGCGATAGGCAGCAAAAATAGCTCTAACTCAAATCGCCTTCTAGACCTGGCAAAATCTCAAAATGTGAGGGCCTATCTCATAGATTCGTACAGGAACATAGATCTAAAGTGGCTAGTTGGCGCGCACAAGATTGGGATCACCGCAGGTGCTTCTGCTCCGGAAATTCTGGTACAGGAGGTTGTGGACTATTTAGGCCTGCATGCCAACCTGAGGGTGCGCACCATGGAAGGAGTTAGTGAAAATATCACCTTCAAACTGCCTGAGCTAGATTAGCTGGGTGTCATGAGCATCTTGTGCACCCTCATCTCGTCGCAATGCTGGAGCAGGTGTCTTGGCGCATGAATCAACAACCTATAAACATTCATGGGTTACGGTCCAAGCAGCAATAGCCAATTCTCGACGGAGATTTTTGTATCTGCCAACACTTGATTATTCCTGGGAAAAACAGTAGGATCGCCGAAGGTTCTAAGGTCGTGGGGTTGTGTTGAAAGTCAAGATTTTGAGACTTGCCTCGGGGTATGGGTTGCCCTTGCCATCCTATGCCACTCCCAAAAGTGCAGGGCTAGATTTGTACGCCGCGGTCGACGGCAAGTTGGTAGTGCACCCAGGTGGCAGGTGCGCAGTGAAGACGGGTATTGCCCTAGAGTTGCCTGATGGATATGAAGCGCAGATAAGATCTAGATCCGGTCTGGCTGCTAACTTTGGTGTTTTCGTGTTGAACGCACCGGGAACCATAGATTCCGACTATCGCGGGGAGATAACCGTGGTGCTGTCAAACTTCGGCAGCGAAGATTACGTAATTAGCCGTGGTGACAGGGTTGCGCAGATGGTCATAGCCCCGGTGGAACGGGTAGATTGGGAAGAGGTAAGTAGTATAACAGCCACCAGCCGCGGAGAGGGTGGGTTTGGTTCTACTGGAACGTAGGGCACGCACGCCGATGTATGCGGGGCAGGCAGGTTTCCTCAAGGCACATCAGGTTGCGTGCTCCGGACACTCGAGCAGGTGTTTGACGATTAGAGACAGCTTGGACGCGAATGAGCCCTTGACCAGCACGCCGTCTCCCGGCCTGATGGCGTGTTCCAGGTGTGCAATCGCCTCCTCATAGTTGGTGAAATGTCTCCCACGTAGGCGTTCAGGTAGTACGTCGTACAGGGACAGCATGTGTGTTCCTACGGTGTATACCACGTCTATGTTGCCGCGCGCTATGTGTTCCAGTAGCCCGCAGTGGTAATGATGGCTGCCACTCCCCAGTTCGAGCATATCACCTAAAACCGCTACTTTTCTAAGGATACGAGCGTGCTTCAGATCACTAAAACTCCCTATAGCCACGGCCATAGATAAAGGATTTGCGTTGTACGCATCATCCAGCAAGATAATTTCCCTGCCCCTAAATGTGGTAACATGGACTTTACCCCTACCTTCCAGTGGGACAAATTCTTCTATGACGTCTTTAACTGGCGTGAGATCTAACGAAAAAACTTGGCCCACGGCAGCTGCTATAGCAGCCGAATATGCCAGGTGCCTGGCACAGTTTTTCAGGTCACACTGCAACTTCCTTCCAAAACACCTCAAGGTTACGGAGTTTCCTGGTTCTTTGCTTCCGAGAATCTGTACATCGGCTCCTGCACCCACACCAAAACTTATGACACGCGCACAACGGTTTTCAGCCACAGCACGCATTTTATCATAGCATATGTTATCACGGTTCAATATGGCGACAGCACCATCCTTGACGTGGTTGAACACCTCTAGCTTTGCAGCTAGCACACCCTCAATAGACTCAAAAAACTCCAAATGTGCCGGGCCCACGTTGGTAATCACGGCAACGTCCGGCCTCGCAATACGAGACAGGATGTCTATCTCCCCGGAAGAATTCATGCCCATCTCAAGCACAACAAACTCTGCATTTTCGGCCAAATTCGCAGCACATAGAGGCATTCCTATAAGGTTGTTATAGTTCGCCTCGTTGTAATATACCTCACCGTACTTGGACAGGACTTCGGTCAGAATATACTTCGTGGTAGTTTTGCCTACGCTGCCGGTAATTGCTATTATCTTGGCACGTGTACCCCTTAGGCGAACAGCTGCAATATCGTGCAACGCCTGTAGAGTATCTTTCACCATAACCAAAGGCCCACAATCTGCAGCCAAGGAGGATTCCTCACTCACAACAGCAGCAACGGCACCTTTGTTGAACGCCTCTCGGACAAAGCCGTGTCCGTCAAAGTTTTTGCCTCTGATTGCAATAAACACATCACCAGGGCGCAAGGTCCTAGTATCTATAGACACTCTACCACATGATGCCCAATCTCCTCCAAGGCATAGCCCGGAAATCGCGGCCTCCATAGATTTGGCACACCACATAATACGCTTGAACAGTATAACGTGCACACGTATACCACAGTATAACAGACAAAACAATTGAGGTTGTACCGTGGAATGTGCGCGCACAGCCCACTGTCGACCAGCGCGGCTGGGGTGGAGTCACAGGACTTCCACGCGCATTACGGTGCAACACAGAAAGTGATTACTGCTTACCTGGAGGGAAGGTAAAATTTCCGAAAGTGAGGTAGGTCCAATGCTAGACAACAAAGCAAAATTTCCAGAAAACATATCCTATGGGTCCGTAGGGGGACCGACTTTTTCTACTGTAATTTCCGAGCTCGGCGGCGGAAAAGAGCAGCGTAAAGCTAACTGGACGCGTTCGCACAATAGGTACAACGTGGTGTACAACACCGCATCTAGAGATCAGTGCAGTGCATTGATTAGCTTTTTCTATGCACACAGGGGAAAGGCCCTGCCCTTCAGATTCAAAGACTGGTCTGATTACGCGGCAACCGGGCAAAAGATTGGAGTGGGTGATGGTAAAAGCTTGAATTTTCAGCTCGTCAAACGCTACTACGCGGGAGAACATTCCTACACACGCAAGATTAGCAAACCGGTAGATGGTACAGTCAAAGTATACTTAAATGAGGCATTGCAGGAGTACACAAGGGATTATGGCATAGACTTCAGTAGTGGAATCGTCACGTTCGCTACACCACCAGCACATGATGATATCATCCACGCAGATTTTGAGTTTGACGTACTAGTCAGGTTTGACACCGATTTCCTTGCCTTCTCGCTTGACGCACATGGAAACTACGGGTGCCACAGTGTACCGTTAGTAGAAGTCAGCGAATAGCCACACGTCCGCTTGGGTCTGTTAGGATGATCCACCCAAGCCGTCAAGTTCTGTTTTCAAGGCCAGCAGTTCAGACTCAATGTTTGCCTTGTCAAGCTCTGTAGTGTTGGGCGAATCCAAAGCTTTCTTCAGCTCTACAATCCTCTCCTGAAGCGCAGCAACTTGCTTCTTGCGTTCTTCCTGCTGCTGCCTCCTGGAAACCCCTCCGGACCCTGTATGCGCACTTGTTGACCGACCATCACTTGCAGCTTTACCACCAATTACCCGATGTTGTGGGTTAAGCGCAGCAAATACATCCCCCCTATCTGCTGTATGTGCACCTGCTGCCCAAGGCTGGCTGTCAACGGCGTCTTGGAACTCATCATCTTCATCATCGCTATCACCAGCATCTTGGCCTTCCCGTTCTGTCCCTACAGCTCCAGTAGCACCCGCAGTTTCCTCTGTGGTCTCCCCATCACCTGCGGGCACACCCTGGGTAGCATCGGAAGCTTTATCATAATCTGGATCAGGGTCATAATCCGGAGTGGGATCATAATCTGGCTTGGGCTCAGATTCCTGCTGCCCATCTTGCGCATCACCCGGAGCGGCCTCTTCTGTATCAACCTCACCCTCAGACACAGCCCCCGCTGCTAGACCTCCCGCGGGCTCTGTAGCGGCTCCCTCGTCATCCGCAAGCACGTCTTGTGAAGTGTCGAAAAATTCGTCATAGTCTGGATCGGGGTCATAATCCGGATCAGGATCATAATCTGGTGTAGGATCGTAATCTGCTTCAGGATCATAGTCTGGCTCAGGTTCGGCTTCCTGCGACCCATCTTGCGCATCACCCGGAGCAGCCTCTTCTGTATCAACCCCACCCTCAGACATAGCCCCTGCTGCTAGACCTTCCGCAGCTTCTTCTGGTTGCTCACTAGTAACTGCTGAATCTTGGCCCGCTACTCCCGTAGCTTCCATCCACGCACGCTCACTATCGGCTGCACTGTATGCGACATCATATCCTACGTCACCTTGGTCAGTATGTTCATCTTCAGTACTTTGGTGCAAGACCGCTGCCTGTGCAGCCAGCTCATCCGCCAGTGCGCCATCCGCCAGACTTGCAGGATCCTCAACTGCAATGTCGTGCTCCAGCACTTCACGCAGATCGCTATCTTCCTCCACTTTACCACCATCGTATGACTGATGCGCTTCAGCTTCCGCTTCTACATATGGCTCCCTAGTGCTTGCAAAAGCATCCTCATACTGGCCAACTTGACCCAGTCCCTCTCCTTCTTCGGGTTCATCCTTGCTGGTGTACGCCTTGTATACTTCATCCCCAACTTCCAGGGCAGATTCCTTAGCATCCTCGTAGTCACTCTCTTGTGGGCCACCGTAACCGAGTTGTTCTCCCCCTCCTTCGTGTTCGTCCTCTTCATACCCCTTCTTGCTGGATTTTCTGCCACCTTCTGAGATTGAAGCACCGCTCCTACTCCTATCAGATTTTTTGAGGTGCAGCCCCCTATCATCAACCTCACCCTCAGACATAGCTCCCGCTGCTAGACCTTCCGCAGCAGCCTCCTCATCATCTGCGGGCACACCCTGGGTAGCATCAGAAGCCTCGTCATAATCTGGATCAGGGTCATAATCCGGAGTGGGATCATAATCTGGCACAGGATCATAGTCCGGTTCAGGATCATAATCTGGCTTGGGCTCAGATTCCTGCTGCCCATCTTGCGCATCGCTCGGAGCAGCCTCTTCTGTATCAACCCCACCCTCAGACATAGCCCCTGCTGCTAGACCTTCCGCAGGCTCTGCGGCGGTCTCCTCATCATCTGCAAGCACGTCTTGTGAAGTGTCGAAAAATTCGTCATAGTCTGGATCGGGGTCATAGTCCGGATCAGGATCATAATCTGGTGTAGGATCGTAGTCCGGAGTGGGATCATAGTCTGGCTTGGGCTCAGATTCCTGCTGCCCATCTTGCGCATCACCCGGAGTAGCTTCTTCTGTATCAACCTCACCCTCAGACATAGCCCCTGCTGCTAGACCTTCCGCAGGCTCTGCGGCGGTCTCCTCATCATCTGCAAGCACGTCTTGTGAAGTGTCGAAAAATTCGTCATAGTCTGGATCGGGGTCATAGTCCGGATCAGGATCATAATCTGGTGTAGGATCGTAATCTGCTTCAGGATCATAGTCTGGCTCAGGTTCGGCTTCCTGCGACCCATCTTGCGCATCACCCGGAGCGGCCTCTTCTGTATCAACCTCACCCTCAGACACAGCCCCCGCTGCTAGACCTCCCGCGGGCTCTGTAGCGGCTCCCTCGTCATCCGCAAGCATGTCTTGAGAAGCGTCAAAAAATTCGTCATAGTCTGGATCGGGGTCATAGTCCGGATCAGGATCATAATCTGGTGTAGGATCGTAATCTGCTTCAGGATCATAGTCTGGCTCAGGTTCGGCTTCCTGCGACCCATCTTGCGCATCACCCGGAGCAGCTTCTTCTCCGTCCGCAAGCACATCTTCAAATTGGTCAGTAGAGGTCCTCGCAGTGCCTTCCTCCTCTAGTTGGGCTTGCACCTCATCTAGGTCACCTTCTCCAACTCCACGCTGCTCATCCACTGCGGCACGTAGGGCACTAGACTCAGAATCACGGCCCCGCTCCTCCACAGAACCATCAGACCCACTATCAACAGTATCAGACCCCCGCAAGACATCATCAGCCATCTCGGAAACACCCGCTCTTGCAGACTCGCCATCATCTGCACCCTGCTCTCCGGCCCTAAATTCATGCCCAGGCTCAGCGGGATGGGTTCCGTCTGCCCTTGCAGCATCATGCCTAGCGAGAGAATGCTCCATCAACCTCGCAAAGTCCACGTCACCCGAAGGTGTAACGAACTCTGCAAGCTCTGGAACTTCCCCAGGCCTTTCGTGAGCCATTGTAGCGATCTCACTTCGAAGCTTGTTCATGTCTTCGTCTATCCTGTCCCGAGCTTCCGGATCCTCCGCACGGGCACGTAATGCACCAAGACCATGGAGTGTATCAACTGCATCCCAGAAATTGTCTTTATCGACGTGCAACTTTCCGTCGCTATCAAATAGCTTGTGGCTTGGGGTATCGGCACCTTGCTCGCCATCTTTCAACTCAGGACGCACAAACGGGTTCGAATCATCGTCCTTTTGCGCGGGCGCGTACCCACTAGGCTTGTACTTCTCAACTCCGATAGTAAGCGCCTCTAGGCTGCTCAAAAATGCCGCCCTGTCATGAACGATATTGTGTATCAGTCCTTCGGTCTCAGAACCCGTAATACGGCCCAGAGCGTGGCCACCTAGATATTTCATTGCATCCAGTGGTGAGTATCCCAAATGGGCGCCCACCCACGCTCTAGCGTAGTCAAATCTGGGAGAAATTGACCGCATTGAATACAAATCTTCTTCGGTATATGAAGCGGTTAGCGCACTGGAAAGCGACCTTACACCGTGAGCAGCCGTGCCAAGTACCCCACCGACCACTGGCACCCTCTTCAGCAAGTTTTCTGGCACCTTGGCAGCGGTAGAAGCCAAATCCCCGGCCTTTGCCCGCATCAAGATTCTCAACCCATCTATACCCCTATCCACACGATCTATCAGAGTGCCAATAACTGGAATGTGAGAGAATATCCTTACAAAACCTTCGCTGTACATTGACGCTACAGTCCTCGACAGCATGCTACCGCCAGAGAGCACGACCGCAACATTCTGCACAAAGGCTCTCATTTGCCATACAAGAAACGCTACCAGGATGAGCCCAAACACCTCGGGCCACATCACTATGTAACCCTTCTTGAGGTCCTTGATTATGTTATAATCATGCTGATCTTCAAGATCCTTGGTAGACGTAGGATTGAGCACTTTACCGCTGCCTATCACGGCGGTGGTTAGTGTTTTCACCAACTCCCCTTTGAATTGGGGATCTCTGTACTTTTGCGTGACGTCTTTATTCCATTTTTGGTCCTCTTCCTCCCTCTTCCTTATCACCTCCATAAACTTGTCTTTCGTGTCACTCGTCACGGTGCCGTCTTGCACGCGTTTTTCTAGCTCATTCTTTATCTTTTCCACCAACCTGGCAGTTGATGTGCCACGTGCACTAGCGATGAGCGAGTTTGTCATGGCGGTCAAAGGCTTCAGATTCTTCTCACCCTCAATAGGAGACACCCCACCTGGAGGCACAGAGCTCTTAGCATCTGGATCTAGGAACGGGAAGTCCACATAGCGGAAATCCTCATCTTTGTAGTCTGGCGGAACTTTAATTACAGCACCACCACCGGTAAATACATATCGTGCGGAGGTTCCAGAATCGGTCTGTTCATCTTTGTTGGAAGCACCACTCCATCCAATTAGCACAGGATCGTATTTTTGCCCAGGAGTCCACTCGTAGTATCTCTGATCGATGATTCTGTGTCCAAGCGCATAAAATTTGATGTGCAGCACCTCATTGTAGCAGGCAGTAAAGCCAAAAATCCTGTAGTAGTAGTGCATTATGAGCGAGCCAAACATCGCAATAAGGGTGAACATCAGTATGGCTTGCATAGAGAAGCTAATACACTGAGTCAACCACCCATCAAAAAGGCTTCTGAATCTGGAAAAAACGATACCAACAAACATTATGGGCATCAGCGCGATTAGGAAGGTGATCCCCACAAATGCGGTGAGGTAAATTATAAAGCCGTAAAGGCACAGGGCTACGTAGCAAATTACCGCTATTATGATTATCAGCAACGCAAATATGGAGGTGAAGTCCGCCATGATGAGCGCTCTAGCTTTGGCTTCCCACACAACGGTGGAGAATATTCTTTCCCCGATCATTACGTCCATAAATTCAAACGGGGCGTCGGGCTTGAATGTCTGTTTAGCAGCGTAACTATTAACTAGCGCTATAATTTGGTCAACACCTCCTGTAAACAGCTTCAGAAGGTGGTTATGGAAGAAGTCCCAACTACCGGGAGATACCAACAGTATTACCAGGATAATCTTCAATATCCGGACCATTGCATCAGCGAGAGGTGCTTGAACCATCCCCAGTAGGTACACCAGCGCAGAAACGACCAAAAACAAGGTCATGACCGCAAATGCGAAGTTCCTAAATCCCTTGTTGCTTACGATGTTTTCGAATATCTGCTTCCCAGCCTTGTCCAACTCACCCCTGACCAGCTTTCTCACATATTCAAATACCCTGACACCTTGGCCGTTAATGACACCTTGTTTAAACTCCAAGCTATAACCACCGGCGTTGTCGTAGTAGTAATTGTCTAATATTTTGACATAAATTCTCCACCCTCTTTGTGGCGTAACAGCCTGGCAGTCACTACCGAAGATTTTCCCACTGGAGTGGTAGGACGCTTTTCCAGTTTGGGCTTCACCCGCAGCTTCGTGTCCCAAGTGAGTGGTTGGAGACACGGGATATTCTATCAAATCAAGGGTAGAGTTCGGATCCGGATCCTCCGGACGTTTGAACAGTAGATACGCGCCATATCCGTTCTCCAGCCAGCATGGCCTCCCATACTGGCCCTTGTTTGCATCATCAGTTGTTGGTATGTGTTGACAGCTGAGCTTACAGCCACTCACGCTACGCTCGCGTTTTTCATATGGGCCACATACCCTGTCTATATCAACCACGGAATCGTAGAATTCGTCATTGGGGTCTACCGGCCTTGATATGCCGGTATTTACTGCCAATTGCGAGCTGTGTTTTTCGCCATTCTTAGCCCAGGGAACCCATGCCCCCTCTATACTTATTACAAGCTCTTTCCCGTCAGTAACAAACCCCGTGTCCTTCCATCGGATCATGTGCTTATTTGCCCCGGGGGTGCTTGCATTACCTGTCTGCCCATCACCGGCTTTGAATGCTTCTACGTTACCCGGGCCGTAATAAGCCGACACAGAGGCAGTAGTGCTGCTATTGAAGTTATCCGCGGACACACAACGGGGGAATGGTACATCACTTCCACATGATGCAACAAGCAAGCACAGCGGCAGTAGTCTCAGGAATTTGTTTACAGCTGACCTTGCAATAGTAACCATTCTTCCCAGACCAATAGACCGCCTATTCCTTGTCTTGCTTTTCTTCTGTAGAAGTGTCATTATCCGGGTTCTTGTTTAACTTTTCCTCAATGACTTCCCCATCGCTGTTGCCGTAGCTGTCCGCAGCGCCATCTGTGGTGTGTTCCGCTACATCCACACGCCGACCTGTGGAATCATCCGCCTCCTCGATACCGCTCAGATGGTCGACGAATTCAGCCTGATATCCCTGAGAAGCTTTGCTGTCATCGTCTTTTTGTTCAGGATGTTCAGGATGTTCCGCACCGCTGGCAGCCCGCGCATGATCATCTGGCTCCTCTTCAGGGCTCTGTTGCTGATCATCTTGACCTACATCAGATTCGGCATATTCGGCATGAGACGTAGTATCGGTGCGGCCCACCTCGTCCGTGTCAGCGCCAGAATCGCTAGCGTCGGAATCACCAACACTTTGGGCTATGGACTGATCATCCGGATTATCTTCGTGATGTGCGCCATGTCCAGGCTCTTCTGAGTCTGCAGCGCCAGTATCACCGGATGGTCGCACATCTTCACCACCCGCAAGAGGTGATGGCTCATCCTCCCATTCAGAGCGTGCATCAAACCACGAATCCTCAGGATGCAACCTAGATTGCTCATCATCACTGGCACCACTGAGCATATCTCCCCCGTACTGATCATCTTCGGCTTCCCCTCCACCGGGCCCCATAGGCGCATCTGCACCTACCTCCTCGTAGTGCGCCACGCCAACATCATCACTGGCACCACTGAGCATATCTCCCCCGTACTGATCATCTTCGGCTTCCCCTCCACCGGGCCCCATAGGCGCATCTGCACCTACCTCCTCGTAGTGCGCAACGCCAACATCATCCGGAACTCCCGATCTACTCACATCTTCATCGCCACCTGAAGTAGCACCTTGAACCATATCACTTGACTGATCACCCATAAGTGGTGAGCCCTCGCCACCAGACCCGCCGAAGTCAGCCACATCCGGCACCCCTACCCGCGGCGCTCCACCACCAGCTACACTGTCATCACCACTCTGACTAGCTCCAGCAGCACTATCACCAGATCCAGCATCCGGAGCGGCAGAGTCATCAACGCCTTGCGTTGCTGCACGAGCTGCAGCACCATCTCCATCGGGCTCTGGAGATTTCGGATCAGCGCCCTCCTGCATTGGTCGCGCGCCATCTCTACTTTCAAACTGCACCTTCTCTTCTCCTGGTGGCGCCATACCTCTGGCCGCGGCAATCCGCTGTTGTGAAGCGGCATCCAAGCCTACAACCCCAAGCATGGCCTGGGTAGCCCCCATAGCACTAGCCGTTATGCTAGCAACACTACCAGATATTGAGTGAGCTATGGTCTCAGAAATCTTCACAAACTCTCTAACAGATTTGCAGCACAGTATGAGCACCAGGACAATAGCAACACCAAACGGAAGGCCCATAAATCCTATATCTTCCCTGGCAAGACCTTCACGGTACCTGTCATTCACAGAAAGCTCATTGGAGAAACCTATAGGCAACATGACAGGCAACAGACATATATCTGGCTTGTTAGGAGTACCGGGATCGTTAGAAGGTATGTTTATGCCTATAGCGCAGTTCTCACATGCGGTAAAGTCGGTAACAACATGTAAGCTGGTTAAGATCATTTGATTCAAGAACGCAAGCGAAGCAAATATGATGATCGGCTGGAGCGAGAAATTCATGAGCACCTTAAGCCACCCATCAAATAGTTGTCGGGTGCGTTGAAACAATATGAAGGAAAAGAATATCGGGGCCAGGGTTATTAGGAATGCCACAGCCAAGATCGAGAACAAATATGTGATCATGGCTGAAAACATGGCCAAGAAGAACTCTATTAAGGCCCAAACCACTCCAACAAACGCGAGCCACCCAACTGGACCTGCTGCTATTAGGGCGAGAAGCCTTAACCAAAGCTCTGAGGTCAGAAGTAGCCCCAAGGTTGCATCCAAAAACTTGAATGACCTATCGCCATCTAGGTACCCATTGAATGCCGCAATAATATCTGATACCCCCCCAATAAACATGCTGAAGCAGTGCTCGTTGAAAAATCTCCAGCTACCCGGTGAGAACATGCACACCAGGAATACCACCTTTGCGACTCTTATGGCGAGATCGTACTTGGTAATCTTGATTACACCCATAATGTACCCCACCGCAGAAAACATGAGGTACAGGGTAAGCACCCCTTGGATTAGCATCCAGAAGGGCTTTGACGTCACCTGATTGCTGTATATTTGCTGTATAGCACCCTTTTTGTTCTCTTTAAAAGATTTCTCAACTGCAGATGCTATGTCATCAACCTGGTCAACGTTTGCAACGCCTTGCGTAGTTGACATTTCGGTACCGTACAGCACATTCAGTAGGGTTCCTTGCAGTAGCGCAAAAAACTTGGAAATTATTGGCTCCCAGGTTGGAATCCAGAGCCGTACCGAATAGTGGTTATCCGGGTAGTTGCCATCTTTGAGCTGATCGTCGTATTTTTCATCAACAGCTATTCCGAAGTATAAATATCCACTCTTCCCATTTGCTACGGAGCCGTCTTCACCCTTCTTGTTGATGACGTATATACCCTTGGGGTTCTGGCTTTCCAAATCGAGCTCAATAGCGCCACTACTGCCGTTACCTGGTAAAAAGTTGGGTGCTTGTTCCCCTATGTACATGTACAGTTTCTTCCCCGAGGTCGCGTAACACGTTCTGTGGACCCTTAGTGTGTAAAAGCCCTGCATGCTTGCTTCTTCACTGTCCCCTGAACCGCGGCCAGAACCACCTATTTGAGTTCGCTTTAGATATGAGAGAAACAGCCTGCCGCTTTCTGGTACCCCATAACTCTCGTGCATCTTAAGGCTGAGATCCTTGAAAGCCCCGCCACTGGCGCTGGAGATGTTAGTCACTTTCTCAGGAAGGAATTTACACGAGTTGGCACAGCCGCTGCTAGCAATGTTTTTGTCTTTACCGGTGCTAATCACAGCAACTGCACCTTCAGCTATCTCATAGGCAGCATTTTTAACGTCACTTATGTCTGATGGTAGATCCAAATACTCCTTAAGTGCATCAGGAGATTCAATATCTATTTTCTGGCCTTCTCCTATGTCTTTCTTAGGCTTCGTTGTGGGGCACATGACTTTATCATTCATAACCCGCACTATGGAGCGTGTGCAATCTTCCTTGTTTACCTGGTCTGAGGGTCCGCATATTAGACCGCAATTACAGCTTATGTCATACTCCGTATACTCCCTTAGCAAAGCATCATAGTTGGGTTTGGGGGCCTGCTGCTCCTCACTTGTATACGTTTGACTCTTCTCATACTTCCCTGGATTTTTGTTTTGCTTGAGTTCAACCAGATTCCTTCCCTCTATCACTCTGGTAATGAATTTGTCTCGCTTCAGCTTTTCACAAAGTTCCTGCGTTATGTCTGGTGGGCCATTAACCTTAACTGTCCTTCCGTCATGAATGCGCCCAGTAGCCACCATATATTTTGAATTGGATTTCAAAATCTCCCTGCCATGCTCTTTACTCTTCGTAATTTTTGACATGTAACCCAGAGGAAACGCAAGGCGAGGGGTCTGCACATCACTACCCCCAAGCTTGGGCAGTTCAATTCCCTCTGGCACCTCATTGCACTTATTACTGCTACTTTTATCCTTGTAGTAAAGCGATGCTGAGCCGCCATAGGCGCCGGAAGAGCATATATCCTTTGAATCAACACCCAACTTGCATTCTTTGTCCTTATAAAAGTCACTGTTGCCGTAGTAGATTACAAAGCTTTCTTCGTTTCCTATCTTTTCACAAGATGGAAATTCCAAGTCATAAAGAAATGGGAAAAAAGCTACCCGATCGCCCTTTACAACATCGAGCAGGGTATCATAAAACTCGTTTTCAGGGCGGGAAGATATAAAATCTTCGGGAAACATTCTTACCGTAGCCGGAGTGCTGGCGTCCTTGGGACAAAGGCTTATGGTGTTTTCAACCGTAAGTTTTAGCTCACTATTTGCCTCAACGCGGTAACCTGAATTCACCCAATAGGTCGCCGGGTTCTGCCTAGAAGCACCAGGTGGCTGCACTTGCACTTTTACTTCAACAGAGCTGCTGCTCACACCCTTCCCAGGTTCTATGCATACCCCGCCACAGCCGGAGATTAGCAACACCAACGCAATGAGCAGTAACCTGAACATCCTTATACCATCTAAAAGCTCGCCGGAGGATCAGCAGGATGGATAATCTGCTTGCGCTTAGTGGGCGCACCAGCACCAGGTTGCACACCCTGGGAAGTGGGCATGAGTCTGGAAGCAAAGCTTTCTTCTCGCCCGGCACCCGCCCCCCTGTAGAAGAGCGAGGACTGATGTCTCTGCTGCGCCGCCATATGCCCAGTCATCCTATCCATTCCAACTATGCTCAACAGAGCCTGCGCAGCGTTTCCACCTACATCAGACAGGTTGGTAAACGCACCGAACATGATACTACACATCTCACCACTACTGATCACGAAGTCCCTGGTAGCGTGGGCCACGGCCACAAAAATTAGTACGTTAAAGAGCGGGCCAGGTATTCCTATTAGAATCGTGTCTCCAGTATTGTATAGCTCTCTTACAACGTCGCTAACCGGCATGATCGGGACTATTCCCATTGGTAGGAGGAAGCGTAGCACGCACAGAGTGGCGATTTTCAAGTCTAGCGACAAAACGCAAGCTTCACATACCTGAAAGTTTAGCATCGCATATATCACGCTGTTGACTATTTGCACCATCAAAGCAATGCAAGAGAAGATCAAAACCGGTTGCATTGCAGTTTGTAACAGCACTTTTATCCAAGCATCAAATATCGCCTTAGTACGTTTAAACAGCACGCATATCAGAAAGAATGGCGCTATGCACAGCAGCAGCGCTATCAACATAATAGAAATTAGGTATATCACCACCGCACTGAACATGCATTCCACCAGGAGGAACAGCCCCCAGAATATGAGCACCACTGTGAGCCACCCTACAGGACCAGAAAATATGAGTGCTAGTAATTGAATCCATGTTTGCGAGACTGAGAATCTGTACAGTATGCCATCCATAAACCCAAAATCATCGGAGTTTCCAACGCCACCAGTCATGATGGCAATAAAACTTTTGGGTCCATCCGTAAACAATTTGAACAGATGATCGTTAAAAAAGGTCCAGCTATCCGGGCGTATTACGTATACCACAATGATGATTTTCGCAAAGATGATAAACAACTGGAAAATTGACGCCCTGGAGAACCCCAAAAAGAAGTAAAGTGCGCTGATCATCACGTACAAAATCAGCAGTGCATTCACAAGCCTGATGAACGGACCATCCGTGCTAATGTGTCTGTACATTCCAGCAACAACGCTTTCCTTTCCACCATCCTTATTGCCGTACAGTGCAGAACGCACTCTGTCTTCCGTCCACTTTACGATGTGGGAAAAAAACTTGGGGGGCGTCTTGGCAATTGTGGCTTTAATCTCGAAGTGTCCCACATTATTCGACGTTCCATCTCCGTTGTCGCGTACGCCATAATACAAATCCCCCCTTGTGTTTTGGGCTTTGGAAATTTGTATCTCACTTTCATTCATGAAGTCCAGCTTGTGTGATTTGTTATCGGCAGCACCCGGTGAGTACTCCGGATAGCCCTCAGAAAACGTATAGTACAGGCTATTTTGTAGGTGAGCGCCGCAATCTTTCTTGACCTTAAGCTTATAGCTGCCCACAAGAATTTTGTTGCCATGCTGTGTGCCACTACTGGTACCATTTTGTTGGGGGTACTGCAGGGTCAGCACAAGCGTGCCAACCCCGTAACCTAGCCTGGTACTGATTTCATAGTCACGGTCAAGTTCTAAGTATTTGTCAATATCGCTAAACCCCGCTTTGACCGCATCATCTCTGGTTGGCAGCGTAACACGCAAATTTGGGTCTTCACCACTCTCACTACGTTGACTGGAAGAGGCGAAAATGCTGCTGTCACCGCTTTTCCGTACACTAACAGGCTGAAATGTGTATGTACTGTACACATATTTTGGTCCGCTAACGAACGGAAGTACGGTGGCCAGTACACCGTTACCCTTGTCATAAGACAGCAGGTGGTAAGCATGGTATTTCTTCTCCGGTACACCTTTCCCACCTTCTTTGTCTGCAATCGCAGAGCTTCGCACAGTCTTAAGTACGCCACAGTATTCGTTGGCTGCAAGTTCGTCCATTGCGCGCACATACCTGGCACGAGCATCATGCACCTTGGTCAAAACTTCGTTTAACTTCGTGTCATCGGTATTGGTGGTAGACGTGGATGCACCTGTGCTGCCGGTAGCTTCTTGCTTACTGTAATCCATACATGCTTTGTAACAACCAGTCGGCAATTCACGGCTACCTGGTCGGTAGCCATATCTACCAAATGGCTGACATTTCACCACACAGTTTTTTATGCCCCGAGGTGTACTATGCAACGTCCCAACCGCCGCGGCATTAGACCTTGTTCCCTTGGCCTCCTTCTCTATATCATAATCGCTGTAGCATAAATACTTCTGGTCATCCATGTTCTGCGTTGAGTCAAAACCTTTCTTTAGCGATTCTTCATCCGACTTCCCGGGAATTATATGAGGGGGGAAACCCGCAACAAACGGAGATAACATGGTATCTTGTGGTACTTCGTACCACGAGTTCATAAAGCCGTGCTTGTCCACCAACTTGTGGCTAAAGTTTATTACGCGCTGCTGTCCTATGTCTCTTTTTCTGCACTCCTCCGAATCCGCGGCGTATACGTCGTCATCCTGGTTCCTACATATGGCGTCGTCAACCGTAAAGCTCCTTATGGGAACAAGTGAAAACCGTATTTTGTCCTCTGGCATGATATTTACGGGAAACCGCACAGTGAATTCCTTTTTCTTTCCTGGAGTGAGCATATCTCCCGGAAACGCCTCCAGCTTCACCTCTGGCAGCTCTGCATCGTGACAGAAATCCACGTTGTAGTGTTCTATCTCCAGCTTTATGTCCTTATCTTTCACGGGAAAGTCCACCTTTACCCATGGCCCCTGCAGGCCGTCACTACGCTGTTTCGGGTTCGCGTATACCACACTTCTTACGGTGTCATTCATCGCATCTTGCTGAGACATACAGCCGTGGTAGCCACACCCTGACAGAAGCATAAGAAATACTACTGGGATAATCCTCAGCACAACACAAGCTCTCCACTTTACAACTAGACAAACGCGTTCTTGTAGCGCAGAAAAGTTATAAAACAATCAACAGTAAACAATGAGGTAGATGCCACCATAGAAACCCGTATCACAAACATTACTCCCCAGACGACCCTCCAGACACGGCATCCGTACCAGCGCCTGCACTACTACTCCTCGGGGCGCTACCACCCGAAACTTTATCAGAGCCACCTTCTGCCGCCTGACCACCTCCTCTAATGCGGTCCATAGCCTTGCTTCCCACATCAGACATCTTACCCGCAGCATAGCTGCTGGCCTTGGAAGCAGCACCCATAGCTCCACCAGCAAGCGCCCTAGGATTGAAGCTACCCGAACCGATAACACCGGCCCTTGGATCTCCCGCAAGTTCCCCAGCGATGTAAGATATAGAAGACAAGAAGTGATAGAATAAGAACCCTACCAGCACAAACACCCCAAGCTTGGTCCAAATCGCAGCGGTTGTGTTCTTAAACTCTGGACTTGTAACTGACAACCCCAGCACCAGCGGCTTTGTATGGAAGTTGACTGTACTAAACATGCAGGCCAGATTGTCTTCCATTTTCTTATCATCACAGGCCTTCTCGTTCTCAAGCTTGAAGTTTATCCTTTCAAGGCTACCTACCTGTATCTTGTCTCGTTTAAATTTCAGATCTCCAAAGTATATGTTGTCAAAAACGGTAAACATCAGTGACAGGAACGAAAACAATATTACTGGGTACAAGGAGTACACCATAAGCTGTCTGGTCCACCCATCAAAGAACCCCTTGGTAACTTGGAAGAGGCACATGGGTATCATGAGGGGGGATATGATTGTGAGAACCGTTAGGGCAATCAATGACAGCAAGAATACGTACACACACCATATCACGGTAAATATCAGCATCATCACCGCAAAGAATGCGACAACACATATTATCACCTTGGCATTTATTAGAATTGCAGGTATCAACAGACCGGCACAAAGGAACACAGTCAATAAAACGCCGGTGCCCGTCCCCCCGTTGAGCTGGCTGCCGAGGTAGAACATTATCCTACAGTCTAGCCTATCCCACGGCATTAGGTATCGAAATTCCTCTTGGTAATCCTCTGCTTTGTAGTCGCAAATATTTTGCCCTCCGTTGGCAGCAGATAGTACGATGTCCGAAAGGCCAATCGAAAGCTTGGTTAGGTAGTCATATGACTTATGCATAGCATCACCCTGGGTAAAGTAGATAACCAAGGCGAATTTTATCGCCGTCATATACAGTTCAGATACGTTCTGAACCCCACCGAGCATAGCTTTGATAGAGAACAAAATCAGTGCAAGTATCAACGCAGCCATGACAGCGTTCTTGAGCTTGTTTTGCGCCACCCGCAGGAATCCAGGGTTTGGCCCCGAAGCAGATTTGTGCACACACTTTTGGCTGCCACCGTGAGTGGGATCTAGTACATTTTTCAAAGAGCCTACTATGCAGTTTATCAGCACAGAGGTGACAGGAAACGGAGACTTCGTGTTCAATGAAGCGGCACCTTGGCATGCCTGGTCTACGTAGCAACTGTAGCATTCGCTATTGTCGTAGCCGATAACCTTAGCCCCTTCGCTGCCTTTTGCATCCATTATTGGCTTTGATTTCTCGCACATCGGCACCGGGGGCGAATTAGGACGCATTTGACAGCCTATCTCCGGCCTAGGAATGAGTGGCAAATTACTCACGCTGACCGCATCCACGCAGAGCTTATCGCCCCTCTCAACAGCACGAAATTGGGCATCATGTATTGTCTTTGTCTCTCCAGCCTTAAACACTTCACACTTCACGTTGCCGCTAGGGTTTTCACCGTATCCAGCCCCAGAAATGGCAAGCTTGGTTTTATGCATTCCCGCATCGCCGTATGTACCTTCACGCGGGTAGGCCCCCTTCTTTATTTGCTCAGTATAGCTATCACTTCCTGCCTGGTTCTTCAGGGCCCTATAAGCACCTGCAAACAGTGTTGCAAGTGGCTTGCGATAGCATACCTCGATGTAGCGGGAACTAGAAACCCTGTTCTTTGGCCACGCATAGTGATTAACTTGTTTGAACTTCCTGTCCTTGCACACGGGCTCCAGCATTCTGGCTGCTTCTAAGCTTTTACCCGGTGCAATGCACGCGAAATAACTGTTCAAGTCTGCAAATTCCCTTGAGCATCCACCTTCACTGGCAGTTCCGCCACTATTGTTGTGCCCGCCCCCCTTCTGCCACAGATCTTTCACTGCCTGATCGGGTGCATACGGATTGTCGCACTCCTTGTATCCCCCAACTTTGAAACTGCTCGTGTCACCAGTACCAGAGGTGCTGCTTGTCAGCACTGTGTTGACGCCGCTAGTGCCTCTTACTATTTCCCCCTCCTCAAAGCGCAGAACTGGGTGGCGCACAAAGCTCCAATTACAAACAAAATACGCCGAGGATGCGGCAACGGCCGCAGATATAACAGCCACATTTGTGGCAATAAGTGCGATCCCGGCCTTGGTAGTCCAGCCCACAGGTATCTTTACTAATATCGCACCGGTTATCATAAACCCCAGTGCTGGACCTATGACCTTACCACCTACCTCAGCTACCGTGGTTGCAGCACCACAACGGGGGTTGGTGGCCTCAGCGTATCTGTAGCTCACCAGGCGATCGCTCTCCTCACCCTCGGGCTCATCCGAATATGCGGCGTAATGCGGCAGAAATGGCAGCCCTATAAATAGGATTATCAGTGCTATTGCCCTGGCCGTTCTATGCATTTTTAACCTTCTGGCAGAAAATTGGCAGCCACACGTTCGGGTCACGACCAACTTCTTCTATTATTTCGTTCAACATCAGTACTGTCTCCGCCCTTCCTGATAGAACATTTATGGTATCTTCCAAGCCCCTGAGGTCTATCCTCGCGACCACGGCACTGACACCTTGCTTTACCAAAAAAAACCTACTCCCGGGATCCGTGTATTTTATTAGGGAGTATTCTCTCTCAGTTAACATGAATACATCCCTATATGCACTGGTAGCCTTAAGGTTAGGTAAAAAGATCTGTGTTGCTGTCTGCTGCACCAGTGTGTCACTTATCTGGCTTTTACTCGCATCTTCAACACTTTGTGTAGCAAATATCACAAAAGTGTTGAGCTTTCTGAGTACTTTCAACCAGTCTTTTATTCTGGGTGCAAACACAGGGTTGTCGATCAGCGCCCATGCTTCATCCAAGATTATTATTGAGGGCGTGCCGTCAAGCGATATGCTAATCTTGTGAAATAAATATAACAGGGTAGGGGCGAGGGCTGACGGATCTTTGAGCAAATTTCCCATCTCGAATCCAAAGACCCTAGACTTGGTAAAATCTAGCAGGTCCTCTTCATTATCGAAAAGCGCCGCATGTGAACCCTCGGAATGCCACATCATCATGCGCCCAGCCAGGGTGTCTGCACCCCCTATACCCAAAAAAGGCACAAGGTTACGCAACATCCTGTCTTCCTTTCTGAGCTTAAAATTGCCTTCTATAGCGTCATTGATGCGCAATATGTCATCTGGGGTTAGGTCACTCGAGAGTGTAGTCGCCAGTACTTTCATCCATTCCATGAGGAACGTTCTGTTATCGGCCGTGTCATCCAAGTGCAGCGGGTTCAACCCGGTGTTGCCCCTAGGCTCCACAACCGAATATATGCCATTTAGCGCCCTGATGAAGATTTCCGCACCGTGGTCTTTGTCGAAAAAGAAGATCCTGGGAGAAAATTTCATTGCCTGAACACACAGAAAGTTCATCAGCACGGTTTTACCGCCACCAGTTGGGCCTATTATTGCCGTATGGCCAACGTCACGTATGTGGAAACTGAAGAAGAACGGAGTACCAGATGTGGTATCAAAAACCGTGACTGCCTCCCCCCAGTGGTTATCGAACTTTTTGCCTATGGGGTAGTTGTGCTGGGACGCGAAGCCAGCCATATTCAGCGTACTAATCACCGCCTTCCGCACAACGTATGAAAAGTTGCCCGGAAGTTGAGCCCAAAATGCGGGCTCCAGATTTACTTTTTCTCTTACAGGATACACCCCACAGTTGGAGAGCTCAGCCTCCACCAGAGACAGCGCGTTTTCCAGGTTCTTCGGGTTTTTTTCAATACACAAAACTGTCAGGTGATGAAGCCCAAACGCAATCTTACCGCTCGTCGCGTCATCCAGCGCCTTGGAGATCTCGTATATCTGCGAAACCGCCTTGTCAGCAGATTGAATCATGCGATTTTGCTGAATCTGCATCTTGGTTATTGCGGCCTGTCTGTTCGTAAACTTGAAAGACTGCGTGATAATAAACTCATATGGTAACTGCAAAAACGCATCCAACATCCCGGCAGAAGTGGTTTGGCCGTATTCCTTTAAGCTAATCAGCCCCGCATATTTTGACTCATCATGTCCAACAACTTGCACCACCTTGCGACCGAAATACAATCTGTGCATGGGCAAGTGCCGGGAAATGTCTCCGAGGTGCATGGCGACATTGTGCACCGTGCCGCAATTCACAATTTGGAGCAGAAACTCCATAATCTCAGAAAAGTCCCCTGAAGGTGTTTGCCTGATGCCAAGCTCTCTCGGTGCATAGTTACGGAGGCTGGTCACCACCCGGTTTGTTGCCTCTTCTAGGTCCTCATAGATGGCGCGCATGTCATTCTTCCAGGCTTCGCTGGTCACCTTCTTGCTGAACTTTTTCATTAAGTTCACGAAAAGCTCGGTGCTCTTTTTACCTCCATCCCTGACAACCGTTATGTACAGCTCGTTTGCAAATGACGGCTTCGTCATGTGTTTTTCGCGCCACTGGACATTCACTGCATCAGCAAAAGCATTGGAGAGCTTACCGCTTGCAAAGCCATGAGAGAACGCGTCCTTCCTGCGTCTTATGATGTGAAAGTATAGACCAAACGAAGAGGAAGACATGCTCCGGAGCGTCTGGTTTCTGATCGAGTTTTGTATGGACAAATCCTCATCGTCCGCGGTTTCAAACGCGTAGCCAGACAGCTTGATCACTTTCAGCATGCAACCATCTTTGGTTATAAGGGTTGTGCTGTTCCAGTGTTCCAAGTAAGGTAGAAAATGAGCCTCGTGGCATTCCCTCTCAACAACCCCCCTCTTTCTAGTAGTTGCTGCAGTTCTCCCGAGTCCTAACATCCGCTACATTACGTCGTAAGAATTAGCATTGTGATAGAAACGATTAAGACACTTGCTGCACTTTTGCATTTTGATGACAAACAGATCCATGAACAACGGGTCTTTAGAAGATGCAGCGAAGCCTATTGCGTGTATGCCCGGAGCCAGAATAAGCAACACCCTAAAGTCGTTACTGTACATGAAGATCATGATAGAGATCATGAAATTCAGTATCGCAAATGTGTAGCTTACACCAAAAAGCATAGTGGGCCTTGTAAGCCCCTTAAACAGCTGATCCGTCTTGACACTACCGGACGACATTACTCCACCGAAAACAGGCACACGCGACTTTCCACAGACTCTAGCAACAAAAAATTATAAAATGATTAACTAGTACTAAGAAGCCCTGGTCCTGTCACACACCCGCAGTTTCAAGCCTCTGTAACGCGAAATCCCAGTTTATCAAGTGCTCAAGAAAAACATCAACATACTTCTTGCGAACGTTTAGGTAATCAAGGTAATAAGCATGCTCCCAGACATCCATGGTAAGTAGAGGGTAGCATCCAGAAGTCAACAGAGGGGACTCTGCATTTGGAGTGCTCACAACCTGCAGCTTGCCGGAATTCCTATCATAAAGTAGCCACGCCCATCCACTGCCGAAATGCCCGGTACCACTAGCCGCAAAGGCATCAGCAAATTCCTGCACGCCACCAAAGCTCTCTTTAAGCATTTCCGCCAGCTTCGCCGGAGGATTTCCTCCCCCGTCTTTCTTCATAGACTTCCAGTAAAAGTCATGATTCCAAATCTGAGCTGCATTGTTAAAGATCGCCCTAGTAGCACTAGAGCCATGGGCCTTAACAATAATATTTTCCAAATCACTATTGCCCATCCCATCAAACTCTGTGCCCACCACCAGCTTGTTCAGCATATCAACGTAAGTTTTGTGGTGACCGTTATAGTGACGGTCTAGCAGTTTGTCTGAGATGTAAGGCTCCAGGCTACTGTACGGAAGGCTAGGTAATTCAAACATAACTACGATCGCAAAACAAACCCTCAATGTATACCAACTGCGTAGCAGATTCAACACCTAAAGCTCAAAAAATCACAATAAACAATGTACACAGCATTATGCACCCGCTTACGGCCATGGTACACAACTGCAAAAGAGGCGCGCCCCCAAGTGCGGAGTCAACGCCATGAGGGGTGAGAACGATGCATATGGCGCGCTCCCTGCGGGTAGCAAAGGTGGGCTGGAGAATTTGTTGTACATATAAAATCCTTTGTAATGGCGTTGCAAAGGATGTAGCATTGGCACGCTTCCGTCAGGTTTATCCAGGGGGTGGTGCATCTCCGCTTAGTTTCGGCGCTGTTTTTGCTATGAAGAAAGATTTCACAAAACTACTGAAATACCACCGAAAGAGTGTAAGGGTATTCATCAGGAGCAAGAAAGATAGGCTGCTCTCCGTGCTGTCTTTGGGCGCCCTTGGTATATCAGTGGGCATGCTAGTTTTGGTATTGTGCAGCATAGTAAACAACGGGTACAAGGCGCTGACAACCACAAAAATCTTGCTTTCCTTTGACCAAATTGGGCATATGGACCCGGGCGACAGCGGGTTCAGAGATGTGTGCATACGGCACATTCAAGGTGCACTGGAGAAGGTAATTCAAGATTCCGTGGACCTAAGCAACCATGAAACCAGAAGGATTGCGCATAGCGTCATAAGCGAAACTGCCCATTACGACTTTGCACATCTCGTTGAGAAAGGCGCCCTATTGAGTAATACCAGCGTGTGGTTCAACGCTTCAAGCGATTTTGTATCCAGCACGCCCGGCAACAACGATGTATACGATGCAATAAGGCAAAAACTTGTTGCTGAAAACAGGGTCAAAAGGTTTTTTAATTCCGCACTATTTACCAATTCTCACTCTAAGGTCCCAGAGAGTGCAGGCATCACGGGTGCGCTCATAGGCTCTTTGCTGACTATCACGGTGTGCCTGGCTTTGGCAATACCGGTGGGTGTAATGAGCGGGATATGTATGCAGGAACTCCTGAAGAGGGGGAAGCTGGCCTCGATGATTGAGGTTAGCATAAACAACCTATCCTCAGTCCCCTCAATTATTTTCGGGGTTCTAGGACTTATCGTCTATCTAAACATCCTTGGAGTGCCCAGGTCTTCCGCGCTGGCAGGAGGCATGACTTTATCAATCATGATACTGCCCAACTTGATTATAAGCACCCGGCAGGCTTTTGCGGCAGTACCAGAATCTGTAAAACAGGCCGCCTTTGCTCTAGGAGCATCAGAGATGCAGGTCATAATGCATCATTCACTTCCGATCGCCCTGCCCACCGTGGTGCAGGGAGTCATGGTAAGTGTCGCGAGAATGATTGGTGAGTCTTCCCCATTAATCATGATAGGCATGGTCGCATTCGTGGTTGATCTACCCAGAACATTTCTAGACCCTGCTAGTGTTTTACCCGTACAAATATACATCTGGGCGAACAATTCTAACATTGAGTTTACTAAAATATCCGCAATTGCAATACTGGCTCTGCTAGTCATACTGCTTATCTTGAACATGATAGCCGATCTTATCAGAAAGCGATTTGACCACTTTTCGTTCTAGTTGCTCCACCGCACAATCTGCGAATCCGTCGCTTGAAGTGCGTCACCAGCTGATTGCGTGAACCGCGTACATTGGAGCCAGCGGCCCGGGCACCTGCACATGTTAGCGTGTAACGCATGACTGGCGCTGTGCGTTGTGGGAGCTATTCCGTCCCAAGTAACGGCTGCAGCAATTAATAACTACAAATTTCTTGCTATAGCATGGTGCGCACTCGGCAGGACTCGAACCTGCGACCTCTACCTCCGGAGGGTAGCGCTCTATCCTGACTGAGCTACGAATGCACGATAACCCTATTCGCTTACTTTAGCACGTGCGAGCCTAAGTTCCTTAAGTTTTCGGAAGTCATCCTCAGCGTGGTAGGAAGATCGCGCAAGCGGACTTGCAGCAACCATGGAGAACCCCTTCGCATACGCCATGAGTTTGTACTGCTCGAACTCCGCAGGGGGAACATAGCGATGCACTTCAATGTTGTTCTTTGTAGGTTGCAAATACTGCCCCATAACTATGAAGTCCACACCGGCACACCTTAGGTCATCCATAACTTGGTACACCTCTTCCTTAGACTCACCCAGCCCTAGCATGAACCCAGACTTGGTAAACACCCCAGGGCTTCTGTCCTTGACCTCTTTAAGCAGATTCAGTGAATTAAAATACTTCGCCCTGGGCCTGACCTTAGAATACAACCTGGGCACAGTTTCTAGGTTGTGGTTATACACATCTGGACGTGCAGAGGCGATAATGTCAATTGCGCACGGCTTACCGAGAAAGTCTGGAGTTAAGATCTCCACCGTTACGGAGCTGTCACGCTTTCTTATCTCCCGAACGCACTTAGCGAAGTGGCTGGCCCCCCCATCTGGAAGGTCGTCCCTGTCCACAGAAGTTATAACCACATGTTTCAAGCCAAGCTTACTGATTGCAGCACCAACTCTCTCAGGCTCATCAGGATCAAGGGCATTGGGTACGCCGACTTTCACGTTACAGAACGCGCACGCCCTTGTACACACGGAACCCATGATCATAACAGTGGCATGGCGCTTGTTCCAACACTCACCTATATTAGGACACGCAGCCTCCTCGCAGACCGTATTGAGCCCGTAGTGACGCACAAGCTCGGCAACTTCCTTAAAGACCGCACCGCCCGGCATCCGTACCCTCAACCAATCGGGCTTGTTTTCCATACTGACCAGCAACAAACTACCGAGTAGCGTAGTAAAAACTGCAACACTTGTCAACCAACCAGCCCCGCAATCGCGCAACTAGCGAAATGTGTATTTACACAAATTACGTGTCTGACCACCGCGCTCACAACACCGACATGTATGGTGGAGGTCACCCCACCTGATTAGTGGGGGTTTCGGAGCGCATTGCGCATTAAAGTGATTTTTTTCTTTGACATCCCCCCCCCCGTGTGGCAAGCTGCGGGCAATTTCTAACTAGAGTGGTGTGTGTTATGAGTGACGGTAACCAAAAACTGCGGAGAGATCTCCGTGCAGCGGCTATCAATGCAGCTATGGCTGCAGCAATTTCTGGTAAGGTTGCTGCTCATCAACTGAACCAAGAGTTGCGTGCTATCGATGCTGAGCATGGACCTAGGATCCGCCAAGAAGCTATAGACAAGGAAATGGCTAGGATCCAAGCAGAAGTACGCTTCGAAAAGGCTGCTGAAGCTATGACTAAGGCTGTTCCTGGTAAGGTTGCTGCTCATCGACTGAACCAAGAGTTGCGTGCTATCGATGCTGAGCATGGACCTAGGATCCGCCAAGAAGCTATAGACAAGGAAATGGCTAGGATCCAAGCAGAAGTACGCTTCGAAAAGGCTGCTGAAGCTATGACTAAGGCTGTTCCTGGTAAGGTTGCTGCTCATCGACTGAACCAAGAGTTGCGTGCTATCAATGCTGAGTATGGACCTAGGATCCGCCAAGAAGCTATAGACAAGGAAATGGCTAGGATCCAAGCAGAAGTACGCTTCGAAAAGGCTGCTGAAGCTATGACTAAGGCTGTTCCTGGTAAGGTTGCTGCTCATCGACTGAACCAAGAGTTGCGTGCTATCAATGCTGAGTATGGACCTAGAATCCGCCAAGAAGCTATAGACAAGGAAATGGCTAGGATCCAAAGGGATGTGCGTCTCGAAAAGGCTGCTGAAGCTAATATCAAAGCTGTTCGTGGTGCAGTTGCTGCTCATCAGCTGAACCAAGAGTTGCGTGCTATCAATGCTGAGTATGGACCTAGAATCCGCCAAGAAGCTATAGACAAGGAAATGGCTAGGATCCAAGCAGAAGTACGCTTCGAAAAGGCTGCTGAAGCTATGACTAAGGCTGTTCCTGGTAAGGTTGCTGCTCATCGACTGAACCAAGAGTTGCGTGCTATCGATGCTGAGCATGGACCTAGGATCCGCCAAGAAGCTATAGACAAGGAAATGGCTAGGATCCAAGCAGAAGTACGCTTCGAAAAGGCTGCTGAAGCTATGACTAAGGCTGTTCCTGGTAAGGTTGCTGCTCATCGACTGAACCAAGAGTTGCGTGCTATCGATGCTGAGCATGGACCTAGGATCCGCCAAGAAGCTATAGACAAGGAAATGGCTAGGATCCAAGCAGAAGTACGCTTCGAAAAGGCTGCTGAAGCTATGACTAAGGCTGTTCCTGGTAAGGTTGCTGCTCATCGACTGAACCAAGAGTTGCGTGCTATCGATGCTGAGCATGGACCTAGGATCCGCCAAGAAGCTATAGACAAGGAAATGGCTAGGATCCAAGCAGAAGTACGCTTCGAAAAGGCTGCTGAAGCTATGACTAAGGCTGTTCCTGGTAAGGTTGCTGCTCATCGACTGAACCAAGAGTTGCGTGCTATCGATGCTGAGCATGGACCTAGGATCCGCCAAGAAGCTATAGACAAGGAAATGGCTAGGATCCAAAGGGATGTGCGTCTCGAAAAGGCTGCTGAAGCTAATATCAAAGCTGTTCGTGGTGCAGTTGCTGCTCATCAGCTGAACCAAGAGTTGCGTGCTATCAATGCTGAGTATGGACCTAGAATCCGCCAAGAAGCTATAGACAAGGAAATGGCTAGGATCCAAGCAGAAGTACGCTTCGAAAAGGCTGCTGAAGCTATGACTAAGGCTGTTCCTGGTAAGGTTGCTGCTCATCGACTGAACCAAGAGTTGCGTGCTATCGATGCTGAGCATGGACCTAGGATCCGCCAAGAAGCTATAGACAAGGAAATGGCTAGGATCCAAGCAGAAGTACGCTTCGAAAAGGCTGCTGAAGCTATGACTAAGGCTGTTCCTGGTAAGGTTGCTGCTCATCGACTGAACCAAGAGTTGCGTGCTATCGATGCTGAGCATGGACCTAGGATCCGCCAAGAAGCTATAGACAAGGAAATGGCTAGGATCCAAGCAGAAGTACGCTTCGAAAAGGCTGCTGAAGCTATGACTAAGGCTGTTCCTGGTAAGGTTGCTGCTCATCGACTGAACCAAGAGTTGCGTGCTATCGATGCTGAGCATGGACCTAGGATCCGCCAAGAAGCTATAGACAAGGAAATGGCCAAGATCCAAAGGGATGTGCGTCTCGAAAAGGCTGCTGAAGCTAATATCAAAGCTGTTCGTGGTGCAGTTGCTGCTCATCAGCTGAACCAAGAGTTGCGTGCTATCGATGCTAGGTACGGGGCTCAAGCTACTCTGGATATTATGGGTGAATGCGCAGAGATGCAAACTCTCGATAGTCTCGCTAAGGAGTTCGGTGTGAGCACTGACGCGATAATGGCTCAGTATGGTGCTACTGCTCCGCAAACAAGACTTGACGGCGTAGTAGTTGCTGCTGGTTGTGCGCAAGCACAAGGTGCTGCCCGCTAGCTCGTGATAGGCCGGGGGAGGCGAGAGTCTCCCCCCTTGCTTCTGCTGGGGTGTGTATATCGAATATTCAGCTGAGTGCGTGCACGCAGAGCGTCTGCATCAGGGCGTAATCAGCCACGCACTGGTTCAGGTACCTTGTACATGTATTACGTCATCTCTGGATTTGTGGCCCAACCTCGATGACCCTTTGCACTGTTACATCCTCCAGCAGTATGCTGCCTCTCAAGGACTGTCCCGCCTGGGCAAATTCAAATGCGCATCTAACGTTGTACTCGCCGTAAGGGTGCCCCCGCATTCCCTCTTGGGCACCACGCATATCTAAGCCGGTACAGTAGGCCGCATGCTCCGTAGCTACACCGCGCTGCCATTCGTACCCTCCTCTATCGCGAATGAAGTTATCCACGACATTGGCCGCCTTGAATATGGCTGTGGCAACTGCGTTACGGTTAACATCGGCATTCCACACATTGGCCCTGGCCATTGAGGCATCAACAGTCCCCACCAAGGCATCACGCGCAGTCATCATGAGTCTCATTGCAACATTTTGGATCATAAGGCCAATAAATGCGGCAAGCCTCGCGATTATTCCTCCCTCGGGTACCCCGTGTATATGTCCATGCATATGCCCGTGAGCGCCAAGACCATGGCCGGCGTGGATAAAAAGCCTGCCCATTGTTGCGGCATCAAGCTCCCTAGCCCCCATTCGCCCCGAGAGAAGGCCATCAACAAAGTGCCGATCCGCAGCAAACGCGTGGTACACACTGTGTTGCATGGTCAATTCTGCAGCGGTATGACCTATTTCTCTTTTGATTCCATCATGCACGATGCTGTCAACATCGAAAAGGCGCCCTAACCTTCTGTGCATGGTGGCATAGTTCTCTGAAGCGCTGATCGAAGGCGCATACCTCTGAAGATCTAACGACGCCCCAGCGAGAGTGTGCGCAACTAGCATCATGAAAAACATATGGTGGTCCGCACCCTGCCGCCTCTCCATGGCTTGCAATTGCATCTTGAGCTGGGTCAAAAGCATAAGCCTCTCCTGCAGAAGCTGCCGCATTTTAGGATCTAGTTCTTTTTCTAGTGCATCTCTGAGCTCCATTATTTGCTGCTCGAGCAGGTACCTAAAGCTTGACACCCTCCTGTCCACAAGCTTTCTTAGAAAGGCCATTAGCGCCTCTGTGAGCACTCTCCTTCTGCGCTTCTCCCGCAAAGTATAAGGCCGCTGTCCGTGCTCTGTTGTATCTGGAGAAAGAAACTTTTTGTAAAAGTCTTCCACGAACGCCAGCAATACATTTAGGAACGACTGATTAACTTCAAAATCTTTGTCAC
This sequence comes from Anaplasma ovis str. Haibei, assembly GCF_002214625.1. NCBI lineage: Bacteria > Pseudomonadati > Pseudomonadota > Alphaproteobacteria > Rickettsiales > Anaplasmataceae > Anaplasma > Anaplasma ovis. The sequence goes on from NZ_CP015994.1 coordinate 738,319, forward strand.
CGGGAAGGGCAATATCGGCATGTTGTGGGCCGCCCTCGGCTATTTCTACTTCATGGCCTTGTGATACCTCCCCTTCCCTGGGCTGCCGCACATTTTGCGCAAACTCTTTGAATTGCTTTGCAAGTTCCTGTATGTACTCTTCCGCACTCAGGTCCTCTAACCTAATCTTTCCCCACGCCCTGAGACTGCTGTCATCCCCTTCACCAAGCTTGTCAGTGACGTACGTGTCATCAAGCATAAAACCTCTCAGGCAATCGATATTAACTCGCGAAGGCGGGATTGTAACCCCACGCAGTAAAAAATCACTGTACCCGCTCTCCGTTCCTTCAACTGTGGGCACGCGCACGAGGATGCATGTGCCATAACTGCCACACAACAGCACAGCAACATTGTAAATAAAGCGCATATTGTCACAGTCGCGCGCTTAGTCTACCGAATCTGACGCAATACTGCAATTTACATTCAGTACATGCACATGTCACCGCCGGACTGACGCCGTAATGGGCGTCATACTACAGACAGCGTGGCGTAGCACGTGGCACGCGCACAACTTCAGTACACTGTAGTGAAGCACTTATCCCACTAGAGTCACACGTGCCGACGTTTCTTTCATGGCCTGGGTGCTGCTGCGCGTGTTCGCTACAACGGCAGATAGTGCCTGATGTCTCCTCGTGCTGCATAAAGTTCTCCAGGCTACCATGCACCCTATTGGCAGCTTTTGCACTTCTTAGCATAGCCCTAACTTGGTGTATCTGCAAAATAGTACAAGCAAAATCCCCAAGACCATTCAGCGCAGATTTTACTTCATCGAGCGCATAACTTCTGCGGAAAAATGACTCCAGGTAAATATGATGGTCCATCGTGCGGAAAATCTCTGATACTTCTGAGGATTCGGATAGAAGCACTGCTTGAAAGAACCCCTCTGAGGCCACTACAATATCCCAGAAAAAAACATTGCTCCAAAAGAAGGACAAAAACTGCTCAGTATAATGAGTTCCAGCAAAGAAGTCATACGCGGATTTAATGCCCAGCGGCCGCATGGCATTTTCAGCAAATCTGGAGTAGTGGTCGAACAATGACTGTAAACCTTCAATGCCCAATAGCGGCGCCATTTGGTAAACCATGAGCGACGCTAACATGTATTTTAACTCGCGACAGTGTGCTGCAAAGTCTACAAGCCCGCGCCCAAGCTCAGAGAAGTAAGACCTTGTGCCCAGGCTTAACCCCACAAAACTTGACATATCCTCCGCCACAGATGAAGGAGTTTCTAGCAAGAGAAAATCTGTGCACACTATATTACGGAACTTGCGGTAGCTTACAGTGTTGTGCCGTCCAGCCGCGCTACGGTCCGCCACACCAAGTATGCAGCAGACATCCCTGATGTACGAAGAAAAATTGCTTTTAATATCACACAGCACCAAATCTCGGCTTACATTTCCACGCCCCAGGAGCGCTTTTTTCCAATCTTGCAAAGTAATCACACAATCCATAAGGGCAATTACGCAACTCCTTTCGATTTTCGTATCCGAAATTATGGTTTCATGTCGCATCACGATACCAGTAAGATCGTACGAATCCATTGCAGAAATCGCCCAGCGCAAGGCCGCTATTTTTTCATTGACCTCCCGCAGGGTAATTGATTCTCCTTGGTCGCGTGCTGTATTTATAACTTCCCATGCATCCCTACGGCTTCTTATTGCTCGCACAGCAGGAGCGTCACGGTTGCAATGTATTAGCTGCAATGTCTGTAAATTCGCTGCAGTAATTTTGTCATACACCTCCCTTCTCGCAGCATAAGAATTAAGTATATTCGCGGCACTGGAACCGGTTCTAGCAACGATGCTCAGCTCTTCTTGGTAGTTGTTGAGCAAAAAGAAAAACTCTTTTCGTAGTTTCAAATAGCTCCCATCAAAAACCGTACTCTGGGGTAAATCTAGAGTCCCGCGAAACCTATGAAGCATAAGCTTAATGTCAGGTTTGCATCCATACAATTCCTCCCCAACAGTGGCGGATAGCGACCTAAATGCGTCTGGCAGATCCTGGCGCTTGATTAATATTGTCTCCAACAGCATTTGTAGGTCAATGACCTGCCCAACTTCGGTACCATCGCACCCATGCATCTGTTCTGGCACATTGCTATCAGGTGTATCAAAAACATTCGTATGCTCTGCGTTCCCGTGTAGTAGTTTTTCTATCAACAGCCAACAGGCATCTTTTAGTCCGTACAGACTTATATGCTCACAGGCGCCAATAAGAGCTTCAAACAGGAAATTACACGCGTCATGAAGTTTTCCAAAAATAAACCTGGTCACAGTGGACATCAGACCACACAGCAGGATAAAATCTAACACTCTGGTGATCAGCCCAGCAATGTTGACAACAAGAAACACGCACCGTTCCACTACGGTATCTAGCCCTACTATAGCCACAGTGATATCAAACATTGACCTGAATATGTCTAGAGCTCCCCTAACCAGCACTCCGGGAATGATTCCAAAGTGGTCAAGTATTTGCCCAATCACTGCGACTACTGAGCATAGAATCATCAACAGGCCCAGCACCAGATACCATACCCATCTGCACTTCCTTATGGGAAACGTGACCCGCTCCAAAAACCCTGGAATGTTGTGCTCCATCCTGAATGACCTGCCCAACATCTCCGCTTCGTAGTCACTTTTCACAAACCTGTATTCAAGATCTTCAAGGTGCAAGCCACGGCATATGGTCCGGGAAAACTCGGTAAATGGCACCATCATATTTTTGGCGTAAAACTTGCTCTTAATGCCTTTGCCTACGTAACCTGAGAAGGTTCTGTAGTGTGCTGGGTTTACCCATGGCAGCCAAAACGAGTGAAATGGCAGCCAGCATGATATTTTATAAGCATACTGCGCAAAACTCAGACCCCTACTGTAATTAACGCCCTTAATCTGCTCACACCCACAATCCCTGACAATCTCCCGCAAAAGTGCCAGTACCGCGTCATTCGTGCATCCATCGCTGAAAATTGTTTCAAGGAGTCTGTCGCATTCCCCACGCATGTCGGCATACTCAAACTCGCACAAGAAGTCACACAACTTGTGAGACTTTAAATGCCGGAAAAGCAATTCGTTTCTGAGGCGGGTGTTTACTTCCCGCAAGCCATTGCTCGAATGTGAAAAGAGCCGCGAAATAGTATCAGGGTCAAGCAATGGCTCCAGCCCGGGTGTATCACCAGCAGCAGATCGGTGGTTTTGAATTATGCGCTCTGACGAATCATGTCTTCCACTAATAAGCGCGCGGCTTGTCTCGCGAAATAGTGACACCCAGCAGTTTATATGCGCTGATATCTCTGAGACTTCCCTGCGCGTAAATCTCACAATCGCATCTCTATAAATGGTATGTCCCGTGGAGAAAAAGTCGTAGATGGATAGAAGGCGACTAATATCACCGGTAATGTGTCCGCAGGTCTCCCTCAAGAAAAACAGAAAAGCCCCTTCAGTCCAGGACCCTTCATTTGCCCGCATACAGGTTATCATCGCTCCGACAATCGCGTTCATGCCTCTAAAATATTGCTGAGCTTGCAACACTCCCAGTGGGTTCAACCTTTGAAAAAAGGAAGGGTTCTCCAGCAGAGACTGCACTTGCTTCAAACTCAGAATCGCTTGTCTGATTTCTGCAACAGCAGCGTGTCCGCCCGCATCCTGGCCTAATGCACTGCGTGACCAGGCGCGATCGAAATTTTCCTGCAACCCGCGGGCAATGCACCTTTCCTGGCGCAGACAAAGTTGGCGCTCAATGTGGGATTTGACTAGGCTATCACCAATGATTTCTTGCACGATGATGAAAAAATCTTCGCAGGCAATCTTGATTGTTCTATCATCCCCAACCGGGGCTCTGATTCCACAAGTTGCTGATGCCAAAAATCTCCTAAGACACTCCTCAGCAGAGTCGTTGTTTGGTGTCACCTCACCGCAATCAAGCCGTCGCAATCTCATAAGCGCGGCTTCAAATAGAAGGCTCCCTATCGCTTCCTGTGCGCCTGTCTTGAGTCTGAGCACATAACACCACTCCTCGTCAAAAAAGGAAAAATGTTCCTGCAGTAGCGCGGGATTTGGAAAGCAAAGCTGGGTGTACAAGCCCATAGACAGCACGTCGGGCAGCCTGCCTGGATATGTACCCCTGATGTAGTTGATGCACTGCTGGAACTTGCCCCCACCCGCGCGCATATCATGGATATAACGGTCATGTATGTGTGAATATAGGTTTGCCCCATATTCTTGGAATATATCAGTCGCCTCCAGCAGCAAGTATGTCACCAATCTGGTGTGATACTCGTCACCACGCGCTGCCGCCCTAACTGGGTTGTGTACAGCTTCCCTGAACCTTATAATGTCTGACCGCTGAAACCTTACAGAGCACTCCTCTGGCGTTCTCGTGCAAACTTCCCCCGGCAGCGCAGCGAGAAGAGCAAAAAGCCTATTGTCACGTCTGCAGTCAACTTTGAAGTGAAAAGCACCGTCGCGCACTGGAGGATCGGTAGCGACCCTTGCTACAGCCTTTGATAGAAACCCTATGGTACTTCTTATCCTCGGCTTTCCTATCAACACTGACACTATCCCCAACAATGAGCAAAGCAAGCAAGGTTGCCGCTAACACACGTACACACCGCAACAGGTCCACACCTACCTGCAATGCCCGACCATCAGGAAACTATTTGCCTACAAATTTGATAATAACATCTCCTGCCACAACGCTTCCACCACTAGTGCACAAAACTTCCGCAACCCTTGCCTGAACTTCCGAACATATCAGATTTTCCATCTTCATAGCCTCAATCACAAGCAATGGCTGCCCTACACTGACTTCATCTCCAGACTTCACATAGACGTTTACAACCATTCCTGCTATTGGGGAAACTACAACATCAGAAGATGCCCCATCACCCGTAACTTCTGGCATGAACTGTAGCAGGCTGTCTGCATTTGCTCTGTGTACAGAACACAACGCCTCAACCGCCATGTATTTCAGCACATACCGACTTGAGCTTGCACGGACCTTAATCCAGTGAGAAGCATCATCCACACGTATTTCTAGCATTTTGTAATTCCCATGCCACGTACCGGATAGTACGATGCTTCCTTTTTTGTGGTCCAGTGCAACAAAAATTTTCCCTTCAGAACACCGTACATGTAACCTGTACTTAAAGTCACCCACGTGTGCGGACAGCTTTTCACTCTCTAGCGCCTTGCCGTAATTCCTAGACTCATCTTCCAAATATATGTGCAGCGCAGCAAACGCCAAAATTTCTGCGATCTCGGGAGTCAGTGGATCACCCTTGAACCCAGACCGATAAAATTGCGAAACAAACCCAGTGTTTATGTTTCCGGAAATAAAATTAGAATTGCAAAATACCGAAAGCAGGAAGTCAATATTATTTGCCACACCTTCAATGTAGAACCTGTTAAGAGCCTCCCGCATAACCTTAATCGCCTTTTGTCTGGTCCCCCCGTGAGATGAAACCTTGGCAATCATGGGATCGTAGAACATGCTAACATTCGCACCTTCGATAACTCCACTGTCTATCCGAAGGTTTGCACTAACAGGAGGTTCGGAATAATATTTTATACGCCCGCTGGAAGGTAAAAAGCCCTTTTTCGGGTCCTCAGCATATATCCTGGCCTCTATTGCTGACCCAGAAAACCGCACATCATTTTGGGAGAAGCTCAGCCGCCCACCATCGGCAATCTTGATCATCTCCTCGACAAGGTCTATGCGAGTTACAAGTTCTGTAACCGGATGTTCCACTTGTAGTCTGGTGTTCATTTCCAGAAAGTAAAATCGTTTCTCGGCATCAATGACAAACTCTACTGTACCAACCGAGAAATAGTTCACCCTCTTTGCAAGGCTCACACACTGGTCATACATGCTTTGCCGCGTCTTTTTGTCAAGGAATGGACTAGGAGTTTCTTCTATTACCTTTTGGTTGTTGCGCTGTATAGAGCATTCCCTCTCCCCTAGACATACCACATTGCCGTGCTTATCAGCCACTATTTGTACTTCTATGTGTCTGGGAAATTCCACGTACTTTTCTATGAAAATTCTACCATCACTGAAACTCTTGGATGCTTCGTTGGTAGCGGATACAAACGCCTGCTCCATTTCCTCGGCTGATTTCACAACTCGCATGCCTTTACCCCCACCGCCTGCAGCAGCTTTAACCATGACTGGAAATCCTATAGACTCCGCAATGTTTTTTGCATCAGTGGGGGATTCTACAACACCCATGTATCCGGGAACTACAGCAACACCTGCATCTTGCGCAACCCTCTTCGACACCACTTTATCGGACATCATGCGCATGGAAGACGGAGCAGGACCTATGAATCCTATACCACACTCAGACAGCCTGTCTGGGAATTCTGCATTCTCAGCAAGAAACCCATAACCAGGGTGCACCGCATCCACCCCGGTATCCTCAGCCACAGCACAGATCTTACCTATATCAAGGTAGCTCTGGCTGGCTGGGCCCGGACCTATATACACGGCTTCATCGGCACAGAGAGTATGCAGCGCACCACGGTCCGCATCCGAGTATACGCACACACACTTTATGCCCATTTTGCGCGCAGTCCGCACTATTCTGCACGCTATCTCTCCCCTATTTGCAATTAGAATCTTTCGTATCATGCAGCCCACAGAAAACTCGTAAACTCAGAGGGCCGCAAACAGCCCAACGTGGCACCGATTCTACATTCGAGCCACCTTACCGCAAAACAATATTTTTGCAACACACCCGCATTTTAGCACACTTGAAGAAAATACCTGAGGTCATATCTGCACTGGGAAGCGTGTTCACTGGCGCGTCACACCACTGTAAATGAGCCAGATTAGCCATCCATGGGCGATATACACACACTCGAATTGGGACCTGTAGCCCAGTGCAGGCTTTAATACGGTCGCGCATACAGGATACTCACTTCTGCAAAGCACCCAAGATGAATCGCAATTGCATTCGGCAATATACGGAGATACTATGGTTAGAAAACCAGTAATTAGAATGAAATGCGTACACGAAGTATGCGTCACCCAAGAGGGTGACCAGCAAAGAATTGATAAATTTATCTCGTGCGCATTGGATATATCACGCAACAAGGCGCAGTATTTGATCGCCGGCGGGCAGGTTACAATTTTTGGGAAGGTAATCAGCGACAACAGCTACCTGGCAAAAACAGGTGACGTGTACACGATAGTTACGGCCGCACAAAGACCAAGTGCTTTATCACCCAATTACGATATTGACCTTAAAGTGGTGTATGAAGACCATGACATCATAGTGATAGATAAAGACCCCTACATAGCCGTCCATCCGGGAAATGGAATTGAACACTACACAATAACAAATGCGCTGCTTGCCCGCTTCGGGGCCGGTTTGCAATCTGTCGGCAGTAGCTCAAGGCCGGGCATCGTACACAGACTGGATAAGGACACCAGTGGGCTCATGGTCGCAGCGAAGACTGAGAGCGCCTATTATAGGCTTTCCGAAGAACTTGCCAACCAAGAATTCAAGAAAGAGTACCTAGCAGTAGCCTGGGGTATACCTTGCCCCAAGCATGGTACGATACACACAAACATCCGCGTGAAAAGGTCCGACGTAACCATGATGGAAGTCGCAAAATCCGGCGGGAAGCCAGCAAAAACAGAATATAAAGTTGAACAGGAATTTGGGAAAGTCGCAAGCTTAGTTAGGTGTACGCTCCATACCGGAAGGACGCATCAAATAAGGGTACACCTGAGCCATATAGGGCACTCCATAGTAGGGGATCAGAAGTATGGTAAGAACTGCAAAAAATGCATGAGGAGCGGGGTGCAGGATGTCAAAAACTTCCGGAGACAAGCCCTGCACGCGTCCCTACTTGGCTTTCGTCATCCATCTACCGGGAAGTACATTGAGTTCACATCAGAACCGGGCAACGACATACAGCAACTGATATCGGAGCTACGACAAACAACAAGCCTAGAAAGAAAAACAGAAAAGAGCAGAGCTTAGAGCACGCCGCACTGCAAGGACTTACCAGCTGCAACAGCAGCCTTTATCTTGCGTTTTATCTTCTGCGCCTCGCCACTGAGCTTCCTGGAAGCGGTGTTCAACAGATAAAGGTCAAAACCACCCTTGTAGTTTATAGTCCGCAAGGTACGGGCAGCGATCTTCATCTTAAATTTTCGCCCAAGCACCTCACTAACCAAAGTCACGTTGTGCAAATTCACCAAATAAGACCGCTTCGTCTTACGGTTGGAGTGCGACACCTTGTTGCCAAAGGACTTTGCAAGCCCAGTAACGTCACAAACCCTACTCACAGGAACCCCCGAAAAAACACAACAACCCTGCGCGATTGTACCAAGATATGAGCGATAGTCAACCACAGCATGAATACAGACCAACATTCATGGCAACAGAACATCTATCACACCAAGTATTCGCTGCTCCGGGCTCCGTCACCCAAAAATTGTCAGTGCGCAGTCGCACAACCAAATATGTGCGCGCTGTGTGCCGCTTTTAAATAGACAGGCACAGAGGCCCTGCGGGCCGGAGTTTCCCTAGAAATGGGGCATAATTTACATCTTAAAGTAAAACATACGTAGTTGGCCATAACCGTGGGTATAAGTGAATCGCGGCCCGAAACACCCAGATCGCCAGAACAGGGCGCCAATGTAGGGTGAATAAACTGCAGCCGGAACAGGACAGCAGAGCACCATAATTTTCAACCCTTATGGGCACCACAGAAAAATATTTAAACGCTCAAACTACGGGTGACGCTACTCCAGATTTATGATGAGAGGAGCACCAAAAATAGGCACTCATCCACGTCTAACGGCTTTCAAATGCTGAATTTAGATTCACGTCTGCAACATAAATCAACGTGGATAGCTGCTCGCAGGAAGCGTTCACGCGAAGTTAACTGGGTCAACGTCTATCACCACTTTCACTCTCCCAAGTTTTGTGTACCGATCCCGACATTCTGCTAAGATCTTCCTCACGGCCATGATACTGCGAGTTTTTATCAACATCCTATACCGGTGCACGCCGTTTACCAGGCTCATTGGGGCTGGAGCCGGCCCCCAAACCGTGATATGCCTTGAAAGGTCCGCCACGATATCTTTAGACACATCTACAACCCTAAACTCCTCTTTGCCTGATACTATTATGGCAACAAGCCTCGTGTACGGAGGCATGTCGGTAACCTTGCGCGAGTGTAGCTCCGCACTGTAAAAATCCTCACGCTCACAAGACAGCAAAGACTGAATAACTGGGCTCTCCGGGCCGTGTGTTTGCAACACAACCTCCCCTTTTTCTTCAAATCTGCCAGAGCGACCAGAGACCTGGTGCAGTAGTTGATAGGTTTTCTCAGTTGCTCTCAAATCGCTGTTTCCCATGCCCAAATCCGCATCTATGACCCCAACAAGGGTCAGCTTAGGAAAGTTGTGTCCTTTGGCTATAATCTGGGTGCCTACAATGACGTTCACTTCGCCTTCCATAATTTGCTCTATTGCGCGGGTAATTCGCTTGGTACTTACGTCACTGCTGATTATTGCAACTTTCGCCTTCGGAACGAGCTCCTTTATGCCTTCAGCAACTCTTTCAACCCCCACCCCATACGGCGTCATGGTATTGTGTTTTGTACAGTCCGGACATTGCTGAGGCACCGCGCAGCTGTATGCACAATAGTGGCACAGCAGGCCATCTAACCTTTTATGTTCGGTCAGCCATGTGCAACAATTTGGGCAGCTTATTTTGTACCCGCACTTTTTGCACAAGACCAATCTCGCATATCCGCGACGATTTAAAAACAACATTGCCTGGTTACCCTTAGCGAGGGTAGAAGCTATTTTGTCGTGCAGTCCAGATGAAAGCCATTCTCTGAGCAACTGATCCTTGCGCATATCAACCACTGCGATGTCGGGCATTACTGCTTCACCAAATCTCTGCTTTAGCACAACATGATGGTATTTGCCTTGGTGAACGTTATGCATCGTCTCCAAGGCCGGGGTTGCCGAACACAGAACCACAGGCACACCTAATTGTTTCGCTAGCACGATAGACATGTCGCGCGCGTTGTAGATGATTCCACAGTCTTGCTTGAAAGAGGACTCATGCTCTTCATCAACGACTATCAATTTCAAATTTTTGAACGGCAGAAACAGAGCAGACCTCGCCCCCACCACTATCGATGAGGCTCCGTAAGTGATCGCCAGCCAATTTTCCCTACGCTTTTTCGCTGTAAGGCCGGAGTGCCACTCCACTGGATTATACCCCGCAAAATAGTTATGCACCCGCTTCATGAGCTGCGTAGCCAAAACTATTTCCGGCAGCAGGATTAGGATCTGAGCATCCAAGCAGCTGTGTAGTAGCTTGGCTATTGCTGTACAATAAACCTCGGTCTTACCGGAGCCAGTCTTTCCATCCAACACGGTTACTGAAAATCCAGAAAGCCTTCCCACTATTTGGTCACAGGCCTTTAGCTGCTCCCCTGACAGCTCAGCAGATGCGCTCAGCCCATGACCATCACCGGTTGGCACACAACGTTTGTACTCTTGCGTACCAAACATGCAAGATTTTGCAGCAATGACGCCGCCGAGCACCATTTTTAGCACCATACCTATTGGCATGATGTTATAATTGCTGACCCACTTCAGAAACTCCATGAGTGGCCGCTGTACCGGCGGGAGGGGAATTCTGTCGCCAATGTCTTTCAGCTCCATATCGGGGGTAGGCCCTCTCCTCATGGTAGTGATTATGCCTACTGCCACCCTATTCCCAAAGGGGACCCGCACGTAGTCGCCTACAGAAAGTTCCATGCCTTCGCGTACGGAGTAGTAGAAACACCTATCCACAGGTACAGGTAGCGCAACCTCCGCTATAATTGGCTCCGTCACAGCTTCGCATTATTCTAGTACACCAAGCCGCATATTATGCCACAATTTTCCAATTACCGTGATAAATGCAGGCGCTTTGAGTAAGTTTGCACCCTGCAGACACATGATTTCTCCAGGCCTGCAGGCAGCCAAGCTGCCAGTACAAAAGCCTCACACCACCGAATAGAAAATCCTGACCTGTGCGCAGAGGTAAAATCACGTATCACTAGTCACCAGCAGAACCGCCCCCGAGGAAATCTGTGATAATGGCGAGCGCCACCGCAATAGCACGGTCAACCGCGCGGTGCCGACCTGTTTTTTTATCAGCATTCATCAGCATGTACTCTGGGTGCATTTGTATCAGTATGTTGCCCGTTCTGTCTTCAAGTGCTTCTATGATGCCGTCTTCAGATACTGCAGCGATCTTGTAGCCAAGTGCCTTTAGTTTTTTAATATTTTCCGGCGCGTTGTCTATAGCCTCCTTGTGCGCATCGGGCAGGTAGAATACCAGATCTCCCCCCGCATTTACCTTCCTCACAATACTTTCAAGCTTAGTACCCGGCAGGGCTTTCACCCGCATCAGGGGAACCCCAGGAAGCCTCGGGTCTGGGTCAGCAATATTATGAGAATCGGCCATTTTATCGGAGCCCAGAATATCCCGCACCTTGTTTAGCTTGATACGTTTCGAGTGCAATACATTTTGCAACCCTCCACAGATAGCCAGAAACCGCAAGTTAGCCCCATCATCTATTAGGCCAACCATAGCGTCCGTAACCAGTTGACGGTTGGGAGTTGGTGGCAGCGGGGGAGAAACCACGTTGTAGTAGTTACCAGGAATTAAAATCCTATCTACACCGTTTTCCCGCAAAAACCTGCCAAGGCTATCTTTTATTGCTGCCATGCCGGCACTGGTGCCACCAGCACCCTCTACTATTTTGTTATAATCCAAAAGTGTGACACTTTTCGCGCCCAATTTAACGAGCAACTCAGTAATCCCCACGGCAGTATTGTACTCATGAGGATATGTCACACTTTGAGTGGACAATACACCTATTGTGCCTACCCTACGCCCGTATGCAGACTCAAAAGTGTAGATACACCCCATCAGGAAACAACACAACGCCATGTAGGCGCATTTACCTAGAGAAAATTTTTTCATACCATACATACGCTACACACATAAGACCCACTAAATTCAGCACTACACGGCTGAGGGAGTGCAAACAAACTTATGATCATTCCAAACTATTTTTGGATTTCACGCTTAATAACACACCATTTATGATCCTTCAATGCCTAATAATAACTTAAACAACGACTCCTCTGTGGGATGCCTAGAAACGAGTATCTGCCTCCATGCGCCCGCATTTAATACGCGAAAAGCGCTATTGCTCATCGAATACGCACAAACATTACGCAGAAGCCTGCTGTACGGCCCGGATAACTCGGTAAAAATTTTGGCTGTCCCAGTTGAGTAAAACACTACACCTGATACCTCGCCATTCATGAGCAGATCGCAGCACTGCGGGCTTAGATCCTTTCTAGCCACAACCTTGTAGAGCACGGCCTCCTCCACTTCAAAGCCCATTTCCTCGGCAGCGCTGCGTAAATCGCATGAAACTTCCTCCCCTCTCGCGTACAGTATCTTAGCTCCGCGTTGGTACGCACCTAGGCAAGACAGTATGTCGTGCACAGTGCCACCCGCAGATACCACATTAGTAAACCCAAGGGCAGTCGCACGCCTCATGGTGCTATCACCCACAGTCAGGATGCAAGCATCGCGTTCATCGGTAAGTTTGGCTATAACATCGACACCATTCCTGCTAGTAGCAACAGTAACGCCATACGAATGTAGCCTCAGGGCCTCAGTACGCAGATGCACGACTTCAAACATGGGCTCAACAAAAACGTCAAACCCCAATCTCTCCAGAACTCCTCTGGACTTTGCTGAATCTGCACTGGCGCGTGTCAACACCAGCATGCCCACGGGCAACCTTCCATAGTAAGAATAAACCGAACCTCGACTACCAACGCTCCCCCCCCCCTACTTAAACTGCGCGCAACGCTCCGCACCAAAACCAAGTGGGAAACAACAGCGAACATACACAAAAATTGCGTCCGGGACAACCCTGATGTGCATTCTACGCCGCTAAGAGCGGGCGCCAGCACACATCACAGTGGTGAGCAGGCTGTTTGTAGCCAAGTTTTGACCGTCGCGGTAACGTGGGGCGCTAACTCGCTGTACACGAAGTTGTGATAATCATTCACATACTTTGCCTCTTCAGGACTGAGCATTTTGGAGTCGATCAGGTTTTTGTCCAGCGGGACACGAGTAAGTTGTTGAAATCTGCAAAATCCCTTGCCACACGCCTCAACGTACATAAGGTTTTCAATCCTAATGCCGTATTCACCAACCTTGTAGTAGCCCGGCTCGTTGGAGAGCACCATACCTGGCAGCAGGCCCACTTGGTTCCCGCGTGAGATTGCCTGTGGACCTTCGTGCACAGATAGGAAGCTACCAACACCGTGCCCAGTGCCGTGCCCATAGTTGAGCTTTTTGCTCCACAAATACTGGCGAGCTAGTACGTCAAGGTCTCCCCCCGAGGTCCCGGTGGGAAAAACCGCCCTTGCCAGGGCAATGTGCCCTTTTAGCACATCAGTGAAGCGCTCAATGTGTTCTCTACTTGGAGTACCGACCGCCACAGTTCTGGTAATATCTGTCGTGCCATCCAAATATTGCCCACCGGAATCCAGTAGATACAGCCCTCCTTCACGCAGTACCTGGTTTGTTCTTTCGTTTACCCTATAGTGGACGATTGCACCATCCCCCCCGAAACCAGAAATCGCGTCGAAGCTTTCTCCGGCAAATAGCTCTTGAGCTTCTCTGAACTCACGGACTTTCAACGCAGCTCCTAACTCTGTTACTTCCCTGCAATTTGCAAGTTCTGTGTGCAACCAATACAGAAAATTGGCCATGGCAGCCCCATCTCTGATGTGAGCCTTGATCATTCCCCGTATTTCGGTTTCGTTCTTCGTGGCCCTGGGTAAGGTGCAAGGATCATCATCCCTGACCTTCACCACCTTACTTCGCACTGCATCAAATATTGACATTGGAACCGTGGATGCATCCACCACAATGCCGTGCGCGCTCATTAAAGCCTCGTGCAATTTATCCATAGTAAAGACGCGTACGTCCTTGTCACTTATGTGTACCTGATCAGCTTCCTCGTCCACAAAAAGCTCGACGCTCCCGTTACTATGGAGGATCGCACGCGCCAAAACAGACGGAGTATGCGTAAATGCCATGTTGCGTATATTTAAGAGCCACGATATTGCATCTACGTCTGTCATAAACATGACGCTCTTGGCGGGCAGAGTACGGGAAATGGCTGCGCGCTTCTCACGGCTTGAAAGCCCAGCAAACTCTACTGGATGTTCTTGTATGCGCTGGTGAATCTGCATGGGCCGCTTCCAAAGCTTGTCTAGCATGACATGCGGCACCATCTTGGGTAGAAATTTCGCGTACCTCCCCACCTGGCTGAGCGTAAATAGCTCCCCCTCATAGCCCACAACAGGATACTCGTCTATGTGCTTTTCAAGCCATGCAAAAGGCGTCAAATCACGGAAGTCATGAACGTCATAACTACCCTTATCCACTTCTAGCGCGGATTGTACTATATATCTACTGTCGGTAAAAAATTGACTTTTGCCTTTTTTGCAAATTATCAGGAAGGCGTTTGACCCACTAAAGCCGCACAACCATTTTACTCTTTGCCTGCTTTCATGCACCCACCCAGATTGATATTCATCAACATGGTGCAACAGAAGCGCATCAAGGCCCTGCTCATCCATGAGGGGCAATAACTTCCGGAGTTTTGCGTCCATACCGTACCCGCAAAGAGTGCCCTAAGCTTATAGCAAAACCTAGGCATCTTCGCCAGCGTAATCATGCACGAACAGTCCCCCACACAGCGTGGCACGTGTGCAAAATTTGCCTTGGTACGTTTAGATTTCAGCTTGGGGAAAGCAATAGTTCGTCATTCCGCATTGTAAAGTGAAAATGCTTCAGAAAACTCATTCCCAATAGAGACGTTCTCAGCTCAGATGTGCTAATGCTGGCACCTACATTTCTTGCAACCAGCGTTCCTATTCTGATTTCTGGTATCTGAAAATAAGTGGCCTTTATTGCCCCATTTGCCGTATGGTAGGTTTTGGATTGCTGCACCGGCCTCATGTGCGCGCCTATCTTTTGCGCGTCCTTTTCAGACAGTACAACATCTGTCGCACCTGTATCCACAAGGAATGTTATATTCTCTCCATTGATAGCCGCAAGTATATAAAAGTGGCCATCCTTGGATTTGCGAAATGCAACCCCCCCATCTTTTATGATAGGTACATCGCTTATAGCGGCTGCAGTGCTACCAAAACCGCCAAACGGTGGCTTATACACTCCGTCGTACAGGAAGGCAATTACCGATATAAGCCCAACCCAAAAAGCTATATACTTCGCGAATCTCATGGTAAAAACACCCCGCATCATGGCAAACTATAAACAGACATATCGGTCTTCGATAGCACAGTAAAAACCTGCAATGTAAGCTCCAGAATTGCACGGATATTGTAGAAAACGGCGTACGTACCCGCCACACCCGGAGTCAGGCATGCAACCACTCAACAAGCAACAACCTGGAAAAAAGGCGCTGTAGCTCTGGCTATAACGCACGATTCTGACCCAAAACTGAGTTGATGTCTACTAGGGCGACGTATAAAGGCCTACTGACTTCATATTACAGCTCTGCACAGGCATGCTAGACATTGCCATGCAATACGTCCATGTGGTCTCCTGCAGACGCACGTACACGATAGTAACCTAACTACGATAAAACTTATTAAACACGCGTGCAATAACCCAACAGAGGCCGCGTGTTCCGCTTAGGAAACTCCTTCTCCCATCATAAAAAACTGGCCACCGCAAACCTTTTCCCATTCCGCAACAAATTCAAGCATGTGCCTATTACCGCTACTTTGCAGATACGCAAGCAAATCTTTGATGCATTCGTTGTAACCGTCTGATGTCATCCTACCCTGATGGTGCATCAGTCTGAGGTACACAAGGTAGGTGTTGATTACGTCAGACTCGCAGTAGTCACGAATTTCGGACAACTGCCCACAGTCGTACATACGCATGACTTCAGAACCGTCTATACCTATTTTGCCTGGAAAATTCAGCACAGAACACACTTCATGCATTTTTACCCTGGCAGACGTGCCAAAATCTGAGAGATAATCGAGCAAATCGCAGTGCCAATCGGTGCTATATCGCTGAAAATAGTTATTCCACTTATCGCCAGAATTATACAAATATCCAGCTTGAATTCCGTGCACCATGGCCCGATATTTTATCACAGGAAGGTCAAAAGTGCGTCCGTTGAACGTCACAATTCGGGGCTTGATTGTGGAAATGTAGCCCAGAAGCCCGCGCACTAGCTCTCTTTCTGTGGAGGACACAGTCCCCCCAGAGCGTATTTCACGTAGTGTAAAGTGCTCACACCCCAGGTCGCGTCGTATATCTGCTCTAAGAAAGCTTATTGTCACTATCTTGTGGAACGGCTGGCGTAGGAATTGATTTTGCCCACTAGTCACTTCAAGATGGTAATCAGCCATAGCCTCCCGTTTGGCAGTGACACCACCGTCAACAACCCTCCCTACTAGATTATCACAGCTGTCAGTATCTGGTACGGTTTCGATGTCAAAAACCAATAACGAACTCAGCATTGTGTGTACCCGACGCATTCATCCAGGTGATCCTGCCAAAATTTGCGCACTTTAACAAACAAAAAAAGGTGCACTTTTTTACCCAGCATTTGCCCTATTTCCTCTCTTGCCACCGTGCTTACGCTCTTTATGAGGGCGGCATTTTTCCCCACAACGATCGTTTTTTGGCTTTCTTTGATTACATACACAACCTGTTTAATTATGACGCTACGGCCTTTATCTTCAAACTTTTCCGTAACCACAGACAGTGAGTATGGCAGTTCCTGGCGTAGAGCGAGAAACAGTTTTTCGCGAGTAATTTCGGCTACAAAAAACTCTACAGTGGCGTCAGTACGCTGAGTACCAGGATACAACCACGGACAGTAACCCGCAGACTCGCGCAGGTGCGTTAACAGCGCCTCCGTACCCAGACCGTGAAGTGCTGAAACCGCAAAGACCCCAGTAAATTCGTGCATGGATCGTACGTGTGCTAAAATCTCGCGAATACGACACTCCTGGAGAAGATCGGTCTTATTCAGCACAGCCACAGTAGGAATATGTGAGTGCTTAACCTTGGCAATCACCCTGGCAACTTGGCCACACAGATAGTTCCTGGCTTCAAGTACTAAAACCACGATGTCCGCACCTCTTATAGACATCCATGCGTTTTTTACCAAAAATTTTTCCAGAACAGTTTTCGGCGCAAAAACACCAGGGGTATCTGTGAACACCAGCTGGACATTCCCATCGTTGCGTACTGCATTCATTCGCACCCGCGTTGTATGGACTTTCGGAGTTACTATTGAGGCTTTAAACCCCACCAATTCATTGATAAGGGTGGACTTACCAGCATTGGTTGCACCCACAACAGCAACTAGGGAACATTTTTCCAAATCGCGCCCCACCATAAAAACCTAGATATCACACTCTATTTTGGCCACGCGCCGCCTCACTGGCACGGCAGAGAATGACAGAAAGACGCAGCAACACTTAAAGCACACATCACATACCCTTGCGTTGCAGGAAGGACATGACGTCTGTATCTTTAAGCTTGCTTGCCTTCAACTGGCTGAATTTGCCTATCATAGAGCTCATCTGGTTGTACTGCTTCAGTAGCGCATTAACTACGTCAACTTTAACCCCAGCACCCTTTGCTATTCTGGTTTTGCGCGCGCCGTTTAATATCTTGGGGTTAGCCCTCTCTAGCTTAGTCATAGAGTTTATGATGGCAATATACTTGTCTACCCTGCTATCGTCAACGATCCCTGCAACCTTGCGTTTTACATCATTCCCAAACGCGGGAATAAACTTCATAATGCTGGCAATTCCCCCCATCCTATTTAGGGCTTTCAGCTGAACTACCAAATCATCAAGGTCAAATTTCCCCTTGCTGGCCTTGTCCTGTAGGTCACGTATAGTCTCCCTACCCACAGCCTCAACCGCTTTTTCAACAAGGGAGGCAACGTCACCCATGTTTAAAATCCGGCGTGCGACCCTATCTGGGTAAAAGTCGTCCAAATCTTCGGGCTTTTCCCCCGTAGACATAAACTTTATGGGGCACCCTGACACCATCTTCATAGATAGTATGGCACCCCCGCGCGAATCCCCATCAGCCCTGGTAAAGATTGTACCGGTCAGGTTAAGTTTGTCATGGAATCCACGAACAACCTCAACTGCATCTTGCCCCATCATGCAGTCTACAACCAGTATAGTCTCGTTGGGCAAGATCTCCTTTTTGATGAGCTGAAGCTCCCCTATCATCTCTTGGTCTATGTGCAATCTACCCGCAGTATCGACTATGACAACATCATATCCACCAAGTTTTGCCTCCTTCATAGCTCTTTTGGCTATATTCAGCGGTAGCTCACCCTCAACAATGGGGAGGCTGTCTATACCTACTCCTTGTGCCAAAATTCCAAGTTGTTCCTGGGCTGCTGGCCTGTACACATCCAGGGACACAACCAAGACCTTTTTCTCACTCTTCTTCAGTTTGAAGGCGACCTTCACCGCGTTTGTGGTCTTACCAACACCCTGCAACCCGACCATCATGATAGCAATCGGCGCCTTCCCGCCTAGATCAAGCTCACTTTTCTCGTTGCCCAGAACTTCTATTAGGCATTCCTCCATAAGCTTGATAATCATCTGCTCAGGCAGGACCCCTTTGATTACCTCGCCCCCAACTATCTTGCTTTTTACATCCCCTATAAACTGCTCCACAACCACGAGGTTAACGTCAGCATCCAGAAGGGCCTGCGTCACATCTTCCAAGACAAGATCAAAGTCTTTATCAGATATTTCGCGCCTACCACCCAGTTTTTGTACCGCGGAAGCAATTCCCTTGGCTAAAGAATCAAACATAAACTAACACCAACACAACCCCAATAACCAGCATACACAGAAGCAATGCAGCGTCTGCCGCCTCCATCCTCTGGCGCAACGCCGATACCCAAGCGTGACCCTTATCATCGTATTCGGGAACACACACCTTTTCGGAAAGTACGTTACATAGGTATAACACAAAATTCCAAAACCCAGAAATCACCTTGGGAAGAAAGCGCCTATAAATCCAGTCAATATCCACGCTAAACTCGCACCTGCCTAGCAGTTTTTTGCGCAGCGATACAATAAAACATAGCACCGTAACAGAAATGGCTGCAATCTGAACGGCCACATCTTTCGGAGTGTATACAAACCGCTCCCCCGTAAAGGAGAGAACCTGTTTGTGAAACATGCCCAAAACTACCAACAATAGCACCAAGAAAGCCATGGGGCCCCCAAGAAGATATCTGCCAACTGATGAGGACCCATTATGACTAACGCGCAGCTGGGAGCTTGAAAGCCACACCAATCTCAACCCTACGCCAGCAAACAATAGGAGGCTACAGACCAAAAAGACCTGTTTTGATATCACGCCAAAAAGTCCGGCGGTTCCCGCGCTATGCAGCACTAATGATTTCACTATAAACCCGGCACTCCCAGGAAAGGCACCCATGTTCAATACAGCAACTACACAGGCCACAATTGACAAATAAACGGCATACAGGCCGCCCTTTCTGTGCTCCGCACTGCCTACTGTAATCGCGTCTGCTACCATAAACAAAAGTGTCTGGTAAAGCACGGAAAGCGCCATGTACGCCATTAACACCCCATAGGAAACACTGTTAAACCCTATGGCGATCAGCATCAGTCCCACCTGCCCGACAACGTTATATGACATGGCTTTCCTAATATCCCGTTCCAGCCAAGCAAAAATTGCACCGTATATAGCGGTCATCATGCCCGCATATAGCAGCACTGGATCACCAGAAAACATTCTTAGCAGGACGCAGGCGGCAACTTTGGTCGTAAATGCGGACAACACCATAATTCCAAACCTGGAGGACATTGGATACGTATGTGAAACCCAAGATGATGCAGGAAACGATGCAGCATTTATCAGAAGACCAGCCATATAAAACGCCTTTGATAGCCCGGTAAATTGGCCTGCCTGGGCAAATTCGCATGCACCTACAAGGAGGAGTACCCCTGAAACAAAGTGCACAGACGCGTAGTGAAGAAATGCCCCGATATTACTGGCAGGACATCCATACGCAATGAGGAGGAGCGCGAAGAGCGCCATAAATTCGAACCCAACAGCAATAAAGGTGGGGTCAGAAAGCGAAAGCACAAATGTGCTACTTGCATAATACAGCAGGCAGCATAACACCTCTCGCGAGCGCATATTTCCACATGACTGCAGCAATATCGCCAGCAAGGCCAGGGAAAACGACAGAAAGAGAGGCATTGCGGACTGCAAAGCGTGTGACAGTCCAAGCGCATCCCGCCACAGAACGGGCAACGCGGCATCAGTTCCACCCGCAAAAAACCCATACACCCCGGCAGCCGATAGAACTCCGTACATGACAACTCCCAACCAGCTCTACCTATATACATACACAGGCTCGCACAAACAAGCTCGGTATTGGTTGGTGAGATTAACGTCCTAACTTCTCAGCCCCAAACAATTCGTAGGCTCTTGCACGAAATGCGCGCATGATCCGGTGTTTGGCAACATCCGCCGCAACATCAAAGGTGACCTGAAGTACCTTTTGCCTGAAAGAAAAATTTATACGAAACTTGACCAGCGTTTTTTCGTTCCCCATTGGTAAAAAACGCCATTCGCTTTGCAAAAGCCTGAATACACCGTCAGTGGAGCGCACCTTAACCCAGCCTTGCTGGTTACCTATAGGAGAGCAAAACGAAACGTGCGAGGTGTACCCACCCTTGAGTGAGAGAAAACCCGCAACTACCTCGGCAACTAAGGAGGAGCCATCACGACTTATCACCCTCACATCTTTGCACCAGGGAAGGAATTCCGGATATCGCTCTACATCCAACACGATGGAGAATAACTTCTCTGCAGCAAATGCCAGAACCTCTTCCCCAACTAACCGATTCCCCCACGCAGGCATACACACCGGGTGCAACTCATTGAAGAGTGGGGGATCCGCCTTTGCCGCAATGCTTTATTAGTGTCCTGAGACTAAAGCTAAGGTGGGTGCCATATAACAACCGCCTTCGGGTTGACAGTGACGGCCCCCTTCAAGAACAAAACGGGCTCGAGGAACTTCCAACCTACACGTACAACGCAGAACCCCCGGGTATTATACAGAACAAGTAAGACAGATCAATATATAAATACCTACTTCTTGTCTTCGTCATCCTTTTTGATTTCCTGGTATTCCGAATCTACCACCCTCTCCTCCGGATTCCCAGAAGCTTCGCTTGCAGCACTATCAGCGGAAGCACCCGAGTCTTTCTGAGTAGAATATGCCGCCTCACCCAACTTCATGGACAGCTGCATTAGGGCATCATACTTTTGCTGAACAGCGTCACTATTACTGTCATCACTGCTCAAGCACTCCCTGAGCTCCTTTATTGCAGTCTCGATGTTAGACTTATCAGCACTGGAAATCTTGTCCCCATAGTCATTAAGGGACTTCTCAGTGGAATGTATTAGAGCCTCAGAGCTGTTCTTAAGCTCCACGTGCTTCTTGCGCTTCTCATCTTCTTCAGCTCTGTCTTGGGCATCTTGGACCATCTTCTTGATTTCCTCCTCACTCAGCCCACCAGAGGATTGTATCTTGATGGTCTGCTCCTTCCCAGAAGCTTTATCCTTTGCAGAAACGTGCACTATACCGTTGGCGTCTATGTCAAACGTTACTTCAATCTGTGGAATACCCCGAGGCGCTGAAGGAATCCCCTCCAGGCTGAACTGACCAAGCAGCTTGTTGTCTACAGCCATTTTCCGCTCACCCTGGTAAACCTTGATGGTGACCGCAGTTTGCCCATCCTCCGCGGTGGAGAACACCTGGGATTTCTTAGTAGGAATTGTGGTGTTACGCTCAATAAGAGGAGTGAAAACGCCACCCAAGGTTTCTATACCAAGCGATAGCGGAGCGACATCCAACAACAAGACATCTCTCACATCACCTGTAAGTATCCCACCCTGTATAGCAGCACCAATTGCCACTACCTCGTCAGGATTCACCCCTTTGCAGGGTTCCTTCCCTCCAAAGAAATCTTTAACTCTCTGGATTACCTTGGGCATTCTAGTCATCCCACCGACTAGCACCACCTCATCTATCTTGCCGGTGTCTTTAATCCCTGCGTCATCCAACGCCTTCTTGCACGGCTCTATGGTACGTTCAATCAGCTCGCTTACCAGCCCTTCAAATTTGGCTCTCGTAAGTTTCAGGCTAAGGTGCTTTGCACCTGTACTATCGCTGGATATGAAAGGCAAAGTTATATCTGTCTCTAGCCTACTAGAAAGCTCAATCTTGGCCTTCTCTGCGGCTTCTTTGATCCTCTGAACAGCCATTGGGTCATTGTGCAGGTCTATTCCAGTTTCTTGTTTGAAACTCTCCATCATGTGTTCCATAACGGCGTTGTCAAAGTCCTCACCACCCAACTTGGTGTCACCATTTGTGGCTTTTACTTCAAATACACCCTCAGCGATCTCAAGCACGGAAACATCAAAAGTTCCACCACCAAGGTCGTACACAACAATTGTTCTCTGCCTGTCGCCCTTATCCAAACCGTAGGCTAACGCAGCAGCAGTGGGCTCATTAATAATTCTCACAACATCCAGACCGGCA
This sequence comes from Anaplasma ovis str. Haibei, assembly GCF_002214625.1. Classification (NCBI taxonomy): domain Bacteria; kingdom Pseudomonadati; phylum Pseudomonadota; class Alphaproteobacteria; order Rickettsiales; family Anaplasmataceae; genus Anaplasma; species Anaplasma ovis. The sequence continues at coordinate 761,100 of NZ_CP015994.1, forward strand.
ATTGTCCCGGCATCTTTAGTGGCTTGACGTTGTGCATCGTTAAAATACGCAGGAACAGTAATTACGGCCTTTTTTACCGGGGCCCCGAAATACCTCTCTGCGGTCTCTTTGATCTTTTCCAGAACAAACGCGCCAATCTGCACTGGGGAGTATCCCTCACCCCTAGCCCGTATCCACGCATCCCCATTTTTTGCTGGAAATACTTCGTAAGAACACTTGACGTCCCGCATATCGTCGTATCTACGACCTATTATTCTCTTGCTAGCGTATATCGTATTTTGAGCATTGATGTTCGCCTGACGCTTAGCAAGCTCACCCACAAGCCGCTCGTTTTCTGTAAAGGCAACAACCGACGGAGTAGTTCTTGAGCCTTCACTGTTTTCGATAACTTTCGCGGTACCTGCCTCCATAACAGCAACGCAAGAATTCGTAGTACCTAGATCTATGCCTATGATACGCTCAGCCGCCATGATCACCCCCACTAAACAATACTTTAAAAAACCAGATACGGTAGATATAGTAACCAAAGTCCTAAATTACAACCCCTACCCCTCCGGCAAGATAAAAAATATACGAGAGCCCGGCCCGGGCACACAGCTTGATTGTTATGCGACGCAACCAGCGAGGACAGCACATTTTGTGGCACTGTAATGGGACTCAGTAGAAAAAACTGGTACATACTCTAGCGTATGTCTGCAAACATGCGAGACAGCCATTTCTTGATCCAAGTTTCGTCAGGCTTTTTGGCCGCAACGAACGCTGCTTGAGTAGTTTCTTGCACATTTGCAACCTCGGCGCTTCCTGCTTTACTTTCTGCGAGTCCCGGCTGGGTTTCAGGCGGCCCCATAAGCTCTTCACTTAGAGCCGTGCTATACCCCTTCTCCGCGTGAATGCTGAAACCCGTAGCACCTGGATTCTCGCTTACGCCCAGCCTTATGAGAACCTTGAATTCGCTTTCTATAGCCCAAATATGCTTACGCTTGTAATTAAATAGGTAGGTCAAAACCCCGTGGTCAGCTAAAACCGAAATTATCTTTTCGCGATTTTTATGGGCGAAGTACCGCACATCTCTAAGTATGTCTGCAGCAACGGACTCAAGCGATCTAACTCTGCCAACGCCTCTACAATGAGAGCATTGGACCGTACTGGTATCTAGTATGCTTTGCTTGACCCGCTGTCTGGAAATTTCCATTAGACCAAAGGCGCTTATGTACCCGAACTGCACTTTCGCCTTATCGTTCTTAAATGCCTCCCTAACCTCAGATTCAACAGCCCTGCAGTACCTGTATCTGAGCATATCTATGAAGTCAATGACTATTAGGCCAGATAGCCCACGCAAATTCACTTGCCGCGCAATTTCTTTGACAGCCTCCATATTGGTTTTGTACGCAGTCTCTTCTATACTGTCTTCGCCGGTCATCTTGCCAGAGTTGACGTCTATGGAGACCAGCGCCTCGGTCGGGGTTATGACTATATATCCCCCAGATGGAAGGAAAATCTTGTCGCTGTACAACTCAAGTATTTGTGCGTCAATCCTGTAATGAGTAAAAATTGGCACGCTGCCTTTGTACATCCGAACCCGTAGTTTGTTCCTAAACATGGATTTCGCGTACTCTTTCACAAGGCTGAACGCCCTACTGCCCGAAACAACCACATCGTGGATTGTCTCATCACAAAAATCCCTAAGCGCTCTCTTGATTATGTTAGCCTCAACATACAGAAGCGCAGGAGGTTCCATTTTCTCGCAGTTGTCGCGTATCTCCTGCCACGTAGATTGTAGGTAAGACAAATCCTGCTCTATCTCCTTTTGGCTTCTATTGCTACCAGCTGTTCTGATTATGACCCCAGATTCCTTTGGAAGCTTTATAGAATTGAGTACTTCCTTCAGATTCTTCCGGTCATCACAATCTTCAATACGCCGCGATATTCCACTATTCTTATTGCCTGCATTCGGCATAAAGATACAATACCTACCCGCAAGCGCAACGTACGTGGAAAAGGTTGCACACTTGTTCCCTCGCTCTTCCTTTATGATCTGGACCATAAGTTTCTGGTCCACCTTTACAACATCCTGAATCTTGTACAACTTGTGTAACGAAGACTTCGACCTGCCGGTTTTGGAGGCTGTATTCTTACCAGAACGATCATCCAATGGGGGCTTACAGGCATCCACAGGGCCATCATCGGGCAACGGCGCGGCAGCCCCATCGTCCTCAGCAAACCCCTCGTGCTCCTGACCATCGCCGTACATGTTTTGCAGAAGAGCTTCTTTCTCCTCTACGGGCAGCTGGTAGTGCTCAACCGAAATTTCAGAGAACGGCAAAAACCCATGTTTGCTTATCCCATATTCTATGAACACAGCCTGCAAGGAGGGCTCTATGCGCTTTACGACCGCGTAGTATATGTTGCCACGCAGCTGCTTTCTGTCTTTTAACTCCTGATCAAACTCAACTACCTTACCGTCATCAAGTACCGCAACTCTTATCTCATCAACATACGCGGCATCAACCAATATCCTCTTCCCGCTGTTATCATTAGACACAGAACCTCACACCAATTCATAAAACACTCCAAAGGCCACCTAGAGCACCACAAAAACCGACATATGCAACACTCTGTGTTGCGAACAAAAATTCTCAAGCCGCGTCGGGCTTTGCTTCTATCTTCATGACCATAGCAAGCCCAACGGCCATGGTGGCCACGCCTACCACTATAGCGGTAAGCATCAAAACACTGGGCAACGGGTTGCTATACAACGCCTCCCCTGCCTGCCCAGAAAGTATGGGCACTTTAGCACCTCTTACATACCCTAAAGAAATGTAGAACAGCAACACGGAAGACTGAAAAATACCCAAGCCCATTAACTTCTTCAAACGATTGTCAGTCACCACTATAGTAAACAGGCCAATCGCCATCAACAGGGCTGCCGCCACATGGTTCACATGCAGTAGAAAGAAGAACACTCAGCTCCCCCTGTGCTGTACCACCCCAACGACGACCTCACCGCACAACACACAAGCTCACGGGGCCGCGCAGTCAGTGTATATCTATTTTTCCCGCGATGCAAAGTCAAAATAAATGCTCACCATAGAGCCACACACTACCAAACCGACACCCAACTCAACAATGAATATGCCAAGTTTCTGTTCGGAAACAGCATCAAGCACCGCAAAAAAGTAGGAAAGGAAACTTTTTCCGAGAATTGTGGATGCAGCACCTGTAACTATATATAACAGCAACCCCGTGGCACCCATCCCTTGCAGGAAGGAAGCGGACACGACTCTGGAAACTTGCGCCGCTCCGAACACCATATGGTATAAGACCAGTGCAGAGGCTACTATAACTCCACCCTGAAACCCGCCTCCTGGGCTGTAATCACCGTGAACCTGTACATACAAACCGTACAGTATCATCACCGGGAGCATTACGGTCGCTGCACTGCGCAGCGCAGGATTGCTACCTGGAACAACGCACTCCCCCCTAGGCATTTTTCTTACCTCCCCCATCCAGTAGTAATGATACACACATGGCAGCCGTGAACACGACCAGCGTCTCGCCCATGGTATCATATCCACGGAAGCTCGCCAGAATTGCAGTAACTACGTTGGGAATTTCCACATAACGGCTTGTATGCTCGAAATAGGCTGCTGCCTGGATATTTGCCGGGGAAGCTGCGTCTCCGAACTCAGGCAAATCCAAAACTGCGCACATTAACGCCAGAAACATGGATAGTGCGATCGATGCGGCTAAGAGGACTCTAACCGCGCTGCAGTTGGTCCACACATAGCCAACCTTGTCTCTCCCTACATATCCAAGGCGGGAAAGCACAACGAGAGTCAGCGCAGTGCTGAGCCCAGCACCCACAGCCGCTTCTGTTATGGCAACATCAGGTGCAGCCATTACCAGATGGGCGGCTGCCATGGTGAGACTAAATGTACACATCACAATAGTGTTCACCAACACTCCCTCACATAGCGCAACTGCTGCTGCTGACGTTACCAACAGTGGCAGGAGCGCCCAGTTTACAGCCATGCTCACATCCAAGTGCATCTAACCACCATCTGTATCATCACTCTTGCACCGGGACATGAGAGCGCCCACAATGGCGTTGCATGCGGTTGTTGAGGTAATCCACAACAGTACAACTAGCACAAACATCTTGATTGTAAACACAGACAACCCACACTGCATGGCTAAACCACACAATACAAGCGCTACACCAACGGAGTCTGCAACCCCCACGGCATGTACCCTAGAACGAAGATCTGGAAACCGGAAGGCCCCAACGGCGGCTATCACCACAAAGAACAACCCAGCACCTAGCGTTACCATACCTAACAGTGGCAACATAAATCTCTCACTCCCAATTAGACGCGAAAAATTTGGAAAACCCTATAGCGGACACGAGCCCGATACAAGCATACACTAGAGATACATCAACAAAAAACGCCTGGTTACCTGTAAGAACACCAAAGGCTGTAATTAGCACAACGCCAAATGTGTTAAATGCGCTAGCTGCCAACATTCTGTCGCCCACAAGCCTCGACACGATGACCTTATATAGCATCGCAGACATGCACGCAACAAGCACGAAAATTGAGGCAACAAGCACAGCTAACTCCCAAGTAACTACATCCCAGAACGCAACCTAGCCAATATTGTACCAGCTACATTTTCCTTTGTTATCCCAAAATGCCTGTACAAATCTTCACACTTACCTGATGCACCAAACCTGTCAAGCCCTATAAATATACCCCTCTCACCTATGTACTTATGCCACCCCAGAGAACAAGCCGCCTCCACAGCCACTTTTAAGCTCCCATTGCCCAGCAAATTCGCAATATAATCTGCATTTTGTTCGTCAAATATTCGCCAGCAAGGCATGGAAACCACTCTGGTGCCGACTCCCTGATCTTGAAGAATGTCCCTGGCACCCAGTGCCACATCTACCTCGGAACCCGTAGAAAAGATAGTAACCCTAAAATCCCCCTCATGCTCGCGCACTATGTATGCACCCTTGACGGCAAGGTTGTCACGGGAATAGCACACACGGTTGAAGCCCACACTCTGCCTAGATAATGCAAACAACGATGGTGACTTGGTGAGTTTCAGAGCCATTTCCCAGCATTCCAAAACCTCAATAGCATCTGCAGGTCTGAAAACGTACAGGTTTGGTATGGCACGCAGGGAAGCGAGGTGCTCTACGGGCTGATGGGTGGGGCCATCCTCCCCCACACCTATGGAGTCGTGAGTCATTACGTATATGACTTGCAACCCCATCAATGCAGACAATCTTATAGCGGGCCTGCAATAGTCAGAAAAAACTAGAAAGGTCCCACCGTAGGGTATTATGCCCCCATGAAGTGCCATGCCGTTCATACACGCGGCCATCGCGTGCTCTCTCACCCCATAATGCACATAGGACGCGTCAAAACTTTTAGAACTTACCACCTCCATGTGGGGCGCCTTAGTATTATTGGAGGAAGTGAGATCGGATGACCCACCGACGAGCTTGTATACCCTTGTTGCCAAGAATTCTAAAACTCTGCCGAAGGATTTTCTGGTTGCTTCGGTTGGGCGTGTTTCACAAAGGGTATTTTTCAGAGCATCAAGTTCATCTATGACACCGTTTGGCACACCATCTGAGAGTATTTCGTTAAGTGCCTCAGCCCTTTCACAACCAGCAAATTTTTTCATCCATAGATCGCATTCCAGCTCAGCCCTTGCTCTAACTTCACGCCATAAAGTCCTAGCTTCCTCTGGAATTTCGAACCTCTCACCCTCCCATCCTATAGCATTCCGAAACTCTTGAGCATCTTCAGGAGAAAACGGCCAGCTGTGCGCAGCAGCAGTTCCCGCCTTGGGAGGCATAAACTTACCTATGACCGTCCTACAACAAATTATAGATGGTTTGCCCCTAGATTCCCTGGCTACTCCAATCGCTCGCTCAATCTCGCCAAAATCATGCCCATCAACTTCCAATACATCCCACCCATAGGCGGAAAACCTTGCACGTACGTCGTCAGAGGTCGCCAAGCTTGTACTCCCATCTATCGAGATGCCATTATCGTCAAACAAGACAATTAGGTGATCCAGACCCAGGTGTCCGGCTAGAGAAGCGGCCTCATGACTGATTCCTTCCATTAAGCAGCCGTCCCCAACTATAGCGTATGTGTGATGATTGATAAGATCATCACCAAATCTCTGGGAGAACATGCGTTCAGCAATAGCGAGGCCTACGGCGCACCCAAGGCCCTGACCTAGGGGACCTGTAGTCACCTCAACACCCGTGGTGCAACCGTATTCCGGGTGACCGGGAGTTATCGAATGGAGTTGCCTGAAACGCTTTATATCGTCAATCCCAATATATCCAACCAGGTGCATTATTGAGTACATGAGCATGGACCCATGCCCGTTGGAGAGAACTAGTCTGTCCCTATCAAACCATGACGGATGGTTCACGCTGAACCGCAAAAACTTTGAAAACAGCACGGTAGCAACATCGGCCATGCCTAGTGGCATCCCCGGATGCCCCGAGGCAGCATTTTGTATGGCATCTACAGACAGAAGCCTAACCGCTTTCGCCATAATTTGATATGAGTCGTATCCCATCAATGAATTCCCGGGCAGCCTACATGCTGAGATACCTGCCGATGAGGTAATTCTTGTATGAATCCACATCGACTCTCTTCCCAGTAATCTTCTTTAGCAAAGTGGTACTGCTGTATCTTCCACCGTGGGAATATACATGTTTGTTAAGCCAGCCGACGACACCAGAAAAGTCTCCATTCCCCACCCCGCTACAAACGTCTACCTTACTGTTTTTAATCGCAGAAAAAATTTGCGACGCCGCAATCGATGCCACCACCCTGCAAGGCACATAACCGAAAATCCCACTTACCCAGTAATCGTCCTGCATGAACCCCTCCTTGTCATCAGAGGGCACGGAATCGAAATAGTATTTCATGCCCTGGGCCCAGGCATCCGGCAACTCACTGACTTTCAAGTCGTCGTTTATTATCTCTTTTTCCAGTGCGTACCGCAGCATTATATGCGCAAGGGAGCTGACCTCATCTGACTTCTCTAGCAGCATGTTTGGCCGAACCTCGGTAAGGTGAGCATATATATTGTCAATATCGGCCGCTTTTCCCCTAATAGAGAGAAATTTCTTCATTGCCGGAAGGATGAATGAGATAAACTCCCTGTCTCTCAGCAAGTGACAAGACATCAATAACCCCTGAGCTTCATACATCACGCTACCCGGGCAGCTACCCACTGGTTGGTGTTTCCACTTCTGAGGCAGGTTCGAACAGTATAAAAACTTCCCAGCATTTTCCAATGCATCCCTTAAAGCAAGTCTGTAGTCATATTCGCAGTCATCCGCGCCTTTCCCAATACTGCTGGCAACCCCTTCCTCGCTTAACAAATCCATCTTTCTGTGTGAACACACAGCCTCAAGAAGCCCTCCCCCAACGGCTTCAGCTATGTGCTTGCAAAGGGCCATTTGCTTGTCACTAGCAACAGTCTTCGCGGGGTAAGCCTCACTGCTGCCGCTCTGCCTGTTCATAACCTCTCCAGCAAATTGCCGGAAAAATGCCCCCATATCGGTGAAGACCTCATCCATCTTCTTGGTGGTAAGATCCCCATCATAAGCGCCAAGCATGACGTCGTACTTGCTTGCGGCCCCCAAATCCTCAACCTTCATGGCAGCCGCCTCTGAAGATAGCTTGACAACGTCAGCAAGGCACTCCAGCACATTACGTGCGGACTCATCCCCCTGGCAAAACAGCGCCCACTTCGCCCTGCAGGTGACCCTGGCCTTTACTAGGCAACTCACTAGATTGATCGGCAACCCCCTAAGGCGCCTGTATATTCTGTTGATGCAATGGAGGTTTGCAACCTCCCAATCTCCCAACTGCCCCTTGTTTGCAAGTGCAAAGTCTATGGCTTCCGCGACCACTTCACTGTCTACGATCTCCTGCACCACCTCCCTCAGAGTACATATTCTGCTGACTTTACAATCGAAATCCGAATCGTCAGCGTAGAGAACCCTGACCACACCAATGACGTGGTTTACCTTCGTAAATACCTGCTCCAAAAATTTATAATGTTTCATACGCACAACACCCGGAACGAGACCGGCCCCACTAAGACACAACCCAAAAACAACCTAGGAGACCGCTGTCAGTTAGGCAGACATGCGCTAAATTTACCATACATCGCGGCGAAAGCTATAACAAATAAACCAAGTAGGATAAATTATTTTTCTTGACTTGACTCGGTTTTAAGCAATGATTTTGCGCAGTGGGGTTCTTCAGTGGTTATCGCAGCTGAATCTTTAGTGTAGGGGAGGGTTTTACTATGCTGCATCGTTGGTTGGCTCTGTGCTTCTTGGCGTCGCTTTCCGTAACGGGCTGCGGCCTTTTCAGTAAGGAAAAGGTCGGCATAGACGTTGTCGGCGTGCCTTTTAGCGCCGGGAGGGTAGAGAAGGTTTATTTTGACTTCAATAAGTACGAGATCAAGGGTTCCGGCAAGAAGGTGTTGCTGGGCTTGGTGGAGCGAATGAAGGCGAATAAGAGGTCTACCCTACTTATTATCGGGCACACAGACTCAAGGGGAACGGAGGAATACAACCTGGCGTTGGGTGAGAGAAGGGCGAATGCTGTTAAGGAGTTCATACTAGGGTGTGACAGGTCGCTGTCTCCAAGAATATCTACTCAGTCCAGGGGTAAGGCGGAGCCAGAAGTTCTGGTATATTCAAGCGACTTTAAGGAAGCTGAGAAGGCGCATGCCCAAAACCGCAGGGTTGTGCTCATTATGGAGTGTCAGCATACAGTGTCTCCCAAGAAAAAAAGGGCCATCAGGTGGCCGTTCAGCTTTGGTCGGAGCACAGCTCAGCAAGACAGTGACGGTGGCGGCGAGGTTTCCGACGAAAATCCCCTCGAAGATTCTTCAGAGGAGGTAGCTTCCGAAGTGGTGTCTGCGGCGGAGTCAGCGTCTGAAAAAGCGGCAGAGGCGGCACCAGAAGTGGTGCAGCAGGACTCGGAAGAGTAGTCAAACCCAGGTAGTAAGGGCCGCGTGGCTTTTGCTCGGTCACTATCTGCTATTTACGCCAGGCGCGGCATTGCGTGAACGCCCAGCCCCAGCGGGGCGTGGGGTGTCCGCGCGGCTTTTTGTTCCTTGAGATGCGTTGGTGGTTAGTCTCCGCTTTTGGGCGCGGCTGGTGGAGCGTCTGTGTCGTTGGTAAAGGCCGGCCGTCGTGTGGTCGGCTGCTCTTTGTGCGCGGGAATCGGCAGTTCGCAGCTATGGGTTCTAGTGCGTGTATTACGAGTGCCCATTACAGGGTTGGTGGTGTTGTGCACCTGAACAGTATTGACACTATTTCTTTATTTTGCTAGCTTGGCCAGGAATTTTCATGGGCAGCAGATGGCGAGCATAGTGGTAGTGGGGCTACAGTGGGGAGATGAGGGCAAGGGCAAGATTGTGGATTGGCTGTCTGTGAGTGCCGATGCTGTAGTACGGTTTCAGGGGGGTAACAATGCTGGACACACAGTGGTTGCGGATGGGAGAGTGTACAAACTGAGTCTTTTGCCAACGTCCGTATTGCGGCAAAACAAGCTGTCCATGATAGGCAGCGGAGTGGCGTTAGATCCGTACGCATTCGTTCGGGAGGTAGAAAGCCTCAGGGACAGCGGCATATTTCTTGACCCTGACAGTTTGTGCCTGTCCGAGTCCTGCCCATTGGTTCTTAGTGTGCATAGGGATGCGGACTCTATAATGGAGGAAATGCGTGGAAATGAGTCCATAGGCACGACGTGTATGGGAATTGGCCCGTGCTACGAGGACAAAGTTGGCAGAAGGGCCATAAGGCTGTGTGACTTGCTGGATGAAACATCGCTTTATGACAAAGTACTGTGCCTGTTGTCTTACCACAATCTGCTAAGAAGGGCTACAAACCGACTGGAAGCCTCTCCACAGGGAATCATGGATGAGTTGATGCAAATTGCCCCAAAGGTCTTGCCCTTTATGAAGCCTGTTCCAGAAATCATCAGCAACCTAATTAAGCAAGGTAAGACCGTACTGTTCGAAGGTGCGCAGGGCGCGTTGCTTGATGTCGATCATGGCACGTATCCATATGTAACGTCTAGCAACACAGTAGCGGGCTATGTACAGGTGGGGTGCGGCGTAGGCATTCTCGGAGATACACGAGTTCTCGGACTCGCAAAGGCCTACACCACAAGGGTTGGTAATGGGCCCTTTACCACAGAGCAAACCGGAGCAGTTGGTGACACTATGTTCGAGCGTGGCAGAGAGGTAGGCACTGTAACCAACCGCGTAAGGAGGTGTGGCTGGTTTGATGCAGTCTCTGTGCGTCAAGCTGCCCTATCCTCCGGCGCATCTGAAATGATACTAACCAAACTAGACGTGCTGGACACAATTGATGAGATTAAAATATGCACCAGGTACAGATGTGGTGAGGAATCATATGATTACCTCCCCGCTGCATCCCATATACAAAACAAGTTAGAGCCTGTATACGAGACTTTACCGGGATGGCGCACTAGCACATTGGGAGCTGTCTCTCGTAGTGACCTTCCAGAAAATGCAATGTCATATATCAGTAGACTGGAGGAGTTGGTTGGAGTACCAGTAAGCTTGGTGTCTACAGGACCGGAAAGAAACCACATCGTATCAATGAATCCCTGACTACTTCTTGTTGTAGTGTACGTACAGGAATGGGTCAAATGATGCATCTGATGGCTCTACAACTACCTTCTTTACCTGTGAATGTAAAAAGACAATCAAGGAGTTTGGTTCATCACCAATTGATAGGGTAATCACTTCTTTCTTGATAGAACTCGCCAGAAGTTGCTGCTTCTCCCTAACTTCCCCTTCTGAGAGTAGATCACACTTGTTTAGTATGACCACCTCTTGCTTACAAGCAAGCTCCTCACTATGCAACTTAAGTTCCTGCCTGACTAGCTCATAGGCACCTACTATATCTGGAAGTGAGCAATCTACAAGGTGTAGGAGTATGACGCACCTCTCAATATGCTTGAGAAACTTGTGCCCTAACCCTGCACCAGAACTGGCATTTTCTATAAGACCAGGAATATCTGCCAATACCAGCCCACACCCATTTGCATATGCAACCCCAAGGTGTGGTTCTAGGGTTGTAAAGGGATAGTCAGAAACCTTAGTCTTCGATGCTGTACAACGTGATAATAGACTAGACTTCCCAGCATTGGGCATGCCTATTATCCCAATATCTGAAATTATCTTGAGCTTTAACAGAACACAGTGCTCTTCCCCTAATGTCCCATAGGTGAAATATGTGGGCGCACGATTAGTCGAACTCTTGTACTGGGCGTTGCCAACCCCACCCCTCCCTCCTGTAGCTACTATGCATTGCTGCCCTATGTCGTGTAAATCCGCTATTAGGGTGTTTCTATCCCCTTGGCCATATCCAACACTTGTTGCAAAATCAGCGCCGCAGATATCTTATCATCCACCTTCTGAGATTCCTTTCTGCGCAATCCAAGGCTCTCAGTTGTTCTACTGGCCATTGCGGTGGTATACCTTTCATCGTGTAGGTACACATAAATACCAGATTTTTTTATCAGCTTCTGTACAAAAGAGCGGACTACCGCGCACATTTCTCCTTCCATGCCATCAAGCTGCAGTGGTAAGCCCACAACTGCCGCGCAGATCCCCTCCCTTTTCAAAATAGCGTTCAGCTCGCCCAGATCTTGCCTCATATTTCTCCTAAGGTACACACTATGCGGCATCGCAATGGTACCCGTACTATCGCTCACGGCAAGGCCAAACTTCTTCTCACCAAAATCCAGCCCCAGAATTCTCCTATTGGCCCCCAACGCCTCAAAGAAACCCTCTATGCTTTCACACAACATAACCAACCTGCCACAGCCAAGTACGCGGCAAGCCTCAGCTACGCAATACAAACCATGTGACTATTGACACGCCAAGCATTCATCATAGTCAAAGTTGGTGATTTGCCGTTGCGGAGAGACCGCCTGCCCGACATGAACGTGGGACACTTTGTCTGCTTTTTGTACCGACTTGGATCTTAAGTAGTAAAGGCTTTTTATCCCCTTCCTCCAAGCAAGAAAGTGTATTTTATGTAAGTACCGCTTATGCACACCTGCAGGAAGAAAGATGTTGACTGACTGCGCCTGGCACACATACGGGGCCCTATCACTGCTATGCTCAACTATCCAGCGCTGATCCATCTCGTAAGCAGTCCTGAATACAAGCTTTTCCCGCTCGGTGAGAAAATCCAGATGCTGCACGGAACCCTCGTTGGTAGAAATGGACGACCAAACTTGATCGTTATCCAACCCCTTAGACTCTAACATCTTCTGCAGAAACTTGTTACGCACCACAAAGGAGCCAGTAAGAGTCTTGTGAGTGAACACGTTCGCTGCGTACGGCTCTATTCCCGGTGAAGTATTGCCGGAAATTATGGATATGGAAGCAGTTGGAGCAATGGAGAGCTTATGCACAAACCGCTCCATTTTGTTAGCATCCACAGCATCAGGGCATGGCCCCTTCTCCAGCGCAAGCTTATAAGAAACCTCATCCGCCTGGCTCTTTATATACTCAAAAATCTTCTTATTCCACACAGAGGCAGCAAAAGATTCAAAGGGCACCATTTTGCTCTGCAAGAATGAGTGGAACCCCATAACTCCTACCCCAATACTGCGCTCCCTCATCGCAGCATATTTTGCGCGTTCGATCTCTGGAGGAGCTTTGTTGATAAAATCTGTGAGTACGTTGTCTAGGAACCGCATTACATCCTCTATAAACAAGGGCTCCGTGCTCCACATGTCGTAGTACTCAAGGTTCAAGGACGCAAGACAGCAGATCGCGGTTCTGGATTTTCCTAGGTGGTCCTCCCCTGTAGCAAGGGTGATCTCAGTGCACAGATTGGACATCTTTACTTCTAGTCCGAGCTCCTTATATATGTCTGGCTTGTGCTTGTTAACTGTGTCTACAAATACGACGTACGGCTCTCCCGTTTCAACCCGGGTGGTCAAAATTTTTATCCACAGATCCCTAGCCCTAACGGTGGAGATAACGCACCTATCCTTGGGGCTCACCAAGTCCCAGGGCTTATCCTGTTCAACCGCTTTCATAAACTCATCAGTAAGCAAGACTCCGTGGTGGATGTTTAGCGCCTTCCTGTTGGGATCACCACCTGTGGGCTTTCTGATATCTAGAAATTCCTCAATCTCTGGGTGACCGACGGGCAAATACACAGCGGAGCTGCCTCTGCGCAAAGAACCCTGGCTTATGGCCAAGGTCAACGCATTTTGCACGACTATGAATGGAATTATCCCCGAAGTTTTTCCACTACTTCTAACCTTTTCTCCAATGGAGCGGAGATTGCCCCAGTAACTCCCTATACCCCCACCACGCGACGCAAGCCATACGTTTTCGTTCCACAGGTTCAATATACCAACCAGGCTATCTTCGGTCTCGTTTAAGAAACACGAAATCGGCAACCCCCTGGAGGTTCCTCCATTACTCAATATCGGAGTAGCAGGCATGAACCACAACTTGCTCATGTAGTCATAGAGCCGCTGGGCGTGCTCGTCATTATCTGAATAATACTGGGAGACGCGCACAAACAGCTGCTGATAGTCCTCGTTATCCAGCAAATACCTATCAGACAGCACAGCCTTGCCAAAGTTAGTAAGGTTGTTGTCCCTGGTACGGTCGACAATAATCGGTGACACCTTGTCATACCTCCTACATTTACTAACATACAAACCCGAAAAGCGGTACGCATCCCGCCTTTGAATATATACAGTACCTATACAGACAATTCAGTACTATATACAGCACTCACGTAACAAAAGGGACAAAGCTCCCCGTCATCGGTAACCAATAGTTAAAGAAACCCCGACGGGACTAACCCCAACCTTAGAAACACCTACGCCGCACCCGGCCGGTAAGTGACTCCCACGGGAGTCGAACCCGCGTTACCACCGTGAAAGGGTGGGGTCCTAGACCACTAGACGAAGGAGTCACAGCAGACCCATATATAATCATCAGCACCGTTACAGTCAAACAAAATTCCTACTGCAGCACAACCCACCAGCCGCACCAAAAACTCGCGCAAGCACCGCAACCCACACCCGACAACAGACCCGCGAAACACAAACCCTATACCAACAAACTACCAACCACGTACACTAATTAGGTGTATACCAAACGCCGTCAAAGTACCACAAGTTGCATAAAAACGAAAATGTAAAATTCGAGTTTTTGAAATGTGCATGTAAGTAAAAACCTGGGACATGCAAGCAAACTCTTGTATACTGAGGAGGAATCTGATTACACCGTCTATGCACCACATCTACAGCGACATACGGCAGAAGGTAGAGGATTTTGCCTCTCTGGTGCAAAAGGAACTCGCTCAGGTGGCGTCCGCAACAAAGGCTGAGTGCCCGTCAGCAGTCTTGCACGAAGCTTTGAGCTATACCATATCGAATCCAGGAAAGTGCGTACGCTCGTTTTTGGCAAGTACGTCAGCGCGAGTTTTTGGCGTCAGCGCGGAAAGAACGTTGCGGTTGAGCGCTGCTATTGAGGTTGTGCATACCTACTCCTTAGTGCATGATGACCTGCCATCCATGGATAACTCTCCTATCAGGCGCGGCAGGGAAAGCTGCCACACAAAGTTCGGAGAGGCGGTTGCAGTTTTAACTGGCGACGCTTTACTTACACTCACCTTTGAGTTATTGTCGACCATGAATGAGGGTTGTGCCGTAAGGTGTGAAATCATAAAGCTGCTGTCCAAGGCGTGTGGCCGTTGCGGCATGGTAGCCGGGCAGATGTTGGACATGGAAACACGCTCTTTGACGTCATTTGAGAAAGTCAGGAGGGTACACGAATTGAAAACCGCCAGGTTGTTCTCTGCCGCCTGCGAGGCTGGCGCAGTTTTGGGTGGGGCTTCTGCCGAGGAAAGAATGGCGTTGGCTGAGTACGGTGCTGCACTAGGTTGCGCGTTCCAAGCGAAGGATGATCTGAGTGACGCTGGGGAGGATAGCGAGCGACGCTTCGGCAGCATGGCATATATTCTCGGGACAGAAGAAACGCGAGACTATATCGATGGTTTGTTGCGTAAGTGTGAAAAGCACCTAAAGAAGCTACCTGGTGATGTAGATACGCTCGGCGGTCTTATTGTGTTTGTTGAAAACTTAAGCGTATGAAAGTCCTAGCATATCGCCTGTTGTACGTAGTTGCGGTTTTCGCCGTTCTTGGGTTGCTGCTGAGAGCGGTGTCCACCAGCATTGTCTCCGGCATAACCGAACACACTGATAAGCCTTACAAGGTTTCCGTCACTGATAATGATAGCCCTGCATACAAGATAGGAGCCCTGATGCTACGGCCGATAATAGAAGCGAGGATTGACCGGTACATAAGCGAACAAGGACTAGCAGAATACCTGCGTGACGCGGCATCTGCTGCACCTCCTGAGGAGAATTTCCGCCTGATTGACTTAGAAGAAGGTGAGGGACGCGAGGTGCTGTGTGGACAGAAGGTCTCCGCAATGATTTTACACTTCCCCATGGACAGCCAGGAGACCATAGACCCGCTGCAAGCCGCACGCAAGATCAGTGGCAGCACGCAACCTGTGAGTTTCAGACTTGGAGCGCATGAGGTCAAGGAGATAAACTACGCTTTGGCCGGTATGAGGCGGGGCGGCAGCAGGGTTGTTACAGTAACTCGTGACGAAGAGGGAAAATCTGACAGCTATTATGTACATCTCACGTCTGTGGATGACAAGGTGCCTGAGGCTCATGACATAAGAAACCTTATGTCCTTCGACAAGCGCGATACCAGCATCAAGGAGGCAGTGACCGTGGCGCGATGCGGTGATGCTGTCTCTGTTAAGTACACGATAAAGGATGTGCGCGGGAAAGTGTTAGTTGGGGACCAGGTTGTTGACTTCATAATAGGCAACAGAAGCGTCCCGATTGTGTTGGAATTGGGAGTAGTTGGCCTGAGGTCGGACAGCCGGAGGTCTATAATAGTACCACCAGAGCTTTTGTCTGGTTTCGATCAAACCGTGGATAAGCACGGCGTCAAGATTATCGACGCACAGATCAAACATAAGAAGGCTCCCAACTCGGACTCGAGTATAGAATAGCCGGTTTCCGTGGTGTGGGTACTACTCTCTTTTTGTCATGCCACTGTTGTGCGCTGCTCCACGTATGACGCCATGCAATTGCTCGCACCCTACTTCCATTTCTGAATTAATAAGCCCAGGGTAGCGCGCACTTCCGTGTTTTAGCAGGCTTATTACCTCCTCCACTATTGCCGGAGTGCTCAGATATCCATGTCTGTACAGCCCGTTTATCCTTATAACGCCATCTTCAACTATAATTCTTGGAAGGTTGTCCGAAAATGCGGGTCTGCAGGCAGACATCATATCAAGCACCCTGGCCTCTGCAAAACCCCTGTGGACCGAGTATGCGGCTGATAGCAGTTCGAGCACGGATCTAACCGATATCTCTGAGAAGTCACAGCTTTCTATTTCCGTAGCACCGACTATTAACCTACCTTCAGATCTGGGTACCATGTACACGCTGTATCTGGGATGCACCATGCGAATTGGGCGGCCGATGACGACTTCGGGAGCGTGAAGTAGCATGCTTTCCCCTCTCACCCCCCTCAAGCCGGGAACCGCGCTCTTCGCTCCAATGCCCCTGCAGTCAAAAACCACATCAAAAACGTGTCGCTTGCCGTCCACCACCAACGCTCTAGACGCTACTTCATCCACACGTGTATTGCAAAGCCATTTGATACCTAGACGAATTAATGTGGCTTCCAGACGTGAAAAAAGCCGCATGCTATCTATGCATCCCTCTCCTTGAATGTACATACCGTGGCGTACAGATAGCCCGCTTTCAAGTGTGTGAATTTCATCGGAAATGCAGAGACTACCAAAAAGGTCAGTGAATCTCCGCCGGATGATGGCGCATATCCTCTCCAGTTCCTGCAAGTCACCTGCGTGGGCTACAATTATACTCCCCAACATTTTGAGACATTCACTCGCACCCACGGAACGAAGAATTCCGGGCCACAACTCCAAAGATCTGTGGCCCAGTTCTATAACCAAACCCCCGGTTGTCTCCGCTTCGGAATACAGAGAAAGCATGCCCCCAGCAATAAATCCGCAGCTGCGTTTGCCCAGTGCGTTATCTCGATCAAAGATCGACACCTTCCATCCATCCTGCAGCAACGCCAGAGCCAGTAGTCTGCCAACCAGTCCAGCCCCCGCTATCCCCGCAGTTTTTACCATATCGCCATTCTCAAACTAAGGCCTAATACACCAAGAAACGCAACAGACCGTGCTCGGAACAAGGCGCAGCACGGTCCAGTAACCGCTCCGCATCTCAACAGACAGTGCCCCACGTTTGGCAGCAGGTTATCACTATCCAGAACGCGCCCCACCACTATCGTAAACATCGTAGCGCGCAGTGTAATCCCTGAATTTTCCTTTTTCAGGCTCGAAAAAAAGTCTAATATTGCCTATGGGCCCGTTTCTTTGTTTTGAAACAAGCACATCGGCAACATTGCTAATTGCATTCATCTTCATCTGCCACTCTGCATGCTTGGCAGTCCCTTCAGCAGGCTGTTTTCTTAATTCGTAGTACTCCTCCCTGTACAAAAACATTACCACATCTGCGTCCTGCTCTATGCTTCCAGAATCACGCAAGTCAGACAGCTGGGGCTTCTTATCGTCACGCTGCTCAACAAGCCTGGAGAGCTGGGAAAGCGCCACTAGTGGAACATTCAGCTCCTTCGCTATGGCTTTCAAGCCTTGAGTAACCTCAGAAACTTCCTGCACCCTATTCTCTCCGCTCCGCTTCGTAGTTCCCTTGATTAACTGCAGATAGTCTACAAAAACAACCCCAATATTGTGAAGCTGGTGCATTCTTCTTATCCTGGTTCTGAGTCCGCTAATTGACAAAACGGATGAATCGTCCACTATCAGTGGCAAATCGCATATTTTCTCGCTAGCCTTCAATACTTGATTCAAATCCGTGCTGCTAATTTTGCCCGATAGGGCCTTGTAGGAACTGATTTCAGATTCTATCGATATGATCCTAGAAGCAATGTGCTCTGCAGACATTTCAAGTGAGAAAAACCCGACACTTTTTCCGTCGTTTTTAAGCGACTTACAAGCACTTAGGGCCATATTCAAAGCTAGGGCTGTTTTCCCCATAGAAGGGCGCGCAGCTACAACTATTAGATCAGAATTCTGCAGCCCATTTAACAGTTGGTCCAAATCCTTAAGCCCCACAGATACTCCCTGTAGAGCGTTTGCACCGCCCTTGGCAGCTTCGATCTTCTTTTTCACGTCCTCTACCAATACCGAGAACTTGTGATAATTCCTGTCGGATCTACCTCTGCTACCCAGCACAAACAGCCGCTGCGCTGCATCTTCTATCTGCTGTTCCGCAGGGTTGTCAGAGTCATAATCGTACGCATTGCTTACCACATCGTTCCCAAAGGCAATTAAGCAACGTCGAAGGTGTGCATCAAACACAGCCTGCGCCACACTTCTTATATCGAAAACTACGCTGGCCTTTGCCGCGATCTTGGCTAAATACTCAGCGCCGCCACATTCAATCAATGCCTCGTCATTGTCAAAAAACATCTTCAGGCTAATCTCGTTGGCGGCAAGGCCACGCCGGTTAATTTTTATTACTTGGTCAAAAATCCGCCCGTGCAGAGGATCAAAAAATACGTCTGCGCTTATTATATCCTCTAAAGCATCGCAGATTCTGTTGTCCCTCAACATCGCACCGATGAGCATCTGCTCGGCTTCAATGTTGCTGGGCAAGCTGCTTATAGTACTTAGCGTACTGCCCTCTTTTAAGTCCTGCACCAAAAAACCCCAACAAGCCTCGGAGGATTATACCACCAGGGGGCCATGCTGCAAACCAACAGCAGACAGCTATCTAGATCTTGCAATATATTTGCCCTGAAATCTGCTGGGCATACGAACAAACATCTGCCAGAATCCATTGGGAAGCTCGCCGTTATCGCCAACTCTGGCACCTGAACTGAACAAGCGAGCCAGACTTTCCTGCCTCTCCGACATCACAAGCCTAGTCCACTTACCTATGGGCTCTGCCACCCCAACAATTTGCGCAGTGCTTTCATACTTTACGCCATCATCGGCAACCTCATGCTTCTGTGCAGATGCAAGGTCCTTTTTGAGTAGCTTGTCTTCTTTTTCAACATTGTACTTTTCCTGGTCTGTCAGTGTCTCATCCACGTCGTGCTCATCCGCAGACTTCTCGCTTGACGTCTCAGACGACTCTTTGCCAAATAGGCTGGCAATCTTTGCAACCAGGCGCCGCACGGCGGACAGCAAGGCATCGATAGCCCCCCATAGCTTGTGCAGCAGTTTTTTTACGGCTTGCCAAATGTAGTCAAGCCCCTTTTTCAGTGTTTTGAACGGCCAGAGAAGAATATTCTTCAGGCACCTGCATACACACCTTCTCACCGGTTTAATAAACAGCATTAGAGATGCAAGCAGCCCCACAGACGCCGCAGCACCCTTCAACGCAACCCCCACAATTCCAGCACCCGGTATCAGCCCCAGCAACTTCTTTATCACACCTACAAACTCGGACACGCACCCGCGCCGATTCTAGCATACTATAGCGTACATACAAAGTGTCTGTTGCATCGGGCTAATCACCGTTAAGCCAGGAGTAACCACTATGCATATTACAGCACCTTTACGCACGGCTGCTATTGTCCTATGCTTGGAGTAGTGTTTTAAAGACGTGATTATGCCGTCAGAATCCCCCTACATGAGGCTAGCAATGCATGAAGCGGTCAGCTCACCGGCTGAGGTTCCAGTTGGCGCCGTAGTTGTTGATGAGCACGGCGTTGTGGTGTCAAGCAGGCACAACCTAACACTTCATAACTCAGACCCAACAGCACATGCGGAGATGCTTGCCATCAGGGAGGCTTGTCTTCACCTGTCAACTCATGTGCTAGACAATTGTGATATGTACGTAACTCTTGAGCCGTGCGCCATGTGTGCGTACGCGATATCTTTGTCAAGAATCCGCAGACTATACTTCGGCGCATACAATACAAAGTTCGGGGGGGTAGAGCACGGCGCCCGAGTATTTAGGTTTTGCAATCACATCCCCGAGGTATACGGTGGGTTCCTTGAGAGAGAAAACGCGGAAATATTGAAAAACTTCTTCCATAAGCTACGGGACACCAACAGCACCCACCATGGGGGAAACAACACCAGCGCTTAACTAGCACCTACCAATGCGTCTCCTGGCCGCATATATCAGATCTAACAACCCCCACTTGCAAGGCATACGTACAGGTGACTACAGTCTAATCAAACTCGCACCCCACGTAATACCAGCACCTATCGCGGCAAGCAATATTAGGTCGCCCTTCTTAACCTTACCAGCACGTTTAGCTTCGTACATTGCAAGCGGTATGGATGCAGACGAAGTGTTCGCGTGCTCATCTATGCTCAAGATGACCCTATCCCTGGAAAGTTTTAGTCTGTTGATAACAAGGTCAATAATTCGCACATTGGCCTGGTGGGGAATAAACCAATCAATCGAGTCAACATCCAACGAACTACTCTCAAGTAGCGCTGCAATAGCAGATGATAGCCTAACCACCGCATGCTCGAATAGCACGGTACCCTTCATGCATATGTACCCCGCCTTACCTGTAGAGGCAACCCCACCGTTTGTGTAAAGCACATCACCAAGTGAGCCATCAGAGCACAAAAGAGTGGACATAACTCCGGCATCGGATCCGGCCGTTTGTTCGTCTTGCCCCTTGAACACACATGCCCCTGCACCGTCACCGAATAGCACACACGTGGACCTATCAGTCCAATCAACCACCTTAGACATAGCCTCGGACCCTATGACCAGAGCAACATTAGCCCGGCCAGCTTTTATCATGCTATCTACAACCGATAGAGCATACAAAAAGCCCGAACAGGCGGCGTTTACATCGAACGCGGCTGCGTTCTTGCAACACAAATTCCCTTGCACCATAGTTGCACAACTCGGCATTGTTTTGTCTGGAGTTGCGGTTGCAACAATTATGAGGTCGACCTCGTCTGCCGATATTCCCGCATCTTCTAGCGCGATCTCAGCAGCTTTGGTTGCCATACCGGATACGGTATCACTCTCTTCCACCACATGTCTGCGTTTTATGCCAGTTCTTCGAAAAACCCACTCATCCGTAGTATCAACCACGAGCGACAGATCATCGTTGGTAATGACTTTTGCAGGCAAAAACGCCCCCACACCACAAAAAACAGACCTGCGCATCAACCGTTACTTACTTCTGAGATCATTTCTTTCGCCATGTCTCCTTGGCTAATCGCGCATACAGCCTCTTTTATCGCGTGGGCAAACGCTACAGCATCGGCCGAACCGTGGCTTTTCACCACAATACCATTGAGGCCCAGTAGTACAGCACCATTGTACGACCTCACATCCAGAGCGCTGCCACCGCTAGCCCGTTCCTTGAAGTAGCAAGAGCGCAAAATACGCATCGCAGCCCTGCCCATTAAGGAAGAACAAATTTCTTTTTTGAGTATATGGAGTGTGAGCCCAGCAACCGCTTCACAGGTCTTCAACATAACGTTGCCGGAGAAGCCATCAGCAACAACAACATCCGCCACCCCGTCAAACGCCTCTTTTGCTTCGACGTATCCGTAGAAATTAATGTCCTGCTTCGCGTCGCGCATCAACGCAAATGCCTCCTTAATGCTGTAAGTGCCTTTGTTATCTTCCGCACCTATGTTCAACAGCCCTACTCTGGGATTCTCAACGCCGAGCACAGCCCTCGCAAACGCCCTACCCATGATCGCAAACTGAAAGAGTGAGTCCGGAGCACACTCAGCATTGGCACCCAAATCTAGTGCAACAAAACTGTTCTTCCTGGAAGGCAACACGGCAGCAATCGCTGGACGATCTATGCCTTGCAGCGTACCCAAAAGATACCTGGATATCGCCATAAGGGCACCAGTGTTACCAGCAGAGACTGCAGAAGCAACCACTCCCTTTTTAACGTCTTCTATTGCACACCACATACTTGACTTCCTGCGGTGCCTAAGCGCAAAAGACGGCCTATCGTCACACAACACGGCATCCGGCGTGTCAATGAAGACGCTGTTCTTCTCTACCAGCTTATACTTGCTAAGCACCGGCAGCACAGCGCTTTCTTTGCCATATATGCTTAGATGCACCTTGCACTTACACGGCACAACACCGGAGAGGAGCAGATCAGCCCCCTTCACGGCAACTTCGGGTCCAAGATCACCCCCCATAGCGTCAAGCGCCACTGATACGCATGCGCCGCTGTCACGCACCATACGCCACTAAACCTTAGACTCAGTAACTTGCTTCCCGTTGTAGTAGCCCCCCAAACACACGTGGTGAGGCAATTTATACTCTCCAGTAGTCGGGTCAATAACAACATTAGCAGCAGATAGCGCCAAATGCGAACGATGCATATTGCGCCGAGATTTCGATTTTTTTCTCTTGGGTACAGCCACAGTTCAACCCCCACCCACAATACTCGGATCATGGCCTAGAAAATCGATGTTGGCAATAGCATTTTTCAAAAAAGGACCCCTGTGCAAGCTAGGCAACCGGCAACTTCCCATAACTTGGCCAAATTTGATAAGGGCGAAAAATTTTTTGGTGCGGTATACCGGTAAATGGCCTACCATGGCTATCGCTAATTTATATGTACACCAGATTGTATCAAAACTTCAATTTTCACGTCCTACTGCAGCATAATAGGGCGCGTGTCGGTGTAATCTCCACTCCCCACGGAACATTGTACACCCCTGCGTTCATTTTCTGCGCAACAAAGGCCGCTGTAAAATCGTTAGACATGAAAGTGGTCAAAGAATGCGGCACGCAGATTGTGCTCTCCAACACATACCACCTTATGTTACAACCGGGAGAAGAAACTGTGGCCGCACTGGGTGGGTTGCACAATATGCTCGGCTGGACCGGGCCAATGTTGACTGACTCTGGAGGGTATCAAATCTTCAGCTTGGGATATGGCTCAGTATCGGAGGAATTGAAAGGTAAAAGAAGGCGGGCTAACCCCTCTCTCATCAAGATAGATGAGAGTGGCGCAATTTTTAGGTCATACATCAACGGGCAGTTGTATCACCTGACTCCTGAAAAATCTATACATATTCAACGCATGTTAGGGGCAGATCTTGTCGTGGTATTAGATGAGTGTACCCCCTTTCACACTAGCTATGAATATACAGCGCAGTCAATGCACATGAGCAATCGGTGGGCGTTAAGGTCGCTAGAGGAGTTCCAAAAAACCTCAGATGGAACTCAAGCCTTGTATTGCGTCATACAGGGTGGGGTGCATAGTGACCTGAGGCACGTTAGTTGCGAATTTGCTAACAGTTCTCCATTTTTTGGCAACGCAATTGGTGGTTCGCTCGGGTCATGCAAGCAGCAGATGTATGACACCGTCTCTTTGACCACCAGTTTGCTTGACAGGAACAGGCCTGTACATCTGCTTGGCATAGGCAATGTGTGCGATATTTTGCACGGAGTAATGAACGGTGTAGACACGTTTGACTGCGTATACCCTACCAGGATAGCAAGGCATGGAGCAGCGCTGGTAAAGCCTGAAAATAGGACCTCACCAGACAGGGAATATATAAATTTATACAATTCGGAATTCACGCGTTCTTTGGCGCCCATAGAGCAAGACTGCGGATGTTATACGTGTAACCATCACTCCAGGGGTTACTTGCACCACCTACTAAAGGCCAAAGAACTGCTGGCATACACCCTTATAACCACGCACAACGTGTACTTCATGAACAGCTTGATGCAGCGCATAAGAAGGGCGATAGTCCAGGAAACCTTGGAGCAGGAATATGAATACTGGCTGGGCGGATACGGGGTACCGGAATCGGCCTCACCGCAGTCCGTAACGCAAGAAAACCCCAACTGCGCCTAGGCTCACCGACAAAAGCCGTGTATCATGCGCGGAATCTAGAGGACAGGGAGAGCACACCCACGCATCAACTTCTGCAATTACTCGGTCTTGAGGCACTCCGACCACAAGCCAGCCCATGAGCCACAAATCGGGCATTTGCCTCTTACACGGTACAGTTTTCCGGTGGGAACACTGCCAGTGAACTGCTATAAGTGGTCGGCAAGATATTCCTTGACCTCCTTCGATTTCGGAGCTTTGAACACCTCCTTGGTTGTATTATGCTCAACGATTCTGCCACCGTGAAAAAACGCGACTCTATCCGAAACTTCGCGCACTTGCTTCATTGAGTGAGTGATCAGCACTATTGTGAAGTTCTTCTTCAGTTCCTTAATCAAATTCTCCACAACACCTGTAGCTACAGGATCAAGCGCAGAACACGGTTCATCCATTAACAGCATAGTAGGCCTCACTGCAATCGCTCGAGCTATGCACAGACGCTGTTGCTGCCCACCAGAGAGCTTACACGCACTATCCTTCAGCCGTCCACCCAGCTCGTCCCACAGCCCCACACTTCGCAGACTTTCCTCAACGATATCGTCAAGTCGCTTTTTGTTCCTAGCCAATCCATGTAGCTTAGGCCCATAAGCTATGTTTTTGTATATTGAATCGGGAAACGGGTTTGGTTTCTGAAACACCATGCCAACCCTTGCTCGTAGTAGTACAACATTGGTGTCAGGCGAGTGTACGTCCATTCCCTCAATGTCAATCTTGCCTTCCACCCTGCAATCTGGGACAAAGTCGTTCATTCGGTTAAAACACCTCAAGAACGTGGACTTACCGCACCCAGACGGCCCTATCAACGCGGTAACTTCTCTTTTGCATACATCTAGGTTAACGTTGAACAAAATCTGCTTCTTGCCATACCACAGATTCAGACCCCGCACTGTAGCATGAACTTCTGACACTGGAATTACGCCCTTAATACATCTAACATGGTATACAGCCCTACCGGCTTCCCAACCAGCCAGCGCGCAGCCCTTATGGCACCTCGCGCAAAAACTTTCCGATCAATTGCGCGGTGTTGCAACTCTACAATCTCATCATCGCCGAGGAACATAACCGCGTGATCGCCAATCACTCCCCCTCCCCTGGCAACGGAAAATCCCGTGACGCCACTCCGCCTACAGCCAGCGCCAAACGCATGCTGTTGTGGCTCAAACTCAACCCCCGTGCCTTGTGCCACAGCCTTACCTAACATCAGCGATGTTCCAGAGGGTGCATCTTTCTTCGCTCTATGGTGCAATTCTCGAATCTCTACATCATAGCCCTTAAAGCCAGCTGCAGCTATTTTAACTAACTCCAGTAACAACGTAACACCCAAACTCATGTTGCACGACCACAAAAGCGGAACCTTCTCCGCATGCGCGCGAAAATCCCCCTCATCAACTCCGGTAGTACCGCTGACCAGTGGAACACGTTTCTCGGAGGCAACACCTACACACTCGAGCATACACTCAGGACTACTAAAATCAATAACAACATCAGAGCAATCAAAAAGAAATTCCTTGGAATCCGTAATCTTGGCGCCATGACCACAACCAAGCACCTCTCCCATATCCTCACCTACAAGGCCATTCCCTCGTCTTACAACACCCCCGCTAAGCCCAACACCATCAGTCTCCACCACCTCCTGTACGAGTAGGCGGCCCATTCTACCCAAACAACCAACTATGCCAATCTTCACTACAGGGACCCCAAACCATGTTCAGACGCCTTTATGCACTACCACTCTACGTTAACACAGCAACACAAATACGCAGCTGACGGACCGCATGATAGCGTCTCACAGATACGGAGTATGCGCAACGTTTCTTTTCATAGCAGCCCCCCCAATCGGCATATGGTATACAACTAAGCGGCATTAGCAATTCAACCTGAAGTACTCCCCACGGTAGTAAAGCAGAGGATTGGCATCATCAAGAATTTTACAGTCCCGCACTTTACCAACCACAATTTTGTGATCTCCCCCATCATATAAATGATGCATTGCACAATAAAAATAGGCTATGGACCCATTTATCACGGGCATACCATCTATTACTGCAAAATTGTAGCTCTCCCAATACTTCCTGTTCCTCTCCGCAAAATTTCTGGAAACGTCAGCCTGGCGCTCACCCAAAATATTCACAACAAACCTGGCACATGAGCTAAATACGCCAAACCTGGAGGAGGACTTCTCAATAGAAAACAGTACCAGTGGCGGATCTAAAGACACAGAGTTGAAGGAGCTAACCGTAACCCCGTGCATAACACCGCAGCTATCCATCGTAGTCACCACAGTAACACCAGTGGCAAACCTGCCCATACAAGACTTAAATAGCTCCGAAGAAACGTCGCCGAGTTGCATCCGAACCGGGAATTACAGAAACCTGATACCTATCCTACCAAGAAATGCGCCCAGAAAAAGCAGCACCCCCACGTATATGTTGATCTTGAACATATACATGCATCTACTGGGGCTGTCAAAGTCTGACTTTGCGTATTGGTAGTAGAATATGCCAGCAATCCCAAGCATGCACACATAATAAGCGGCACCCAACGAGGATATTACCCCCGCACTTACCCACATGGTGGTGGTTAGTATATATAATTTCCTTATGTATAGCCTGATATCATCACCAAACTTAATCGCGGTGCTGCCCAGGCCCAAAATTGCATCGTCTTTCTTATCTTGACAGGCGTATATGGTATCGTAGGCAGTAGTCCAAAACACACACCCTATGTACATAAGCACAGACCCAAGAACCAGCTTATTGGCCGCCATAGCAGAGCCTATCAGCACACCACAGTTGAAGACAAGACCGAGAAAAAACTGTGGGTAGGAAAAATATCTTTTTGCTAGGGGATACAGCACAATACCGACCGCAAAAAAGATACTTAGGTAGAAAGTCATCGTGTTAGTCAACAGCAAAATACCCAGAGCAATCCCAACCAGTAGGCACAGCACTTTCAATGCTTGAGAAACAGTAAGAGTGCCAGAAGCTAGCGGCCTCTTCTTGGTCCTCTTTACTTTCGCATCTATCTTCCTATCAAAGATGTCGTTTATCACACATCCGGCAGATCGTATAACAACGGCACCGAACATACTGAGAACAAAAAGCCACAGAGTTTTCACGGTGCTGCTCGATGCAATTGAAATACTGGCAAAAGTGGGAAAGGCGGCAAGTAGGGAAATCTCTGCGCTATGAAGTCTGAGCAGCGAAAAATACGGGGCGCAGCGCCCAACAAGACTCTTTGCTCTGTTTAACACCATAAGTCGTCCCAACACACATACTAGCTCCCTGATCTACTACATAACTGCTAGTTGTTCAAGAGCCAATACACTATACCGGCCTAGGATCCCCAGAAGAGTATTCAAGGAGCCTCGTACGGAGCAGTATTGCAACACCAAATCGACCAGGTACAAAGACTAAGCAAAGGGAGAGCGCGGCCTGCTGAGCCGCCCTCCCATTCCCTTTAGCTCTACAACAAAAGACTAAATAGCAAGACTTTGCGTACTAGTACAAATAACAGATTGTGCAACAACACCTATCATCTCAGCGCTGGGTGTAGTCCGTTCGCCTATAACGCCCAACACCTTGCACCTTTCCGCTGCACGTTTCAGTTCTTTCGCAATGCGGGCAAGTTCCAGTTTAGCTTCCTCCGCAATTCTAGACTGCCACTTGGTATCTATGGCTTTAAGTTCCTTACCTAGTGCCAGTTTAGCTTCCTCCGAAACTTGAGAACGCCACTTGGCATCTATGGCTTTAAGTTCCTTACCTAGTGCCAGTTTAGCTTCCTCCGAAACTTGAGAACGCCACTTGGCATCTATGGCCCTCAGCTCCTGCTCGAGTTCTGCACGAACCTGAGCTTCAACCACACACCTACCGAGGCGCGCAAGGCACAAGTGTGCGGTCTCCACAAGCCTCAGCAACCCCGCACTTCCATGACTATAACCGAATGTAACAGAAACCTGGATCTTCACCGGCATCACAAACCGCCCCGACATACACACTAACTTCCTGGTCTACATAACTGCTAGTTGTTCAAGAGCCAATACACTATACCGGCCTAGGATCCCCAGAAGAGTATTCAAGGAGCCTCGCACAGAGCAGTATTGCAACACCAAATCGACCAGGTACAAAGACTGAGCAAAGGGAGAGCGCGGCCTGCTGAGCCGCCCTCCCATTCCCTTTAGCTCTACAACAGAAGACTAAATAGCAAGACTTTGCGTATTAGTATTAGTAGCAGAAACAGATTGTGCAACAACACTTATCATATCAGTGCTGGGTACAGCCTGTTTGCCTATAACGCCAAGCTGTCCGCACTTCTGTGCTGCAGCGAGAAACCTCTCCGCAACGCGGGCAAGTTCCTGTTGAGCTTCCTCCGCAATTCTAGACTTCCACTTGGCATCTATGGCCCTCAGTTCCTCACCTAGTGCCAGTTTAGCTTCCCCCGAAACTTGAGGACGCCACTTGGCATCTATGGCCCTCAGTTCCTTACCTAGTGCCAGTTTAGCTTCCTCCGAAACTTGAGGACGCCACTTGGCATCTATGGTCCTCAGCTCCTCATTGAGAACTTGAGGACGCCACTTGGCATCTATGGCCCTCAGTTCCTTATTGAGAACTTCAGGACGCCACTTGGCATCTATGGCTTTAAGTTCCTTACCTAGTGCCAGTTTAGCTTCCTCCGAAACTTGAGAACGCCACTTGGCATCTATGGCCCTCAGTTCCTTATTGAGAACTTCAGGACGCCACTTGGCATCTATGGCTTTAAGTTCCTTACCTAGTGCCAGTTTAGCTTCCTCCGAAACTTGAGAACGCCACTTGGCATCTATGGCTTTAAGTTCCTTACCTAGTGCCAGTTTAGCTTCCTCCGAAACTTGAGAACGCCACTTGGCATCTATGGCTTTAAGTTCCTTACCTAGTGCCAGTTTAGCTTCCTCCGAAACTTGAGAACGCCACTTGGCATCTATGGCCCTCAGCTCCTGCTCGAGTTCTGCACGATCCACAGTAGCAAGTAGAGCTTTAGCCGCTTCCCCAAGCACAACAGCGGCTTTAAGAGCGGCAACAACAGAACCAAGGCCTGTAGGGGAACCCCCCGACATCAACAAAGATTCATTTTGATCATTACCCATGATAACACACCACACAAATTGTGAAAAAATCAACTCACTATTTAACATCAAAAAAAAAAAAAAACCAACACTTAATTTTAAAAATATTTACAAACTTGACGGGGCCCATTACCAGTACCCTCACGGGCTCACGCCACAACCTGCCTGTTATTCGGCACAAAGCCTCGCAAGAGCACAGCACGGAGTCCTTGCTGTTTACGTATTGATAACGATACAGTCATTTAGTTGAGTACGGTATATACACATTTCAAGAAAGCCCCGGTGAGATGTAAGAAAAAAGTCGCTTCATATGCACACAGACAGTGGCAACACCAGCAGCACAACTAAATTAGGTGGGGTAACTTCCACCATGCATATTGGCGTTGTAAGTGCGGTGGTCAGACGCGAAAGGGGAATCCCTCCCAGCTGAGTTTCGGGAGCCCAGCACACAAATTGGTTAATATGGTTGCATGTTGCTTGACAATAGCGGGGATTGATTATAGCCTGTGCTGTTGTTGATCCCGGTTCACATGATGAAAAGGACGTTTCAGCCGAGTAGGATTGTGAGAAAGCGTAGGCACGGCTTCCGTGCCAGAATGTCCACAAGGTGGGGCAGAAAGATTCTCAACAGAAGGCGTGCTAAGGGGAGGGGCCTTTTGTGCGCTTGAGAGGAGTGGTTACCCTGAAGAAGAGAAGGGAATTCGCGCATGCCAGGTCTGGTGGGCGCTCAGCAAGCAGCGGGGGCTTGTTATTGCAAGCTGTGGAGGACCCTGCGTGCCAGCCGGGAAGTGATGGCCCGGTGCGGGTGGGGTTTACGGTAAGTAAAAAGTCTGGGAACTCCGTGGTTAGGAATAGAATACGCAGGCGGTTACGAGTCATTGCCCAGGATGTTATATCTACCAGCGCAGCTAGGGGGTTTTATTACGTTTTTGTGAGCAGTAGTAGGCTGTCAGAAGCCGGGTTGCCGGCGCTGCAGTCTAGCCTGGTGTCATGCCTCAGGAGGTTGAGGCTGTATGTACCAGCTCGTGACTAGTAGAGGGGCGGCATATGGGCTTTCTTAACACTCTACTGTGCATCCCAGCCGTGACTCTGCTGCTATTTGCTGGGTTGCGCATGTCTATCTCATCCGGTTGGCTGCAGATACGGGGGCTGCCTCTCGCAGTTTCTTCGCTCTTTACGGGTGAGAGGAAAAAATTCTCCTCCGTTGCCGCTGTGTGTGCAGTGCTAGGTGGAAATCTAGGCGTTGGCAACATTTCTGGAACCGCAGTAGCACTAAGCTCGGGGGGGCCTGGTTTTATAGTTTGGATGGTGCTGATAGTAACGGTCACCTCAATAGTAAAATACGCCAGCTGTTACATAAGCACTTCTACAAGGATACTGACAAAAAATGGCAAGATGTTCGGGGGGCCCGTGGTGTACATAAAGCACGCCCTTGGAGCAAAGTGGGCTCCATTCACCGTTGCATTTGTAACCGCAGTGTGTGCCATAACAGTTGGAAACTTGGTCCAAGTAAATTCCCTGGCTATCCCAATGGACCTCATGGATCTGCCGCCCCTAGCTGCCGGCATGCTCGTGGCATTTGCACTCTTTTTTGTTAGTGCCTTGGGTATGAATTTTATAGCCAAAACTGTCTCTAGCATGGTCCCAGCAATGGTTTTGCTGTACATGGCGCTGTGTCTCACTGTTCTGGTGAAGTGCTACGACAACATTTTGCCCTCTTTTACGCTAATCCTCACGAGCTTTCTTAATCTAGACAGCCTAAAAAATGGGGCAGTCCTGGCGTTCATTGCGGAAATCCTGGCCGTTGTGCAGGTCGGCGCACTACGTGGCATATTTGCGACCGATATAGGGCTGGGGTTAGAGGGAACGGTGCATTCACTGGTGCCAAACGAGTGTGACGACAAGAGGTTTGTAGCGCAACAGAGCCTGATGTCGCTAATTTCACCGTTCATCGTTGCAATCGTGGCTTTTGTTACAACCATGGTGTTGCTCACGACCGGCGTGTGGTCCAATACTGCACTGGAAAGCACAAATATGTGCTTCACTGCCTTTACAAGTGTTTTGGGGTCAGGCTATGTAGAGTATGCGCTACTGGGATTGATGTTCTGTTTCTCGTTCACCACAGTGCTAACATGGCTTATGTGTTCAAAGGAGGCGCTGCTGTACATTTTGGGGAGGGATGCGTACGGAAGGGCCTGGACCGCACTTTTCATCGCCATAGCCCCCTTGGGGTCCGTGTGCACAGTCAAGCTCCTGTGGGACATTGCAGACCTTGCAATTTCACTTGCCACTATAGTAAATACTATAGGAATGCTTATAGTAGCATCGCAATATCGTGACATGTTTAAGGTTGCGCACCTGAGGTAGTTCTGCCCAAGTATTCCATACGCTACCACAGTATTAGCGGCTGCACATCTGTGCAAAAAAGTGCTGCGGGGCTAATAAATTAAGCTAGGGCCGTGCTTTTTGCGGTACTACCGGTAACCATGGTTACGCTCAGGGTGTGTCACGTTTAAAACCGTTACAAAGAGGCGCTGAACCGCGCGCATTTTTGTTTCCCACAGTGCATTTCGCACACCTCCCTTGAACAAAACTTGCCGCATTTGCGTGCCACGGCCTTTCGGTGCGCGCACTTTCTACCCTAACCGAGGAGCTACTGAGCGATACATGGTGCACCCCATGTTTCTTGACGTCATCATAAGTAATATGAGGTACATGGCTGCATGGCACCGGGTAGTGCAGGCCGGACCCGGTGTATATTACCAAATCCGCCTCCGAACAGCGTTGTAAGATAAACTCAGTATCGCAGGAAATTAGCACTCTATTATCGTATACGCAACTGCCTGCCATACATATCAGCTTCTTCCCCTGACCAAAATAGCCTCCCATTGATGATTTTAGGCTGCCCATTTCCCGCGCCCACGCGGAGTAAGCAAACCCTCTCGTGCTCCCCCTCCTCATTGCAAAATACAGCCGGCCATCACCCTCTTTCACAGCCACCCCACCAACGCTACAAAGGACATCCGGAGTCTTGTAAGAAAGCGCGAGTAGAAACCCAGACAAAACAAAAAGCAAACCCAATATTATTCTTGTGACCCCACGACACCAGCTGAATGCTAGCAATCCGAGTGTCATAAATAGCACAGAACTGGGAGGAATGCTGCGCACGGTTGGCGCTAACCACTCAGCTTTTGCAGCATAATGGGCAATATATAAAATCAGACCTACAGACGCTTCCAACGGGCGAGACACTAACGAACCGGCGGATAGGCAGCCTGCTATCACGTATACGAGGCCCAGCGGTATCACTACAAACGCTGTAAGCGGGATAGCAACGATATTCGATATTACTCCAACTATGGAGAAGTAGTTGAAGTGGTACACAACATACGGGGCAGTTGCAATGCTGGCAACCAAAGAGCCTGAGGTTGCCGCGGTAATGTACCTCACAACACTACGTGCAGATATTACCCTGCTTATGTCAAAACCTCCAGCCAGCGCCACAACAGCGGCAAACGACATTTGAAAACTGGGTAGCAAGATTGTCTCAGGAGTGAGCAATAGTATGATAGACGCGGCAAGAGATATGGAGCGCAATCCGCTGTTAGGTCTGTCGACTATTATCCCAACAAAAGTTAGGGTTACCATGATAAATGCCCTGCAGGCCGAAACTGGCATACCGGAAATAAGTAGGTAGCAAAAACTTGCAATAATGGCTGCAACCGCAGCAAACTTTTTTATGTTATGTTTGAGGGTTATAGTTTCGGAGAGAACAAAGATATTTCTGGTGAGTATGAATGAGATACCAGCAACGAAAGATAGATGCAGTCCAGAAATTGCGAACAGATGCGAAAGCCCGGAATTTCTTATATCTTCTAGTATCTCACTTCTGATACCAAGCCTTTTGCCGACTAGCAGCGCCGCCATTATTTCGGCGCAATCTCGCTGAAGGCCAGAAACAAGTCTTGTATAGATCTTGTCTCTGATTCTCTCTACCCATTCCTTGAACCCTACTTTGCCGCGTCGTTCATGCAACTTGACCTGGGAGGTCGTAAAACCGACCGCATCAATGCCTCTGAAGTACGCAACCCGGGCAAAGTCGTAGCCGTGTTTAGACGCGGAAACAAGCGGTGGGTGCATAACTCCAGAAAATGTCAATATGTCTCCAGGTCTTATCGAAGGATCGATTGTGGTTCTTGCAGCAAGTCTTACACATATGCCCTGAACCCTGTCGCTTGTTACATTACACACTAGAAGTTGGGCATACCCGGGCTTATGGTTAATCTCCTTCAGTAGCCCAGTAGCACCGTTGACGTACACCCGCCGAAATGTGGAAATGGGCGGCTTTTTGGGAAAGAGTAATGTGGTCCTGCAGTATGCACTGATAAACCCCAGCGCCCCAAACGCCACAATCAGCAGCGGCAAGAATCTTGTATTGGCCAGCGTAAGAAAAAAAAGAGCCACTGTTGCGCAAGCCACAAGTGCTGCCAGTGTAAAACTTGGCTCGTGTTTTAGGGAGAAATACAGTAGGATACCCGCAGCTTGCAACGCTGGAATCCATATCACAAAATCGCAGGCCTGAGATATGAACGCACCGATAGTCAGTTGCCAAAACTCCCTTATGCGGAACAGTCCGACTGCTGGCTGCATTGCGTTAACGGTAAGGCCAAAGATCATTATTGGATTAAAATCTTAAGAATTCAAGCCTTACAATGCCGAGCCAATTCCTAAGTTATGCGTCCCGTAACAGCCCATCCCCAGCCAGACATGTCTCACCAAAGCGAGATTCACCACCAGTCCATGAAAAGGCCTCTCGGCTGTACTGAAGCTGCTACTTACCTCCTCCACACATCTAGACCATATACACCCCGCGTGGCAGTGGTCTGCAGTCCGTGCAAGTAAGAGTGGCCACGTTCCGCACCTAGCTAATAAAAGCAACGTGCCTAACACAAGTCCACCCCTGCAGACGACTGTTAATCAGTTCTAAGCTCACCCCCAAGTTTTTGCGCTACCAGGGCTATAATGCGCTCAGATACGTCTTTAATCTCCGATTCAGTCATGGTGCCCACTTTTGACATCATCACAACAGCAATAGCGATAGACACCTTGCCTTCGGGTATGTTATCCCCACAGTAGACATCAAAAACCGAAACTTCCGCCACGCCGGGGGCACAACCTACTACGTCAACCAAAGCTTGAGATTGTACTCCTTTGTCCAACACAAATGCAAAATCCCTCTTTACTGGCTGGTACTTGTGCACCAAAAATTCGTCTTCTGTTGCGAGATCTTCATCCACAATCGGGATGCGGGATACAAATATTTCAAAACACGCAGCGGTAGATCGCATTTCAAAAAAACTAATGAGGTCGGGGTGCAGCTCACCAACATATCCGCACAATATGCCGCGAAAGTACACATCTGCCGATCGCGCCGGGTGCATATAATTCCTGTCACAGCTTCTGAACCCAACCTCCCGATTATCAACACCGAGTTGGGCAAGTACCTGTAAAACGTCACACTTTGCATCAAAAAAATCAAATTTTCTGGTGGCGCCGTGAGGATTGCGCGGAACGTTATCACCGGAACGTACGCCACATATCGAGCGCTCGCTCTCATCAAGAAGCCTATAAACCTCCCCAAGCTCGAAAATCGTTACACTCTCACACCCACACGCTTGATTGCTCGCGGTTGCTTGTAGCAAATTGGGCAAAAGAGTCGGGCGCATGACATCAAACTTGTTGCTTACCGGGTTTTCTATGCACAAGTCTTCAACACAATATCCAAGTTTTTTCGCGACAGCGCCGCTCATGAAGGACCACGTAACAACCTCTGTAAGCCCAGCAGATAGCATGACCAGACTTAACTTGTCGTCGTAATTACGCCCCCTAGGGCCCGCAATACACGGCACAACGGGCTGCTCATTAACTTTGTCATACCCGTGCATGCGCAGCACTTCCTCCACAACATCGAAGGAAGAGCGCACATCAGCCAACCTCCAAGATGGTACCGAGACCTCCCACTGATGATCCTTGTCGGTATTAACATCAAAGCCCAAAGCCGTTAATACGCTCAGAATTTCTTCGCGCTCAATTTTTACACTACCTATAACGCCCACGGAATCTGGATTGAAGCTTATCACCCTGCCCTCAGAAAAAGGTGCTTCACCGCACACCACAACGTCGGATGCGACGCCGCCGCAGTACTTTACAATCATATGTGACGCGAAATCCAGGCCAAGTTTAACGCACCCAGGATCGGTAAATCTCTCAAATCTGTAGCTGGAATCTGTAGATAGTTTGAGTATCCTGGCCGACATTGCAATATCGACCGGATCATACCACGCGGATTCAAGAAATATATTTTCAGAATCCAATGTACACCCACTCAGGGCCGATCCTATGACGCCCGCAACGCAGTGCACAACTCCGGCACCGTCTGTCACCACCAAATTGTCTTTGCTAAGGGTGTATTTCTTCCCGTCAAGCGCGTGAAAATCTGTGTTAGATGACGCACCGACAACCAGCTTGCCGCCTTGTATCTTGTCGGCATCATATGCATGCATCGGCCTGTTGAGGACCAGCATAACATAATTTACTATGTCAACAACGCATGAGATGGTCTTGACGCCGGCGGATATCAGGCGATCTCTAATCCACCTAGGTGAGTTCCCAGTGTTTTTTATGGACTTAATATACCTGCCCATAAGCATGCCAGCAGAGCGCATTTCAGCTTTTATTGGAGAACGCCCAAAAGTCTCTAGGTTGTCCACAGGCAGTGGCCTAAAAGCCCCAACCCCAGCAGCAACTAACTCTCTGGCAATGCCACGAAGGCCTAGGCAATCCCCCCGGTTTGGTGTGACACCAACCTCAATCACAGCTCCGGACAGAAAAAAGCTATCTCCCACTTCATAGTCAGAACTCGGGAGGTCCAATATACCGGAATCTTGGGCCCTCCACCCTTGGACGCCTAGTTCATCAGCCGAACAAAGCATACCATGGCTTTTCACACCCCTGAGCACTGCCTCAACGATCGCGGGACCACCATTGGGCATCACCGCACCGCAGCGCGCCAGTACAGACAGCATGCCCTCCCTGACGTTGGGTGCGCCACACACCACCTGCATGTGGCTTGTGCCGTCAAAAACCTCACAGACTTTCAGCCTATCAGCCGAGGGATGGGGCTTAACTGTACCAACCCTGGCGACCACGAATGGAACTGGGTCCCGACATTCGTGCAACAACTCTGCCTCGATACCCAAGCGAGAGAGCTCATCCGCAACTGCACCGGCCGACCACTTAGTATCCAAATGGTCCAGAAGCCAGGAATATGCGAATCTCACAGGTTAGCCCTCAACCGCCTTTTTAGGCTCTCCCTCTTTTCTGTCCACAAATTCCATAATTGCAACTGGAGCACAATCGCCCGCGCGGAACCCGTTCTTCAAAATTCGGGTATAGCCACCAGGACGCCGGGCATAGCGTTTTGCCAGCACGTCTAACAGCTTGTTAACTGCATCCAAGTCCCCACCCATCCTGGAAAGCAAAAGCCTACGGCCGCGGACCGGGTCCTGCTTTGCAAGCCTCCGTGCAATGGTGACCAGCCTCTCCACAAAGGGCCTTAAGTCTTTTGCCTTCGCGACCGTGGTAACAATACGCTCGTGACGAATCAGCGACACCGCAAGATTAGCCAACATAGACAACCTATGCGCCGTAGGACGGGAGAACTTTCTACAATTTACACCATGCCTCATTACAGACCCTCACCCACAACCATATGCAAAGGACCCACACTAATCCTCACTATACTGCTTACTAAGATTCTCGATAGACTCAGGCGGCCAATTAGGAACCTTCATGCCAAGGTGAAGGTTCATGCTGGCCAAGACCTCATTTATTTCATTCAGAGACTTTCTACCAAAATTGGGAGTGCGCAACATGTCAGACTCTGTTTTTTGCACAAGGTCACCTATGTACGTTATGTTGTCATTTTTCAAACAGTTGTGGGACCTCACAGAAAGCTCCAGCTCATCAACCTTGCGCAGTAGATTATGATCATATGGGAGCGCCCCCTCCTCTTTATCAACCTTCTTCCTGGACTCTCCCTCAATCTCCTCAGAGCCTATGAACGACTGCAGCTGATCTTGCAGTACCCTGGCAGAAACGGCCACGGCCTCGTCCGGAGATATAGAGCCATCCGTCTCAACAGAGAGAACAAGCCTATCGTAGTCAGTAAACTGACCTATCCTACTGCTCTCGATCCTAAATGCAACCTTTTTTACCGGACTATAGAGCGCATTGGTTGCAATGAACCCAGAACCTACTTCACTGGCAGCACCAGATCTGGAGGCCGCTCTGTATTCAGAAGCGGGAACATAGCCTTTTCCGCTGTTCACATATATCTTCATGCTAAAGTCAACATCCTTGCCCAAAGTGCAGATATGCAAATCCTTGTTCAGGATCACACAACCCTCAGAGTCACCTATAGCGGCCGCCGTGATCTCCCCAGGACCTTTGGCAACAAGACGTAAAACTCTGGATTCGGAAGTCAAAAGCTTTACCCTCAACATGCTGAGGTTGAGCACCAAATCCGCAACGTCCTCCCGAACTCCAGATAGGGACGTGAGTTCGTGCGACACACCCTCAACCTCTATCCCGTATACAGCGAACCCCCTCAGGGAAGACATCATGACACGCCTGAGCGCGTTACCCAAGGTGAGGGCAAACCCGCTCTCCAGGGGCTCCACAATCAACTCAGCAGAACGTGATACATCGCCATCACCCACAACCTTTATGGAAGAAGGTCTGGTCAGTTTATCCCAGTGATCAGAGATCGAGAACTCGCTGCCATAACACAAGCCAACGGAGCCCCCCCCACTATCAGAAATCGCCATAAATCTCTCGCAAACAAAAACTATACCCTGCGCCTCTTCGGCAGCTTACACCCATTGTGAGGGAGTTTAGTAGTATCCCTTATGGACGTAACGTTGAGGTTACACGTCTGAACCGCCCTGATGGCAGCTTCCCTACCAGCACCAGGACCGGATATGCACACTGACACTGTCCTCATACCATTCCGCTCAACAACGGCCTTAACCGCTCTTGCCACTGTCTCCTGAGCAGCATAAGGGGTCGCCTTCTTGGAGCCTTTAAAGCTACAGGCCCCGGCTGAGGTAGTGACAAGAACATGCCCCTGCTGATCAGCAATCGTCACAATCACGTTGTTGTATGTGGCATAGATGTGCACCCTGCCCACAACAACGTTTCTCCTTTTCTTAACTACCGCCATATAACCCTATCACCCCTTCTTGACAGCAACGGCCAGCCTGGTGCCGCCTTTACGGGTCCTAGCATTCGTGTGCGTCCTCTGACCGCGCACAGGAAGCTTCTTCCTATGACGCAAGCCCCTATAGCAACCTATGTCCATAAGAAACTTGATATTCATAGCTACCTCTTTCCTCAGGTCAGCCTCAACAACACAGCCAGACCTTATGAAGTTTCTGATCTTAACCACATCTTCGTCGCTAAGGGAGGATACGAGAACATCCTCTCCTATACCACAGCCCTCGCAAATCTTACTGGCCAGGGACGGACCGATACCGTATATGTACGTCAAGGCAACTACAACACGCTTATTTACGGGGACATTAACCCCACCTATACGCGCCACTAAGAACCCCTACAAAAACACCAGCGGAACCCTTGTATAGCAAATGTACCACTCACCGTCAACTAGTTATTTGGAACATCAACTATATCCCTTATGGCCTGAAACACTTCGTCTACAGATCTATTGCTGTCTACTCTAGTTACCAGCTTTCCGTAGTACTTCTCCAACTCTCCTATAACGGATTCATACTCTAAAATTCTGTGCTTTATTGTTTCCGTTACATCGTCATTCCTACTGATATAATCACGACAACCACACTCATCGCACACCGTTGTGCCGAAGCTCACGTTCGACACCTTGCCACAACCCTTGCATATCAAGCGCCCACGCAACCTGTATTCTATAACTTCCGCATCTACCTCTAATTTTATCACAGCGTCGATTCCGCAATCTATTAATTGTAGAATGACCGTCAAAAACTCGGCCTGACGCAGATTTCTTGGAAACCCATCAAGTAGAAACCCCCGCCTAACTTTTCTGAGCTTTCTGAACAAGATCTCACACACAAGTGCATCATCGACGAGGAGACCCGAGCGCATCACGTTTTCCACCTCTTTGCCTATCTCAGTGTGCTCGCGAACCTCGCTGCGTAGTAAGTCACCCATGGACACCACTTGCAGACCGTCTAAATACCCGGCCAGCATGCGCGCCTGCGTTCCCTTACCAGAGCCGGGAGCCCCTAAGATGAGCAGGTTTATTTTACTTTTTTCCATAACTCAGACTTCTTCATCAACGCGCTATACCTGCCAGAGTACACCTGAGTCTGAACCTGAGAGAACGTGTCATTTATGACATTCACGATGATCAAAAAGCTGGTACCACCCAGGGTGAACGAAACTGCGCAGTAGTGACGAACAATTTCCGGCACAACACACACAACGGATAAGTACATCGCGCCCAAGACTGTGATCCTACCTATAACCTGGTCAAAATACTCTTGGGTCGCCTTACCTGGACGCTTTCCGGGAACAAATCCCCCATTTTTTTTTAGCATCTCCGAAGTCTCCTTTGTATCAAACACGAGGGAAGTGTAGAAGAAGGTAAAAAACATTATCAGCGCTATATAGACGGAGACGTACAGTACGCCTTCCGAGGAAAGGTACCCAAGCAGTAAATCGGCCCATTCAGAGCCGGAATGAAACCTTACGAGTGAAATAAATGACAGCAGCAAGGCGTTAGCGAAAATTGGGGGTATGACACCCGCGGTATTTATTTTGAGCGGAATGTAACTTGAATCGCTACTGTAAAAGCGGCCGCCCGTCTGTCGTTTCGGGTACTGAACAAAAACCTTCCTGTACGATCTCTCGAAAAAAATTATCAACAGGAATAGAGCAAAAAACGATAGCAGCATTGATAGGACTACCAGCCCAGAAACCTCCCCGTTTTTTCCAAGCAAAAACACGGAGGATATAGAACTTGGCAGCTCGGAAATTATCCCCACAAAAATTATGAGGGAAATACCGTTACCTATACCCTTAGAATTGATTCTTTCTCCAAGCCAAAGCAAAAACATGGTTCCCGCCAGTAGGCTACTTATCCCAACCACCCGGAACATTATGCCCGGATTGATGACCACCATAACCTCGTCGGAGTTCATGCGCTCCAGCCCCAAGAGTATAACCAACCCCTGCGCAACACAAAAAACTACGGACAGATATCTCGTGTAGGTGCTCATTTTCATCCTACCAAGCTCGCCATCCTGCCTCATCTCATTAAGAGTGGGTATGGCAACGGAAAGCAGCTGCACTATTATGGACGAGACTATATACGGCATGACATTGAGCGCGAAGATAGTCATCCTGCCCAGGGCACCCCCGGAGAACACATTGAAGATGCCGAGAACGCCGGTCGCGTGGCTAGAGACTATATCCTCTACAACGCTGGGATTAACTCCGGGAATGGGGATATAAGTACCCAAGCGATACACTATTAGGGCTAGCAGCGTGAACCCAAACCTCCGGAGCAGCCCAGTATTGCCTCGTGCACCCACATTCACAACAAACCTTCCTTAAGAATCTCAACCCTTCGGTAAGTAGACTTTCTTCCCAGCAGCCTTCGACACCGCATCATAACTTACCCCCACCTTCGCCTTGAGCGCGCCCTTGCCGAGAACCTTCACCTTACTCATCGGCGAAGGTATAATACCCAACTCTGCCATCAGCTCTTTGCTGATATTTGAAGCGTCAACAATCTTCTTCTCGCTAATCAGCTTTTGCAGGGCACCGATATTCACTATTTCGTACTCAACTCGGGACATGGACCTGAACCCTCTCTTGGGAAGACGGGTAAATATGGGCTGCTGACCCCCCTCAAACCCATTGACGGCGCACCCCGACCTAGCCTTCTGGCCCTTATGCCCCCTACCAGAGGTCTTACCCTTACCGCACCCCAGGCCTCTGCCCAGAACTTTAGGCCTCCTACGTCTGGACAATCCAGCAAATAATTCGTTCAATTTCATAGCAAAAGACCTATCACCTATTCTCTATCACTTCACCGACCTTACGGCTCCTCTTACCTGCAACTTGCTTGGGGGATAGCATATTTTTAAATGCGGCGAATACGGCATAAATCACGCTATGCGGGTTAGAGGATCCAATAATTTTTGCAACAACATCCTGCACACCCAACACCTCAAACACCGCTCTCACCGAACCGCCGGCAATAATTCCGGTGCCAACCCTGGCAGATCTGAGAACAACTCTACTCGCGCAGAATTTCGCTTCTACATCATGGTGCAGTGTTCTTGACTCGCGGAGATAAACTCTGATCATACTCTTTTTTGCCGCATTCACCGCTTTGATTTTGGCTTCAGAAACTTCCGCGTGCTTACCCATGCCGCAGCCTACTCTGCCTTTCTCATCACCTACTACAACAAGTACAGAGAAGGAAAATCTTCTACCACCTTTAACAACCTTAGAGACCCTGCGCACAGACACTAACAACTCCGACAAATCATGCGAATCGTGCGCAGCGCGCGGCTTTTTATCAACACTCATCAGAACAACCTAAAACTCAAAACCAAGACCTCTCAACTCATCCGCAAATGCAGCAACCACACCTATGTACCTGCATGAACCACGATCAAGCACGAACTTGCGGTAGCTGACATCCAAGCCATCTAGGCGACCGGCAAACAACCTTGCGACCGTTCTAGCGGCTTCTGAGTTTACCCGC
The DNA here is from genome assembly GCF_002214625.1 of Anaplasma ovis str. Haibei. Lineage (NCBI taxonomy): Bacteria > Pseudomonadati > Pseudomonadota > Alphaproteobacteria > Rickettsiales > Anaplasmataceae > Anaplasma > Anaplasma ovis. The sequence continues at coordinate 803,126 of NZ_CP015994.1, forward strand.
CTTTTGGCCACAGCCAAAACATCGGGCTCAAGTGTGGAAGCGGCCGCTAAAGTTGCACCTTTCTCATCATCTATAAGCTGGGCATAAAAGTGCCTGTTAGACTTGAACACGGAAAGCCTAATGTTTGACAGCGACCTGAGCTTTAGCCTAACTCGCCTCTTGCGCCTTATAGCCCTTTTTAAATCACACAACGACATAGCCAGCCCACCCTATTTCTTCTTACTCACTTCCTTTCGGTACACGTATTCCCCTTTGACGAATATACCCTTACCCTTGTAGGGATCATACCGCCTAATCGAGCAGATATCAGCCGCCACCATGTGTACCTTGACCTTGTCGGAGCCTTTAATCACAAGCTGCGTGGGCTTCGGGCATTTGATTTCTATTCCCTCCGGAATTACATATCTCACCCCGTGGCTGAACCCCACAAACATAGAAAGGCACTTGTTGTCACACACAACTCTGTACCCAACACCATTCACTTCAAGTTCCACGGAAAACCCTTTGGATAGCCCTTTTATAGCATTGCTTATACTACTCCTATAGGAGCCCCACATCACCTTCGCCCTGGGAGATGATTGACGCTCATTCACAAGCAGCAGGGTACCGCCATCAAGTACAGCTCGTATGCCATGGCATAAAGGGAAGGAGGAGGATGTCCCATCCTTACCAACTACAGTGACAGAACTACCATCACACACATCCACTTTCACACCTTCAGGAACCTCTATGGGCATAGCCCCAACTCTAGACACAGCAAACTCTCCTAAAAAACACCGCACAAAATCTCCCCGCCAATGCCGAGCTTACGTGCCCTGTAATCTAACATCACTCCCTGCGATGTCGACACTATGTACACACCAAGACCGTTGTAAAACTTCGGCAGCTTGTCTGCAGAGGAATACACCCTCTTACCTGGGCGCGAAACGCGCACTATCTTCTTAATGACCGGAGCACAATTGTAGTACTTGAGACACACCCTAAAGTACTTTATCCCTGAGCTCTTAGACTCCTCAGTGAAGCCCTCTATGTAACCCTCTGCAAGCAGGATATCCAATATGGATTTAACTACCTTAGAATGGGGCACAAAAACTACCTTGTTCATGCCTGCCTGCCCATTACGCAGGCGGGTCAAAAAATCAGCAATCGGATCGGATAACGACACAGCCAACCTCCTTCTACTTACCAACTCGACTTCGTCAAGCCGGGCATCTGCCCTACCGAACCAAGCTGGCGCAGCACTATGCGGGACACCATAAACTTCCTGTAGTAACCGCGGGGCCTACCGGTGATGAGACACCTGTTCCTAATCCTAATGTAAGAAGAATCCCTAGGCATTTTAGAGAGCTTCACCTGAGCGGCAAATCTCTCCTGCATAGGCAAGCTCTCATCCTTGATGATACGTACCAGAGCACGCCTCTTCTCCGACAACCGTGCAGAGATAGCAACGCGTTTCAGATTCCGCTGCACTACAGATTTTCTAGACACTACACCCCCAACTAATTCACAAAAGGAAAACCGAGCTCGGTAAGCAAAGCCTTAGCATCATGATCGCTCTTCGCAGTGGTAACCACGCTCACATCAAAACCACGTACCTTGTCTATCTTGTCGTAGTCTACCTCAAGAAAAGATATGTGCTCTTTCACCCCGAAAGATATGTTCCCATGACCATCAAACTGCGACATAGACAACCCCTTGAAATCCCGCTCACGCGGGAGCGCTATGTTAATCAGCCTGTCCAAAAACTCATACATTTTCCTACCTCTCAGGGTAACCATACAACCTATGGGAAACCCCTTGCGTATCTTAAACCCGGCGATAGACCGCCGCGCACGAGTTACCACGGGTTTCTGCGCCGATATCAAGGCAAGATCCCTGCTACACGAATCCATAACCTTGCTATCCATTGCTCCAATACCGATACCCATGTTCAGGCAGACCTTCACTACTTTGGGCACCTGCATGACACTACTGCGACCCAGCTTACTCATAAGAGACCGCGCCACAGCCTCCTTACACAAACTTCCTAGCATACAAACCTAATCCAACACACGGCCAGAACCCTTAAGATACCGCACCTTCTTTCCGTCCACAAACTTGTAGCCCACCCTGGTGCGCACACCGGCCTCATTATCAAACAAAGCAATATTGGAAATGTCTATAAACCTTTCCACGCTGAAAATACCACCTTCCCTATCCTTAGAGGGCTTAACACTCTTCCGGCATAGAGCAACTCCGGCCACCTTGGCCATCACACGCCCCCCTTTCCTTAGAACCTTTACAACCTTGCCGATCTTGCCCTTATCGCCTCCGGCTATAACAATCACATCATCCCCGCTAACAATCTTAGCCATCACAAAACCTCCACAGCCAAGGACATAACCTTGGTGAACTCACCAACAGGCAGCTTCCTGACAGGGCCGAAGACCCTCGTACCTAGAGGGTCGCCTTGGTCGTTCACCAACACAACAGCATTACTAGAAAACCTGATAATGCTTCCATCCAAACGACGGATCGGGCCCTTGGTCCTCACAACAACGGCCTTATACACCTTACCTTTATTCACCTTCCCCCTAGGAGCAACAACCCTAGCAGATACAACAATAACATCCCCAACCACGGCGCGTTTCTTTCCGCCCAAGAACCCTATACACAGCACCTTGCGGGCACCTGAATTATCTGCTACATCCAAGATCGCGTTTTTTTGTATCATACAGAGTTACCTCAACTATCCACCACAATCCATCTCTTGGTAGCAGATACGGGAATGTGCTCTCTTATCTTGACCACATCGCCACGTTTACACCTATTGTGCTCGTCGTGCACAGAGTAGATTCTGCATTTTTTGACGATCTTCTTGTACACTTTGTGGTGCACCATGCGGTAGACTGAGACTTTCACTGTCTTATCTCGCCTAGCATCCGTGACGACACCCACTAGGACTCCCTTAGACATCATCCCCTCTCACTCTTCTCCAACTCAGCGTGGTAAGCACTCTGGCTATCTCCTTCTTAATTGCGCTACGTTTGGCACTGCTGGTAGACGCACCTCCCTTACTCTCAAACACCTGGGCAACCAAATCCCTACGCAGGGACGCCAGCTCCTCGCGCAGCTCTTTAGAAGACTTCCCCTTCATGTCTACAGAAGAACCCATAACTAACTTACCTCAACCCATCTTCAACATAACTACACTTCACGGGCAACTTGGCACTCGCCTTCCTAAGGGCCTCCCTAGCCAAGATGGGCGAAACCCCACCTATTTCAAACAACACCCTGCCCGGTTGCACCCTACACACCCACATTTCTATGCTGCCTTTGCCCTTACCCATACGGACATCAACAGGTTTCTTGCTCACCGGGAGGTGACAGAACACCCTTATCCACACCTTTCCCACGCGTCTAAGACTCCTCGATATACTGCGCCTAGCCGACTCAATTTGCTTAGAAGTCAGCCTGCACGGCTCCAACGCTTTAAGCCCGCATGAACCAAAGGCCAATTCGCTACCGCCCTTTGTTTGACCCTTTATGCGCCCTTTAAAGCTCTTAGAGTACTTGGTTTTTTTCGGCACAAACAACATAATAATATCTCACTCAACACCAGTCCTAGAATCGCCCACATGGACCCAGACCTTCACACCAACAATCCCATATATGGTCTTAGCTTCAGCGCAGCTATAGTCTATGTTAGCCCTGAAAGTGTGTAGAGGCACGCTGCCTTCTTTATACCACTCTGTCCTCGCGATCTCTGCTCCACCTAGCCGCCCGGAACAACTGACCTTAACCCCTCTGGCACCAAGCTTCAAGCAGTTCTGAACACCCCGCTTCATAGCCCTCCTGAACGATACCCTTTTCTCCAACTGCTGCGCTATGTTCTCAGCTATCAGAGCGGCTTTTAGATCAGGCTTCTTAACCTCCACTATATGTAGCTCAACATCGTGATTGACCATCTGGGCAATTCTCTGCTTGACCCTGTCTATATCAGTGCCTTTCTTACCAATTATGACACCAGGACGCGCGGAGTGTATGTTTATTATCACAGCATCGACCTTCCTGGCAATGACAACCCTACTAACCGCAGCATGGTGAAAAGTCTTTTTGACAAAATTGCGCAGAAGAAGGTCCTCGTGTAGCTTGGACGCATACCCCCCGTTAGCATACCACAGCGAATCCCAAGTCCCAACTATCCCTAACCTTAATCCAATAGGATTAGACTTTTGCCCCATAAGTTACCTTTTCAACAATCTAATTACAACGCTTCCGTACCGTTTTCTGATTCTGCATGCTTTGCCCCGCGCTCTGGGCCGAACCCTACGCAGAGTGAAAGACTTACCAACCAAAACTTCCTTCACGTACAAACTGTCCAGGTCAACGTCGTAGTTAGCCTGAGCATTAGCCACAGCGGACCTGAGCACCTTCCCAACAAAGAGCGCAGCCTTTTTCTTGCAAAACTTCAGGTGCATAACAGCCGTAGACACGTCCTGACCCCTTATCAGGTCCGCAACCAGATTCAACTTAGAAGGCGTAGACTTGAGACCCGACACCCTAGCACTGATAATAGTAGTCATAAACTAACCCTTCCTGGACACTTTCTTGTCACCCGCATGCCCCAGAAATCTCCTGGTAGGGGAAAACTCGCCAAATTTGCGCCCTACTATGTTGTCAGTTACCTTCACGGGTACGTAGGTCCTTCCATTGTGAACCCCAAAAGTCAGCCCTATAAACTTGTGCAGGATCACCGAAGACCTTGAGTGTATGTTTATGATCACACTCCTGTTGGATGCAATCGCCCTATTTGCAAGGCGCAGCACATGAGGGGCACAGAAAGGAGGCTTTTTAACCGATCGAGACATACAAACTACCTCTTCCTGACAGACGAAACTTTTATGTATTTATCGCTATGCTTGCCACGCTTCCGAGTCTTCTTACCCTTAGTTGGCACACCCCATGGGGTAACAGAGTTCCTACCACCAGAAGTTTTACCTTCCCCGCCACCATGCGGGTGGTCTACGGGGTTCATGGCAACACCACGAACCGCAGGCCTGAAACCAAGCCACCTACTTCTGCCGGCCTTGCCTAGCTTTATGTTTTGATTGTTCAAATTTGAAACAACACCCACAGTTGCCCTGCATAACGCCAGAATCTTCCTCACCTCTCCGGAACCGAGCCTCAACAGGACATACGCGCCGTCCCTACCCATGACCTGAGCATAGCTACCGGCTGCCCGAGCTATAATGCCGCCACCACCCGGCCTGAGCTCCACATTGTGTACAAAGGTCCCAGCAGGTATTGAGCTTAGCTGCAAACAATTCCCGGGAAGCACGTCTGACCCAGCACCGGAAACAACGACGTCCGAGGCCTTCAGCCCATCGGGAGCCAGGATGTAAGACAACTCCCCGTCTTCATATCGGACCAGGGCCAAAAAGGCAGTACGGTTTGGATCATATTCCAACCGCTGCACAACAGCCTGTATACCATCCTTGTTCCTCTTGAGATCTACCACTCTACGCAGCCGCTTGTGCCCACCTCCACGGTGGCGCACAGTGACAACTCCATGTGCATTCCTACCTCCACTGGAGGCCCTACCAACAACCAGAGACTTCTCGGGCTTGCCACTCCACAGTGCAGCTCTGTTAACCATAACAGTTCCCCTAAGGGACGGAGTAATGGGGTTTAGAACTTTAAGACTCATTTCGCCCCCACAACCTTAAACTCCTTGCCCTTTGGCAGAGAAAAGTACACCTTTTTCCTGTCTTTCCTTCTTCCAGGAATGCCCTTACAACGCTTCCTTTTACCCTTGACCCTAAGCGAGCATACATCGGTGGGGAGGTCCCCACACAGCAGCTTTATAGCGCGCTTGACCTGGGGCTTGGTAGCACCAACAGCCACGTACACCGCATACCTGCTGTGTCCCTCACCTAATGAAACCGACTTCTCCGTAACCACAGGAGAAGAAATTACCGAAAAGCTATCCATTACACAACCTACTCTCAAGACACTTAACTGTGCCGACGGTCAGAATCACGCAATCATGCCGCAATATATCAAGGACATTTATGCCAGCGTACTTCAGTAGGTCAACGTTCGGAAGATTCCTACATGCGCATGCGACTTTATCCTCATATGTCTCAGCAACTACCAAATAAGACCCATACGCACCGAAATTACCAAAAGTAGCACGCGCATCTGCGGTTTTTTCCAAAAGCAAACCCGAGTCATCCAGCACCACAAGTTTGCTGTCAGAAACCTTCATAGACAGCGCAACCTTTAGCCCCAACCTGCGTACTTTCTTGTTCAGAGAGTACGCATGGCTCCTATTCACGGGGCCAAACACCACTGCACCCCCCCGGAATTGTGGGCTGCGTAAACTACCTTGCCTAGCTCTACCGGTGTGCTTCTGCCTATAAGGCTTCGCCGTAGTACCAGAAACATCAGATATACACCTAGTCTTGTGCGTACCAGCACGCCTCTTGGCAAGCTGCCAGGCCACCACATCTCTTAGCACATCACGCCTGAGCTGCACACCAAACACCTCGGCGCTGAGCTGCACCTTGCCAACCACCTCATTCTTGATGTTAACCACATTAACTTCCATGAACGCCTCTCACTTTCTCAACCAGCAGCGCCCACAGAAGACTCGGTAGCTACAATTCTACCTTCTCTCGGCACGGGCTTTTTCACAGCATCTCTCACCAGAACGTAAGAGCCGCAAGGCCCGGGGACGTTGGTGCCCTCAACAACAAGCAGAGATCTTTCGGAATCTACGAGTACCACCTTAAGATTCTGCATAACCGACATGGTGTGACCCATGTGCCCGGCCATCTTCTTGCCCTTAAAAACCCTACCGGGATCTTGGCACTGCCCCGTTGACCCTTGCGACCTGTGAGATATGGAAACACCGTGAGACGCATGCAGCCCACCAAAATTGTGCCTCTTCATAACACCGGCAAAACCTCTACCTATCGAGCGTCCAGCCACATCCACAAACTGCCCCCGGAAAAAATGGTCTACCAGAACCTTGCCACCAAGTTCAACACCATCCACTGTATCTACACGGGACTCAAACAGGTGACAATCAACGTCTACTCCCTTCTTCCTAAGCGCACATACCTGCGGCTTGTTTAAGCGCCCAGGCCGACGCACACCAAGCACAACCGCGTTATACCCGTGCACATCACGACTTTTCACGTCAACAACGAAAGTGTCCTCCAACAGCAGCAAGGTCACAGGAACCCTAGCACCCGCATCCCCAAACACTGCAGTGCTGCCAACTTTCTTCATCAACAAACCAACCCTGCTTCCAGTCGCCACGTTACCCTCCTACGACCTTGACTTTGACATCAACACCAGCTGGAAGCTGAAGACTCATTAGGGCCTGAAGTATGGCGGAATTAGCCTTCGGTAGGCTAATCAACCTTTTGTGCGTCCTGATCTCGAACTGTTCCCTAGACTTCTTATCAACATGGGTCGAGCGATTAACAATGAATTTCGCAATCCTGCGAGGAAAAAACACGGGACCATTAACTTTGGCGCCACTTCTCCTTGCAATCAGAATTATGCTGCGGGCAGACCTATCGAGCAGGCAATGGTCAAACGCCTTGAGTTCAATGTATATCTTCTGCGTTACCATAAACCGCTACTCCAAAATCTCAGTTATGATACCGGAGCCCACGGTTCTTCCACCTTCTCTAACCGCAAATCTCAATCCCTTATCGAGAGCAACTGGTTTGTCCAGAGCTACCTCAATACTCAGATTATCACCAGGCATCACCATCTCAACCCCACTGGGCAGCTTTATGCTGCCAGTAACATCTGTGGTGCGGACATAGAACTGAGGCTGGTAGTTGGAGAAAAACGGAGTGTGCCTCCCACCTTCCTCCTTCTTTAGAATGTATACCTCTGCCTTGAACGCCTTGTATGAACGTATCTGACCTGGCGCACTCAATACCTGGCCTCGCTCCACATCTTCCTTCTTGATGCCCCTGAGTAGTATGCCAGCGTTGTCCCCAGCTTCACCTGTCTCTAGAGCCTTGTGGAACATCTCAACCCCAGTGCATACCGTGCTCTGTAGATCCCTGAGACCTACAATGTCTACCTTGTCCCCTACCTTGATCACTCCTCTCTCAATCCTTCCCGTAACTACCGTGCCACGGCCAGGTATCGAGAACACATCTTCAACCGACATCAAAAATGGCTTGTCTTTCTCTCTAACCGGAAGCTCTATCTTCTCTAACGCCCCTACCAGCTCCATGATCTTCTCACTCCACGGACCGTCAGAACTCTCCTCTAACGCCTTTACCGCAGAACCCCTAACTACGTCAACCCCATCACCGTCATACCCATAGTTGCTCAGAAGCTCCCTAACCTCCATCTCAACTATCGATAGCATCTCCTCATCTTCTACTACGTCACACTTGTTTATCCATGTGACTATGTCTTTCACTCCTACCTGCTTGGCTAGTAGTATGTGCTCCCGAGTCTGTGGCATGGCACCGTCAGTCGCAGAAACAACTAGTATCGCTACGTCCATCTGTGCAGCACCCGTTATCATGTTCTTTATGTAGTCCGCATGCCCAGGACAGTCCACATGAGCGTAGTGCCTGCCCTCCGTCTCATACTCTACGTGCGCTGTAGAAATCGTAATGCCACGCGCCCTCTCCTCAGGAGCCTTGTCTATCTCATCGTACTTTACTACCTTGTTCGCTCCGCTAAGCCTCCTTGTCAATACCGTAGTAAGCGCAGCCGTTAACGTGGTCTTCCCGTGGTCAACATGCCCTATCGTACCTACGTTTATGTGCGGCTTTCTCCCTTCTGTCATAAAATTACCCCAAAACAACACATTACAGCGACAAGATACCTTTCAAAGAGCGGGTAATGGGAATCGAACCCACGCGGGCAGCTTGGAAGGCTGCTACTCTACCACTGAGTTATACCCGCAACAGCCGTGGAGGAGGTAGGATTTGAACCTACGTACACATAAGTGGGCAGATTTACAGTCTGCTGCCTTTGACCACTCGGCCACCCCTCCCCTGAGACTCAGCAAAAAAGCGACGCCCCTGTAATAGCATATAATTCACAAAAGCAATACCAAAAAAACCAACTGCGATTCTAGAGTTGATTCAGAAAAATTAAACCCTACAATACGTCACTGCATACGTTAGCAAAATTTTTAGGCTTTGCAACAACAGAGTTATGGGTCGCACCAGAAATCATGAGGGATGCATGTGGATATGCGGTAGGCACGTGTGCATTTCTGCTCTCCAGAACCCAAATAGGGTGTGTAGAGATATGCTAGTTACCGGAGAGTTCCTGAAGAAGTACCCAGAAGTTGCGCGTATGGCACAGAGCAAAGGCGTACACCCAAGAAGGGTTGCGGCGGGGGAAATCAGCAAGATTTGGGGCCACAGTGGAATGGCGCATCAGGGAATTGCGCTCAGGGTTGGTAGGCTCTCCGGGCACGACGGTAGCAAGCTCAGGGTGGAAGATATAGTGTCGGCCCACCTTTCCAATACTTCTACCGTAGTCCTCCTAGATAGGGTTACAGACATCAATAACGTGGGCGCAATAGTAAGGTCAGCCGCTTGTTTTGATGTGGATGCGGTCATTCTACCGGAACATCATTCTCCCTCCGAAAGCTGCGTAATTACGAAAGCTTCCAGCGGAGCCGCAGATATTGTCCCTGTAGTGCAAGTGGGCAATCTGGTCAAAACGATGGAATACTTGAAGCAGCATGGATACTGGTGCTACGGCATGGATGCGGGCGGGGATAAGGCCTTGCACGAAATTAGTTTTTGTGAGCGCAGAGCCATAATACTGGGCTCAGAGGGAAAGGGCATAAGGAGGTTGACAAGGGAGCATTGTGATCATCTAGTCAAGATCCCGATGTCAGCAAGGATTGATAGCCTGAATGTATCCAATGCGGCCGCAATAGCGCTATACTCGAGTTATCTGCAGCTACACGGAAACGTTCGTGACTAATACCCCTAGCAACCAGCAGCGCAGCAAGCGCTTGGTTATAGCCATAGACGGGCCATCGTCTTCAGGAAAGGGCACGCTCGCCAAGGAACTAGCCAACGTTTTGCGCATGCAACACTTGGACACCGGAAAGTTGTACAGGGTCTTCGCAGTCAAATTCCCGCACAAATACTCACAGGCCCGCAGCCACGAGGAAATTCGGCTGAACACAGAGGAAGAAGAAGAAATGCTAGCAGCACTGAATAATGACGACCCAGGGTACTATAGCGAACACGTTGGAAGGATGGCATCGATACTCGCGAGAAATAGCCAGGTTAGGTCCGCGTTGCTGCCAATACAGCGGCAGTTTGTGCTCAATGCCCCACAGGGCGCTGTTGTAGACGGGAGGGATATAGCTTCCGTCGTGTGCCCAGATGCCGATGTGAAGATCTTCGTTAGTGCATATGCGTCAGTTAGGGCACGAAGGCGCTTTAGGCAGCTGTGCGGTTCTAACCGTAAGGCAATGTACAAAACCGTGCTCTTCCACCTGCTGCACAGGGACATCAGGGATACCTGCAGAAGTTCTGCCCCATTGGTGCGCACTGAGGATGCTATATATCTGAACAATTCGCACATGCAAAAGGCTGCTGCCCTACGGGAATTGGTGGAAAAAATAAAAACGTTCTTGTAAAACTGCGTGAACGGTATATCATTGCCACTCGTTGTTTTCTTTTCGTTGTTTGCGGGCTTAGTGTATGTCGTCAGGTACGGGTGTGCAGGGCAGTGCTTCTGGTAGCATAAACAGGATGTATTCCAACAGATTTGTGAGCCATGGCTTTGAGGATATAGAGTCCGGTGATGCTGACCTTTCTGACGCTCTGTCTGAGCTCCTGGATAAGGGGCCAAAGGAGGGTGAGATAATAGAGGGCACAGTGATCTGTATGGATGGTGGGTATATAACCGTCGACGCAGGGCTGAAGTCCGAGGGTGTGGTCTCCCTTAGGGAGTTTGAGCTTGGTGATGGCGGACAGGACGTTGAGGTTGGTTCCAAGGTCAAGCTATGCCTGGAGAAGATCGAGGGCAGAAGTGGAAGTGTGGTCCTGAGCCGAGAGAAGGCAATAAGGGATGAATTGTGGCAAAAGCTCGAGAAGGCTGCGGAAGAGAAGACTGACGTAGAGGGGGTTATATTTGGTTCCATCAGGTGTGGGTACACCGTAGATGTCGGGGGCGTTGTCGCCTTTCTGCCCGCAAGCCATGTTGGGCTGCGCCAGGTCAAAGACATTACCCCTTTGTTGGGTAAAAAGCAGCAGTTCCGCATTCTCAAGATGGACAAGAAGCAGGGGAACATCGTTGTTTCTCGGAAGGCAGTGCTGGAAGAGTCGCTTGCAGACGCTAAGGATTCTTTCCTAAGCCAGTTGGAGGAAGGCAGCATAATAGAGGGTAAGGTCAAGAGCATAACCAAGTATGGCGTGTTCATAGGCATACACGAATCTCCGTCCGTAGGGGTCGTAGATGGGCTGTTGCACATAACAGATATCTCCTGGAGCCGTGTGAGCCACCCGTCGGCCGTGTTTTCTTGTGGGCAGACAGTGCGCGCAAAGATAATCAGGATTGACAGGGAAAACCGTAAAATCTCTCTGGGAGTTAAGCAGTTGGAGGAGAGCCCCTGGGCAAACGTGGAGGAGAGATATCCTGTGGACAGTATCCATAAGGGTATAGTCACAAGCATAGAGGATTATGGGATCTTCGTGGAGCTAGAAACCGGGGTAGAGGGGCTGATACACGTATCTGAGGTAAGTTGGGTGAGGAGCCACCTGCCTGTAAACCAAACCTTCATGCGTGGTGAGGAGGTTGAAGCAAAAGTCCTCAGCCTAGACGCAGCCAAAAACCGCATGAGTTTGAGTATAAAGAGGTGTAAGGAGAACCCGTGGGAGGCGTTTATAGAAAAGTATCCCGTCGGGTCAATTGTTGAGACCAGAGTGAAGAGCATAAGCAGCTTGGGCATGTTTGTTTCGTTTGAGGATGACACTTCAGGGTCAGGCATTGAAGGGCTGATTCGCTCCACCGAGCTGAGTTGGAGTAGCTCCCCCGAAGCAGCGTTGAAGAAGTACAACGTTGGAGACCTTGTGAAAGCTAAAATATTGATGGTTGCCACAAACAAGAACAAAATAGATCTAGGGGTTAAGCAGATTGAGCGGGATCCTTTCCTTGATTTGCTCAAGAGAGTCGGGATTGGCGAACGCATTGTTGTCACCGTGTCAAAGGTTCTTGAGGACATGGGTGTGTTGGTTGACGTGTTCGAGGGGTCAGAGAGCTTCAACGTATTGGTGAAGCAAGAGTACCTGCCCGAGAACAAGAAGTTCTTTCCTGGTGACAGGGTAGAAGCTGAGGTTTTAACGATTGGGTCTTACAGTCTTGTCTTATCGCTGAGGTAGGGGTTGCACGTGCTTGATCACTTGCTGAAGATGGAGGCGTTACATTCCAAGGTTCTGTGGTGGAGGGCTTCTTTCTTTCTCTCTGTGTGTTTGCTGCTGTTGGTTGTGGGGCAAGTAGATTACTCGAGGGTTATAAAAACCTTGAGGAGGACTCACGACTACGTTGCGAGAGTAAGAATCAGTGGCGAGATTGGTCGTAGCAGGGCCAGGGAGGCTATGCTTACTCGGTTAGCGGAGAGTGACTCTGTAAAGGCATTAGTTCTCAGGATAGATAGCCCAGGTGGCACTGTAGGTGATAGTGAGGCTTTGTATCAACAGATAAGAGAGATAGCCCTGAGGAAGCCTGTAGTTGCGGTACTTGGGAACATAGCTGCTTCAGGTGGGTACATGGCCGCCATAGCGGCTGACCACGTGGTCGCACGCCATGGTACCATAACCGGGTCCATAGGTGTGATCTCGCAGTACATCGGCGTGGCTGAGGTAGCCGGAAAGTTGGGCATTGCACTAAAGTCTATTAAGACTTCTCCGTTGAAGTCTAATATGTCTCCTCTGGAGGAGTTGTCACCCGAAGGGGAGAGTGTAATACAAGAGGTGGTGGACGATTTTCATGTCTTCTTTACTGGCCTGGTGGCCGAGAGGCGAGGGTTCACCCCTGATAAGATCTCTGCAGTCTCTGACGGTAGGATATACACCGGTACCCAAGCCCTACAAGTTGGGCTGATAGATGCCATAGGAGGGGAGAAGGAAGCTTTAGAGTGGCTGAAGACGCAGCGAGACGTGGATGTGCGCGTCGTCAAGGATGTGGACTACCAGCGCATTGATTCTGGTTTGCCAGCGTTTTTTTCCTCTGCTATACAGTACTTGCACGTATTGCTTTTCGGATGAACACTATATGTCCCTCAAGTCTGATCTAATTCAGCGCGTTGCAAGAAAGAATCCCTCACTGGGTGAAGCCGTGGTTTCACAGATTGTGGGTATATTTTTTGCCTCCATAGTAAGCTGTGTAAGTAGCGGGTGCAGAGTCGAGCTTAGGGGGTTCGGTGCATTCTCCACCAGACATTACGTGTTGAAGGACCACAGCTTAAACTCCAGGCTTCCAAAGTCAACTTACAAAAGGGTGTACTTCCGCCCCAGTGAGAAGCTCGTTAAAGCTGTTGACGGCCGTTAGCACAGCCGAGGAATAGGCCTGCATTGCGTGGCCTAGGACAAGTTTGGCACATTTATTTGAAATTCTTCAAACTTGTCCTGCAGTTCCGGGTTGACGATAACAAAAAGTTTGCATGTTTTGGTTATCTGTAATAACTTGCGTCTTTGGGTCTTTGTTCATCGTCCTATGGTTGTTAAGTCGGAGGATGCGGACTACGCGGGGGATCTGCGCAGGGCGTTTGATGAATTGGAGAATTCTCTGGCGCGCAGGCTAGGCACTGAGGGCAGTGCGGATGCAGCTGGGTCTGAAAGAAGAGTAAGCGAGCTGGCCGAGGAAAAGCAGCTGCTGGAGGAGGCGTTGCTGCAACGTGAGGCAGAGTGTGCGTACTGGAAGGCGACGTGCAGCGAAATTGTTGACGGCCTGAATTCCTCGATAGAAGCGGTGAAATCTATTTTGAATAGTAGAGAGGGATAGGTGATTGAAGAGATATCTGCTGGCTCTCGTGTCGTTGATGTTACAATTCGCGGCAGTACTTACAGAGTCGCGTGCGGGGCAAGCGAGGAGAAGCGCCTGGGTGAGCTTGCCAGTAGGCTGAGCAAGTTGGTGGAGGCGATATCTGGCGGAGGCAGAGGCAGAGCTTCTGACACCCTACTGTTGCTTCTGGCCGGATTGAAGCTTGAGGATAAAGTCGAGGAACTGACACGGGAGCTCAACAAGGCTACTGAAGAATTATCTGAGTATAAGGCAATGCACAGCAAGGAGGTTCGCCTCAGAGGCTCCCTTGAGGGGTTGTTGCGCTACAGCCTGTCACGGACGAAGGAATTGTTAGCGTATGTTAATGACACGCATGCGAAGGAACCGCAAGACACGGAAAGCGCAGAGGCCGAGAGTGCTGCCAGAACCTGCTGAAGCAGTTACATGCACGTGGTAACTACTGGTGGTGTGCCGCGCGCTGTAAAACGTGGCTGATTTCTCCGTCACACAATCCGTAGTTTCGCCTTGCACTTGGTTGGGGTGGTAGGCTACAGCCCGGCTCAGCATGCGTAAACCCGGTGTACGTGCCCGTAGTTGTGTGCCGTACCCGTGTGCGTACGTTCAGAGCATGCGGAAGCGCTGAATGCAGGTCTCCACTTGTGGCATCGTGTTCGCAGGCGGGGAGGCTAAACAATCTGCCCAACTGTTGACTGTGCCGGGTATTTGATCTAGACTGAACCCAATCTTACGGGCGGAGGACGTATGCCGGGGTGTTGTAGCAATTCCGAGCCAAGCGGCAGGGGTGCCGCGGGGGAAAGCGGTGGCGGGCCGCATAGTCATCTGAAAGTGCTGTCCAGACAGGTGTGTGAGTCCCTGCTGTGCGGCTTTTCCGGTGCGTCGTCGTTTCTCATAGCCTCAGCGTCTGCTATCCAATTACGTGTCTTCCTAAGTGTCTGCCACAGCTCTATAGAACCTGGTGCGCGTAGAGTGCACAGAAGAAATATGCGTAACGCGCTTGCCGCCATGAAGGCGAGCATGCTGCCTGCAGCTGAGATGTTTGTTCTAGTACCAGTGCTGTGTGTTTTACTCCACTGGTTCGGGAGTATAAGCCTGGCGATCTGCTTGCTTGCGTGCTGGGGAGCGATGTTCGCAGTGTGTCTCTTCGTGAGGGTTACCGGAATATTAAAGGGATGCCCGAGAGTGGAGTCTCCTATGTATGGGCCTAGCCCCTTCCCGAGAATGGCCCCCCCGCAGAACGTTGTCACTGTGCATGAACATGAAGATCCTATACACAGTGGGCCAGAACCCGCATCCAATGCTGGCGCTACAGGTGCGTCGCTTTTAAAGTCCGCCGTGCTAGCCGTTTTATTCATACCCTTCCGAGCTGTAACGCTGGTCTCTACACTTGTGTTGATGACAATAGCGCTGCTATGTGCGATCCCCGGCTTTCTTCATGACGTTTACGATGCTGTGAGAAGGCGCGTTGCGCACGGTAGTGTCGAGCGTCCTAGCCATAGCCCGCAGTTTGCGGTTCTGTTTCCAAGGGTAACAGACACCGCGCGCAAGTTTTGCTCCCTGGCAAAGTCGGCTCTGTTTGATCTCGCGTGGATTGCCACTATGGGGATTACTGGAGTACCATCCCTAATGCACGGAGTAACTGTAGAGGGGCTGACATCTCCTCATCATGTCGATGTCGCCGCTGCAGAGCTTGGTTAGTGTTAGCAGTCACGGCACAACTCGGAAAAAGCTCAGCACCGAGTCATGGCAGCCCCACTGGGGTAGGAAGGTCAGCCACTGTTGCAGCAAGCAGCTACTGGGCAGCCCTCAGTAGTGATGTGCTGGCTGTGCTTGTCCGCCTCACAGAGCTGTTGGCTAGTCCTCAGTGGTACCCGTGATTTTTACCCTGGTAAGTACAGCTACAGGTGTCTGGCGTAACCCCGTATGGATTGTGTTGGTAAGGCATGGATCTGAGTTGTCAGCGTATTGGTCTTAATCGAGTGCATTTTCGTAAACAGCGTGAGTAGAGTGTCAAACAAAAAAGTGGCTGTGGTATTGCTAAACCTTGGGGGACCAAGCTCTCTGTGCGAAGTCGAGAAATTCCTGTTCAGCCTGTTTAGTGACCGACGCATACTAGAGCTACCGTACCCGCTAAGGATGCTAGTGGCCATGCTAATTTCTAAGTTAAGAGCGAGGTCGGCCAGGAAGATTTACGCACTAATGGGGGGAAAGTCCGCCATACTGGAGGAAACAGAGCACCAAGCTTCGGCCCTGGAAAAACGCTTGAATTGCGCAGCAGAAGGTAAGATATACAAGGTGTTCGTCTGCATGCGACACTCAAAACCAGGGTCCAGGGAAGCGCTGCACGCCGTTCGTGATTATCAACCTGAACATGTAGTACTGCTTCCTATGTATCCGCAATATTCCAGCACCACAACTCTGTCCGCAATTGAAGACTGGCATAACAGCGCGCGTAGAGCGTGCTATGAGCCCGATACCAGAATCATATGCTGCTACCACACTCACGCGGATTACATAGCGGCACACTGCGAACTGATATTGGGCGAGTATAATAAGGCCGCTATGGCCCACAGTAGCCCGAGAATATTATTTTCCGCACATGGGCTGCCCGTACGCATTGTAGAGCGCGGGGACCCATACCAAGAACAGATACGGCAAAGTGTTTGCGCAATTGTGGAGCGATTGGGTATACAAGCTCTGGACTACTCCATATGCTATCAGAGCAAAGTGGGGCCTACTAAATGGCTCGAGCCTAGTACGCAGCTCGAAATCCTAAGGGCGAAAGACGATGGTGTCCCGGTAGTGGTGGTGCCAATCTCTTTTGTATCCGAACACTCAGAAACTCTGGTAGAGCTCGATATAGAGTACAAGGCACTAATGCCCGGAAAGCAGCAATATTTCCGGGTACCCACCTTGAGGACAAACACACTGTTCATTGAGTGCCTATACAAGCTGGTGTACGCACTAGATGCGAGTGCGGCACCGTGCTGCGCCGAGTATGGGCTATGCTGGAAAAAGATGCGGGGCGAAATTCACGCAGGAGCGCGCTAGTATCACCACATGTCGGACCCCATTTCAGCAAGCCGGGACGCGGCGCGTTTGAAGCCCACTGACTCGGGCCCTGCATGTAGTTCATTAATATTAGCAGCAAGCGAGCAAAATATGCGCACCCTGCGCTCATATAGCTCATCCACCAACATTATGAACCGCTGCATTTCGTTTTGAGCAAAAAAGTCAAATACCGGAATGCCTTTGATGAATATGGTAGTGAAGTTTTTGGCTATTTCCTTATAGTCTGCAACCCATAAAGGGTTTTTGTTGCCGCACAGATCCTCAAAATTAAACCAGGCAACAGTATTGCGGGTCTTCCCTACTTCGATCTTCCTGCTTCCAACAGTCAGCATCACGTTTTCAACTTTGCCAGAACCAACAAGCGCCACAAAGTGTGCGTGCAATTTTTGGTCCGCACCCTTACCCACATAATATCTACATGCATCTTGTCCGCATATTGACCTATAGTCGAGCTTACCAAGCATGGGCACAACTTGCATATGTTGCTCAAGCAAAGATATAGCAGGCAGAAAGAGCTCACGACGTAGCCCTCCTTCATACAATCCACGTGGGGGATAGTTGGACGTCATTATGACTACCAGGTTTTTGGAGAACAGCACAGAAAACACTTTGTGCAGCACTACAGCTTCGCACACATCGTTGACTTGCACTTCATCTAAGTACAAGAGCTCCGCACCTTGTAGCATGGTATTCACGGCAAAAGATATGCAATGGCTGTCCTGCTGCCAGTTATCAACACGCATGTGGTGCAGCAGATCGTGCAAATCCTTCATGAAGGTGTTGAAGTGTACCTTTTTCTTCTTTTGGATTACCGAATGTTCGTAAAACAGATTCGCCAGCATGGACTTCCCCCTGCCAACGTCCCCGTGCATGTATACACCCTTCTTTGCGGCAAACCCTGGCCTGCGCCAAAACTCCCACCATTTCGGCGGAATTCGGTTGTACTTCATCAGCTCCTTGAGCGTAGCAACCTGGAGGTCATCCTGCACTATCTCACGTGCATCGACCATACTGTGATATCTAGCAAGCATAAACTCACCAACAACCCCGTTAGACCGGGGGGAATTATATAATTTGCAACTGAGGCAGAGAGCTTTACGCTCAAACATAGAGTGCCATAAAAACGGGATAAATTCCATCACCGCTGCACTACATGGAAAATCAGGCCCAAGATGCCCTTCCCCACAATAGTGCAACATCCGTCTCGTGCACCACAAACCATATACCGCATCATGAGCAGCGTGCGCAACCCAGTTTTTCAAATTTGAGGAGAAAGAAATTTGTTGCATAACCATCAGGCAACACAATTACCTATTGCTCAGGGATTTAGAGACTATGTCCCTCATCTTGTCTCTGACATAGGCCGGATTGTAGCCAGCAAAGTGACATACAGTTATAAAATCACTGTGTAAATCATTGATCCAGTTAAAGGCCTTCACCTTTTCTATATTATTTTCTGTTCGCTTATAGTTAGATGTAATATCTATCATGGCCTGAAGTATAACTGCACCCCAAAGTGAGCTGTAACGTTTCTGTTCACCAACCGTTTCTTCATCTTCCACATTGTGGAGTGGGTCAGTAGCAAGGCCGTCGTACACCCCACAGTAATTGTAGAAGTTTAATAAATCAGAGTTCATTTTTATCCTCTTAGATGAGAAAGATCGACCGATTCAAAACCCAGGGAAAACAAAAAATCAAGCCACGCCAGGGTGTCTCTCTGCTCCTTATTATGAGCAAAAAAGTAGCCTCCTTCCCAATAGCGGGGATTTTACGGTATGCCTGTTATGATATAATTATATTGGATATTTCCGTACAGGCTGATCAAAAACTGTTACTCATCTGGTATGTATTTTGCTGAGCGGGAGACCGGGTGCGAAAAAGCTTGCGAGGTTATTATTATCTATAGGCTCGGAATGCGCTGTAGTGGCATTATCTGTATTGGCTGGCACCATGGGAATATCAGGTCTCACAACGTAGAACTGGGGCTGTACAGTGTGGGACGTAACAGCACATATCTGTACACGATGCAATGCGATAATTTGTTATACCCTGAGCACTAATCACCCAAAACCATCGGTCAGCAGTTTACATTGCAAACTCGCGGCTTCCGCAGCGGATTTCTAACACGCTAGGTATGACTCACTATAAGTCTCAGAGCAGTTCATCCAGTAGAGAATTCGTGCGTGAGCTTGTCTTATTCCACACTTATTACGGGCTGCGTTTCACTTTCTGAGACAAGCGCAACCAGCAGATTGCTGACAAATTTGAGTTTGCGGTCATCGGTCAGGTCAATCCCGTGCTTAGCCTCGAGGTGAGAAAGCACCTCGTCTACCATGCTGACCGCGTTTTTCACTATATACACTCTTGCTTCGGAAATCGCCTTCGCTTGTTGCCTTCTTAGCATAACTTGCGCTATCTCAGAAGAGTACGCTAGATGGGATATTCTCGCATCTTCCACCTCGATACCAACAATACCCACTCTGCTTTGCAGGATTGCACAAAGCTTTTGGGAAATCTCTGTAGAATTCTGGCGCAGCGACACGGTGGAATTGGAATCATACGGATAGCTGCCAGCAAGTTCTCTAAGGGCAGTTTCTCCTTGCACGGAAATGAAGCTCTGATAATTCTCTATGTTAAAGCACGCCTTAGCTGGAGATACAATTCTCCAAACCACGGCAGCTGCTATCTCTATAGGATTCCCATCTGCATCGTTAACTTTCATCACGGAGGTGTTCGTGCTCTCGATTTTCAGAGAAACGCTGCGCTTCGTAGAGAAAGGTACAGTGAAACGCAGGCCCATGCCGAAAGACGTGCCGATGTACTCACCAAAAAATTCCACAACTTTGGCTTCATTTGGCCCGTTTATGAAGAAGCCACTTGGCAACAATGACCCGACTATAGCCAATATGCCCATGGCACCCAAAAACGGCAGCGAGAAATCGCTAACCAGGCAGCCGATGCCAAGCCCGGTCAGGCCAATCAGCATTGCACCGATTACGCTGTATCCGTTAAAACACAACAGATTTTTGTTCTCAATATTGCGTACGGACGACGATGCTATACCATTATGTTTTCCCGTATCTTTTTGCATTACACCCCCCTAGTACAGCTTTATGCAAGGATTAACAATAGCAATATAAAACAGAACCAAACCCCCCCGCGCCTACGGTTGGGCAGTACGAACGGGCAGCTATCCCTCTTGTTCTTCTTCGCTGAAGCCAACCTGCATTTCACTTATTGCGTTTATCACGTCCACCCTGCCCTTATCAATCGCAACACTGAGCGGAGTTTCTCCTTTATCGTTCTTGACTCCGACATCAGCGCCATTTGACAGCAGGTATCTGACAGTATCTATGGCTCCATGCCTAACTGCGTGAATAAGCAGGTTGTCCCCATTTTCAGCGCGCATTTTTTCCATAACAAACTGTTGGTCTTTGCCCATCACTGCCAGCTCATTGATAACGGCCAGAAGCCCAGTGATGTTGTTCATTTTGGCGCAATGGAATACATGCGCATAGTAATCTTCCGCGCGGTAGAACCGTGGTAGATGCGTATTGTTGTTATTATATGCATCTGTCTCTATGTACGGATGGGCTGCTCTGCGATGTGGCCAATGTCTGACTTTGCCTTGCGGTAAATTTGCAGCATCACCTACAGATTCGTCACGGTTGCCATTCTGCACACGTTCTGTGTTGGTTGCAGCGGCCACGTCACCAGCGGGTTCGCCCCCTTGCGCTGGAGGCTTTTTCTCCCCCTTATCCTGTTTCTGCGCGCCGTCAACACTCACCTCTTTCTGGGAGCGTTTTTCCCCTGATTTGTCATCACCACTTTTGCGCCATGTCATAACACCGCCAATACCTGATTCCACGCTGGGCACCATGGTTTCCGCGCGCTTGCTCACTTCTCCCAAAAGAAGGTCTAATGCGCCACTGGAAGAGCTGCTAGCAATGCATTCCTGGCCACAAAACACAGTGCACAAGACACCGGTCAAAAAAACCCTCCTCACAACACACATGTTCCGCTACTCTCTAGACTCCACGCATAATAGGCTCTACCACTAAAGTATGATTTAATCATTAACATAAAGGTTAAGAAAGTAAAAAGACAGAACAAGTGAAAAATTCTAAGCTTGACATACAGCAGCAAAATGCTACCGACCCGGAACGGGAATTTGTGTGGATAAGTGCATCTGCGGGTACTGGAAAAACCGGGTTACTGGTCCATAGAGTAATAAGGCTGATGGTATCTGGGCAGCGCAATATACTGTGCCTTACTTTCACAAACGCTGCTGTACATGAAATAAGAGAGAGAATATACGGCATAGTGGCGGAATGGCTGGCTCTACCCAAAGACGAGCTAGTCAGTAGGCTTCAGGAAGTATGTTATCAACGGATAGACCATCAGCACTACATAAGGGCACGACAGCTTTTCTTTGACGTTCCTTCCATCCTAAAAATACAAACGGTGCACAGCTTTTGCCACTCTTTGGTAGTGTCATTCCCCGCGGAAACAGGCGTCTCGGCAGACTTTGAAATGCGAGAACTGTCTGAGTCTTACCCAAAAATTTTTGCTCAGCTACTGCGAGAGGATAGGGGCATTGACCGTGACTTGTCAGAAATTTCGATAGAGCTCAAAGAAGATACGCTATACAACCTTGTGTATCAAATCATCAATAAGCAACGCAAGATTGCCTCCGTTGAACCACCGCAACCTGCGGTTGCTGACCCACACACAATTATGTGCCCAGTGCAATTGATAGATGCTTTGAAGCGTGGCGGCACAAGGGACCAAAAAATCAGCAGGAGGCTGAGCGCCTGGAATAATTCCGTAAAAAGGTCTCCAGAGAAGGTTGCGGAATACTTGTCGATTTTCATCGACCTACAATCTCTAACCAAAAAATCCGTCTCCGGCATAGCGACCAAGGGCATTGTGGAACAATTTCCCAACATTGTCGGGGTTATTGAGTGCGAGCAGGAGGCGCTACTGGAATTTGCAGAACAATTCTACACAGAACGGATAACAAAACGCACGTTTCACCTGGCACGGATTGCGCAGAAATGCGCAGCGCTGTACGAACAAGACAAGAAACACTCAAAATACCTGGATTACAACGACGTCATCAGGCTTACACTTGATCTCATGTTACATCCAGACTACAAAGACTGGGTGCTCTTCCGCTTAGATAGCGAAATAGACCATATATTGGTAGACGAATCTCAGGACAATAGCCTCGAGCAGTGGAACATAGTAGCTGCTCTGTGCAGTGAGTTCTTTTCCGGACTTGGAAGCAGCAACAGTAAGCGCACACTGTTCGTTGTGGGGGATGTAAAACAATCTATATATGGGTTCCAAAATGCTCGACCAGATTATTTTCACCGCATGCACCAATATTTCTCCGCCCAAAGTAACGATACGCTCACGGTACAATTGCATACGTCATTCCGGTCAGCCAGGCCTATTTTGTGTCTTGTAGACCGGATTTTCAACGCTTTTAGAGAGCAGGTCTCTTTTCAATCACAAGAAATAAAACACGGGGTGTATCGCGCATCAGATCACGGATATGTTGAAGTGTGGCCATTGATAAACACCGAAAGGCGCAAGAAACTTTACGCATGGGATGAACCAGAAATTGCCACTGGCACGCAACACGCTCTCGGTGCACTGCTGCTTGCACAAACAATAGCCGGGACCATCAGCATGTGGATTAAAAGCGGCAGGATGCTAGCTGCCAAAAGCCGCCCAGTGTGCGCGGGAGACATACTAATACTGGTGCGTCGCAGAACCATTTTGGTTGATTACATAATAGCGGAGTTGAGGCAGGTTGGAATCCCGGTATCCGGCAGGGATAGGTTCAACATGATGGATTATGTCGCAATTCAGGACCTGGTAAACCTGGGTGAATTCCTGTTGTTGCCTGAAAATGACATGGCTCTCGCAGCGCTGCTTAAGTCCCCCATATTCGGACTGACAGATCATGACCTTTTAAACCTAGCACGTAGTCGCACCGACGCTGCTTCGCTGTGGAGTAAGCTACAAACGTTCATTCAGTTTAGCAACATCACAGACTATCTAACATCACTGATCAGCATTTCCAAGGGCCGTACCCCGCTAGATTTATATTGCCTTGTCCTATCGGAGCACAGAGAAAAGCTATTGCAAAACCCGAGCCAGGCGTCAGCGGAAATAGTAGATGAATTTATAAATCTGCTTATAAAGTTTGGGCTCAACAACGTAAACACGTTAGAGTCTTTCATTCACTGGATAAAGAGCACAAACCCCGAGGTTAAGATTGACATAAGCACCTCCGAGAACGTCGTTAGGGTCATGACCGTACACAGCGCAAAAGGCATGCAATCACCCATCGTGTTCTTACCGGACACAACAAACGTTCCCAAGTGTGAGCTTCAGCTCATTTTTGACGCCGAAAATACACCTATATGGTGTGCCGGCGACACAAACGCACGTTGCAGGGACCTGAAAACGCTGAAAAGGCAAGAAGAATATAACGAATATCTCAGGCTGCTGTATGTTGCCATAACCAGAGCGGAAGACGAGCTGTACGTGGCTGGTATAGGCCCATCACGCGAGCAGTCCTGGTACGACATAATTACCGGCGTGGGTGGGGATATATTCACAAAAAAATCAGTGGTCTTGTCCCCAATGTTTCAAGACAAGGTAGATGTTCTCTACATAGAAAGCCCGAAAGAATCTGGCTAGCCGGGACGTGGTGGAGTGAGCTCGTAACCTCACGCTATTGGGAATGTACTAAACCGTCAATGAGCTCAACAGCTGAGGAACTATGCACAGCACTTCAGAACCAGCCACTAACTGGATCATAAATGAGCCGGCGTGCACGCATCACTACCACACACAGGGCGTGCCACATAGCATGGCAACTGCAGCGCTACATGGTGATGACGCCTAGACCCGCCAACTTCCGGTCTTCAAGGTCTTTGTGAGCTTTGGCAATATCTTTAAACTTGTAAGTCTTGTTGATCTCTGCCCTAATATGCCCCCTTCTGAGCATTTCAAATATCTCCATGGCAGTGAGCCCAAGTTCCAGCCTGGAGCGCTTATAATGCTGAATCGCTGGGGAAGTTATGAACCACGACCTGGCGCTCAGCATCGACATGCTTACATTAGGCATGCGACCGGAAATACTCCCGTAGGATATGTACAGCCCAAAATGCCCCAGTACGCTGAACGACACCTTACTTACAGCCGCACCTATAGGATCATATACAACATTTACGCCCCGGTCACCAGTGATCGACATCACCTCTTTGGTAATATCATCATCCTTGAGGCTCATAACATAAGAGCAGCCCGCCTCTCTTGCCGCGTCAAGACGTGCACCCGATTCTACAACTCCTATGACCTTGCCACCTTTGTATCTGGCCCACTGACAGAGAATTTGTCCAACACCTCCAGACACTCCGTGCACCAGGGCAAATGTTCCTGGACGTATGTCGTATATTCTGTGAGTAAGATAGTGCGCAGCCATTGCCTTAAGCATGACCGCAGCCGCAACTTCGTCACTTATGTCATCAGCTATCTTGAATAGGTACCTTTGGTTTATCAGTCTGGCCTCAGAATACGCACCACCAGGCGCAGTGCAGTACCCTACCCTATCTCCAACATTTAGCGCCTCAACGCCCGGCCCTAGCTGCCGCACAACACCAACGGCCTCTACACCCAAAACCGCGGGGAAGGATGGCACCTTCCTCGTCCCAGCACGATATTCTACATCGTAGCGATTCAGGCCTATCGCCGTGTGATCAATTAAAACTTCACCCTTGCCAGGCTCGCCAACGTCTACGTCAACGTACTTGAGAACGCCGGCATCACCATTTCTGTCGATAACAACAGCCTTTGACATACGCTCCACTCCATCTCACCGTACCATATTACATATAACCGTTAACAAAAAGAAAAAGACCTCGCATCAGTCATACGTCTGCACCTATTTAATTCACCTTGCAATCCATAAAGACCTAGTCCTGTCCGGGAACCAGCACACCGGCCTCCACATGCTGCACGCGGTCGTTATTAGGAGCCCCGGTTCCCACAGCGGCTTTGGCGTTAGGGCTAACGCCACTGAGCGCGTTATCAATATCGGTTCCACCTGTGGTGGTGCCATCTGAAATTCGCGCCTCAGATGCAGTCTCTACAACACCACTTGTTGTGGATTTTTTGGCACGACTGCGAGTTTTCCTTCTGCTCGACTCTTCTTGCAAATTCGAGGAATTTCTAGCGCTGCTGCGTTCAGCGGCATTTTTCGTGTCACTATGTGGGCCGGGAGAACCTGTGCGTGCATCAGTCTTCGGATCGTCGGCCTTTTCACGTGCTACCTGTTCACGGTCTTGCGCAGGCGCAGAATCCCGCTGCGTGGCGCCTTCACTCTCAGCCATACTTGCAACCGAGGAGGCACTGCCTTTTTCTTCATCATTCTCGGTAGAGTGATCTGGACTGCCACCATCAGGTTGCAAACCTCCAATCGGAATGCTATGCCCATGTGCAGCTTGGTTCCCTGTTGCAACACGAGCAGCAGCACCGGGCGATGCCTCTATCTTAGAGGGCTCCTGACCGCTAGTATGGCACACTCCCGTACTTTCCCGACCACCCGACCCTCCGCTGTTCGCAGGAGACTTGTTCGCAGTAAACCTGTTTAGTATCTCATCCCTATCACCCATAGCAGCCATCATGCCGTCATCCATAACAATTATTTGCTCTACGGCGCTGAGCAACTGCATTTTGTGGGTCACAACGAACGTTGTAATACCAAACTGTTTTGCATAGGCAAGCGCGTGTACCAAGTTTGCCTCGGCCCTTCCATCCAAGTTTGCATTGGGCTCATCCAAAACCAAAAGCCTCACATCACCGTAGAATGCTCTGGCCAGCCCCAACATTTGTTTCTGCCCCCCTGACAGGACCACTCCGTTACCACCTATTACGGTGTCATACCCGCTAGGGAGGTGTAATATCATTTCGTGAATCCCCGCAATCTTGGCAGCCTTAATTACCTTTTCCGGGTCAGGATCAGGTGCCATTCTTGCAATGTTGGTCTTAACAGAGGCCTGAAAAAGCTCGACATCTTGAGGCAAATACCCAACATGACACCCGAAATCTTCTCTATTCCACGTGTATACATCCGCACCATCGAGTCTAACAACTCCAGACAGGGGTTTCCATACCCCTACCAAAAGCTTTGCCAGGGTTGATTTCCCCGATGCACTGGGCCCGATGATGCCAACAATGCTACCTGGTTCTACACCAAAGGATACACCTTTAATCGTGGGCTTGCTTCCCCCATAGGGCGTGAAGAACACTCTATCCATGGTGATGCTTCCCCTGGGTGTTGGTAATGCCATGGCCTGCTCTCTCTTCGGAAATGCAAGCAACAATGCCTGCAGCCTTCTGTAGGATATCCTGGCTGAGAGTAGCATTTTCCAGGTATTGATCGCAGCCTCAAACGGGGCTAAAGCTCTACCCATGAGAATTGAGGCAGCAATTATGCCACCAGCGGTTTTATGTCCGTGTATAGCAAGCCATGCTCCCACCCCGATCACAGAAATCTGTAGGACAGAGCGAACAAACTTTGTAACACCCATTATCACGTTAGACCTGCCCTGGGCTTTTATCTGTAGCTTTCTGTTGTGGGCGTTTCTGTTGGACCATTCTGCAACTATGTGCCTCACCATACCCATGGCCTCTACCACTTCGGCGTTCCGACTCGCAACATCTATGTAGTTGATATTGCGCACGTTTTCCTCGTTAGATTCCTGCATAACACGCTTGGTTGCCAGCTCATTCCAAACTGCCATCAACACCAGTAGAGCTATACCAACTACGGCTATATACCCCGTAACAGGGTGTATCATGAATATCGCAGCAAGGTATACTACTGCCCACGGCATATCGAACAAGGACAGCACGCCAAACCCTGTAATGAAGCTCTTTACTACTCCAAGATCACGTATTGCTTCACCGCTGGAGGTTGAAGCCTTGACCGAAGTTAAGCTTATGGCCCTGGCAATAAGATCAGGCGTGGCTTCTCTATCTATCCAATCCGCAACCTTAGCCATGGTTAGAGACCGGCAAACATCCAGCATTGAAGAACAGACCAACGCACCTACGGTGACTACACTCAGCATCAGAAGGGTAGAAGAGCTCCCACTGGAGAGCACTCTATCCAAAACCTGCGAGGTATACAGAGGCAAAAACAGGACCAGGACGTTTATCGCAGAACTGAACCAAAACACAAACCAAAACACGCCCTTACACTTTTCCAACGTCTGATACAGGACGCTTTTTTTCAGCTCCTTCATCGCGGAAAAGCCGAACTTTACACCTTCCACTACATACCCCAAATACTACGGATCTCGGAACGCACTTAAAACAGTGGCACCAGCCGTTAAGCCTCGATATTACTATAAAAGTCTACTTATCATAAAGTAAATTAGTATTGTACAACCCTAAATTAGGCCTTAGAATACCACTTGGGGTTTGTTCCGTTGTTTGTAAAATGCTACCTGTCGTTGTGTTGTCGCTGCTCACTGTGTTCTCGTTGGTGGCAGGTGTTGTGCTGGCATCTGTGGGTGGGAGTTTTTACGTGAAATATAGAAACAAACTCATGATTGCCAGGGTGGCGCTGCAGGCGGCTTGCGTCATATCTGCCGCGTTGCTGCTGAAATAATGGGTCAAGCGTGGATTCTCTGCGTACCAAAATTATGGGAGCGTTGAATATAACGCCAGATTCGTTCTCCGACGGGGGCAAGTTCTTCAATAGCGAAAACGCGGTCAGCCACGCTGCAAGGTTAATAGCAGATGGAGCGGCAGTCATAGATGTAGGTGGAGAGTCAAGCGCACCTGGTGCCACGTCCATCTCTCAGGAAGAGGAATGGGAGAGGCTACGGGAGGCTCTGCCCAAAATTGTAGATATAGCACACAGCTCAGGAGCTGAGGTTAGTGTTGACACCAGAAACGCACGCACCGCTGCCGAGGCTTTGACCTTTGGAGTGGATTACGTAAATGATGTCGGCGGGCTCATGGATCCGGAAATGCTGCCTGTAGTGGCGCGTAGCAAAGCCAAGATAATAATCATGCACAATTTTGGTATACCTGTCTCTGTAGTGAAACCAAAATTGGGCGCGCCGGAACAACTTATGGAGGAAATTATAGAATGGTTTCACGCCAAGGTAGACGCTTTGGTCTCTGCCGGTGTTGATAAACAGCGCATCATACTAGACCCGGGTATAGGATTCGGAAAGTCGCAAGAATATTCGTGGCACATCATAAAGAATGTGTCGCAGTTTAAAGTTTTGGGGCTTCCAATATGTATTGGGCACTCGCGTAAGTCTATGTTTTCCGCAATTTCAACTGAGCCAGAATCGCGTGATTTTCCCACAGCAGTTGTGTCGGCGTTTCTGCTGAGCCAGGGGGTGGAGTTCATACGGGTTCACAACGTATCCCTCAGCATGGTTGCGCTTAAAGTTGCAAGCACGCTGCTGTAGCTCATTGCATCTATCCCACAGTTCCCATTCACCATATGTTGCTAACAAGACCAGGGCCGCAGTATGCCGGATTGTGCACACCTGCGCGGTGTGACGCATGCACGTTGCCCAGTAAAAACCGCTATACAGAATGCCAATAGTCCGCAAGGCAATGGCCACGGATTGCAACCCACAACTGTAACGTCAGGGAGCTCACGATACATATTTCTTGAACACGTTCACCAAACCTGCAAAGCTTCTCCCTAAAAGCAAAGTGTGCCGCATAACTTGCACAGGAGCACCACTTACTGTGCTAGGGGAGGTTATGTCTTGCAGCCGCGTGTTGCGCCGCAGTCCCGCTTTGCTTTTTACCCATATTAGTAGTAACATTCTGCGGGCTTATTACCAGGAAATATAGATGCCGAAGCGCGAAGACATAGAAACCATAATCATTTTGGGCGCGGGGCCCATCGTGATAGGCCAGGCGTGCGAATTCGATTACTCTGGCACTCAGGCTTGCAAGGTTCTGAAAAGTGAGGGTTACAGGATAGTGTTGGTGAACTCCAATCCTGCCACTATTATGACCGACCCTGGCCTGGCAGACGCAACGTATATAGAGCCGATAACCGCAGAAATTCTTGAGAGAATAATACTAAAAGAGAAGCCTGATGCTATATTGCCAACCGTCGGAGGGCAGACTGCGCTCAACGTCGCTATGGAGCTCGTAGATAATGGTGTGCTATCTCAAAACAATGTAGAAATGATAGGCGCAAACCAGGATGCAATACGAAAAGCGGAGGATAGGAGCTTATTTCGCAAAGCAGTCGAACGGGTGGGGGCTAAGTGCCCCAAGAGCGTAATTCTAAAAACTTCAGACCAGATAGCCTCAGCAATAGAATACGTGGGATTGCCCGCTGTTATCAGGCCATCTTTCACTCTCGGAGGTATAGGCGGGGGCATAGCGCGCACCAAAGAGGAATTTTACGAGGCGATCCAACTGGGGTTCACCATGTCGCCAATTTCCGAGGTCCAGGTTGATGAATCAATAATAGGATGGAAAGAGTTTGAGATGGAGGTAATGCGCGACTGTCGCGACAACTGTATAGTCGTGTGCTCCATAGAAAATATTGACCCAATGGGCGTCCATACCGGGGATAGCATAACAGTAGCGCCGGCGATCACATTGCGTGATGAGGAGTACCAGCACATGCGCAATGTCTCTTTTGATATACTCAGGGAGATAGGAGTGGAAACCGGTGGGTCCAATGTCCAGTTTGCGGTCAACCCCGAACGCGAAGGGGAAATGGTAGTAATTGAAATGAACCCAAGGGTTTCCAGGTCATCCGCTCTTGCGTCAAAAGCTACAGGATTCCCCATAGCCAAAGTCGCTGCAAAATTAGCTGTGGGATACACCCTAGACGAAATAGCGAATGACTGCGCAGTTTCGATTCCGGCATCATTCGAGCCGGTGATGGACTACATAGTGGTCAAGGTCCCCAGGTTTGACTTTGCAAAATTCCAAGTCCCCTCACAGGAGCTGTCCACGTCCATGAAGTCGGTGGGAGAGGCTATGGCAATAGGTCGGTCGTTCACCGAGGCGCTGCAAAAAGCCATGTGCTCTTTGGAGGCCGGGTATAGCGGATTGAACGAATTTTTCCCCGCGGGTACACATATAGAGCAAGTGTACGAGGCCCTGGCAGAGCCTTCGCCCAGTAGGGTTCTTATGATCGCGGACGCGCTTAGAATGGGAACTAGCATTGAAAAGATAAATGAGCTCACAAAATATGACCCATGGTTCCTAAAGCAGATAGAAATAATCGTGGCCTACGAGCAAGAGGTTAAAAACAACGGGTTACCACAGACAAAGGCTGAGTTGCTGCAGCTCAAGAAAATTGGATTTTCAGATGCAAGATTGGCGGAGCTTTGTGGTAGGGACGTCGCATATGTGGAGAACCTGCGAGCAGCCCTGTCGGTAAAACCGGTGTATAAGAGGATAGACACGTGCGCCGGAGAGTTCAGGACCGATACGGCTTACATGTATGGGTGCTACGAGGGAGACACTTTTAGCGTACCTGAGTGTGAGTCGCGGGTCACAGATAAAGATAAAGTCATAATATTGGGAAGTGGACCTAATAGGGTCGGACAAGGAATAGAGTTCGACTACACGTGTGTACATGCCGCACATATGATAAAACAAATGGGATTAGAAGCCATAATCATAAATTGCAATCCCGAAACTGTATCCACTGACTATGACACATCTGATCGGCTATATTTTTCTCCACTAACGCGGGAATGCGTTCTAGATATCATAAGTAAAGAGTCCGAGACGCCGGCAACAGTGAAGGTTATTGTCCAATTGGGGGGGCAAACTCCGTTGAAGCTTGCAAAAGTGCTACAGGAAAAAGGTGTAAACATCGTTGGAACGGGTTTCGATTCAATCGACCTAGCAGAAGATAGGCAAAAATTCAATAAGCTGCTGACAAAGCTCGGGTTGAAGCAGCCACACAGCGAAACTTGCAGTTCCGCAGATGAGGTATTAGATAAGGCAAAACGTGTGGGATTTCCAGTCTTGCTACGCCCTTCATACGTGCTGGGTGGGCAGTTTATGTCGGTGGTACGCACCGAGCAGGCCCTTAATACATATTTACATAGGCACAGCAAAATATTCGACTCCGGTTCGCTGCTCATAGACGAGTTTCTGACCGACGCCACGGAAGTTGATGTAGATGCAATCTGCGATGGCAGCCAGGTCTACATAGCCGGGATCATGGAGCACATAGAAGAGGCTGGTATTCATTCAGGAGATTCAGCATGCTCACTACCACCCTACACCCTCGAGGAAAGTACAATAGCCCTGGTATCACAATACACCAAAAAAGTGGCACTGGCTTTGAACGTCAAGGGGTTACTGAATATCCAGTATGCCATTCAGGACGGGGAAATATATCTGCTGGAGGCAAACCCAAGAGCGAGCAGAACCGTACCGTTCGTCGCAAAAGCCACCGGTGTCCCCATTGCCAAACTCGCAACCACAGTAATGTTGGGTGGAAAGCTATCTATAGACGATAACGCGCCAACTACAATGCCATACACAGCGGTAAAGGAGGCCGTGTTTTCATTTTCGAGGTTTGCAAGCGCGGATCCGATGTTAGGGCCAGAAATGAAATCCACCGGTGAGGTTATGGGTGTGGATAAGTCCTTTGGCATGGCCTTCGTAAAATCACAAATTGCAGCCGGATACGCTCTACCAACCTCAGGTAAGGTGTTCCTATCTGTAAAAGATAGCGATAAACCGGCAGCAGCAGATTTAGCGCGGTCATTTGTGGAGTTGGGGTTTGAGATTTTTTCAACCACCGGAACCGCCAAATATCTGGACAAATTGGGCATATGTACCACACACATTAACAAAGTACGCGAAGGAAAACCGCACATAATAGATATGTTAAACAGCGATGAAATAGTACTGGTCATCAACACCTCTGCGGGCGTAAAGGCAGTTTCAGACAGCGCGGATATCAGGAGAACCGCGATTATACGCGGAATACCCTATAGCACAACGCTTTCTGGTACAAAAGCCATAGTGCTTGCTCTTAAGAACCTAAAATCCGGAAGCGGCCTGGAGGTAGTATCCATACAGGAGCACCATAGTAGAAATTCTGGGGCGCTATCAGGATGTTCCGTGCGGTGGAACCCTGGAGAAGAGGAAGCAGCAGCTACGTGACAACTTCCAAATGAAATTGGGGGTACACCATATCTCCAGATTTGCGACCAGCCAGCCGGTGGCACTCTCCAACACCGGCCATAGCGGCCAGTCATGCTAAACCCATTCAGACCGTATCTACCCGCAACATACCTAGCCCATCAAGACCGCGGTTACCTACAAAGCTGCATCGCACACGAGATAGCATCTCACCACACAATTGCTGCACAGGCCGAGCCGGTCAGCTGCCTTCTTCACCGCGATGAGGAAAGCCCAAAACATACAGGTGCTGTCAAGGAATGTCTCGGTCTACAGGGCAATCGGTGACTCGAGGAAAGCCGGCCACCAACACAAAAACAGATAATCCACGGATAGGTGCGCACTGGCGCCCGCTAGAGGCTGCTACGCACAGGCGCCGCGCGCCGAGAGCACACAAACCCTGGCAGAGGCCCATGCGGAACACCGACCCACGGAGCCAAGCTTAGCACAAAACTGAGAGATCACCCACCTTCAGCAGCAGCAGAGGAATTCTGCTGAGACGGCTGGCTACCAGAAACCTGGGCAGCGGCATCACCGGGAGCAGCATTGCCACCCAGCACCACTCTTTCAAGTCTGAGAAGCCTTTTCTTGATGATCCTGAGGTCTTCCGAGATCCTTTGAGACACACGCTCTTCCAGACGGTCAGCTATGCGGTCATACAGTCCGCTACCAACGCCGTCAGCGGCTATTTGGCCCACAGGGTCACCATCCTTCATGCTGGAAGCCAGAACCTTCTCTTGCATCTTCATTATGGAGGCAACCACGTCATCAAAGCGGCCTTCGCCGAACACTTCCTTAACGCTCCCTATACACTGCCTGATAATTTCCTTATATTCGTCTTCCCCAGACATAAAAACGCCACCGACACAACTAGAACCCCGATGGTAACACGTAGCCAGAGTACGGTCAATTACAAACTTGTATCGCCGGGCCAGTGCGCAGCAGTACGTACCTCTCCACCGCGGCTAAGACGTGTAGCCACACACCACATCGTTAAGGCAGACAACTGTATTCAGTCAGGAGAAATCATCTTTCTGGGATCAACTATAACGTCAAACTCCTCGCCATCTACTAAACCCAATTTAGCAGCCGCATCCTTAAGTGTTACACGATTCTCAAACGCAAACTTGGATATCTTTGCGGCGTTGTCATAGCCTATATGCCTGTTCAGCGCGGTAACTAGCATGAGAGATTGGCCCAACATGACGGCTATGCGCTCCTTATCAGCCTCTATGCCGCTTACGCACTTTGTCGCAAAGCTTACACAAGCATCTGCCAACAATCGGATAGACTTTAGAACGTTATATGCAATCATAGGCTTGAATACGTTCAGCTCAAGGTGCCCGTTGGACCCGCCTACAGAAACTGCAACGTGATTCCCCATAACCTGCGCGCAAACCATGGTGAGTGCCTCACACTGCGTCGGGTTCACCTTACCTGGCATGATTGACGACCCCGGCTCATTCGCGGGAAGTATGATCTCCCCTATTCCACACCTGGGCCCGGATGCAAGCAGCCGGATGTCATTCGCTATTTTCATACAACTAACGGCAAGCGTATTGAGCGCGCCGCTCAGCTGCACCATGGCGTCATGTGTTGCAAGCGCCTCGAATTTATTCTCTGCGGTTACAAACTTCGTACCGGTGATGCCCGCAACCTCTTTCGCAAACTCCTCAGCAAAGCCTTTCTTGGTGTTCAAGCCCGTACCAACACCTGTACCCCCTTGTGCGAGCTGATATACATCCACCATTGAGGACTTAACCCTCTCTATCCCCTTTCTCACCTGGCACTCATATCCTGAAAACTCCTGACCAAGTGTGAGGGGAACTGCATCCTGGAGGTGAGTGCGACCTGTTTTTACTATGTCTGAAAATGCCACAACTTTTGCCTCCAGCGCGCTGCGAAGTGTCTCCAGTGCGGGCAGTAAGCGCCGCTCTACCTCGGCCACCGCGGCAATGTGCATGGCAGTGGGAAACACATCATTCGAAGATTGGGAGTGATTGACATGGTCATTCGGGTGTACGGGAGACTTGCTACCAATTTTCCCCCCAAGTATTTCTATGGCCCGGTTCGCTATTACCTCGTTGGCATTCATGTTGGTCTGGGTTCCGGAACCGGTCTGCCACACCACTAGGGGAAATTCCTCATCCATCTTGCCATCTATAACTTCTTGCGCAGCAGCGCAAATAGCCTCCCCCACAGACTTTTCTATGCTCCCCTTTCTAGCGTTTACCCGGGCAGCCGCCAGCTTCACTACACCCAACGCCCACACCAAGGGCCGGGGCATTTTTTCCTCCCCAATTGCAAAGTTCATCATGGAGCGCTGCGTTTGTGCACCCCAATAGCGTTCAGCCGGCACCTCAATGTTACCCATGCTGTCAGACTCAATCCTCACCCCCATAACAGACTCCTGAAGCTAACAACGCCGCATTATACCAGACTTCCAAACCTCGTCCACAACCAACTCTCTAGCGCAACTGTAGGTAAATTCACTAAAATCTACATATGTTTTGCAAGACTTAGTAAGTAACGTTACTATTTCCACACGTTTAGTCGGAATAGGTGGCCAGTGCGCAGCGTACTCATTACAGCAGGGTCTACCAGGGAGTATATAGATCCTGTCCGCTACATAAGCAGCGGCTCCTCTGGAAAGCAGGGATACGCTCTTGCGGAGTGTATGGGGCTGATGGGTTGGAACGTGAAGCTTGTATCCTGCCCCGTCAGTATAACGCCTAATCACGACTTATACGAGGTTTTACACGTTGAAACTTCGGCGCAGATGCTGGAAACTTGCTTGGACTTGCTACCCGTAGATGTTGCAATATGCGTGGCAGCAGTTACAGACTGGGTGCCATACAGGCATTCAAGTAAGCTCAAGAAGCGCTCTGTTGACGCTATTAGCATTATGCACAGCCCAGATATAGCAAGGTGCATTAGTATGTCAAAAAAGAGGCCTAAGCTTGTTATCGGGTTCTGTCTAGAGTCCGAAAACTTGATAGAATCATCCAAAGAGAAATTGGCTTACAAGGGCTGCGATTGGATAATCTCAAACAACCAATACGTGGTGGAGGAAGAGCAAACTATGGGTAGCGATCGCAACAAAATATCCATTGTAACCGGGGATTTTGTGCGGCACTATCCGGTCATGACAAAGCGGGAAGTGGCTAATCTGCTTACGAAAAATATTATTGACTATTTTAACGGATTGCACATAAGCTAGGTGGGTGTTGTGGGTGTTGCAAATATGTATGCAAATCAGTCTTGGGAGTTGCTTGGTAGCGGCCAGCGCCCGGATTATGTCGTTGCGTATGTAAACGCGCGGGTTATTGACCCCGGGTCCAACATGGACGCACCTGGTTACGTTGTAACTCGAGGAAGGGAGATTTCCCATTTTGGCTTTGGTACACCCGAGGTTGACGATTTTCAGTCGAGCGCAGATGAGATAATCGATTGTTGCGGGCATGTGTTGATGCCAGGAATAGTAGACATCCACGTGCATCTCAGAGAGCCCGGTGGCGAGCATAAAGAAACCATAGATACAGGAAGTAGGTCCGCGGCCGCTGGTGGAGTAACTACGGTTGTTTGTCAGCCTAACACATCCCCACATATAGACAGCGTCATGGTCGCAAAGTACCTGAAGATGAGGGCGTTAGAAAGTTCCTGCGTCAACATAGAGTTTTACGGATCAATAACAAAACCATGTGGGTCATTGTGTGATATGGCTTCCCTGAAGGAGGCGGGCGCCTTGGGATTTACTGATGACGGATCACCCGTGATGAATGCACTGTCAATGAAACGCGCTTTCGAATGCGCGAGCACCCTGGGCGTGGTAGTCGCCCAACACGCGGAGGACTGCCATCTTTCTGACGGTGGGTGCATTAACGAGGGAAAAGTCTCGCAGGAACTCGGTCTGAAGGGAATCTCTGACCTTTCTGAGAGCATCATGGTAAGTCGTGACATAGATCTACTGCGCGAAGTCCCCGGTGCGCGGTACCATGTGCTGCATGTGTCAACAAAGAAGGCCATCGATCTGATTCGTGCCGCAAAGAATGAGGGCCTGCCAGTCACGTGTGAGGTTACTCCTCACCACTTTGCTTTGACTGAAGATGCAGTCAGAGAGCACGGGACCATGGCCAAGATGAACCCCCCACTTAGAACTGAGGAAGATCGTCTGTGCATGGTTGAGGGGCTCATGGATGGTACAATAGACTGCATTGCTACAGACCACGCACCGCACTCGTGCCAGGACAAAGCGCTGCCCATTTCTAGTTGTGCGTTTGGTGTGGTTGGCTTGGAAACCATGTTGCCACTCTCTTTGGAGTTATATCACAGCGGGAAAATGGGCCTGCTGGAGGTTTTGTCTAAGCTAACTGACAAGCCATCAGATATAGTAAAAATCCGGAGAGGTAGAATAGCCAAGGGCCTGGTGGCAGATTTGGTTGTGGTTGATTTGGACCATGAGTGGGTTGTAGACACAACAAAATTCGCTAGCAAGTCTAAGAATTCGCCTTTTCACGGCAGGACCGTAAAAGGCAGGGCGCTGCGAACTGTTGTTGCCGGAAAGACCGTATACTTGGCGTCATAGCCACACCGCAGCGATCACATGATCACGCGTTCCAGTACCTACAGAAATTTCGAAGGATGCGCACAAAGTGCGCTGCCTATATACAGCTGCCGCAGTGGGTCTCGGCTCCCATTTACTGCATTTCTGGCTCAACATCGCTTTCCACACCTAGCTCACGCAGCTTTATAGAAAGTTCATCCGCAACCAATGCCACCAACTCTGGATCTTCCCCCTCAACCACACACCTTATAAGCCGCTCAGTTCCGGACCTTCTGAATATTACCCTACCATTCACTCTTTCCAGCGCTTTTTCTACATCTGACAAAGTAGGCCCGATCAGCTGCGCTATGCTATCAAACCCCATGCTATAGGGTATGTCCCTATGCACCCTGGGCATCGGCACAAAATCACTAAATATTGAGCTCGCGCTTTTATTTTCCAAAAGCATTATTGACAAAATTTGTAATGCAGCAACCAGGCTGTCGCTAGTTGTGGAATGCTCCCACAGAATAATGTGCCCAGATTTCTCTCCTCCGACACTACATGAGTGTTGTCGCATTGTATCCACAAGGTGACGATCACCCACTTCTGACCTGTGTAGCCTCACACCTAACTCTCGAGCGTAGCGATCCATTGACTTACTCGACATAGTAGTAACTGCCGCGTCGGTAATAGACTTCGTCACACGTAGGTGCCTCATTATTGACGCTATTACCTGGTCTCCATCAACAAGCCTGCCTTTTTCATCACACACAACAACACGATCGGCGTCTCCGTCCAGGGCAATGCCAATATCCGCCCTCTCTTCCAATACTTTTTGTACCATACCCTCAGGATGTAAGGACCCACAATTGTGATTTATATTTAGCCCATCAGGCTTGTTGCCAATGACAACAACATCGGCCCCCAACTCCCAGAATACTTCGCCACCTATGTGGTATGCGGCCCCGTTCGCGCAATCCACAACTATCTTCATGCCAGACAGCTTGAGCTTCTTGGGAAATGTGCCCTTCACAAATTCTATGTACCTTCCTACCGCGCCGGCTATCCTATACACCTTGCCCATGTCACGAACCTGGGCGAGGTTGCCGCTCAGTTCGGCACGCACGTTAGACTCAAGCATTTCTTCCAACTCTAGAGGTATTTTTATTCCCTCGCCGTCAAATATCTTTACTCCATTATCCAAATACGAGTTGTGCGAGGCAGAAATCACCACGCCCATGCTGGCACGCAAGTTTCTGACCAGCGTGGCTATAGCCGCAGTAGGCATTGGCCCTAATAGGCCAACGTTAACGCCCATGGCAACCAGCCCAGAGACCAACGCAGATTCCACCATATATCCCGAAATTCTAGTATCCTTGCCCACAACCACTCGCGCGCCAACCTTTTTTCTGGCCTCAAGCCCTATGGCCATCCCAAGCCTAAGTACGGTTATCGGATCCATGGGGTATGCATTAGCCCTACCTCTAACTCCATCTGTACCGAAAATATTCACGACAACACCACACAGTTGAGTGTATACATATAAAACCTAGTTGCTGAAGATAGCGTCGAACTTTTGCTGCAGCACAGCATCAAACTCTTCAAAGGATACGGCAACTCCCAAATCCTGAAGCGACGTAACGCTAGAACCGGCCATGCCGCAGGGAACTATGCCCAAGTAGTTATTGAGATCAGTGCTGATGTTGACTGAAAACCCGTGATAAGTCACCCAACGACTGATCGCTATGCCAAAAGCGGCTATTTTCTTCTCTTGCCCATTGCACTGCACCCATACGCCCGTGTTGTTGCTATCAAAATGGCTATCAATGGCAAACTCCGCCAGTGTATTGACTAC
Source organism: Anaplasma ovis str. Haibei (assembly GCF_002214625.1). Lineage (NCBI taxonomy): Bacteria > Pseudomonadati > Pseudomonadota > Alphaproteobacteria > Rickettsiales > Anaplasmataceae > Anaplasma > Anaplasma ovis. The sequence continues at coordinate 841,858 of NZ_CP015994.1, forward strand.
CCACAGCCCAAGGTTACGCACGTACAACCTTACGTCACGCTTGTCCCTTCGCCCTAAATGCAGCATCACATAAACCACTCGCTGCCCTGGGCCATGGTACGAATATCTTCCTCCACGGGTGACGCGTATAACCGGAAACGCGCTCTCAGAAAGCAACTCCTCATCCTTCGCGCTAGTACCAGCAGTATACACCGAGGGGTGCTCCAACAGCCAGACCATCTCCGATTCTATACCCTTCAAAATACCGCCAACTCTGGAGGTCATAAAGTCCAAAGCAGTCTTATAGTCGACCATTCCGTCAGAAACGCGCCACTCCACAGGAAAACCAAGCAAACTCACAGAACACACGCATGGGGGTGCGACTCTACAACACAAAATGGCGCAAGTCAACCCCCTGCAGACATGGGACAATATATCCGAAGGTAGGTTACAACAGTCCGTTAGTTTTGAAGCTATAGTGCCTTTTTGGCGTGACAATCACGTGGTCCACCAGCACTATGTTCATGCTACAGCAGGCTTCTTGTAACCTGCCAGTAACGTGTATATCTGCCTTGGATGGCTTTGGATCACCGCTTGGGTGATTATGCGACACCACAATGTACGAGGCATCATGCAAAAGTGACTTCTTTATAACCTCGCGCACGTATAGAGGGGTCTCGTCTATAGTGCCAGTGTTTTGTATTTCATCCGCAATAACACGATATTTCTTATTTAGGTACAGAACACACAGGTTTTCCACATTAGAGTTTCCTATTTTGGCTCGCAAATAATCTAGCAATTTCTGCCACTCATTCACCACCACACCATATTTCATTTCGCCTTTTAGCGCGCGTATTAGCGCTTCTCGCACGCACAATATTGCAGCAACTGAGGATTCGCCAACTCCTTTCACTCTCTTCAGCTTAGCAACATCTGCGTATATCACCTTGGAAAGGGTACCAAACTCTGCTATGAGCTGCTTTGCAATGGGTTTTAGATCCACACGATTACGAGCAGAGCATAAAATCAATTCCAGAATTTCATAGTCGAGCAATCCGATCCCCTCACCAGATATCAGCCTCTCTCTGAGCCTTGCTCTATGACCAGATTTAAGCTGCTCGCATTTCGAATTATCCCGCATATTATCGCCTTATAGTTAAGAAATAAACCAGAGCCCTTTAGGGAAAATCCTACGCATTGTGGCGGCGTATGCAAGTCGACATGTGCCTCAAGCTAGCTAAAAGTTTAAAAAAAAATTACCATTTGTGTTCCACCACTCTTGAAATTCAATTTTTTGGCTCCTATATAACCGCCAGAGTTATCGTGACGCGGTCAGTCACAGAAAAATGTTCGGAGGGTAGTTATGAAGCTAGCTATGTTGCATGATAATGTGTTGGTTGAGGCTTTGGAGGATAGCGGAGGGAATTCTCCCATACAGCTTCCGGATTCGGCTAAGAAGAAGCCGACCAGGGGCAAGGTTATGTCTGTGGGTCCTGGCGCTTCAAACAGTGATGGCAAAGTCACACCTATGTCAGTCAAGGTGGGCGATGTGGTCTACTATCGCCAGTGGGCTGGAAACGAAGTAGAGCTCGAAGGAAAGAAGCTCATAGTCATGAAAGAAAGCGACATAATCGCTAAGGAGGCGTAGTCCGACGCGCAGGTTTGGTTTGTTAAGTTTGATTTAGGAGGTTATAAATGGCAAATGTTGTTGTTACGGGCGAGGCATTAGATAAATCTATAAGGGAGGTAGTGCGCATCCTGGAAGACGCTGTTGGTTGCACTGCCGGCCCAAAGGGGCTCACCGTCGCTATTAGCAAGCCTTACGGGTCCCCGGAGATCACCAAGGATGGATATAAGGTCATGAAAAGCATAAAGCCTGAAGAGCCCTTGGCGGTCGCTATCGCGAACATAATTACTCAGAGTGCGTCTCAGTGCAACGATAAGGTTGGTGACGGAACTACCACGTGCTCCATACTGACTGCAAAAGTTATCGAGGAAGTGTCCAAGGCCAAGGCAGCCGGCGCTGATATAATAAGCATAAAAAACGGGATCTTAAAAGCCAAGGAGGCTGTGCTTACAGCTTTGCTATCAATGAAGCGTGAAGTGGCATCTGAGGACGAAATTGCACAGGTTGCTACTATATCTGCCAACGGGGATAAAAACATAGGTAGCAAAATAGCGCAATGCGTCAGGGAAGTTGGCAAAGATGGGGTAATAACGGTCGAGGAGAGCAAGGGGTTTAAGGACCTCGAGGTCGAAAGGACTGACGGTATGCAGTTTGACCGCGGGTACCTATCCCCTTACTTCGTAACTAACGCTGAGAAGATGTTGGTAGAGTTCGAGAATCCGTACATATTCCTCACTGAAAAGAAGATCAACCTGGTACAAAACATACTACCAGTACTGGAAAATGTTGCTAGGTCAGGAAGGCCATTGCTGATCATCGCGGAAGACGTAGAGGGTGAGGCGCTGAGTACACTGGTGCTTAACAAGCTCCGCGGGGGCCTGCAGGTTGCGGCTGTTAAAGCACCCGGTTTCGGCGACAGAAGGAAAGACATGCTCGGTGATATTGCCGTAATAGCTGGTGCAAAGTATGTAGTAAACGACGAGCTTGCGGTAAAGGTTGAGGACATAACTCTGGAAGATCTCGGTACTGCCAAGACTGTGCGCATTACTAAGGATACAACCACAATTATAGGAAGTGTCGACAGCAACGCTGACAGTATTACCAGCAGGATTAGCCAGATTAAGTCCCAGATTGAGGTTTCTTCTTCTGACTACGACAAGGAAAAACTGAAGGAGAGGCTGGCTAAGCTCTCAGGCGGGGTTGCCGTACTTAAGGTTGGCGGCTCTAGCGAAGTTGAGGTCAAGGAGCGTAAGGATAGAGTTGAAGATGCTCTGCATGCAACTAGGGCCGCGGTCGAGGAAGGCGTGGTACCCGGCGGTGGGGCTGCCTTGCTATACACGCTCGCATCTCTGGACGGCGTAAAAGGGAAGAATGATGATGAGCAGCTGGGTGTTAACATAATAAAGCGCGCTGTTTGTGCTCCAATAAAGAGGATCATCAAAAATTCCGGATCCGAAGAGGCTCCATGTGTTATCCAGCACTTGCTGAAGCAGAACGACAAAGAGCTAATCTTCAATGTTGACACCATGAACTACGCTAACGCGTTCGCTTCCGGGGTTATGGACCCTCTAAAGGTGGTGCGCATCGCGTTTGACCTGGCTGTGTCACTTGCAGCTGTATTCATGACTTTAAACGCAGTGGTTGTGGACGTCCCAAACAAAGAAGATGCAGCAGGCGGAGCTGCCGGAGGTATGGGAGGTATGGGAGGCATGGGAGGATTCTAACCCAACCCCTTAACACACATCACACATTCGGGAAGAGCGGGTTATAGCGGCGTACCGCTGGGAGGCCCGCTCTTCTCCTTTCTCCTGACAAAGCTTGGGTGGAGTAGTGTTTTGACGTGCAGATTGCCTGCGGTGGACACTCGCTACTTGAGCATCGCTGCATATGTGCAAAAATGCTGGCAGCAACGTTACGTATCGGCACTTGGTTGATACCTAGTGACCACTACCTACGAGAGGCTGCGGTCACAAGCACAAAAGTGGTGCATTCGCTTAACGCGGCCACTTGGTGTAAGCGTAAAGGCCTAGGCATGGGTGCGTTGCTTTGCCTCACATTTCCTTTCTTGCTCCATATGTGGAAGTACGCCGGTAGCACCCGACTTGCGCTGCACTCGCTCTGCCGTTGCACCCTGACATGTGGTATGATAAGGGGGATTGGTACGCAGCCAACACCGTCAGCGTATAATCAGCGCTGGATTAATAGCCTAGTTGACCACCACCTACAGAGGCTGCAGTCAGGCGCAAAAACAGTGCATCCGGCCTAACGCGGCCACATGGTGTACACACGGCATAGAGGAAAGTTTAGGCATGGATACGGCTTTTCCGATTCTCCCTCATAAAACATATTCCCTGCGTGAGGCTAATCCTATACGGGTACCGCTCTGGCGCCCGTTCCGTTCGTGATATTGTTGACACGCGATCCTTCCCGCAAGGAAGCGCCCATCCTCGTAACCTCCCTTCCTGCATGCACAAACTCTCAGCCTAGTGATGGCCACGAGCTGATTATTCACCGCCTCATGCACACAACACCCCCGCAGTCAGCAGCATTGGCATCGCGCGGGGGTGTTATTCTTCCTCAATGTTTTGGGTCAGCTCGTATATTTGGCCAGTAACGCAACATTCTTCGGACGACAATTCCACAAACTTGTCTGTGACGCTATCAGGTGCCAGCAATTTTGACTGCTCCTGCGCTGAAAAGATCTGAGAGTAAATGTTACTGTCGATACTGCATGGGTACACAATGTTTGCACACAGCTTGCTGTGCTTGGTCTCCACTGCATACACCTGCACCATGGCTTCTAGAGCCACTTTGCTTGCGGCATACGGCGCAAAATACGAGTAATTCAGTAGTGACCTTGCGGCTTCGGACGTCACAAACACTGCCCTGCCAGCCGGGGCACTTTTGAGAAGGGCGTCAAAGTGTTTGATGAGATACCAGTTTGCAAAGAGGTTCACATGCATCACTTCCTTCCAAACCGCAGGTTCATATTCCTGCACGGGACCAAGACCTCCGAGCAATGCAGCCACAGAGACTAAAATATCGAGGCAGCCAAACTTGTTCTTCACGGAGAGGGCTAAGTTATCCACGCTTTCATAATCTTGTATATCTATAGGAGCAAGTATAGCCTCACCACCAGACTCCTGTATCTCGTCACACAGTGTTTTCAGCTTGCCCATGTTCCTAGCAACCAAAACTACCCTGGCGCCCTCCTTGGCAAACCTCCTGGCTACAGCTGCCCCGATTCCACCCGAGGCACCAGTAATTAACGCCACTTTACCCCGCAAGCGATCAGCCATACCTAACTTCAAAACCCCTACAAATGCATGAGTGGGGATGGTAAGCCCTATTCAAGCGCTTGACAAGAAATATAGTGCACCTCTACACAGCTGTGAACACAGTAATTAGAGGTAAAATTCTTCATTGATAGGCCCCTTTGCATTTTTTTCTGAAGCTCCATACAAATTTAGTGGAACATGACATATATCTGTGTACAGAAAAGTTAGGCACGTAACCATCATGGATCTGAACAAGTTCACCGAGAAGGCAAAGGGTTTCATAACGAATGCGCAAATGTTTGCGGTATCATCCGGGCACCAGTCTTTGCTTCCGGAGCATCTGCTAAATGTGATGCTGGAGGAGGAAAATGACATGGTCGGCAACCTAATATCCTCATGCGGAGTTGATGTGAGCAAGATTACCAGCACTCTGTCAAATATGCTGAGTAAATTGCCGGTAGTAAGTGGTTCAGGAAGCGGACATCTGAGCCTCTCCAGAGAGATGGCAAAAATTTTAGACGAAGCGGCGAGCCTGGCAAAGCGCAACCAAGATGCGTACGTAACTGCGGAGCGGTTACTGCAGGCCCTTGTTGTCGTGGAAAGCAGCGTGTCGCGAATGCTGCTGAATGAGGGGGTAACAACGCAGAAGTTGAACACCCTGATCGAAAAAATGCGCGACGGAGTGAGGGCTGAAAGCGAAAATGCAGAGCAGCAATTTGACGCACTGAGGAAGTATACCCAAGATCTGACTGAACTGGCCGCAAAAGGCAAGATGGACCCGGTAATAGGCAGGAGTGACGAAACTAGGCGGTTGATTCAAGTCTTGTCTCGCAGAACTAAAAACAACCCAGCATTGATCGGAGAACCCGGAGTGGGAAAAAGTGCAATCGTAGAGGGACTTGTTCAGGCCATGGTTTCCGGTAACGTTCCCATGTGGCTGCGTGACGCAAAGGTGCTCGCCTTAGATTTGGCTGCGCTGATAGCCGGAACAAAATATAGAGGGGAGTTCGAGGAGAGGCTGAAGGCTGTAATAACAAAAATAGTCGCCTCAAACGGCAAAATCATATTGTTCATTGATGAGCTGCACATGCTAGTAGGAGCGGGGGCCACAGGTGGCTCTATGGATGCATCTAACATACTAAAGCCCGTTCTTGCCAGAGGGGAAATACGCTGTATTGGCGCAACCACGCTGGATGAGTATCGTGAACATATAGAGAAAGACCCCGCACTCGCGCGAAGATTTCAGCCCGTATTCGTTGCGGAGCCAACTACCGGTGATACAATTTCCATACTAAGAGGCCTCAAAGAAAAGTACGAGCTCCATCACGGTATAAGAATCACCGACAGCGCAATAGTTGCTGCCGCGACACTATCTAACCGTTACATTACCGATAGGTTCCTACCAGACAAGGCTATAGATTTGATAGATGAGGCCGCAAGTCGTGCAAGAATCGAAATAGACAGCAAACCTGAAATTATAGACAGCATAGACCGTAGGATAATGCAACTCAAGATAGAGTCAGAAGTCTTGAAAAACGAAAAGAACGAGGCATCTCAGCAGCGTCTTGCGGTCATTAATGAGGAGCTCAACGAGCTGAGTTCCGAGGCTGCAGATTTGAACAGCAAATGGCAGGCTGAAAAGGTCAAAATCTCAAAAATGCAAGAACTAACTGAGAAGCTCGACGGGGCGCGTATCGAGCTGGAACAGGCTCAAAGATCTGGCAACCTGTCACGAGCTGGGGAGCTAATGTATGGGGTGATACCATCGCTAGAGCAAGAATTGAAACAGCATGAAGAAGTAGCCGGTACCATGCTGAGGAAGGAAATAGGAGTGAACGACATTGCAGCAATAGTTTCGCGGTGGACGGGTATTCCCGTGGAAAATGTGATGAATAGCGAAAAAGAAAAGCTGCTCAATATGGAGAGAGAAATAGGCAAAAGCGTCATAGGACAGGAAAGCGCTGTTAGGGCAGTGAGCAACGCAGTTAGGAGATCGAGAGCGGGAGTGCAAGATGCACAGAAACCCATGGGGTCATTTTTATTCCTAGGCCCGACAGGCGTCGGGAAGACCGAGCTCACCAAGGCGCTGAGCGAGTTTTTGTTTGATTCCAGATCTGCACTGCTGCGATTTGATATGTCTGAGTTCATGGAAAAGCACTCGGTCGCAAAGCTTATAGGCGCGCCACCAGGATATGTGGGGTACGAGCAGGGTGGAATGCTGACAGAAGCCGTGAGGAGAAGACCGTATCAGGTAGTGCTGTTTGACGAGATAGAGAAGGCGCATCCGGACATCTTTAACATATTGTTGCAAGTCCTCGATGAGGGCAGGCTAACAGACAGCAAGGGCAAGTTGGTAGACTTCAAAAACACAATACTGGTGTTAACATCAAACATTGGACAGGAAATTCTAGTACATGGCTCCACAGGCGAAAGCGCGGAAGTAACGCGCCAGAAGGTGCTTGAGATGCTAAACATGCATTTCCGCCCAGAGTTTCTGAACAGGCTTGACGATGTTATCATATTCAATAGGCTAGCCAAAGAGCACATAGGGCGTATAGTAGATGTTCAGATGTCTTACCTACAGAAAATAATCAGTGACAAGGGCCTCACCATAACTCTTCTGCCGGAGGCGAAATCCTGGATAGCAGAGCGCGGTTATGATGTAACCTACGGGGCACGCCCTCTCAAGCGCCTAATACAACACAACATACAAGACCAGCTGGCAGAGTTGCTGCTCTCTGGTAAGGTAAGTGCCGGAGATAACTTGGAGGGATTTGTGTTGGATGGAGCGCTGGCAATACGTAGGAAGGAGACTCCAGCCACACATACGGAATCCGGAGCAAACAGTTACAACCCGTAGTTATCTACACTTGCATCGGTAGCAGTGTACTTCTGCATGTTAGAGATTCCAGCCGGCTATAAAACCAGTGGTCCGCGGGTTGGGTATTCGGATAGTGCAGCGTCATTCACACGCCCTCTACTTAGCGACTATGTAGCACACCTGCGTCAGCGTTATCGTGCACAAATGCCGCACTACCGACTCTTATATCATGATTTGCGTGTGCAATTCTAGAGTTGGTCTCTCTGCTTTCGGCTTTACCCAGGATTAACAAAATCAAGCTTATGGTACCTTGAGCCATTAGGTTGAGTAGCCCAAAGCTGGCAACGCTGCTTTCTATGCGTGCACCATACAGCACTACATTTTCCCATCCAATGCCCTCCCCTCTTGACCTCCTTGTAATGTACAGCACATCACGTATCACCGCTATTACCGCAATTGCACCAGAGACTGCAAGAGCCGCAAGGAACCCCACATACGCAGGATTGCTCACCACGCTACTGAAGCAGGGTATGTGTAACACCCCTGTGAACAGGGCACCAAGCACCAGAATATTGGTGAGCAATATCTCTGAAAATAAACACGCCCTGTCAGCGATAGCTGAGGCTTTTCTCTTGCCTACGGTGTATAGCTCACTAGACAACTGGGCAAAACATGCGGGAAGCATAAGTATAGAGGTAACCACGCGGAAGAAAATTTCGTAAGCAAACTTATCCCACGGATATGCGGTATTTCTATCTTTGAGTTCTTCCCTAATCACGAACAGCTCGCAGATGTTGCAAACCGCCGTGGTCAGTATACCAAATTTGAGTACGGAACGGGCTATATTGTCAGGCACTTCGATATCAAGAGAGCACGCTCCCTTACGGACTAAGTAGCAGCAGAATGCAGTTGCTCCTGTTAATATCGCTACGGATGACAATATCCCCACAAGTGCGGCAATGCTTATTGGATCACCACGCAACCCCATCAATGATGGGCTACCAACCTGTAGGAAGGCAATATAGGCCACTGTGGCAACGAGAAAAATGTTGACCAATAAAACGTGAGACAATGCACTTAGCACCCGCACCACAGACATCGCAGCCTTCCTTCGTTTGCGATAAAAGTAGTTACATAGCAGGGCCATGCATGCAGGAAGTAATAACAAATATGATGTGCAGTACAAGTAGACCTCATACGCAACATCGCCGTCATATATCCTTCTACGTTGAACATTCTCATGAGTGAAGAATGGCCCGCTGCGTCCACTATAGCTGACAAGCGCCGGCATGCCGTACACTATATCTCGTAGGTAACTCTGTTCTAAAAGTGCATGACATACACCGCACTGTGTACTTTTCACCATTTCATATACACAGTAGTATCGCCACGTCATTGAGATGATAGACAAAGGAATTGTGCACATGGAAGCCAAAAAGAGCACGGCCAGGTCTAGATGAGGGATGAAAAACCCCTGCAGTAGGGTGGGATACTTTTTGAATGCGATTAGCAGGATCTTTGCAAATATGAGCTCAATGGCCAGTACAGAACGCAAGCATAGAAACAGCTCCATGCTGATGGCTGCCCCCACCATCCTGCCTCTTCTGTATAGCTCTTTAGAGATGTAATACGGGATTATAGGCACCACGCACAGCACGGAGCTGCACAGCATGTACGCCGTGTATATCCTACTCCGCACATCGTACGCCTTGGCCTCATCATTCGGGACGGTGTTGCAAGCGTAGTTCAACGCGCCGCCCTCGGACGATGTGCCTATACGTGGCTCATTAGCATACGCGATACCCTCTTCCATAGCTTGAGGCACACATTTTTAGTAAAAACCAAAAAGAGCGCCTCTGCCCACTCTGGAACGGGCATTCATTAGACCCCCACGCACTCAGGTGGCACCCTGCAAGTATGGTACCATACAGAACCAATATAGACAACCGGAGCACGTATTGCCCAGCATCAAATACGCACCCACCCGACATATTTTTGTGAGCGCGCGGGTGTTTGCCCTGGGTTCGCGTACAAACCCCAAGGCAAGCACCTTGCTGCTAGTCTCTAAACAGACCCCACTTGGTCTTTGTGTCCACAGACAAGTCACATATCTTAGAGCCTGTAGCAGCTTCTCTGAAGTTTAACGCCAGATCTTCCTCCCCACTCTTCCTATCGTATATGTAGCACCCCAAGGCAAACAAGGCAGTTGGAATACCCAGCAACAACTGTCTATCGCACCTCGCCAGAGAAGACATGCTCATGGAATCACGGATTTGCTCCCTGAACATCAGGTTAAACGCGGAATCATCAGCCCTATCATGAGCACTGGCAATACCACGCCACATCAGGCTGAAGCCGCGCCTCGCGGGTAGGGAGTCCTTGATCTTCATGTACCACGATGCGTAGTGGTACACAATGCTGATGGCGAACAGAATCATAGTCGGTGCCAGAGCCCACAAAACTGACTTCCCAAAAGAGAAGTGCTGACCAGTTATTGGCCCTGATAGCGCATAAGTAAGCAAGGTAAATGTCGCAAGGTTAAATAGCAGCACGTGCATGTAAGCATACATTTGCCTTACTGTAGGCCTGAGCATACGGTGCAGCAACCCTAACCGGACTCTACCACCTCTTTTCATAGCGCTCCACGGCACGGTTCTGGCCCATGTGTACTCTGACCCTGCAACGGGTCTTGACAGAGTGGCCAACAGGAGCACCGGTGCTGTCAGGAGAACCACCAAAGCCATGGTAGCACGAACATACGAGCAGAATGCCTTGAACCCAGCCGTTGCAAACTTACCTTTGGCCTGTCTCTTAGGCTTGCGGTATATGTTAGGAGTTGCTGTTTTGCGGCCGCAGGCACCACCCATGTCAACAAAAACATCCACGGGCACACCCAGTGATGGATAGCCGCCAACACGTTGGCCATCGCAGGTCATAACTGGGCTTACGCGCTTTTCACGCCTCCCGGATGGCCGGCACACCCTTCTTTTGACTCGGCCCAGGACTTCGGCTGAGTCATAGCTGTCTGGACACGCTTTCACGGACGTATTACCCTAGAAACACACACTTACAAGTGTACAGGGAAACCGCACCGCGAATCAATCATACGCAAACATTGTGGTCAACTTAAAGCCTTCCACAGCTGTTATGGAGCCACGCCAATATCGTTATTATTCTGTTGAGCAGAACCAAAGTTTTCAGCAAAAGTCATATTAAACTCGTACACTTTAACCCCGGTTTCGCCTCCTCCGTCGACTAGCCGCGCAGTGAGTAGCTTCCTCATTGATGCAGGAATCCTGCTGAAACCTGGGTCTTCAGAGTTACCAAGCCCTTCAAAAAACATCTCGGTCTGAAGCTCGGGAAAATCTTGGTGTTTTAACAGGAAGTGGACACGCGGAGACCTACCCATATGCTGACCCGGCATAACTGTAACAAAGCCAAAGTTACCCAGATTGTCTGTGGTTGCCTTGCCAGAACCGTTAAAGTTTTCATCGTATTTCACCTCGCCAGGCCTGCCCGACGAACTCCTAGTTGCCTCACCAGAATTTTCTGCCCTACCCGAATTGTACACACCGCGTGAGTCTGCTTGCCACATAAACACGTTAACGTTGCTGAGGGGGTGGCATTTTGAATCCGTTACTCGCCCCATTATGTATATCAACTCCCCATCGGCAACTACTGGGCTCCCAGACTTACGTGCCAAATTGTTCGAGAGGTTAAAAACATTGGGCATTTCACTAACATCATGAATTTCCGGAGTTTCCACACAATTTATGATCACCGGATCAACCGCACCAGCCCCACGAGAGAAGCACGCCACCAACACAGCCAATCCAACAAACACGCCACTAAACCACTTATTTAACTTCCTCACCCCTCTCATAGCCAACCCCATAACACACCAACAACCTCAGCAGAACACGGCAACCCTGACCGTGCGTGTCCATCCCGGCACAAGAAACCCAACAATCGCGGGTGCCGCACACTACCCATACCGAGCCGACGCCGCGCAATATACAACACCAGAGACTAACCCTGTATTACCGCGCAGCACCACCCAAAGCAAGAAAAACAATTCACCCTAAATCCCGTCAGCATGAAACTCGCCAGCAACGCACATATGCTCCACCAGACGGTGCAACAAACCGCTTTGTCAGAAGCATACACTTCACACAGCATCGCGGCAAGTTTCTGGATTGGCGCAAACCAGTAGGCGGGAAACGGCCTACCATCGCAGTGTTATAGCCGGCTCCATTACACTTAAAGGGTGGCTCTAGCACAAAGCTGATGGGTATGGTGCAGATTCCGGTAGAGCCCGCAATGCACCTTACACCACTCCCTAAAAAATTCGCCCGATCCTCATTGGCCGGCTCTGGGGCAAAACACATGCCACGTCACACCTAACAGCCTATTTGCGTTGGGTGGCGCCAAATGTTGTTCAATAACAACAATCGCGCCCCCTATAGCTTCTTGAAATGCCGCACAAATGGTGCTAGAATCCGCACGCTTGTGCTTGTTTGGTTTTTGGGGCCAGTATGGTTAGTGTTTCGTTTCTTAGTCTTGCTTCCGGTGTTTCTACCTTGCTTAAAACCGCAGTGCTTGTTGTTGGGGTTTTTGAGAGCAGTAACGTACTTGAAGATGGTGGGATTCTGCGCCCTGAGGAGAAAAAGACGGTGTTGAAAGTCAAAGACATGGCTATGTTCTCCGGGAAGTTCGCCGACACCATGCCTATAGTCCTAACCCGTGACGGCGGGGTGGTACTAGTAGTAGGTCTGGGCAAAGAGTCTGACACCATAACGGAGAGTAAGGCTATGGAGTTGGGCGGGGCGGTGTATTCTAGCCTTGAGAAGATTAAGGCGAAGAGCGCTGTAATAGCGGCACCTAGCGGCTCAGAGCTCGGAGTGGCTTACGGGGCTTTCTTACGCAGTTTCAAGTTTGACCAATATTTTCACAGCAAGAGGTCTGACCATGTGTCCACGGTTCAGGAGATCAACGTGTTGGTTTCCGGGGACGCGGAGTCTGCAAAGAAATCTTTTGATGCGCTTAGGAAAGCGGAAGGAGAGTCAGTATTTTTCGTGCGCTCGCTTGTGTCAGAGCCTGCAAATATTTTGTACCCAGAAGAATATGCGGCACGAATTCAGAAGGAGCTAACTCCGCTCGGGGTTGAGGTAGAAGTGCTTGACGAGAAGCGCATGGAAGACGAGGGCATGATGGCCCTTCTCGGAGTTGGGCAGGGCAGCACTAAAGAGTCAAGATTGGTCGTTATGAAATACACTGGGGCACCTGGTGGTGGGGCTCCGCTGGCGTTTGTGGGCAAGGGCGTGACTTTTGACACTGGGGGCGTATCGCTCAAGCCTGCAAAGGGTATGTGGAGCATGAAGTATGACATGGGCGGCTCTGCTGTTGTTGTCGGGTTGATGAGGACTTTAGCCGCAAGAAAAGCGAAGGTAAACGCAGTTGGTGTGGTAGGGCTGGTTGAGAATGCTGTTGGTGGAAATGCCCAGCGTCCTGGTGACATTGTCACTTCCATGTCTGGACAGACCATAGAGGTTTTAAATACAGACGCGGAGGGCAGGCTAGTCTTGGCCGATGCTCTGTGGTACACGCAGAAGGTGTTCTCTCCGAAGTTCATTGTTGACCTAGCGACTTTGACTGGAGCAATAACCGTTGCGTTGGGGGAGAACCAGTATGCAGGACTCTTTTCCAACAATGATTCCCTGGCTGAGCAGCTTACAAAAGCTGGTGAGGAAGTTAATGAGAAGCTTTGGCGCATGCCCATGGGAGATGCTTACGACAAGATGATAGATTCCCCAGCAGCGGATGTGCAAAATATTTCCACCAAGGGACGTGGGGCTGACAGCATAACTGCCGCGCAGTTCTTGCAGCGCTTTGTAAATGAGGTACCTTGGGCACATTTGGACATTGCCGGTGTTGCTTGGGATGACGATGGGTCTGCTGTGTGCGCTAAAGGGGCAACTGGGTTTGGTGTGATGCTGCTCAATAGGTTTGTATCAAAGTATCACGAAAAGTGAGGCGGGGTAGCCGCATGGCAGGGGCAGACCGTCTTAAGCTTGGCGTGTTGATCTCCGGCAGGGGGTCAAACATGGCAGTCTTAGCTCGGGCATGTCTAGATGACGGGTTCCCTGCAGTTGTGGAGTGTGTTATATCAAACAACCCCAAAGCTGCGGGGCTCTCTATTGCCAACAACTACGGGCTACGCTCGTTCGTCGTCGAGAGGAAGCCTCTAGATGTTGAGCGAATTGATCAAGTTTTGACGGATCACAAGGTAGACTTGGTGTGCTTGGCAGGTTTTATGAGCATACTAGAGGGGGGATTCGTTCAAAAATGGCATCGCAAAATGATAAACATACACCCATCTCTGCTGCCAGCATTCAAAGGTATGCGGGCACAAGAACAGGCCTTGAGAGCCGGGGTTAAAGTTACTGGGTGTACTGTGCATTATGTTTATCCGGAGCTGGATGCCGGACCGATAATAATGCAGGCGGCAGTACCAGTTTTGAGCAACGACAGCGTAGAAAGCCTTGCGAACAGGATACTGGCTGCGGAGCATGTGTGCTACCCTGAGGCAGTACGGCTTATATCTCTAGGCAAAATAAGGCTAGGCAGCGATGACGTAGTTGAGGCAAACGACGGCAGTAAGTTGTTTCTTTTTCCCGCCAGTATTTCATAGTTGCCCCCCTATCTTGCTCTTGACTGTTGCGCCACGGTAGCAACATTACCAACAACAGGCTCCCAATCTTGAGCACTAGCAATAGCCTGGTAAAGATCAGCACCAGCCTCGAGGAAATCTTTTTCTCCCGCAAGAGACTTCATCACATCAGAGTTGGAAGTACTAGCCTTGGCAATCTCCACAGCAGCCCTACCAGTCTGAGTCAGGACCTCAGCAGTCCCCTTCTTACCAGTAGCAACGATAGCCTCCCCCCCCCACACCAGTTAGAGCCTTAACAGCAGCGGCCTGGGCACCAAGCTGGGCTTCTACAACATTACCAGCATCTTCAACAGTCTTAGCAGCATCAGCTGTTACCAGAGCACCCAGAGCCCCACCACCAGCAAAGAGTAGAGCCGCAGCTACAACAGGCCAAACAACCACACCACCAGCTACAGCAGCTCCTACAGCCACAGCAACAACCACAGCATCAGCAACAACACTTACAGCAGCGGCACCTAGGACCAGACCACCGACAGCACCTGTTACCACACCACCTTTGGCAATCTTAGCCCCGACCTTGGCACTATCCTTAGCAACCTTGACACCAGCCTTGGCAATTTTAGCAGCAGCACCAGCTGTACCCTCAGCAGCACTAGCAACCCCAGCCTTAGCAATTTTCCCATAATTTATTTTTCCAGCTATAGGAGTTATAGGAGTAAGAACAGGTTGTAATGATTGTACAGTGACTAATCCTTCTTCCTTTACTTGTATAACTTGCTGCCAAGATCTATATAAATCCCTTATAGATACTCCAGTTACTGCTATATATGCAGCAACTGCTGATATAGCCCCAGCTACACATACTGCTGCAGCAATACCTACTGGATTTGCTACAACTGCAGCTACAGCCCCACTAGCAATCGCTAGTCCCACAGCGACTACAGCCCCAGCAAAGAGTAGAGCACCACCTGTTAGCAGTCTCACGATCTCACCAGCACCTAGAGCCCCAGTCGCATGAGCTCTGTTTGCTACTGCGATACGATGTGCAAGTGCTTTTCCTGTTTTTGCGCTGGAACTCAATTTTACTCCTCCCTCCTTGCGGAGATGCTGGTGTATGGTTTATGCGTAGCTCTATTACAGCACCAACGGATAATTATCCCGCTAAGGCCTATAACGCGGGGTATTTCACGTGTAAGTAGGGTCTACCTCCCCAGTCCTAGTGTACAATGACACTACATAACAACTTATTAATAATATGAATATATTAAGGAGTCTGTGCGTGCAATGGTTGGGAGGCGCACATAGTACCCACTGCAACCTTAACTTTTCTCCTTGTTGTAGACGCTTTTAATGATTACCTTTTTATCCCATGTAGCGCTGGTGGGAGGACTTTTAGGTTTTTGGGTAGGGTGGTTTAGCAATCACGCCAGCAACAAGTAGACCACCACCAACCAGAGCACCACCTAGGACCAGAGCAACCGCACCTGCAGCCAAACCAGCAGCACCTGTTAGCAGTCCCACGCTCTCAGCACCACCCAACCGGCAGCCTGAGCCCCACCACCGGCCTGAACAATCAACCCGGCCAACCCACCACCAACACTACCCTGAGCAGCCTTAGCAACACTAGCAGCAGCGGCCGTAGCAGCCTTAAAAACCTCACTCTCATGAGCCTTAGCAGCCTCCTTAGTTAGAGTCACACCAACCTTAGCAACCTCTAGAGCTGCCCTAGCAGTCTCAGCAGCAGCCTGAGCAACAGCCGCAGCCGCAGTCTGAGCGGCAGCCAGGCTAGTAGTTTGAGCAACTTGACCAGCTGCAGCACCTAGGACCAGACCACCGACAGCACCTGTTAGCAGTCCCACGATCTCACCACCCTGACCACTGAGAACACCAGCAACCTTGACACCAGCCTTGGCAATCTTACCAGCAGCACCCTCCTTAGTACCCCAAGAAGTACCAGCACTGGCCGCACCCTTAGCAACCTCTAGAGCTGCCCTAGCGCTCTCAGTCCCTGCAGTTTGAACAGCATCAGCAACCTTACCAGCCACAGAACCCAGGACCAGACCACCTATAGCACCCGCGGCCGTAGTACCTTTGGCAATCTTAGCCCCGACCTTGGCACTACCCTTTGCAACCTTGACACCAGCATCGACACTACCCTTTGCAACCTTCACACCAACCCTGACACTACCCTTTGCAACCTTGACACCAGCTGTACCCTCAGCAGCACTAGCAACCCCAGCCTTAGCAATTTTCCCATAATTTATTTTTCCAGCTATAGGAGTTATAGGAGTAAGAACAGGTTGTAATGATTGTACAGTGACTAATCCTTCTTCCTTTACTTGTATAACTTGCTGCCAAGATTTATATAAATCCCTTATAGATACTCCAGTTACTGCTATATATGCTACAGCAGCAACTGCTGATATAACGGCAGCTACAGCAATAGCTAGACCACCCACACCAACCGTAGCAACCGCACATATTACTGCTACTGTGCATAGTAGCTTGCCTATGTTCAGTGGTACCTCTGACACTTTTCCTGTTTTGGTGGCTTAGAAGTACTCTGTTCAGGTTCAACATCTGGAGCAATCTCACCAATCTCAGCAGGTGCATAAGCGAGCTGACCAGCCTTAACAGCATCCTTGATTGCACCAGCTTTACGTCTACACACATAGGCAGCCCCTGCAGCACCTAGGACCAGACCACAAGAGACCACAGCTACAGCAATTACAGGAGCAGCAGCACCAACAGCAATTACTGCTCCCACAGCCTGAGCAACCAGAGTCACAGCAACGACAGCCATGACTAGTTTCATAGTTGGGCCACCAGCAGGTGGAGCATTAAGCCACTTTATTTTACTAACCTGCTGTGGTTTATAGTTTTCTATAACATCATATTCTGTATTATCCTTCTTACTCCCTGCTACAACCTCCTTCATGGATATCACAGGAATCTTAGCATTCTTAGCAGCATCCTTTATGGCACTGGGATCTACCTCAACCATGACCTTGGCAACACCAGAATTGGTAGCAACCTGAGCCATGACCTTACTGGGCCCAATCTCAACAGTACTCCTACAGCAACAACAGGCACAAGTAATCACAGCAACCACGCCAGCTACAACATCTAGTGCACCCACAGCCACAGCACCTATAGCCAAACCACCAGCACCAGCCGTAGCCCCTAAAGCCAGAGCAACCGCACCTGCAGCAATAACCAGAGCACCAGCAATTACTGCTCCCACACCAACCACGCCAGCTACAACATCTAGTGCACCCTCAGCATCACCAATCTCATCACAACCTATTTTTCCAGCTATAGGAGTTATAGGAGTAAGAACAGGTTGTAATGATTGTACAGTAACTAATCCTTCTTCCTTTACTTGTATAACTTGCTTACAAGATTTATATAAATCCCTTATAGATACTCCAGTTACTGCTAAATATGCTACTGCAGCAACTGCTGATATAGCACCAGCCACTGCAGCTACAGCAGCCATACCTACTGGATTTGCTACAACTGCACATATAGCACCAGCCACAGCAATCACTGCTGGATTTGCTACAACTGCACATATTACTGCTACTGTGCATAGTAGCGTGCCTATGTTCAGGAGTACCCCAGATATCGCATGAGCTCTGTTTGCTACTGCGATACGATGTGCAAGTGCTTTTCCTGTTTTTGCGCTGGAACTCAATTTTACTCCTCCTTGCGGAGATGCTGGTATATGGTTTGTGCGTAGCTCTATTACAGCACCAACGGAAGGAGTGCGGAATATGTCTGGGCAACATTCCCCGTGTGGACACCTTGCATCACTTGTGGCGGCAATTCGTGTCTGTCTGCATATTGCTCGCGCTAGAGCCACCAGCTTAGGCTCGTGTGGGAAAGTGTGCGCAGCATTAGCATTACCCCCTGTGTCTCTGAAGAGTTCCATATGCATCATTAGAGGAGCACGTTGCAGTGTAAACGCCTATATAGCTCTGGTTTTATGCGCGAAAGTACAAGCCGCACGGGGCGGGGTATCAGTCAGGCGAAATATCTTACGGCGTTGCAAAAAACTTCAAAGCCATCCGCATAGGTGGGCGCGGGCTTTCCTGCACGCATGCTTGCATCTTTTACATCCGTCCAGTCATATCGCTGAGTAAAAAATACCGCCCTTTCGGGGTGCGGCATCATGAGAAGAGCGCGGCCACCATTTCCAGATAGCGCAGCAATGTCATATGCTGACCCATTTGGATTGTGTGGAAACTGGCCATCGGCAGGTTCACCGCTAGGTTTCGCGTATTTCATTGCGACGCTGCCATGTTCTACAAGCCCGTCTAGTACACCATCTGGAGCGCAAAACTTGCCCTCACCGTGTGCAACGGGAATGTACATTTCGTCTATGCCTTTTAGCCATACCGAACCGCAACACGATCTTACTCTAACCCACCTGCACTGATATCTACCCACATCATTGCGCACCAGAGCTACATCAGGGAAAAATACCCTGAGTAAAATCTGGCACCCGTTACATATCCCCAGTAACAGCTTATCTTGTTCCACGAACGCCCGCATTTCCTCCCCAAGCCCATGTAGCATACGTAGCGCAAATGCGTTGCCGGCACCGGTATCATCGCCGTAAGAAAACCCACCAGGCACCACCATGGTGTTGAACTCTCTGAGACACTTAGGGTTCAGCAACAGCTCGTTGATGTGCATTATTCTCCCGGAAACACTGGCGTTTAAAAACCGCCCTGCTTCCATAAATGCGAAAAGTGTTTCCTCTTCGCAGTTTAACCCATACCCAGACAAAACCACTAAATTCATGCGCTATATTTACACTTGCAACCCAAGGCACCGGAAGTTTAGCACTATTTGACACGTCTTATATTACTTTTTACCATCTAGTGTTCGATATCATCTGGTCGGTTGTTGTGCTAAGCTACGACGTCGTAGTAGTTGGTGGGGGGCATGCGGGGTGTGAGGCCGCTGCAGCCGCGGCGCGCATTGGCGCGAAGGCCTTGCTCATCACCCACAAAATCAGTTCAATAGGTGAAATGTCCTGCAACCCCGCAATCGGGGGTGTAGCCAAGGGTGTTGTGGTGCGGGAGGTAGATGCGCTTGATGGGTTGATGGGGCAGGCCATAGACAAAGCAAGTATACACTCTACCATGCTTAACCGGAGCAAAGGCCCAGCAGTCTGGGGGCCAAGAGCCCAGGCGGATAGGGATGCCTACAAGATGGCTATGCAGGATATTGTTTTGGGTTACAGGAACCTTGAAGTTCTGGAAGCCTCAGTGATAGATTTTTCAACCGATGACGAAGCAGGAACTCCGTGTGTTGCGTCGGTCACGCTGTCCTGCGGGAAGGTTCTGCGCACGAGAAGGCTCGTTCTAGCCACAGGGACCTTTCTGGGAGGAATGATACACGTCGGGAAAGATAAGGGTATACCAGCCGGCAGGATGGGGGATAAACCTTCCACAAGGCTGGCAAAGGCCTTATGTGCACACGGCTTCGCGTTGGGTAGGCTCAAAACTGGCACGCCACCCAGGGTTGACAAAGACAGCATAGATTGGTCCGCCACCGTGGAGCAAAAGGGTGACTCATTGCCAACCCCATTTTCTTTCTTGTCTGATGCTATGGTCCTGCCGCAGGTCTCATGCTACATCACCCACACAAATACAAAAACGCACGAGATAATCAGGAACAATTTGCATCTTGCTGCCTCCTGTGTATCGTTGGTGGACGTCTCGGCACCGAGGTATTGCCCCTCCATAGAGGAAAAGGTTAGAAGGTTCCCAGAGCACAAAAGCCACCAGGTGTTTTTGGAGCCAGAGGGATTAGATTCCAACTCGGTATATCCTAACGGCGTCTCGACTTCATGCCCCATAGACGTGCAGTTGGAAATGCTGCGAAGCATAAGGGGCCTGGAAAACGTGATGATGTTGCGGCACGGATATACGGTTGAGTACAACTTTGTGGACCCTAGAGAGCTACACCACACGTTGGAAACTAAAAAGATCAAAGGGTTATACTTTGCAGGGCAAATCAATGGTACAACTGGGTATGAAGAGGCGGCTGGCCAAGGAATTGTAGCAGGAACAAATGCAGCGCTATCGCTCTCTCAAAATAATCCCCCACTCGTTTTGAACAGGAGTGATGCATATATTGGGGTCATGATAGATGATCTGGTCACGCTGGGCACCAGCGAGCCTTATCGGTTGTTCACGTCTAGGGCAGAATACAGGCTACGATTGCGCTCTGACAATGCCGACATGCGGCTCACCGCAATGGGATACGATGTCGGTCTTGTATCGGAAAGGAGGTTTGGCGTTCTGTGCAACAAAAAGCAAGAGATGGACAGGCTGGTTGATGAGCTCAATAGCGCCATTGCAACGCCACATATGCTATCTAAGCATGATATATTCATATCCCAGAACGGGGAGAAGAAAACTGCATTTGAGTTACTAGGCCATCCGAGCATAAACATGGACATCCTCGTGCAACTGTGGCCAAGCTTGAATTCCTTCAGCAAGGCCGCGCTAGCCGCGGTAGGCATCGAGGGAAAGTATGCGCCGTACCTTCAGCGTCAGGAAGCGGACATAAAATCGTTTCTAGAAGAAGAAAACGCATCAATTCCGGCAGATATAAGGTATTCTGAGGTTCATGGACTGTCCAAGGAAGCGCAGGAGAAGCTACAGCGCGTGCAACCGTTTTCTATAGGGGCTGCCAGGAGGATTCCCGGCATAACCCCAGCAGCAATCGCCAACATCATAATACATCTACGGTGCCGCAGTAGAGCATCTCACCAAGATGGCTAGCTAATAAGCCACCACGTCCCACTTTCCCGCTCACCATAGACTCCAGCAACAGGGTTTAGATATGGCAATGTTGCAGCACACGGCCGAATCCATCTGAATCAATTACGGAGCAACATCTATGCAAAGCTGTAGCGCGGCCCCCACCCATTGCAAATGCCTGCGCCTCTGTGACGGTTTTACAGTTCGCTAGCGCTTGGCGCGTACAACAGGCCCAGTGGGCGGCGGGTTGTAAAATGTTCTCTGCACCCGCGAAATAGCACCCAAAGTGGAAAAGATAACCGAGTCCGCAGTGATGCATCCACCCTCGCTGTGCGAAATCCCCTTCATTATCAAACTATCGGTCACCCCGGTAGCTATGAAAAACGCCTCTCCTCGCACCATGTCATTGGTCGTGTACGACCTATCCATATCCTCTACACCCATACCCCTGGCTCTTTCACGTAGCGCATCTGTATTCAGAACCAACTTCCCCTCAATCTGCCCCCCTACAGCTGCAAGCAGGACGGCAGAAAGCACACCTTCAGGTGCACCCCCTATGCCAAGGTAAATGTCGTTCTCCCCACGAATTAGTGACATCGCAGCAGATATGTCACCGTCATCTATCAGCTTTATGCGGGCGTCCAACTCCCTGAGGCCCTCTATTAAAGCGGTATGCCTATCCCTCTTTAGTACCACAGCTCTCAGATCAGACACGGCACATCCTTTAGCGTGTGATAGGCTATGCAGATTCGTTTTCAGATCACTACTCAGGGACACCACCCCATGGGGCAACCCCGGACCAACGGCTATTTTATCCATATATACATCCGGCGCCTTCAATAGGCACCCGGATTGCGCCACCGCGATGACAGACATGGCACCATCTTTGTACAGGGCGCACGTGGTAGTGCCTTCCAATGGGTCAACTGCTATATCTAACGTTGGCCCACCAATGCCGACTTTTTCTCCGGAATATAGCATAGGAGCGCTATCTCTCTCACCTTCCCCAATGACTATTGTTCCGTCTATGTACATTTTGTTGAGCGTGGAACGCATGGAATCTACCGCCGCCTTGTCAGCGTTTTTTTCGTTCCCCCTACCCGCAAATTTATGCGCCTCAATCGCTGCGCGTTCTGTTACATTGAGAAACTCCATACACAGACCATCACTCAACACGCGCACTACCTCTGCAAATAATCATTAACAAGTACCCAGGAGTCCATTATGATACAGCGAATGGTGAGGCAATCAACTTACAAATGTGCGTGTAGTAGCGTTAATACTAGCCAGCTTCCTTCTGTACGGCTGTTTCACTCAGGATCCGGCTCCCGTATCCCTCAGGGGCGAAGAGTTTTATGGGAACCGGGAACGAGATGAAAATGCTGACTATCGCCTAACACGTGATTACAGCGACAAGGGGACAGCAACAACAACTGCATCGAAGCGCAAGTTGCTGGTGAGAGACATATCCACGCGTGGCACTCCTCCCTCAAGCGCAAAGCTCAAACAGGGGCCCAAGCCATCACCTTCTAAGGGGTGTGAGTTCGACATGCCGCTGGACGGCGGGAAGGTAGTGGAGTCTGGTGCTGACGGCGGCAATGGCCCCTACTGCAATGACGGGGTCGCCATATTTGCAGATGGTATCGCAAAGGTCAAGGCTGCGGGAAGCGGGAAGGTTATGTATGTGGGAAAGGGGCTCCGGTGGTATGGGAGTTTGGTAATATTGGAACACAACAAGTATACCATATCGCTCTATTCTTATCTGCACGAGGTGCACGTCAAGATTGGTGACAAGGTGAAAAAGGGTCAGGTTATAGCAACAATTACAAAATCTAGCCAAAGTGCAGACAGTGGATATTTCTTCTGCTTTGCAATTAGGCGCAATGGTAAACCTGTAAACCCCGTGCAATACATCAAAAAATGCAAAAAGGCTGCCAAGCCCGTAGTCGTTGCCGATAAACGCTAGATGCGTATAACCATAGTGGTCGGCCCCGGCCATCCGTGCCAAATTACCGCGCTGGACGGGCGGTAGATGCCACAAGCATTATTTTGGGCAAGTAAGGAAAAATAAATATCTCTGATGTAGAGTCCGAGAGTTGTTGCAAGGATAGCGAGTGCCGGATGTCAGAATATGTGTCGGAGAGACGTGCAATAAACATACTGTGCTCATACTGGGACCAGTTACGTAATGGTAGAAATTTTCCCACAAAAGAAGAAATAGATCCGGCAGACATCATGGAGATTTGGCCCTATTGCTTCATGCTTCAAGTCAAAGCTACTGATGACGGCAGAAAATACGAATGCGTGTACGCGGGTGAGGAGTCTGTTAGGCTGTATAAATCTGACCTGAGGTATTACTCAGAGTCGGAAAACATAGTCATCTTCTTCCCCCAAATAATCGAGGGGCTCTTCGATTATTTGGAATCGGTAGCAGACAATCAGCGTCCACTGATTGAAGAATCGGAGAAGACAACCGCTGATGGCAGTGATATAAAAATAAGACAGTGCTTGCTTCCCCTGGGAAAAGATAACGTTGTTGACCATATAATTGGGGTTGTGGGGGGCAGAATATACTAGGCGTAACTCCCAGGACGCGGTTGATCCATAGTTTCCCGCACAAATCAGAAGCCAGCACTGGGTAGTCTGGTGTAGGCTCGGCCGGGAACCCAGGGGGTGATTGACATTGCGCCGTGGTACTTATAGAATCCGCGATATTGTTCGCAGTAGTTTCTTATGTTCTCCCTACTTCTGCGTGACTGTGTCAGGTTGGGTGTCTCCGTGCTCGGCATAGCTGTGGAAACGCTGGCCGAGGGAAAGACGGCTGCTAGGCACAGGGTTGAGTCTTGTATAAGAGACATGGGTTTCGTAAGCCGCGATGAGTTTGAGGCTATGAGTGAGTCCTTCAGGCGCTATAGTAGCAAACACGATAAGGAGTGTTCAAAGCGTGATAAGAAATAATTGGACGCTTGAGGAGGCATTGGAGCTCTTCCGCACGCCGTTTAGCGATCTTATACTCAAGGCCCACTCGGTGCATGTACAGAATTTTCGAAACAACGAGGTCCAAGTCGCGGCACTTATGAACATCAAAACCGGAAGTTGCCCGGAAAACTGCCGCTACTGCGCCCAGAGTGCGCACTATAACACAGGCCTTGAAAAGAAATCCCTATCCACTGTCGAAGAGGTCAAAGCGGCCGCTAAGAGAGCAAAAGAAATTGGGGCTGACAGATTTTGCTTCGCGGCGGCATGGCGTAGTTTGCATGACAGAGATTTAGAAAGAATCTGCCAATTTGTAGAAGTAATAAAAAGCGAGGGGCTGGAGAGCTGTGCATCCTTGGGGATGTTGAAGCTCGATCAAGCCCAAAAGTTGAAAGAGTCGGGCCTGGATTTTTATAACCACAATGTAGACACCTCTCGCGAGTTCTATCACAACGTGGTAACTACCCGTACGTACGAGGAGAGGCTGGAGACCGTGCGTAACGTTCAGCAGGCAGGTATAAAGGTCTGCTGCGGGGGAATACTAGGTATGGGTGAAAGCACCGAGGATAGGGCAAGTATGTTGGTGACCCTGGCAAACTTGGAGAAGCATCCGCTCTCTGTGCCAATCAATCGTCTCGTTCCGATAGAGGGCACTCCTATGGAAGGCAACCCGAAAATTGACAATATTGACTTTGTGCGCACTATCGCGGTTGCGCGCATCATGATGCCCGCGTCTTACGTGCGCCTTGCGGCAGGCAGGGGGGAAATGTCGGAAGAGATGCAGGCACTGTGCATGTTGGCGGGAGCAAACTCCATATTTTGTGGTGAGAAGCTTCTAACTACGCCAAATGCCAGACCGGAAGATGACCAGAAGCTGTTCTCCCAGCTGGGAGTTACATCTTCCTCGGCAGCGCACACCCCAGACGCACAGCTTGCGTGAAGTGCCACTGATCTAGTCCTACCACTTCCAGCGTCACCGCGGGTTTGTTATACACAGCCAAACATGGGTGTTGTGCTGCGGGGCCAACGCCGTTTGCGTGAAGTGCCACCGATTGAATGCGCATTACGTCTGGTGTCACCGCGGGTTTGTTATCCACAGCCAAACATAGGTGTTGTGCTGCTAGCACAGCTTGCGTGAAGTGCCTGAGACGCAAAAAACCAGAAGCTTGCGCAGTTTTACAGTATTGTATAGAATCGGGGCCCAGGTGGGGAAGTAGCCGCTGTGTTGTTTACAGAGGAAAGTCCGGACTCCAAGGGAAGATGGTGGCAGGTAACTCCTGCCGGGGGTAACCCTAGGTTAGGGCCACAGAAAATTACCGCCTCTACGAGGTAAGGGTGAAAAGGTGCGGTAAGAGCGCACCGTGCTCGTGGTAACACGTAGCAGCCAGGCAACCACCACCAGGAGCAAGGCTAAGAAGGGTATTGTGCCTTCCCTCATGTTACCCGGGTAAGTCGCTTGAGGTAAGCAGTGATGCTTACCCCAGATGAATGGCTACATAAACAGAATCCGGCTTATCTCCACCTGGTCGTCACGCCGTGCTGCCTGTTGACTCATTGCAAGTGCGTGGGAACTGTTTCTGGCCGCGGCATGTCTGCTCACATCAATGGCGCAGAGCGCTCCTGCCTAACCAGTTGACGCGGCTCCTGTGCACGCAACACCGCAACTGCAGCAGACTTTTAACTATGTAAAAACTCAGTGATCTGCAATAATGTGTGGTTGTTACTCAAACACTGTGGCCACATGATATTCAGAATCGTGGTTGATGATATCTTTAACCCTAGCAGAAAGTGCGCATATGTTGTCCGCACTCCAGACAAAGTAAGCGCGGAGAGCGTTTTGCGCGTGGGGAGTTTGCTATCAAATAACACAATTAGCAAGCGCTACGCTTTTGTCTACGAGCACGACGTATACGCACCCGGAGTGCATGGGTACAGGAACATAGAATCTGGCAAGCCTTATGACTTACTAGAAATTTTGGGAATGGCCTGGTCGGTGGAGATAGGGTACCTCCCCGGCATGACTGACAACGTGGGAAACTCGGCAGCTCAGATAATTCGCGATTTTTTGGGCATCGAAGGCGTTACAGTCCGAACGTCAGAAAATTTTTTCTCCAAAGAAGAGCCAGACCACACTATACGCAATTATAACCCACTGGTGCAGTACTGTAAGCTGGTACACATGAAAGCAGAAGGAGTTTTTGAAGTGGAATTCCTGGGCAACAGAAGCGTAGAAGCCATTAACCGCTCAATAGCAAACCCCATTAGAACCCCACACCCGATACCGCTTGTTATGGCCCCTGATGTTGCGGACAAATGGGGAGAAGACGTACGTTCAGTAGACTTGCATGTTAGCGATGAGGAGCTCGAAAAAATTGGCAAGCATGGAATCAATGGATGTGGACCGCTCAATCTGTCTCTGGAAGCCATGCACGCCATTCGTGCATACTTTGACGGCGAAAACCGCCTACCAAACGACATAGAGTTAGAAACTTTGGCGCAGACGTGGTCAGAGCACTGTAAACACAACATATTTTCAGCCCAGATAGACGAAATTAAGGAGGGGCTTTATAGACGCTACATAAAGCGCGCAACTTCTGACATAAATTCACCGATATGCGTATCAACCTTCTCTGACAATGCCGGAGCTATAATATTTGATGACGATTTTCTCATAGTTGATAAGGTAGAAACGCACAATAGCCCGTCTGCTCTTGACCCTTTTGGTGGAGCAGAAACCGGCATTTTGGGCGTGAACAGGGACATAATTGGGTTCGGCATGGGTGCAAAACCGATTATGAATTCCTACTACTTCTGTTTCGCAGATAACCTCGAGCAAAAGTTGTACAGAGACCGGGAATGCCTGGAGGAGATATTGCCGCCACAGAAAATTGCGGATGGTGTGATACGTGGAGTGAATTCCGGAGGCAATTGCTCGGGGATTCCAACCGCCATTGGGGCATCATATTTCGATAACAGATTCTGCGGCAAGCCGCTGGTTTTTGTCGGTAGCATTGGTATCATACCCCGCACAGTTTGTGGGCTGCCAGCACATGTCAAAACCGCGCAGGATGGAGATTACATAGTGGTAATCGGTGGCAGAGTGGGAAGAGACGGAATTCACGGCGCTACGTTTTCTTCGCATGCGCTAGAGGAGGGTGTGGGTACCACTGTAGTGCAGGTGGGGAGCCCAATCACACAGAAAAAAATGTCTGACGCGATCATCAAGCAAGCAAGAGATTTAGGGCTATATAATTCTATAACAGACAACGGGGCAGGTGGACTTTCTTCCTCGATCGGCGAGATGGGTGCTAGGGGGTTTAGTGTTGAGTTAGACAAGGTCCCCCTAAAGACACAAAGCATGCTACCATGGGAAATATGGGTGTCAGAATCTCAAGAGAGGATGACGCTCTCTGTACCCCCCAGCAAGTATCCAGCCCTTGCAGAAATTATGCAAACGCACGACATAGAAATCAGCGTTATTGGGGAATTCAACAGTACTGGACGAGCAGTTGTCAAGTACAACGGCAAGGTCATCATGGACATAGACACAGATTTTCTGCACAACGGCACCCCTAGGTTGGTCCTTACTACCGAAAAACAACTTTATCCTCAACAGCAATCGGGGTTAAGAACAAACACCTCAGTGGTGGAGGACTTGCGCAACATTATTGGGCGCAAAAACATTTGTAGCAAAGAGTATATAATTTCGCAGTACGACCATGAAGTACAGGGATCCTCAGTCATAAAGCCTCTGCAGGGCGCAGGCAGAATATGCGTAGACGCCGTGGTTCTTCGCCCTGTACCCTTATCCAAAAGGGGTGTGGTCACGTCTCAGGGATTTGGGTGTAGGTATGGAGAGGTTGATCCATACAGGATGGCGGCTTGCGCCATCGATACTGCAATACGCAATTACGTTGCGGTAGGGGGCAACATAGATCACCTTGCGCTCATCGACAACTTCTGCTGGTGCAGCGCAACCGAACCAGGCAGACTTTGGCAACTTAAGCAGGCAGCTAAGGCTTGTTACGATTATGCTACCGCATTTGGTACGCCTTTCATATCTGGCAAGGATAGCATGTTCAACGATTTTCACGGGTATGGCAGCACCGGAGAACCGGTGCATATTTCTGCTCCACCCTCTTTGTTGATTTCCACACTGGGCATCATTGAAAACATAGAGAATGCAGTATCACCCCACGTGAAGGGAATAGACCCAATATACATACTGGGCACCACTTATAATGAGCTTGGCATGTCGGAATATCAGGCCTATAGCGGACTAGATAGCAGTAGTGTCCCCTCGGTAGACGCACAAACTGCCAAACTGATGTACCGCAAATTCCATCATGCAACAACCAGTGGCATAATAGCATCCGCAATAGCACCCGGACTGGGTGGGCTGGCAGTTGGTTTGGCCAAGGCCCTTATAGGGGGCAAACTTGGAGCTGAAATAGACCTATCCGTAGTGCCCACAAGTGGAATACCAAAGGACGAAATGTGGGAAAAGTCTGTTATGTTTTCGGAATCACAAAGCAGGATAATCGTCACTGTGCATGAAGACCACAGCGCAGAGTTTGAATCAATATTCTCAGATATTCCGCATGCACGCATAGGCAGAACTACAAAAGATTACGTGCTAAAAATTAAAAACGTTGCTGAGGCATGTTTACATGACCTAGAAACCAGCTACAAAGCATTTAGCAATAGTCATTATGTAGGCCACCACGCGGAAAACTTATAAGTGAAACCGACAAACTAGTGGCCCCTTGTAGTTTAGAAGAACTCTACCAGCCATGCTACTAACCATGTTATGATGACCACGACGTTGTACACAATATAAAATGCGTGTATCACGCAACCGGTGGGATCTTGCATCGCAAATGGTCTGTATACGCAGCTTTACTTGGTGCGCTTCCTGCAGCAAAAAATGTATGGAAGGCCAATGCGTTAGCCGACAAAAATCATTCGCTAAAAGTACTCATTGATGCAACAATGCCGCGTATGCTCTGGCTAAACACTAGGAAATGTAGACGTGGTGGTGCTGGCACTGGGTAGCAATGTTGGATCAAGAGTAAACAACCTGAAGGCCGCTGTCAGATTGCTTCCCATCTACAACTGGCGTTGTTCGTACATATACGAAACTAGGGCCCTGCTGCCGGACGGGGCACCCACTTGGTGGGATATGCCATATCTGAACATGGTAATACATGGCTACGTCAGTTTGCCCCCAGAAGGGCTGCTGGAGTGCATAAAGCATGTTGAGTATACCTTGGGAAGAAGCAACACTGGAACTTGGGGTCCAAGGCCCATAGACGTGGACATCCTCCTATACGATAGTTTGTCAATGCAGAGTGACACCCTTACAATTCCACACAAAGAGATGCATAAGAGAGATTTTGTCCTCGTACCAGCGTGTGATGTCTGTGCTAGGTTCCCCCATACTGTGCTTAAAATCACACTAGAAACTATTCTGTCATCAATGCGGGAAGTAGACGTGGTTAAAAAGTATAATCCCCCAAATTGCACATAGCTTCAAATAACACAGGCACTGTCACCGCGGCGTATCGCCCTTGTAGGACAACCTGGCCATTGAGAAAGAACTACTTTTCACCTTCACCTGGCCGCTTCTTGGGTGCTTGTTTTTCTGTGTAGACACTACCACCGCATTCATCCACGTAGCATATATCGTAGTCGCTTTTACAGAGTGCATCACAGCGCTTAGTGCTGCAAGCATCCCTCTTATTTATAAAGGAGGAAGGCCTGCCTATGCCAATTCTGAAGGAGCCACCTGTGCATCTATACTGAGATTCACACCTGAAGGAGCAAAAGGTGTCTGAACCACAATTTGAGGTGCATGCACTTTTTCTTGCTTCGCAAGAACTTATCCTGTCACGCTCTTCTTGCCTCCTGATAAAGCCATCAAGCATGTCTATAATGCCACCTACGTATCGAGAGGCGCTGTTCTTAGATTCCCGTGCTTCGCACTCTTGGAGCTTATCCTGACATTTTCTGTAACAGTCGTTCTTTGTGTAAGCGCACTTCGCTACACACGCCCTACCTTCCGCACTGGCAGGGGGCTCATACACAACCTTCGCAGCCCTAACATGTGCATGCTCGTTGACCAAACACGAAGATAGCAGCACACAAGCAACTATACTACAAAATCTGGATTTTTGCCGCACTTCAAACACAACAACCCTAACACATAGTATGTACCGCGCACAACTTAACTCATTATAGTAAACAAAGAATTATTGACATGCTTACTCAACAATAGAAAACGTGTCACCGCACTTTGCGTGTCTCTTCCATATCTTCTATAACTCGCAGCTGTACACTGCCATTTTCTAGGTACATTTTTGACAGCGCAGCATATTTTGCGAATTTTTTGTTGTCGCCCTCAACGAAGAATCTGTTAGCCATTGCAAAGTAGGACATGCCAACATTGCCCGTCCTGCCATATACTATGGCGAGATTTTTCCAGACTAATGGGTTTTCCTTTTCCTGGTAAGACACTTGCTCCAAATACTTGAGCGTCTCGTGTGGGTCTTTTAACATCAGCGCTTGGGCTAGTTCAAGTTTTATCATAGAATCTTCAGGAAGCAGACTGAGCGCGGTTTTGTAGTCTGATACAGACGCTTCTATCTGGCCAAGTTTGTAAAAAATATGGGCACGCATTTCATACAAATATGGGTCGGACGGCGTCGCTTCGATTAGGAGCCCCAACTCCTTGAGGGCATCACTCGTGTTGGCCTTTCTGTAGTTTAGTATAGACTTCATGTATGGAGATAGCGTGCCACGTTCAAGCAATTGCACAGGCGTCAAAAACGCCTCTGTCTTTTCCACCACGCGCTCAAAGCTGGTTATGTCATCATCAGAAAAGCCCTTGACCGCGTTACTCCTCGAATAGCTGTTAACCTTTGCCAAGCGGTGTCTGCTAACCGGGTGGGTCGATAGGTACTCATCTTTCTCAGCCTCCACTAGATGAGATTCTTTCTGGCTAAAATGCTTCAAAACCTTTACCAGGCCGTCGCTGGTGTAGCCTGCGGCGTCAAGATACTCCAGAGCACGTTGATCAGCCACCTCTTCTTGTGCCCTACTGTAGGCCAAAAACCTCCTATGGTGGATTGTGCTACTACCCAACATTATAGCCTCTCCCACTCTAGGATCCACGGCCAAGGAGGTTATCATACCTAAAACATACCCTATCCCCTCAGCCACTGCACCACTACGTGCTTCACTACCCCTTTTCGTGATATGATTTTGGGACATGTGGCCGATCTCGTGCGCGATTACACCCGCAATCACGCTAGGGTCTTTCGAGAAAAGTATCAGCCCTTTGTGTACGAAGATATCGCCGTCTGAGGAGACGTACGCGTTGATAGAGTAATCATCAACCACAAAAACCTTCACAGAACTAGGGTCAACGTTTGCTGCAGCGAACAGAGGAGCGCTGATTTTTTTCATAACATTTTCCACTTCGCTATCCCTGAATACTCGCATACACAATGCATCCGGAGACAGCATAAGTGCAGAGCACAGCGTGAAAATGAAAAATGCCCTCATATAGCCTCCTCATTTGGCAGCATCATGATAGTAAAAAGCACAGAAATACTCCATTGATCATTTGTCGACCGACCACAGGAGCGATGCACAGGTACAAGTTTGTGGTAATAAATCCGCGTGTGCGTGTTGCTTTTGTGCGGGTAGAATTACAATGTGGTATAATGCGTAAATAAATTGTTTGGAGGTTGCCCAGTGTCAGGGTATGACGAGCTAAAAGATTCCGTAGTTGCCGTCCTTGACGAACATAGCGCCAGTGACATAGTCGTCCTCAATGTTGCGGATAGATGCCAGTTGGCCGAACACATGATCGTAGCGTCTGGTAATTCTTCAACGCATATTAAATCTCTGGTTGAGCACGTAAAGAAGAAAGTATCTGAATCTGGAAAGGTGCTTATAGAAGGGTTGCGTGACGGCAATTGGGTAGTCATAAGCATGCGGGGCGTTATAGTACACATATTCAGGCCGGAAGTGCGGTCATACTATCGCCTGGAGGAGCTTTGGAGCCACGGGGGCCAAGAATCGGCCCAATACGCTGGGACTTAGCAGTGTTTGACTGCCCGCTCTGCTCTTCCGGCCGGAAGAGCAGCCGAGTGTGGATGTCTGCCGTGCGTTCGCATCTGCAGCCCTGTGCTCGGTACATGGCACGTGGTTCTCATCGTGGTGGTCTTTCCCAACGGTCTTGCATGTTATCGGGCAGCTGTAATGGTTAACGCATTGGTAACACTCTGAAGATATTCTATAGTCGCCCCGCACTGTGGTGGAGCATTTGTTGATCTTCAATCGCGGCTGGATGGAACATGGAAGACTCTGTCATAGCTCGAAGAGCGGATGATCTGGTTATTTCGGTAAGGCAGGATAATGACGCGCGGAGCGTGTCAATTTCCGGCATCAACGAGCGCGCCTTGGCGCTTCTGGGTTTTGATGACACACAGTCCGTAGTCGGCACTTCGCTATATTCCATATTAGATCCCAGAACGAAAGACATAGTCAGCAGCTATCTGGAATTCACAGATGACGGCACTGACCTCTCCGAGGTCGTTTCAAAAATCCGCGGGTTCACGTTGCTAAACAGCAAGCTGCAGCCGGTTTCTGTGCGGCCGAAAATCTTCCGGACGACGTCTAGCCGGGGGATCTTGAATTACGAAATTCTGATACGCGATACAAGCCTGTCCCAAAAGCTGGATGCATTCAGGGCAAGCAAGCTGCCAGAGAATTCGCGCTACACCATGCATGAGTCATTCGGCATAATGGACGAGGCGTCCACGGCGACTGAGATAGGTGTGGTGTTGGATTTCGTAAATAGCAGCGGGGTTAATGCGGTTATATGTATGATCGCCGCAGATCCGACAGCGCATAGTAGCGGTAGCAGTCTTGTGGAGATGCTAGACAGAACGCTTTCCGACACAATAAGTGAAAACATCAGGTACACAGACATTTCGGGGTATTTCGGAGAGCGTAAGTTTGTTTTCATGCTTTTGGGATGCGACAATGCCAGTGCTTACTCTGCGGTTTCAAGAGTTCATGGAAGCGTCTGCAACAAGCTGTCATCTCGTTGTTCACCTCCAGCTACAGCCTCAGCCGCATATGCTCAGATGCAGGGCTCTAATCTGGAGAATATGGTAACAGGCTTGAAGCGTACGTTGCTTGCAGCACAGAAAGAAACGCAGTCTGTTAAGCTGGTCATGTAATGCCGCGGTGGAAGCAGCTATTCAAAAACGGTCATGCACCCTACGTATGCGCTAGGCTGCGGGGCTCTGGAGAATATGGTAACAGGCTTGAAGTGTACGTTGCTTGCAGTAAATAAGCTATTGACTATAGTGCACACGCAAAATGCGGCCGCGGTTGGCCCGGGGCTGTGCACGCTGTATATGCGTAGGTTACGCCAGAAGCGCGTTCTGATACTCAGCAAGCAGACTTCCGGCACATTGGGCAGCTTAGTGGAACAGCGTTATCTCCATAGTTGCGTCATAGTCGTCATAACGAAAGGTTGCGCCATACCTCACCAACAATAATGACATAAAATAGGCCTGGATATTTCTCGTATTCAGCTTACACGCGTCTATATCCCTGTAGACAAGCACTTGTTCTATGTCCCTATGCATTGCAACTTCGTCAGCCTTGAGTTTTACTCTCAACTGCACGCTTCCTTCCTCGGCAGTATCAACAACAGAAACAGCGATCTCCTCGCCCCGCACCATTAGCATCACAGATAGCAGCGCAATGTGCGCCAACAATCTGTTGACTCTCTCCACCAACTCTGCATCAGTAAATTGTGCCTTGACCTCCCAAAGCAGCTGGGCAACACCCCGCTTCTGCAGGTATTGTCTAATGTTACTCTGGGTTTTATCAAAACTGGAATTGTCTTCTGACGAGCTGTACGCCTGGCGTAGCAACCTAAACCTTGCTATGATCTCCTCCGATGCCTCTTCCAGCGAATGAAGCGTACCTTCAGACTCAGGATCCTCAACCAGGCATTCAACGTAGCTCACCATAGCACCCACAGAACCGGCTAGGTCGTGCAACAACCTGGCGGAGAGCACTTCCATGTTGGTCAGGACTCCAACACTCTGCTCATCATCAGCACCCATCTAGTACAGACCCCGAAGTCTCACGTAAAGTAGCGTGTATTCTATAGCAGCATAGAAGTTAATCAATAAATATTTTTGTATCGGTTTGTCACATCTGGTGCTACCCTATCGGGATGGGGGTATTCGAGTTTATGAGCAGGTACTCAGATTCCGGCGTGGATATCGGCTTGGCTAGCAAGCTCGTAGAGGCGATAAAGCCTATAGCGTCATCCACCGCGAACCGCGGCACAATTTCAGACATAGGCAGCTTCGGTGCGTTGTACGATCCCTTCTCCCCCGGTAATAACAAAAAATACAGCTCTCCGGTGTTGGTTTCTTCCACAGATGGCGTGGGCACCAAGTTACTTATTGCGCAGCGGGCAAAAAACCACAAATCCATAGGCATAGATCTCGTGGCCATGTGCGTCAATGATATCCTCGCACAAGGTGCAACACCCATGTTTTTCTTGGATTATTTTTCCACTGGCAGCCTTGATTATGGTACGGCATTAGAGGTGATCTCAGGGATTGCAGAGGGGTGCAGGCGCGCAGATACCGCGCTCATCGGCGGAGAGACCGCAGAGATGCCTGGCATGTATCCAGCTGGGTGTTACGACTTGGCAGGGTTTGCCGTCGGAATAGTTGAAAAAAGCGAGATATTACCACGTACTGATCAGATTAACACAGGAGATGTAATTATCGGTCTTGCCTCTTCAGGCTTGCACTCCAACGGCTTTTCGCTGGTAAGAAATGTCCTGCAGAATTGTAATATTGCTTATAATAGCCCGTGCCCCTTTGCAGACAGCGCCACCTGGGCAAGCGTGTTGCTCGAGCCAACGAAGATATACGTGCGGCCGGTATTGCAAGTGTTACACATGGTAAAGGCTGTAGCCCACATTACAGGTGGGGGGTTGGTTCATAACATACCCAGAGTGTTACCGGAGCATCTGGCAGCAAACATTCGGCTAGGCACATGGGAACAACATGGTATATTCTCGTGGTTGGAAGAAGAAGCCAAAATAGCTCCGGCAGAGATGTTCGAAACCTTCAATTGCGGCATTGGTATGGTGCTAATAGCCTCCGCAGATGCGGCGGGCGAAGTGTTGAAAACACTAGAGAAAATTGGTGAGGATGCATACACAGTTGGAAGCGTGGTGCAGCGCGAATGCCACGGAGTAGTCCTAAGTTAGGTCGTTTTTCTTTGTGGTTTGGGGGTGAAATCCTCGGTAATTTTCTATCACGCTGTTGTAATCCAAATGGGTATAAACCTGCGTAGTGGCGAGGCTTGCGTGTCCAAGCAACTCTTGCACCACTCTAATATCCGCACCCTCCAAAAATAGGTGAGTGGCAAAACTGTGCCGAAGCGTGTGAGGGGTGGTCGTCTCAGGAAGCCCGATGCGCCTGCGCAGCACCTTCATTCTGTGTGCAAAGTAAGTTCTAGACAATTTGCCACCTCGTAGCCCAACAAAAACATACTCGGTGCTGGATGCGCAATGCACTTGTCGGTGTGGATGGCTCGCCACGTAGTCATCAATAATGCGCCTGACCCACGGCAAAATGGGAATTACTCTTTCTTTAGATCCTTTGCCCAGCACGCGTAATTCATCTTGCCTCAGATCACAAAACTTTATATTCACCGCCTCGCTTATTCTGAGGCCACAGCCGTATAACAGTGCTGATACGGCCAAGTCTCGTCTGTGCGTCCAATGCAGATCTTCTGGCTCTTCCATGACCTTGCGTATTTGTGACTCCTCCAAAACCTTAGGCAAGCTCCTGCGCACAATAGGCTTGGAGATATTGAAGGCAACAGAGCTTTTCATGCCACACTTGTGGTGCAAATAACGAAAAAAGCTTCTCACAACGGAAATGGCCCTGGCGTTTGATGAAGACTGCTTCCCTTGCTTGAATCTGTCAGCCAGCCAGCTTCTAAACTCCGCTGAGCGCAACTCTTGAACCTCTTTCAAGCTCACAGTGCGCTCGCAGGGCTCGCCACGGACAGACCGATAAAAATCCATGATATCTCTTTCGTAAGCGGCAACAGTATTGGGAGAATACCTCCTCTCCTCTCGCAGCCAACACAACCAATTGTTGATTGCGGACAGCAAATCCTCCGAACCCATGCCAAGCCCCGCTCCCTATGAGGTAAAATGCTATCTCATACATAACCCGTGGTATAGTTTTTCTTACACGTGAAATTTCTAGAGAATCCGTTTGCGACCTTTTATTCACTCCCAATATACCTAACCACATATACAGACCGGTACCAGCAGGAAATGACCCATGAAGGCGTAGTAGGCCCCACTTTGTGCACCACAATTTTCACAGGTAGGTTACTGGATAGTTCCTGCTTGCTAGGTTTGGATCGTTTATTCCTCAAACCCTGATCTATCCGCCGCCGCACGTTTTTTATGTTGATAAATGGCATGCTAGGCTATACCATGCTGGGCGTGTGTTTTTGAGAATCGAAGTGCAGGTCACAATTCTTGGAGCTGGAGCATTTGGCACCGCATTATCCATTGCACTATGCAACGCAGGTACAAGAGTACATGTCTGGAGTCGAAACGAGCAGGTTGTGGAGTCTCTACGCACACATGGGGAGAATTCTGTGTACTTGCCGGGGTTCAAAGTGCCCAAGGAGGTGTCGGTACATTCCGACATGGGCCCGGCCACAGATGGCCTATCGGCTGTTTTGATGTGTGTTCCAGCGCAGGAGTTGCGCAGTCTGTGCAACACTGTAACAAAGGCTAATGTGCTAGCGGCTGGGGTGCCACTGCTGGTGTGCAGTAAAGGGATAGAAAATTCCTCGCTAAAATTCCCGAGTGAGGTAGTAACGGAAATGTTTCCACAGAACCCCATCTTTGTCCTATCCGGCCCCGCACTCGCCAGAGAACTTGCGTCCGGACTACCCTGCGCTATGGTTCTCGCAGGTGATGACTCTGCTGCAGCAGAAATCTTGGCATCGCAACTAAGCGGGCCTGCCCTTGCCGTAGTACATAGTGGCGACCTAATGGGGGTACAGGTTGGTGCTGTAATGAAAAACATCATAGCCATAGCGTCGGGCGTAATTGCCGGAATGGGTTTGGGACACAACGCGTCTGCAATTGTCATGGTACAGGGTATGTCAGAAATAAAAGCGGTGTGCGAAGCAAAAGCAGGGGGCGCCACCACGGAAACTCTAATTGGTCTTTCATGCTTGGGCGACCTAGTGCTAACATGCACCGCACCGGGTTCACGTAACATGTCTTTTGGCTCATCTGTAGGAAAAGCGGGTCGTGCAGGTATGCCTGGTCAGCAAAAGCCCATGTTGGTCGAGGGGGTTGAAAGCGTTACAGCCATGGTAAATATGGGTAGAGCACTTAATCTAGAGCTACCCATATGTTCCGCAATAGCCCGCATGCTTCATGGACAGCTAGGCGTGCGCCAGGCAGCTGCTGAAATACTCTCCGCCCCCGTGAAATCCCGTCTCAATGTGTGACGCATAATACCAGCCCACCGCGCCATTGCGGGTGATATGGCCCCTTCATTGCGCCACTATCCTTACACTCAATCCCTAACCCTTGCTTACCCAATGTGGCATACCATCAACACAGTTGAAGTTCTTGGCATCACTCGCACCCCATCTACAACTCTACTGGCCAACACCCAGGAACCTCATCTCCCAACTCTACTTAGTACCCAATGTGGCATACCATCAACACAGTTGAAGTTCTGCACTACCTCCACCACCAAGTCCAGCATTACCACCATCAACACAGTTGAAGTTCTGCACTACCTCCACCACCAAGTCCAGCATTACCACCATCAACACAGTTGAAGTCCTGCACTACCTCCAGCACCGTCTCCAAAGCCTCAGTCCCTAATCCTACATAAATCCTCAGCCTCCAACCACAGTTTAAGTTTCCTGCGGCACCTATCTCCTGACCCTTTCACCAAGGCGGGCTCTGCCATAATCAACATACTTGAAGTTCTTGGCATTACCTGCACAGCAGCAGAAGCTGTACACAGACCCACTGGCGCCACCAAGCAAGCAAATAGCGGTAGCATAGCAGGCGGTGCCCTGCAACATACTCGACCTTGGTCTCACCCAGGAACCTCATCTCCCAACTCTACTTAGTACCCAACATGGCATACCATCAACACAGTTGAAGTTCTGCACTACCTCCACCACCAAGTCCAGCATTACCACCATCAACACAGTTGAAGTCCTGCACTACCTCCAGCACCGTCTCCAAAGCCTCAGTCCCTAATCCTACATAAATCCTCAGCCTCCAACCACAGTTTAAGTTTCCTGCGGCACCTATCTCCTGACCCTTTCACCAAGGCGGGCTCTGCCATAATCAACATACTTGAAGTTCTTGGCATTACCTGCACAGCAGCAGAAGCTGTACACAGACCCACTGGCGCCACCAAGCAAGCAAATAGCGGTAGCATAGCAGGCGGTGCCCTGCAACATACTCGACCTTGGTCTCACTCAGGAACCTCAACCCCTAACTTCTACTGGCACCTCACCTACTTACCCACAGCACTGAGTCATACCAACACGGTTGGAGCCACTGACACTTATCTTCCAATCTCCAGAGCCTAAGTCCTTATCCCACCTACCTATCTCCTCAGCCCCCTCAACAGCACGAGCGAAGGCCCCTGCAACTATGGCCTTTTCGTCTTTTGTCAGACCATTAATATTTGTAGCCATCCCTGACGTACTGATGGTGTCACCTGCAGCAGAGAGCAGTGTTGCATCTGCATCAGCATTGAATGCAGTACTGAGCTTGCCATTGGTGCTCTGGCTATCGGCGGTACCACACTTGTTGGTGCCACTGCCACTGTTAGCGGTACCACACACTTTCCTACTCAGTGCATCACCACCAGTAGCACCCTCTACTGCAGTACCCCACTTCTTAGCTTCACTCTTGGTCATCTTACCTAAAGCATTAGTAAGACGGTCTACCTGACCTCTTGCTGTATCATATGCTAACTCCTTTCCTAATAAGAATACTGAAGCTGTATCCTCATTAGACTTCTTACCTCCCTTGATGACAAACCTCTCATACCCTACTTCTACTTCAACCCTTGCTCCTCCAATGCTATACCCAATGCTCCCCTCTAGGGCTGTGAGGGTGTAGGTAGGACTGGGAACTGAGGCCTTGGAGATTGGGAAGATGAGGTTCCTAAATGAGGCCAAGGTCAAGTGTGCTGCTGGGCTAGGTAGTGAGATTGGTGATGCCAGTAAGTTTGAGTGTAAGGGTGGAGGGCAGACTGGGACTAGCTAATTGAGAGGTTTTGGGAGAGTGGTGATGTTGCTTAGATTCTTACTAGTTGCTGGAGTATCAACATGGAGTGTATTCCACAGTGTACCTGTGGGGGCTGCTGAGAAAAGTAAATCTCATCCACAAAGATTGGCGAATAGACCCGCAGGGAATGCTGGTAAAAACTTCTACATAGGCCTTGACTACAACCCCACCTTCAATGGCGTCAAGAATTTGAAAATCATAGAAGAAGTGGAGGGAGCTAGGGGCCTGTTCCCTCTCAGCAAGAATGCTAGCGATACCAGTGAGTTCAACTCATACCACTTCGACTGGAGTACCCCTATGTGTGGTATAGAGTTCGGGAACAGTACCCTAGCTGTTCATCATCTCAAAAAAGTCGTTGTTATCCTTGGCTATGCTGAGCTTGTCTCGCAGAAACTCCATGGCTTCAACTGGCCCCATTGCTGATAGTAACCTTCTAAGTAGCCATACCTTCTTCAAAAACGCACTCTCAATCAGCATGTCTTCCTTCCGGGTTCCAGACTTGGAAATGTCAATCGCAGGGTAAATCCTCTTATCCGCTATCTTCCTGTCTAGAATTATCTCACAGTTACCCGTACCCTTGAACTCCTCAAAAATCACTTCATCCATCTTTGAACCCGTTTCAATCAATGCTGTGGCAATGATGGTCAGTGAACCCCCATTCTCAATGTTCCTTGCGGCCCCAAAAAACCTCTTGGGCCTCTGTAGCGCGTTGGAGTCTACCCCACCTGTGAGTACCTTACCGGATGATGGCATAACCTCATTGTATGCACGGGCCAATCTCGTGATTGAGTCTAGTAGTATCACAACCTCCTTCTTGTGCTCTACCATCCTCTTAGCTCGCTCAATTACTATCTCAGCCAATTGTACGTGCCTGTATGCTGGCTCATCAAATGTGGAGCTCACTACCTCCCCCTTCACTGACCTCAGCATGTCTGTAACTTCTTCCGGCCTCTCTCCTATTAGTAGAACAATCAACTCCATGTTGGGGTGATTCATGGCAATGGAGTGTGCAATCTGCTGCAAAATCACCGTCTTGCCCACTCTGGGTGGTGCCACAATCAGTGCACGCTGGCCCTTGCCTAGTGGGGCTATGATGTCTACCGCGCGCATGCTGATGTCTTTCTTCTCTCCCCCAAAACCTTCCTTGCACTCTAGCAAAATCCTCTCCTCGGGGTATAGTGGTATCAGATCATCAAAGTGTACATACCTCTGTAGCTTCCCTATCTCCGTGTAGTTTATGCTATATGCCTTCACCAGCGTGAAGTATCTCTCCTTCTCCCCAGGTGCTCTGATCTCGCCACTTACTATGTCTCCCGTCCTTAAATTGAACTTCTTGATCTGACCCGCAGATATGTAGATATCATCACTACTTGCTGCATAGTTAGCCTCGGCTGACCTCAGAAACCCAAACCCATCAGGTAGTGTCTCTACCACACCGCCGCCTACTGCTATCCCTCCTTCGCTGATAACTCGTTTCATTAGCTGGAAAATTATCTCCTGCTTCAGCATCCTACCGTTGCTGACTACTCCCAGCTCCTCCGCCGTCACTAGCAGCTCCTCCGTGCTCTTCTGCTTTAGTTCACACAGGTCCAGTACCCTCCCCTCTTTGGGGAGGCTTTCTGCCACACCATCTTTCACTATCGACTCTTCCTTTTCCATGACACCTTCTGACATAAAATTCTCTTCACTAAACCCAACAAGTACAACTAATTATTTATTCCGAAGACAGCGCGCTACCCCCAGATTCCAGGAATACCAAACTTGAGCACAAGCGCTGAAGCACACCAGGCTTTCATCACGCTTCACTGAAAATCCGCGCTAGCAACGCCCTATGCAGGAGCTGCCACATCACACCACAACCTCTCAGGCACAGCAAGCCAACGCACAAAACCACCTCCCATCAGGGAAATTTTCGGATGAACCCCGAGCTTGGAATCTATACCATAACTCCTTACCGCACAAGTACATTTTTATGCCAAATTACGCAAAAAACGCCCCCTCCAGCCATGTGCGATAGCGAAAACACACACCCCGGGCCACCAGCAGAGGAAGCACACAACACAAACCACAGCTGGTTCACGCAAAATTGAGTACACACCCGAACAACACCAGGAATCTTAATGGACTCGGGAATGGCGCGGAACCGTAAGCGACATCAAAAGCCCGCGCTCACGTCGCGAGTGTATCACATTTTTGTCCTCCCACAACAATATTAAAAGTTATATGCGACAAAATTTGTGTATTGTCGGGTCTACCTGCGTGCTAATGTTCGCTGTAATTTGTTGCAAGAGTAACTGTAACCCATCTTCAGTTTCACAGCGTGCCGCCTCATGAAGATTCCCCGCAAAATCTTCGCTGGATTTCAGTGAAGTGAGGGTGCATAATCGTGAGCATTGAGTATCGATTGGTGCAATGTAACTGAGCTTATGGTAGGTGTTTGCTTGAATCGGTACCGTTCTTATTTCTCACCAGTAAGTGGTGGGTCGCAGGGAGTTTGGTTATGAACCATAGAGACAGCTACACAATGTACGGGACCACCATATTATGCATAAGGCAGGGTGGCAGCGTGATTATCGCAGGCGACGGGCAGGTTTCTATGGGCAGCGCAATAATGAAAACCTCCGCTAGGAAGATAAAGCGCCTCGCCGGTGATAGTGTAATCACTGGGTTTGCAGGCGCAACGGCTGATGCATTTACTTTGTTTGAAAGGTTGGAAGCTAAGTTAGAGAAGCACCCCAGCCAGTTGATGCGTGCGTGCGTGGAACTGGCAAAGGATTGGCGAAGGGATAAATATTTGCGAAGGTTAGAAGCTATGATGATAGTCGCAGATAAGTCTGTATCTTTAATAATTTCCGGCGGGGGAGACGTGCTTGAACCAGAAAACGGAATTGCGGCCATAGGGTCTGGTGGGAATTTCGCCTTGTCTGCAGCCAGGGCACTGTGCGCTGCAAGAGATGAGCTTTCTCTGGATATGACTCTAGAATACATAGCCACCGCGGCAATGGCTGTAGCCTCGGAGATCTGTGTGTACACTAATAACAATATTATTATGGAAAAGATAGAGGGGTGATGATGTCTTCCGATGAACTAGGTGCAGCAGGTGTCGGTAATTCGGGACCAGGAGAAATAAGAGGCTCTGACCAGAGCGGTAGTGAGCCCAAAAAGATTGGGGAGGGCATTGCGGAGTCAGAAGAAGAATATGAGACACGTGACCTTTCGCCGCGTCAGATAACCAGAGAGCTTGACAGGTTCATAGTAGGGCAGGAAGAGGCAAAAAAGGCTGTGGCTAACGCGCTTAGGAGTCGTTGGCGGAGAAACCGGGTTCCTCTCCCACTTCGAGATGAAATCATTCCCAAGAACATATTGATGATTGGGCACACTGGCGTGGGTAAAACAGAAATAGCCCGTCGTTTGGCAAAGCTCGCGCAGGCTCCATTTATTAAGGTGGAGGCTACAAAGTTTACCGAAATAGGTTACGTTGGACGAGATGTTGATTCAATAATGCGTGACCTTGTAGATCGGGCTGTTCTTTTGGTAAAGGAAAAGCACAGAAAGGTAGTGGCCAAGCAGGCGCGCAAGTCTTCCGAGGAAATTATACTAAATTGCCTGGTGGGTGTTGACGCAAGCGAAGAAACAAAAAGTGCCTTTAGGGAGAGGTTGAGAGCCGGAGAATTTGAGGACTCTGAAATTTCAATAAGCGTGAGGGAAAACAAGAACGTACAGCATTCTTTTGATGTGCCTGGTATGCCAGGTAGCCAGGTGGGGATTATGAACATCAATGAGATAGTGCAAAAAATGCTGGGGGGAAATAAGCAGTTTAAATCGCTCAAGACCACAGTAAAAGAAGCAAGGGAAATTTTGCTGGATGAAGAAACAGAGAAACTCATCGATGAAGATAAGATAGTCAGAGAAGCGCTGCATATTGCAAGCAACGAGGGCATAGTGTTTCTTGACGAGATTGATAAAATCGCTGCAAGAACCGAGGTCAGAGGGGAAGTAAACAGAGAGGGCGTTCAGCGCGATCTTTTACCACTACTCGAAGGAACCAGTGTAAGTACAAAATACGGAACGGTAACTACCGACCACGTGTTGTTCATAGCCTCGGGTGCGTTTCACCTTGCTAAGCCTTCGGATCTATTGCCAGAATTGCAGGGCCGGTTACCAATAAGGGTTGAGCTTAAACCTCTCAGCAGAGATGACCTGATAAGGATTCTTACCGAGCCTGAGTCTAACTTGTTAAGGCAGTATCGCGCCCTGATGGAGACTGAAGGCGTCAACGTAGAGTTTGCCGAAGATGGAATACTTGCCA
This sequence comes from Anaplasma ovis str. Haibei, assembly GCF_002214625.1. Classification (NCBI taxonomy): domain Bacteria; kingdom Pseudomonadati; phylum Pseudomonadota; class Alphaproteobacteria; order Rickettsiales; family Anaplasmataceae; genus Anaplasma; species Anaplasma ovis. The sequence continues at coordinate 885,724 of NZ_CP015994.1, forward strand.
TCGCAGAAATAGCCTCCACCGTTAATCGGGAAGTGGAGAATATCGGCGCAAGGAGGTTGCACACCATACTGGAAAAGCTAATGGAAGATATAAGCTACAGTGCATCGGAGAACAGAGGGAAAACTTACGTTATTGATGAAGCCCATGTGAAGGAAAAGCTTGAAGATATTTCAAAGCAGATGGATTTGTCTAAGTTTATCCTCTAAGCGATGCCGTTGCAGTTGGAAGTCAACGAAGTTTTCTCTTCAGTAGCACCGCGCTATGACCTCATGAATGACCTCATGAGTTTTGGGTTACACAGGTTGTGGAAACAGGAATTGTGCGGTAAGGTCATTCGCAGGGATGGTGCACTGCTGGATGTGGCAGGGGGCACCGGAGACATAGCAATGCGAGCCTTGACAAGGCGCAGCGGATTGCACGTAACAGTTTGTGACATCAACCCAGACATGCTAGAGGTAGGGAGAGATAGAGCAATCAACTCCGGGCACACCAACATAAACTGGGTATGCGCCAGCGCAGAGAGTTTGCCGTTCACCCACAACTCCTTTGACTACTATACAATTGCCTTCGGAATGCGTAACATACCTGATAGAAAAAAGGCGTTGCAAGAGGCACATCGTGTGCTCAAACTCCATGGAAGGTTTCTCTGTCTCGAATTTTCCCCCATACAACGGCAAGGACTGTTTCGGACATTGTATGGCCTATACTCCGACTATGTAATACCAAATATGGGCAGGTTCGTGGCAGGTAATGTTGAAGCGTATACATACCTAACAGACAGCATAAGGGCGTTCCCAGCACCTGAAGAGTTTGCCCAGGAAATAGCAAGCGCGGGTTTTTTCAACGTTGCGTATCAAAACATCTGCAACGGAGTCACATCACTCTACAGTGCGTGGAAAGTAGATTAGATACCCTATCACGCTCCGGCAGAAGAAACTCTTCTGTGATTGATCTCAAGCTACGCAGTATCTAGCCTGCAGAAGACGGGTGTGGGAGTTTCCAAGGAGGTGCCGCTCTTGTGAAATTCGGAAAAATGCCCAAACGTGCGCTTATCAACTGGAAGCGATATTTGGTCAAGAATTTTAGACGCAGAATCGGGAACGAAGGGCTGCAACATGATTCCAATGCACCTTATGTATTCCAGCAGCTTGAATACAACCGCCTGTGCGCTTTTTCTATCTTCTTTGAACAGCTTCCACGGAGCTCTTCTTGCTATATACTCATTCGCTACGGAAGACAGATTTATAACAAATTTAAGCGCCTCAAAAAACCGGTACTCCACCATGTATTCCACATACTGCGCCAGCACCGCTTCGTAGTCTATCGGCGCTTCTTCCCCTTGCAACATGCCTTCTACCTCGGGAATTTTCCCACCGCACTCCTTATGCACAAGGGTTATAGTACGCTGGACCAGATTACCAAAATTGTTAGCCAAATCGCAGTTTATGCGTTCCACAAGGCCTGCGCTGCTAAAGCTTGCGTCGTTTCCTATGGGGGTTTCACTCAGTAAAAAATACCTGCAATTATCCAAACCGTATTGCTCTATCAACGCGAATGGGTCTATCACATTGCCGACTGACTTTGATATCTTTTGGCCCTCATTAAGCCACCACCCATGCGCAACTATTTGCTTCGGCAATGGCAGCCCAGCAGCCATCAAAATAGCAGGCCAATACACCGCATGGAACCTGAGTATATCTTTCCCCACAACGTGCGTGCTGACCGCGCCGTCACCCTCCCAGTAACACTTGTATTCCCCCTCAGTTTCGGGGAACCCAAGCAGCGCCAAGTAACAACATAGTGCATCCACCCATATGTATATTATATGCTCAGAGTCATGAGGCACCTCAATCCCCCAAGAGAGGCTTTTCTTAGATCTAGAAATAGATAAGTCCCGAAGACCAGATTCCACAAAGCTTATGACTTCATTGAACTTACCTTCCGGGATCACAAATTTCTGATTATCCGCATAAAACTTTAGCAGGCTTTCCTGCCACTCAGACAGCTTGAAGAAGTATCCCGGCTCTTCCAGCCACTCCACTTCGGCACCGGTTGGTGCTTTACCATCCACCAGGTCACGTTCTTGGTAAAAAGTCTCATCACGTACTGAATAAAACCCAGCATAGTGCCCAAGATATATCTGATTGTTGCTGCGTAGGCGCTCCCACAGCGCTAGCACAGCACTCTTGTGGCGTGCCTCGGTAGTGCGTATAAAGTCATCACAACTAAAGCCAGCAACCCCTACAAGTTTTCTAAACGAACCACTTATTTCATCAACAAACTGGCGTACTGGAACGCCCTTAGCACGCGCCATACTCTCGACCTTCTGGCCGTGTTCATCAGTACCTGTAGTAAACTTGACCTGCCTACCACTCAGATTTCTGAATCTGGCAGCAACATCGGATATAAGCGTAGTGTAGAAATGCCCTATGTGGGGGGTATCGTTGACGTAATATATGGGGGTTGTAACGTAAAAGCACTCCCCTCGCCTCACCAAAACCCCCAAATGCACTACATCTAGAACCGGGTATGGTACCAAAACCTTGCTTATTCTTCAAGCAGTAACCAACATTCGAGGAGCAAAGCCGCCCCGAGAAAATATCAGCCGCATTCACACCGTTAAATAGCACAACCCGCACGGCACAACCACAGATATACACGATCCAAAAAAACCTTTGTGGTCCACACTGGCAATTATCTGTGTAAAGGGCCTGGCAAATCAGTTACAATCCGCAACTACGTGGATATGCAAATCTGAGCATGGCTAGGATTCTGGTAAAAAAGTTTGGAGGCACATCCTTAAAAGATGTGGAGTGCATATCAAGAGTCGCCAAAATAGTGCGGCAAAGCGTAGAGCGTGGTTACAAGCTTGTGGTAGTAGTATCGGCAATGGGCCGATTTACGGATGAGGCCGTTACAACTGTGCAAGAGGTCTCAGAGCTGGCATCAGAAGCGCAGCTGTCGGAATATGACGTGGTCGTCTCTTCTGGAGAGCAGATATCATGTGGGCTTCTAGCGCTTGCATTGCAGCGTATAAACATCAAAGCAACATCCATAATGGGCTGGCAAATACCCATAAACACAACCGGGGAACACTCACGAGCCAGAATTGTAGAAATAAAACCTGACCGCATATTAGCACTCCTAGACGAGCATGATGTTGTGATAGTCGCGGGGTTTCAAGGTGTTCACAACTCGCGTATAACTACCCTGGGAAGGGGTGGATCAGACATATCCGCAGTGGCAATAGCCGCTACACTACAGCTGGACACGTGTTACGTGTATACAGATGTTGCGGGAGTTTATACAGCAAATCCTTGTTTGGTCTCAAGCGCGCGTAAGCTAGACCACGTAACGTATAACGACATGGTAGAAATATCCGCCTCCGGCAGAGCGATATTGAACGCACGCTCTGTAGAGATGGCTATGCGGTGCGGGGTGCGTATCCACGCACTGTCAAGCTCGCAGGAAGCGAAGGGCACATTGGTATCTTTTGAGCGTGAGAAGGAAATGGAAAGCAAAATAATTACTGGAATTGCTATCAGTAAAAATATAGCAAGCGTATCGCTTAGCGGAGTACCCGCAGTTCCCGGTATTGCCGCGGCACTTCTTCCCGTAGCGGAGGGTAGCATAGATGTGGATATGATAATGCAAACCATGGACGGAGAACTCCGCAATATTACCTTTACTGTGCAAGAGGAAGATTTACCTAAAACGCGAGATATTCTTCTACAGCAAAAACACAGCATAATGTATGAGAGTCTGGTAGTGACGGGCAGCCTGGCAAAGGTTTCTTTAGTAGGCGCATGTATGATATCGCGCCCGGGTGTGGCCAGTAGAATTTTTAGCACATTGGCCAGTGGCGGAATAGCCGTGTTGGCAGTCTCCACCTCTGAAATAAAAATCACTGTTTTGATGCATGAACAAAACGCTGAACCGGCACTTAGCCTTCTACACAAGGAATTCGCACTTGATCGTGAAAGTGTAACTTGTACATGAGTTGCGTGCTCATCGTCTGCTCCTACCCGGCCGCCAGAGCGTGGCCCCCACTCTGCAAAATTGTGTAACAGTTGCACTTTACCCAGGCACTTCTCTTGTATACATAACACACATTAGGCCGCCAGAGCGGCATTTGTGACACGCCACTTTGGCGCACACAAGTGTGAAGCCCCTCCCCGCATTGTTAAAGGTATGTTACCTGCATCAGCAGCCGTTACCAGCTGGAACAAAAGCCTTGCTATTTCCACTGTCGCAATGTACCATCCGGAGGTGTATGTTGGCTTTCACTGTGTTTTCCTATGCTCCGTGCGCTCGTTGTGGGTGTGTTGTTTGTATGCGGATTGCTATGGGGGCCCAGCGCGGGTGCCGGCGCGCCGTATCCGTGGCAGCTTGGGTTTCAGGAACCCGCAACAGAGATTATGGAGCTGATTGCCAGGTCCCATAGCTACATCATGCTTGTGATGTCCGCAGTAGCGGCTGTTGTGTTTTCTTTGATGTTCTACGCACTAGTAAAGTTTCGAAGAAAGAAAGGTGAGCAGGTTGAGTTTAACAATAAGAATTCTCACAACGTCGCGCTTGAGGTAGCGTGGACCTTAATCCCGTTGTTGATCGTCGGGTTATTGACTATAAGCAACGTGAAGCTCATAAAAAAGGAGCAGCAGATCCCCAAGGCAGACATTGTAATAAAGGCCATAGGGTACCAGTGGTACTGGACCTACGTGTATCCAGAGACTGGTATAAGATTTGACAGCTACATGAAGCCCGACTCAGAATTGACAAGTGGTGAATTACGCTTGCTTGAGGTAGATAACCGCATGGTTGTGCCGGTGGGCGAGGTCGTGTTGCTGCAGTCCACTGCCGGAGATGTGATACACAGCTGGGCGGTGCCCGCTTTGGGCATCAAAGTTGATGCGGTACCAGGGAGGTTGAACGAAGTGTGGTTCTCAGTGAAAAAACCCGGGGTTTACTATGGGCAGTGTTCCGAACTTTGTGGGAGGCTGCACGGCTTTATGCCTGTGGTGGTTGAGGCAGTAACTAGAGATAAGTTTGATGCCTGGGTAGCGCAGCGCAAAGAAAGCGGTTAGGAACCTGGCGTCAGTATGGTAAGCTGGGTAGGTCAAGGCTTAGATGCTTGTGGGTTGTTGCGTGTTTCCTCCCAGAGCTATTTAGGAGGTGGGTTATATGTACGGTGAGCATACGCCTAGTGGTTTGAAGCGGTGGTTATTCTCCACCAACCATAAAGACATAGGTACTATGTACATCATCTTTTCGATAGTGGGTGGTGTCATAGGGGGCCTGCTGTCCCTAATATTACGCGCGCAGTTGGCGCACATAGACGTGTTGCACGGAAACTACCAGCTGTATAACGTCATGGTTACTGGGCACGCGCTCATAATGGTCTTTTTCATGATAATGCCCGCTCTGACTGGGGGGTTTGGGAACTGGTTCGTCCCACTGCTAATTGGCGCCCCAGATATGGCGTTTCCGCGGTTAAATAACCTGAGCTTTTGGATGCTCGTGGCATCGCTTGCGCTGCTGTTTTGTTCAGTGTTGATTGGAGACGGCCCGGGGACGGGTTGGACTTTATACCCTCCATTGTCATATCTGTCTTCACACCCAGATGCATCCGTAGACATGGCGATATTGGCATTACACCTTGCGGGTATATCTTCGATAGTTGGGTCTATAAACTTCATAGTAACGATTTTCAACATGCGTGCCCACGGTATGACGCTGCTAAAGATGCCGCTGTTCGTGTGGACCATACTGCTCACTTCATTCATGCTCATAGTATCACTCCCCGTACTTGCTGGAGCAATTACAATGCTTCTGACTGACCGCAACTTCGGCACCAGCTTTTTTAACCCATCAGGTGGTGGTGACCCAATACTTTTTCAGCATCTGTTCTGGTTTTTCGGGCACCCGGAAGTATACGTGATAATATTTCCAGCGTTTGGAATCATAAGCCAAATAGTTTCTACATTTTCCCACAAGGCGGTTTTTGGATACCTGGGGATGGTATTTGCACTGGTTGGAATAGCAACGGTCGGATTGGTAGTTTGGGCACACCACATGTTTACTACCGGCTTGAGCACGGAAATGATCACATACTACAGCGTCACTACTATGTTGATAGGGGTGCTAACCGGGATCAAGGTATTTAGCTGGATAGCCACTATGTGGGGAGGAAAGATAGAGTTTAAGACCCCAATGCTTTTCGCGATAGGATTCATCTTCGTGTTCACGGTCGGCGGTTTGACTGGCATAGTAGTATCACACGGGGGGGTGGATAAAGTTCTGCATGACACATACTACGTGGTTGCCCATTTTCACTATGTGATGTCGATCGCGGCACTTTTTGCGGCGTATGCGGGGTTTTATTACTGGGTAGGTAAGATGTCAGGTAAGCAGTACCCTGAGCTTATGGGAAAAATACACTTCTGGTTAACCTTTATTTCGACCAACATCGCGTTTTTCCCTCAGCACTTTTTGGGGCTCGCCGGCATGCCTAGAAGAATTCCTGACTATCCAGATGCCTTTGCTCCGTGGAATTATGTGTCCTCCATAGGTGCGGGCCTTTCTTTTCTGTCTGCACTGCTGTTCATAGCAATTGCAATATACACATTGAAGAGGGGTAAGGCGGCTGAGGCAAACCCGTGGGGAGGTGATACTTTGGAGTGGACTATCCCCTCGCCCGCCCCGTTTCACACTTTTGAGGAAATTCCCAAGTTGGACTAAAGGACACATATGACAGCAACTTTTATCGAGGCCTCCCGAGAGAAAAGCCCCGTGGCTCTTTCCTCAGTTGGTGACTACATTCAGCTGCTCAAGCCCAGAATAATGTGTTTGGTGGTGTTTACTGCAATAACCGGAATGCTAATCGCACCGGGAACTATTCACCCACTAATAGGGCTTGTATCCACAGTGTGCGTGGCCATAGGTGCGGGAGCAGCTGGTGCGTTTAATATGTGGTACGATAGCGACATCGACGCGATTATGGACCGTACCAAAGGTCGACCTATACCTGCAGGTAAAATTCGTAGGGAACAAGCATTGGAGTGCGGCATGGTGCTTGCTACGCTATCGGTGTTTGTTATGGCAATAGCGGTGAACCATGTATCTGCGCTCCTTCTAGCGGGAAGCATTGTTTCTTATGCAGTAGTTTATACAATGCTACTGAAAAGGCGCACACCGCAGAATATAGTAATTGGCGGCATCGCGGGCGCTTTCCCACCAGTAATAGGCTGGGCTTCGGTTTCCGGAGCGCTATCACTTGAGAGCTTGTCTTTGTTTGCAATAATATTCACGTGGACACCTCCGCACTTTTGGGCCATTGCCCTACTCACTTCAGAGGAATACAAAAAAGCAAACGTTCCCATGTTGCCTGTGTATTGCATACACAAAACCAGAGCGCACATACTGTTGTATAGTATAATCCTTGCGGTCGTGGCAGCAACGCCGGGCTTGTTTGTGAAAAACCCTATCCTATATGAAACTTTGGCAACCGGCTTGAGTGCGACGTTTATCGCCTACGCCGTTGCTGTGTTCCGGGAAAAGGGGCAGCCGTCACATCGGACATGCATGGGGCTGTTTAAATATTCTATATATTACCTGTTTCTACTGTTTGCCACAGTGATAGCTTGCGGGCACTAGCCCTGGGTAATGACAGCCGCACACCAATTACAGTGATTCTTCTCTCTGCGCATCCTCCACAGTTTCCTCTCCGACATCAGCATTGCCAGAGGGAGTGGGCACAGCGCTCTCTCCCTGATTATCTCCCTCCTCTTCAATTGAGGTTCCTTCCCGCCCGGCTTGCGCATGGTCCTCTCCGCCCAATAGGCGCTCAGCTCTAGCGCGCCATATGTTGCTTTCGTCTAATTTAGAGAGGTACGCAGCCGCCGATTTGTGGTCCCCCAAAGCTGTGTATGCCTCCATCAACCGGTACAACCCTTCGTTAGTGTACGCTGAATCTGGATATGCAGATATCAGAGATCTGAACCTCTTGATTGCGGCTATATATCCCCCTCGCCTGAGGTAAAACTTACCAATCATGAATTCCCTAGCGGCCAAGTGTTGTTTCACGGCAGCAAGCCTTTCGGAAACCTCGCCCAGGTGGCGCGAGTTGGGAAACATGCGCACAAACTCGTAAGCAAGGTTCCTAACTTCTAGGGCAATTCCCTGATCTAACCCAAGATCGGGTATCTGCATGTACTTAGCTAGAATCCTGACGTAGTAAGCGTAGTCTATACTCTTACTACTAGGGTAGGAATCAATATAGCCCTCCGCAAGAGAGGCAGACTCAGCGTAGTTACCGAGCTCATAATGCGCCACCGCAGCAACTAAACTGCCGTCTATCGCCATTTGCGAAAACGGATATAGAGCTTCTATCTTGTCAAAGACCGCTACAGCCTTCTTATACTGCCCTTCATGGAACAGCCTGAGACCGTCTTCGTAGAGCTTATGTACCCCTTCTTCAGTGAAGGGCGCAGCGACAACGGGGGGCGTAACACAGAAAATGGACAGAGCAACCAAAACAGCGCACAAAAAGCCAGTACGAGGAGCCACGAAACCACACCAAACAAACGTCAGAGAGCCATTAAACCACGCAACCAGACCCATAGCAAGTCTTTTGTCCTACAGGATTCCCGAATATATTCCTGCTAGTTTTGCATGTTGCACAAAACCCTATTGACAAACTGACGATTTGTGGTAGCGTGGCGGTGGCATTTCGTGGTCTTGATGGTCTCTTGTAGGGGGCGGGATGAATGTTCTGGTTGTCGGCTCCGGGGGTAGGGAGCATGCCCTGTTGGACTGCCTGAGCTGTTCCCCCATGTTAACTCGTCTGTTTGTTGCCCCTGGGCGCGAAGCCATGGCGGACTTAGCAACTTTGGTAGACGTAGATGTAACCAACTTTATTGAGGTTGCGCAGGTCTGCAAGCGCGAGAAAATAGACCTAGTTGTTGTTGGTCCTGAGTTACCGCTGATTAGTGGGCTGTCCGACGCGCTCACTGATGAGGGTATTTTTGTTTTTGGCCCATCCAGAGCCGCATCCAGGCTTGAGGCCTCCAAGGGGTTTACCAAAGAGCTGTGCGCCCGTTACAACATCCCCACGGCGAAGCACGGGTATTTTATGGATATCGGCTCCGCCAAGCAGTTCGTAAAGAGAAGTAAGCTGCCACTAGTGGTAAAGGCTGACGGGCCTGCTCAGGGAAAGGGCGTTGTAATATGCCACACCCTGGAGGAAACTTATGATGCATTAGACGCCATGCTTGTGCAGGGCAAGTTCGGCAAAGCTGGCGAGGCAGTTGTGGTGGAGGAGTTCCTGGACGGCAAGGAGATCAGCTTCCTCACCTTGATAGATGGCACCAACCCAGTGGTGCTCGGAGCTGTGCAGGATTACAAGCCTGTGTATGACGGGAACAAAGGGCCAAATACCGGAGGTATGGGAGCATATTCAACTCCGGGAATCATAACTGAAGAGATGGAACACTTGATAGTGCAGAGGATAATATATCCAACCATCAAGGCCATGTTTAACATGGGAATACAATTCAGGGGGTTACTGTTTGCTGGCATAATGATCAAAAAGAACGAGCCCAAGCTTTTGGAATATAACGTTAGGTTTGGAGACCCAGAAACGCAGGCAATGTTGCCTAGATTGGATTCAGATCTGCTGAAACTCATGTCCCTAGCGGCAAAAGGTAGGTTGGGCAGCGAGGTAGTTTCTCTCAATCGCAAATCGGTTGTCTGTGTAGTCGTGGCCAGCAAGGGCTATCCGGGGCCTTATGAATCTGGCTCCGTAATAGGTGGGCTGGACGAGGTTGCCAGGTCTTCTAGCGTCAAAGTTTTTCACGCAGGTACAAAGCGGGTTGGAAATAACTGGGTTTCTGCCGGCGGTAGGGTTTTGAATATAGTGGCCGAAGCGGATGACTTGGCCACCGCTAAGCATCAGGCCTACGCAGCCTTAGATTTATTAGACTGGCCTGGCGGCATGTATAGATATGACATAGGCGCCTGTGAATAGCCTCGCTTGCTTGCTGCGTACGCGGGTGGCGTGTGTTCACGCCCTGGGCCACATCTGGTCGTGCATTGGTTAGCATCTTAGTTGTCCCCTTGACAGCACACCTGCCCTTTGGTAGATTGCGCAATACGTTTTTGGTAGGTTCAATGCTTTTATTTCCTAGTGCCTTGTTCGCCGCTACGGCTGCGGCCCCAGCGCCTACTGCTGGGCTGGGGGCCTCCATCGCTGGGTTTGCTCCGTTGGTTTTCATATTTTTGATTTTCTACTTCTTGGTCATAAGGCCACAACAGAAAAAGCTCAGGGAGCATAACAAGTTGTTGGACAGCATAAAAAAGGGGGACAAGGTCATAGCGTCAGGTGGGCTCTTGGGTACGGTAACTAAGGTTGATGCAAGCAACGGGCACCTGCACATAGAAGTTGCAACAGGAGTGGAAGTTAGGGTGCTGAAGTCGTCTGTGTCAGAGGTGCTTAATAGGGATGGAACCGGTAAGAGTGCCCATGTGGGCAAGTCTCAGTCAACTGCAAAAAGCTGGTAGTTAGTGTGGCGGCTCTCTGGCGTCCTTTCTTGAATAACAAACCAGCGGGTAGTCTGCTGTCCCTGTTCTCAGTCGGGTGTCCTTATGTGTGGTGTGTTAGGAGTCGTTAGCAGTTGTCAGGCAGTTCCTCTGCTGCTATGTGGCCTGCGCCAGCTCGAGTATAGGGGGTATGACTCGTGCGGAATTGCGGTTCTAGACCGTGACATTCAGGTAAGGCGTTCATGCGGTAAGGTTGCCACGCTCAGCGAATTGGTGTCTTCAGAGGGGGGCGCTCTACGGGGCAATGTTGGTATAGCGCACACCAGGTGGGCTACGCACGGGGTTCCGAAGGTTGAAAATGCGCATCCGATATGCGTGGGCAAGGTGGCAGTAGTTCACAACGGAGTCGTTGAGAACTATCCGTCTATCAGGGAACGTCTTGAGGGCAGTGGCAGCAGGTTCTCCACTGATACTGACACGGAAGTCATACCCCACCTGGTCGAGTCTTTGCTGCAAGCCGGATTGTCCCCAAGACATGCAGTCCGGAAAGCGTTGGAAGAGATAGAAGGCAATTTTGCAGTAATATTCATGTTAGCGGGATACAACAGTTTGTTGGCAACCTGCAGAATGCTGCCTATAGTCGTCGGCCAAGGCCCATATGCAAACCTGGTATCCTCAGACGAATATGTCTTGAGTAAATATGCACAGAGGATTTGTTATCTGAAGGACAATCACATAGCCGAAATTTCGCTCAATGACGTCAAGATCTATAACGAGAGTGATGAGGCACTTAACTACGAAACAATACTCATCCGCACGCCCAACACAAACACCGACAAGGCGCCGTACGACCATTTCATGCTGAAGGAGATACACGAACAACCCGGTGTGATACGCAATACAATAAACCAGTTTATCAGTTGTGAAAGCGTCGAGTTCGCATGTGACGCGAACCTGTTTAAATCCTTGACCCATTTGACAATAGTGGGGAGCGGATCATCTTACATGGCCGGCCTGATCGCAAAATACTGGTTGGAAAGCATAGCAAACATCAGGGTGCTGTTAAGTATAGCATCGGAGTTTCGCTACCATCGCATGCAGATATCGGAAAACGACGTGTTCTTGTTCATATCCCAATCCGGGGAAACCGCTGATACACTGGCAGCTTTACGCCATGCAAAAAGGCAAAATGGCACAGTCATTAGCTTGACGAACGTCCCGCGAAACAGCATGGAGAATATATCAGATATTGCCCTCAAGATCCTCGCAGGACCGGAAGTTGGTGTCGCATCAACCAAAACTTTCTCTGCACAATTGGCAGTGCTTGCATGCTTCTCTTTGTGGCTTGCAAAAGTTAGGTGTGTTGTGGCACAGAGCACCTACAAGCAGTTGTTTGAGGCACTTCAGTGCATGGCACAACACGCGTCGGAGGCCCTTGTAACCTCCATAGAACCCGTAGCTGATCTCATATTGCACTACAACCGCGTAATAATAATGGGTAGAGGAACCTGCTACGGAGTTGCGCTGGAAGCCGCACTAAAAATTAGGGAATTGTCCTACATCCACACCATAGGTATCGCGTCTGGAGAGCTTAAGCATGGTTCCATAGCACTTGTGGATGAATCTCTTCCCGTCGTAGCAATTGCGCCATACAACGAGACGTTCACCAAAAACCTGGTTAGCATACAGGAGGTGTCAGCAAGGAAGGGTATGGTTGTAGCCTTCACAGACGGAAAGGGGGCACGGAAGCTCAAGCATCTGTGTAAAGCAATAGTAGAACTGCCCGAGACAAACGCCTTCTCCCTGCCTATAGTATATACGATAGCCGCACAACTTCTGGCGTACAGAATTGCAGTAAAGAAGGGGTTGGATGCGGACCAGCCCCGTAACTTAGCAAAATCAGTCACCGTAGAGTAAGCCCCCATAGCCAAATGGAACTAGCTGACGGAGTAGGCCAGTAGCAAGTGTGAGCACACTGTTTCACTATGGCAGCAATGGTTGTAGTAGCTCGAATATCTTCCTAGGCAAAACGCGTCACACGCATTAGTACCTGTAGCAATGTCGCTCCGCAATAACTGCGCTTTGTCTGCAGCAACTACATGACCAGCGCGCAGCTCCGGAGAGCGCATGAAAGGGGAACAACATACTTGAGAAGGAAGATTATTGCGTGACCGCCGACGCGGGTAGCATGGTAGCTTACAGTGCAATCATATTCTCATGGGCATTATTATGTGCAAGGAACCACCGGGTTCTTTATCTTGAATCAGTACAGCAGCGTTACCATCTTGAAACACGATCTCACACGCCCCCTTCATGCAACCCAATACCTCAATGAGATACCTGGCATTGAGCCCAATAGTAACTTCGCCGCCCTTATAATCTACTTCAAGTTCTTCTCTGGCATCACCCTGGTCAGACGATGCGGAGCTGAGAGTGAGCTTACCGCGAGTGAACGACAGCTTTATGGCCTTGACCTTATCAAAAACCACTACGGAAACGCGGTCCACAGCACTTAGAAGAGAGCACGCATCCATAGACACGCTAGCACCCCTCTCTTGCGGAATTATGGATAAATAATCAGGGAACACCCCGTCAACAACCTTGGATACCATAAAGTACCCCCTGTATCTGAAGCATATCTTGCGTTGCGAGATGCTTACAGACACAACTTGGGACGCATCACCCCCACCGCTTATTATCTTCAAAAGCTCGTTCACCGTTTTTCTTGGCACAATAACACCAACATTGGGTTGCAAGCCGTCCGGCCTGTTAATTTTCGCTAGTGATAAGCGATGCCCATCAGTTGCCACGCAGCACAGCATATCTTCCGCAACGTGCATGTACACGCCCCTGAGGTTGTACCTACTCTCCTCAACGGACATGGAAAACTTTGTCTTGTTTAGCAATTCAGCAAGATGAGGTGCCTGCACATCAAAACCGCAGTCAACCTCACCACCCTCAATTGCGGGAAACTTCTCCGGTGCCACAACGTGGAGAAAGAATTTTGCATTTCCGCACTCAACGAGCAATCGCCCGTTGCTCATCTTGAAGCTCACCGAGCAGTCACCCGAAAGCTTCCTTACAATGTCATACAACAACTGAGCAGAAGCAACCGCGACCCCATCACTCACGACACCGGCGTTAACACGTGCCTCTATTGAGATATCAAGATCAGTCGAAGACAGCTCAACAACACCGTCTTTGGCTTCTAACCTTACGCACGACAGCACCGCTATACTGTTGCGCCTCTCTATAACGCTGCTGACGTAGGCCAAGGACTGCAGCAAATCCTCTCTGCTTATACTGCACTCCAACCCACCACCCACTTTGGTATCCATAAGCACCATACAGAGTTGAGGATTCTAAACGCAACAGGCTCCCGTGTCAACAACCCGTACTGGCCCTGGTTAGGCAGTGCAGGATAACAACACGGGCAGACACTTATGCAACAGTACAGCGGAAACCGCGCGCTTGGCGCGTATTTGTCTATACCACCAACACGGAATTTGGACTACCACAACAAAAAAGTGCAATCGTATAGACCTACGCCTAAAGTTGCGTCTGGTGGCTGAAAATATCTACACCATCCCAGCCTAACAAATCCAACTCTGCTCTTGCAGGAATAAATTTGAAGCAGGATTCGGCGAGTTCCTGCTTATCTTCGCGCTCAAGCATCATATCAAGTTTCTTCTTAATATCATGCAGATATATAACGTCAGCCGCTGCGTAACTGAGTTGCTCGGAAGTAAGCACCTCTCTTCCCCAATCAGAGGATTGCTGCGCTTTGCTGATTTTGACCCCCAGAAGTTCGTAACACAGATCCTTGAGCCCATGATGGTTGGTGTAGGTTCTAACCAACCTTGACGCAATCTTTGTACAATAACAGGGTATCGCCCACATCCCAAAACAGTGACGTATCGCGGCCACGTCAAACCGGGCAAAATGGAATATTTTCATGATATCCTGATTTGAGATAATGCGCCGCAGATTAGGCGCGCTATAATCACCAGAAAACTTGACGAGATGCGCGTCTCCGTCGCCAGAAGACAGCTGCACCAAACACACTCTATCACGTCTACAAACAAGACCCATGGTCTCGGTATCTACGGCAATAATGCCACCCAGATCAAGACCGTCCGGCAAATCATTGCTATGCACGAACACAGCCATGCGTCACCCCGCTTTGAACAACAGGGCCTCACTCTAACACACGCTCCGAAAAAAACAATCCCTCTTAGGCTTCCTCGGCATAATTCCTGCGTTCTTCCGTTTTACCCGCACCACCGCATTCACCATCGGCAGACCACTTGTTATACCCAGGCCTAGCACCCTTGCTGTTGTTGCCGCTGCTATTCTTGGCGTCACTGTCGCTGGCCTTATTAACGCTACCAGAGCCCTTATTGTTGCTCTCTTCGTCATCGCTTGCGCATTCCTTGAGCACGTACCCCCTACCCCACACGGTCTCTATGTAATTTTTTCCGTTGTTCGCTACCTTAAGCTTTTTGCGTAGCTTGCACATGAAGACGTCTATAATTTTGTCATCGGACGGCTCGTCCAATTCTCTGTACAGGTGGGACAGGAACATTTCCTTTGTTAGCACGGTACCAAGGCGGGAGGACAGTAGCTCAATCATTCCGTACTCCTTCTTGGTAAGGTGGATAATCTCACCGTTACATTCGACACATTTGTGATCTAGATTAATGGAGATGTTGCCCACACGCACTATAGATTCTGGGTGCCCCCTAGTTCTGCGCACTATGGCCTTTATCCTGGCAAGCAGCTCACTTTTGTGGAAAGGCTTAGTAATGTAATCGTCAGCCCCGTAGTAGAGACCTTTAACCTTGTGCGCCACAGAAGATATGCAAGACAGTATCAGAACGGGAACCTTGATCCCAGACTCCCTAAGCTTCACTAGTATGTCATAACCATCCACCTTGCCGGGAAAGTGTATATCCAATATTACGACGTCGTAGTCGTCATTCTTGGGAATTATACTACCGTAACAGTCCTGAGCGGAGGCCATGGTCTCACAAAAATGCCCTTCTGAAGACAGAGAAGCCTCCACTGCCCTGGCACAAGCAACATCATCTTCTATCAACAGTATACGCATACCCACACCTCAAAAACCCAACGAACCTCGGGCACCAAAAAACCGCCCCGCACGATGCCCCAACTTCCCAAAGATTAACACATATACCATTATGCTAATCAAGCATAACTGCAAAAAATGTATAACATATTTCTGATGTGTTGCATATACAACACGGCAGTCTCCACAGCATACTTACAAGGGCGTCCCCGTTATAAGCCATGCAACCGGCTTTTCCAACCCGCAACACGAAGAACGCTGAGCATCCAGTACGCGTGTTAACACATTATTAATACAGGGCACAAAAGCTCTGTGCACCGTTACCACAAAGCCCTGGCGTACCATACCACGCGCCCAAGGACCTTAATATCTTCAACTGGGCACTCGTAGGATGAATACTTCTTATTATCACACACCACATGTAGCATGATGTTCTGGCCGTCCCGCACATATTCTAGCCTACGTATCAGAATCCCCACAGAGTCCCGTATAGCAAACACCCCCGCAGGATGAGCAATTTTATCCGACACATCTACTAACACAACGTCCTGCCCCACGAGTGTGGGGGACATACTGTCTCCCTTCACGTCGTAGAAGCGCAAACTCTCGACGCTAAACGGAAGCTTGGTGTGCGCGGGCATGTAAAACCTCGAGCACCGCGTATAGTTATTTCTGTCTTCCTCATCCTCAGATTCCGCAAGATAGTAAACCGGCAACACCCCACCGGAAGTCACGTCATACAAACCATCATCACTGCCGACCAGGTAGGCCAGCGGAACCTGAAGCACCTCAGCAATTGCCATAAGCTTCTTTGAGGTAGGGTTGCTAGACTTCCCACTAAGTATATCATACACAAAGGACTTCCCTACAGACGCCCTATCAGCCAGCTCACGGGCATTTATCCCGATCTTATCCATTTGGGATCTTATCCTAGCTACTATCGTGCTACAACTACCCTGCTTCTCCATAAATTCGCCTTATGGTTAACATAAAATACAGCTTGTACAATTTTCACTACATAAACTCAAGCATTAATGTCACCAATTACGACACAAAATTATGACTTCACAATAATAAGTTAATAAATTTACTGGTATAGCATAAAATAACCTCCTAGACTAATACGTGTAGGAGCGTAAACGGGACTAATTTCGGATGTATAGAACTTGGCAATCCGAACGGGCCCAATCTGTTACCCTATCGCGCTAAAATGCCTAGTAAATTCAGCATACACGCGGGGGCACATCGCTATCAAAGCTGAAATAGCCTACCAACCACGCAAAAGACACGCAGGAGCCATCAAGGCCGAATCGCTGTAACAGGAACCCACTTACAGCCCTCAAAGCCGAGATTCTACAACACACGACACAGGACAACCACAACCTGCAGCCATCAAAACACGGGGGACGACACCACGGCTATCAAAGCTGAAATAGCCTACCAAACACGCAAAAGACACCGCAGCCATCAAGGCCGAATCGCTGTAACAGGAACCCACTTGCAGCTATCAAGCCGAGATCCACACAGCATGCACTTAGCAAAGGATAACCACAAGGCCACCAAGGCTAGCAATGTTACCACACCCGCAAGAGAAGAGAAAAGGCAATCCTCCGGGGATGTACATGGTAGACCATCCCACCAAACCTCGAACAACGCGTTAGCACCCAGCCAGACGGCAACACGGGAAACGCAACCCGCGCGCACCAAAGCAGTCAGGAGCGACACCGCACAGACCCACAATTATCAAGGCAAAATGGCCTGCCACGGGCACCCGCGCAGGGCACACCGCTTTCATCGCAACGTGCAGCTGCAACCAGCAGCATGCATGGCCTAGTTACACCGCGCATGAAAGCTTTGGCCCAAGTAGACACTCTACCAGGAACCCAGTGCTACCTATCTTGAACTTTTTAGGTCACATATAGCACAAAAGTGCGACAAGTTTGCCACTATTTTAGCACACTGCAATTGCGGCACTACAAATGGAGAGCGTGTACAGAAATCCGGTGCTGAAAACGCAAGTACGTTCACCGCATACACTGGTATTCGGCAACTGGCGCGGCTAGCGGGCAGCAGAAGACATTGACTCACGTATTAGGCCCTTGGCAAATTCGGCATCTTTCCACGCACCTACAGAAACGAATTTGTCCTTTTCAAGCTTTTTGTAGAAGGAGAAAAAGTGCGATACGGAATCTAAGAATGACTGTGGCAGATCGGAATAGTCATTAACTCCGTCATAGTAGGGGTCAACCTTGCGCGCCGGTACCGCCACAACTTTAACATCCTCGCCTGACTCGTCGCTCATCATAAGGGCGCCCACAGGCCTCGAAGAAATTACGGCACCAGTGATGACCGGAAACCTGGTAAGCACCAAAACGTCAACTGGGTCACCATCACCAGCAATAGTTTCTGGGATAAACCCGTAATTGCAGGGGTAGTACATGGCTGTAGGCAGGAACCTATCCACACAGAACGCTCCACAGTTCTTATCAAGCTCGTACTTGACAGGGTGCGAATCCTTGCTGATCTCAACAACAACATTAACCTCTTCCGGAGCACTCTTCCCACTACCAATCGCACTTAAGTTCACAACCTACCTCACATAACCACGCGCGCGGACAGGCCTTAGCAACAAATCCAGATCAGTTTATCGCAAGACCCTCAATCAGAAATTTCGTACCGAAACCAACAGGCCACGTGCCGCCACGACGCATACTATGGCGGCAATGTTACCACACCCGCAAGAGAAATAAAGAGGAAAAGCAATCCTCCGGGGGATGTACATGGTAGACCATCCCACCAGATCCAAACAATGCGCTAACGCCCAGCCAAACGGCACAGGACACCCTTAAATCATGAGGTGCAAAACAACCGGGAGCGACACCACGGCCATCAAGGCCGAAATGGCCGCACCACAGGCCACAGTACCCGCGGGGGCCCGCCGCACCAAGGCTGAAATTACCACAGGCACCCATCCCGCAGCTACCAAACACGGGGACGACACCACGGCCATCAAAGCTGAATAGCCTACCACAGGCCACGTGTCCCAAGGCTAGCGATGTTATCACACCCGCAAGAGAAGAGGAAAAGCAATCCTCCGGGATGTACATGGTAGACCTCCTACCAAACCTCGAACAACGCGCTAACGCCTAGCTAAACGTGGGATAGGACACCCTTAAATCATGAGGTGCAAAACAACCGGGAGCGACACACGGCCATCAAAGCTGAACGCCCACCACAGACACACTAATCAGAAAATTTCGCACCGAAACACCAACGGGCCCACCACAACCAAGACGGCTAACTATCTCTTAGAAAATTGGCACTTCTTCCTGGCCTTATGCTGACCGTACTTCTTACGCTCCACAACCCTGGAATCTCTAGTGAGGAAACCAGATTGCCTTAAGACGGGATGAAGCGCGGGATTCATGCACTTTAGCGCCTTGCTGATACCATGGGCCAAAGCCCCAGCCTGACCGGAAATGCCGCCACCAGAAACTACAGCCTTCACATCATAGCAGCCAACGGACGACGAAACCCCAAACGGGGCATTAACCCTGCGACATAGAGATTCCCTCTTGAAGTATTGTGCGCACTCAACCCCGTTGACCGTGATCACACCACTTCCCACCTTTAACCATACCTTAGCAACGGCAGTTTTCCTACCACCAGTACCGTAAGAGCGACCAAATTTGTCTATTTTAGCAACAGACTCGCCACCAGGAGCGGCAGCCTCCTCACCCTCTGTCATTTCTTCCCCTTGCATTCTTAACGTTCACCGCACCAAAGTCCAGCAGCGCGGGCTTCTGAGCATCGTGGCCATGGACCGGACCAGCGTACACTTTGAGATTCTTGAAGCGTCGCCTTGCCAACGGGCCATCACCCAGCATCCTCCAAACAGCCATCTTTACTATCCTCTCGGGACGGCCGGCGCGTTCAATATCTATGGGAGTGCAGCTCTTCAGCCCACCAGGGTACCCGGTGTGCCTGTAGTAGACTTTGTCCTTGCGCTTGTTGCCAGTAAATCTGGCGCGGCCAGCGTTGATGATAATTACATTATCTCCGCAGTCCATGTGGGGTGTGTACTCAGGCTTGTTCTTGCCACGCAACACGCTAGCAACAAACGCCGCAAGTCTACCGACTACCGCCCCATCAGCGTCTATAAGCACCCAACGCTTGTCTACCTGGCTAGCCTTTAGAGAAAAAGTTCTCGCGCCTAATACACCCATAATCAAATCACAAAAACCAAAACGCACCACCGTCACTCTAGCGCCATATCCCGTGCTTGTCAATTTCAAAACTGGGCCCCACAACCGAGAAATAGGCGATGTAGGTAGCACAAGTTGTGCGGCCACGGAGTATACTCTAAACTCTGTATGTGGCGTGATTAAGATGTTGCGCAGACGGCGATTTTACATGACTATAGCACGTGAGACAAACAGTAGCTGGTGGTTGCTTATGCGTATAGGATTTCTATTACTTTCGTCTGCCTGTTTAGTTGCCCTTTCTTCCGGGGCTTATGGGACCTCGCTGGATGAGGCGCTGAAAAAAACGCTGGAGAATAACTACGCCATCAAGGCAGGCGTGTATAGGAGCTTGGCCACCAAAAGGGAGATAGCCAGCGCGGTCATCAGGGGGTTCTTACCTAGAGTCACCTACGACTTCGTCGTACAGAAAGATGGTAGGCATGCATCGCAGAGTATGTCTACTTTGACCTTAACACAACCCATGTTCGATGGTGCAGCAACACTCGCCCTCGATAAGGCCAAACATTTACACAATGCGCAGGATGTGGGGCTCGCTCTGGAAAAACAGAAAACTTTACTGAGCGCAATAAAGACGTACATGGGAGTACTGACTGCGTATGAAGTACACAAATTGAACGAGAATAACGTAAAGGTTTTCGAGCAGCACATGCTTGCGGCAGAAAAACGATTTTCTGTAGGGGAGATCACAAAAACTGAGCTTGCCCAGGCGAGGGCGAGGTTTTCCGCCGCGAAGTCTGACGCTATGAGCGCAGCAGGTAAGTTAAAAGCCATGGAGGCAAGTTACACCCGCATAGTAGGGGAAAAACCGGTTGACTTGAAATACCCTAGGCATAGGCTACACATTCCCGAATCGCTGCAGGAAGCCATAGAAGCCTCAAAAGCTGGCAATCTTGCTCTCACACTATCGAGGTGTTTGTATCAGGCATCAAAACGCGATGTAGCCATAGCGACAGCCAAGAAACTGTTGCCATCGTTGAGTGTATCTGCATCTGAGCTGTTCCCAGGTATAAGTGTGAACAAGGCGTCGCAGCGATTGGAAGTGCGTTTGCGGTTCCCAGTCTTTGAGCAGGGAACAGGGTTCATGGATATAGACCGGGCACACAAAATTCGGCAACACAAGCTATATTCCTTGCGCGAAGAAATGCGGGAAATTGAGGAGTCGATAATACTGGCCTGGGAAAATTTGGCGACGTCTAGGTCTGTATTGAAATCCGCGCGCGACTCAGCCAGGTTTACTGAAACAGCGCTGGAGGCGATAAAGCAGGAAGCAAAGCTGAATTTAAAAACGACTTTAGACGTGCTGGATGTTGAACAGGAATTGCTCAAGGCAAGAGTGAACACGATAAACGCGCACAGCGAGTTGATTGTGAGCCAGTACAATTTACTTGCCTTAACTGGGCAATTTAATATTAATTAGGTTACGTACCTTGAGGATGTGCTTGTTATGAGTGGTTCCGGCAGTCTTCAGTCCATAAGGGATGTCGTTGCAAGTATAAGGAAGGTTATACTCAGCGACCCCCAATCGCATGATGACGTAATGTACCTGGAAAATCCAGAGAACTTGGATGTGATAAGCTACAAGAGGGAGGGCCCCAGCGTATCCGGCAGCGTTTGTGCCACGCAGAGTGTTGGTAGGGTACGCCACTCCAAGAATTTTTGTTCGGTGGGAAGGGAAGTGCAGCAACGCCAGATAAGTTGCTCCATGGAGCTAACCGAGAGTTCGTCCCTGGCCTCCTTTGCGGAAAGTAGCACAGCGCCGGTAGGTGCAGACGAAAGCGCTTTACTCTCTCGAGAGAACATAGAAGCAGCAACTAAAGAAATAAAAAAGCTGGTGGATGCGGCCATGGCCACAGAAAGCCCGGCAGCTGCCCCTAGCCCACCAGTGGAAGATAGCAGCAAGGGCCTCTCTGTTGAAGAGTTGGCGCTTAGTGTGCTGCGGCCTAAGCTTTCTGAGTGGTTGAATGAGAATCTGCCTGGGCTAGTTAGGGAGATTGTGGAAAGAGAGATCGGCAAGTTGATTAAACAACAGTGACAGTTTGCAGCGGAATGCACGACCGGGTTTGTGTTGTTTTCCCGGTAGTGTGCGCTCTGGCCTGCATGTGGAACCTTGGCTCTGAGTCGTTGCTCATGACGTCACTATTCCGCGCTACCATCCCCGTCCCGTACGGTTACATTGCACAGCCCTCAGTGACGCTTGCTAGCATGTTCTCTGTGATTCGATCGTAGGCTTTTAGTAGGTCTGTATTCCCTATAGTTGGGTCTCTGCGCTCCGAGGTTTGGCAAATCTCGGGGTCAATTCTGATATCACCGAGGAACGGTGCACCAGTCAGCCTAGAGATATCTTGCGCTCCTCCTGTGCCAAACACGTAGGTTCTACTGCCAGATGCGCCGTCGAAAAAATAGCTCATATTCTCTACAACCCCGGATATTTTTATATTCAGATTTGCAAGCATATCACAGGTCTTCACGACCTGCAGCACTGACAGCTTCTGCGGAGTGGAGACTACCACTGCTCCGGTTATAGTAAATTTGGCAAGGCTAATATGCACGTCACCAGTGCCTGGGGGTGTATCAATTATCATGTAGTCTATCTCACCCCAACTTGTGCCCACCATGAGTTTGTCGATTGCCTTGGTAAGCATGGGGCCCCGCCATACTATCGCCTTGCTCTTGTTCTCAACAAGATTCCCAATCGAAATGCTTTTCAGCCCAAAATTTTCCAGGGGCACTATCATGCCATCGCGGTCGATTCCTGCCAGGGCGTCAGCCCCAAGTAGGTGTGGAATTGAGGAGCCATAAATGTCTGTATCCACAAGCGCGACTTTGTGTCCACGCCTTACAAGAGACAGAGCAATTTGAGTCGCTACAGTGGATTTTCCCACACCCCCTTTGCCAGAAACAACTAACACCACACTGCGCACTCCTTTGATCTTAACCTTGGGTATGCATGACGTGCGTCTTTGCACTAGGGCGACAGTTACATTTGATATGCCAGCTATACCTTTCTGGATTTCGTTTATACACTTCGCCTTGAAGTTCTGTTCCCACGATTTAGTAACCTGTCCGGGCATGTCTAGTATTACACCTACATTGCCCCCATTTAGGGTAATGGAGAATTTTCCAACACTAGCCACGTTGCCACCTGTTTCCGGATCTGTAATATTCTCCAGAATTTTCCTAACATCCTGTTCGGTAAACATGGCAACTTCGCATAGCAGAGTGAAAAATTATGGTACCACGTATGGTAAAACATGTTTACTTTTGTGACACACCTAATTATCATGCGCTCGTTAATGGCGACGTTTGGTCAGTATGGTAATAGTACCTGGCAGCACTGCCACGGCTCTTGCTGCAAGTTTGTCGAGTGTGACGGGGTTCCCGGTGGTCACACCCTGCATTTCTAGGTTCGCGGACGGGGAAATCAGCGTTGAGTTTCCAAATAGCGCTGCGGAAGCACCGTATAAGAATGTGGTCCTGCTTCAATCTTTGTGCAAACCCGCGAATGACAGCTTAATGGAGCTGTTGCTGCTGGCGGACGTTGTGCGGCGGACTTGCGCGCCAGACAGGATGACCGCTGTGGTGCCTTACGTGTGTTATTCTCGGCAGGATAGGGTAACGTCCCGGGTAGTGGGTGAGCATGGCTTGGTAACGTCAGCACTTAGCTCCAAGGTTGTCGCTAAGTTGCTAGGATCATCTGGAATAGATCACCTGATTACCGTAGACTTGCATTCCAGCCAGACAGTTGGGTTCTTCGAAATGCCGTTTACCAATCTGCCCGTATCGGGGCTGTTTGTCGAGGAGATTGGTGACAGTCACATACTGGAAAAGCTGGTGGTCGTGGCACCTGACTGTGGGTCT
The DNA here is from genome assembly GCF_002214625.1 of Anaplasma ovis str. Haibei. NCBI lineage: Bacteria > Pseudomonadati > Pseudomonadota > Alphaproteobacteria > Rickettsiales > Anaplasmataceae > Anaplasma > Anaplasma ovis. The sequence continues at coordinate 909,472 of NZ_CP015994.1, forward strand.
TTGCCCAGAGTTAGAGAGTTTGTTCGGGCGTTGTCAGAAGAGCGCAAGGTCAGCTCTGTGCAGGTAGCAGTGATTGACAAATATCGCGAAAGCCCCGGAGTATCTGAAGTGGTGCACGTGATTGGTAGCGTTAAGGATAGGCACTGCGTCATCTTGGACGATATAGTAGACTCGGGAGGTACGCTGTGCAATGCGGCTGCAGCCCTGAAAACGAGGGGAGCCATGAGTGTGCACGCACGCATAACCCACGGCGTGTTCTCTGGAAGCGCGGTTGACGCTATAGAAGCGTCAGAACTGGACTCTCTGGTTGTAACAGACACAATTAGCGGAATATCTTTCCCAGAGGGCAAGATAAAGGTACAATCGGTAGGCAAGCTTTTGGGGGATTGCGTACTTTCGCACTTTGTTGGGTACAAGGCATGAGTAAGTTCTCGGATGAAGGAGCGGCCTACAGCGTGGGGCGCGAAGAGCTCGTTAGGGGAGCCAGGTTGGTGAGGCTCAGGGTGCCGGAACATGAGGCTGATCGGTACTGCAAGGAGCTCGGTAGTGTGGTCGCGTGGTTTAATATGTTGTCTGAGGTCGACACAGAAGGTGTAGACCCCGTACTGTACGGGGGGGTGCCTCGTCTATCGCAGGTACGTGATGACGTTGTGGATGATGGGGGAATCAGAGATCAGGTGCTTTCTCACTCTGAAGCGGGCACAGAAGCCGGATGCTTTTTCGTGAAAAGGGTCATAGAGTAAGAAGCGCGAAGGTCACGCGCTACAGCCCAACATCACGCATCACCAGCAATACTCTCTCCAACCATCCTCTTCAGGACGTAGTGCAGCACACCTCCGGAGGCAAGGTACTCTTCCTCAACTTCAGTGTTTATCGCACACAATAGTGGAATTTCTCGTTCAGAGCCATCCACCTCACGAATTTTACACACAATTTCCTCGCCGACACCCACGCTTCCGCTTAACGTGATCACTTCATTGCCGGAAAACACATTGTCACTAGTCCGTTTGAAAGTTAGCGGTAATACTCCCATGCCTACCAGGTTGGATCTGTGTATGCGTTCAAAGTCTTCCGCTATTACTGCCCTGACCCCAAGCAGCAACGTACCCTTTGCCGCCCAGTCCCTACTAGACCCCGCACCATATCCCTGTCTCGCAATAATCACTAGCGGCACATTGGCCTCCCTGTAGAGCATAGCAGCCTCAAACACCGTCATAACCCTTTCTGTTGGGACGTGCTTTGTGAACCCGCCCCGCACTTCATTGAGCATCTCATTTTTTATCCTGATGTTGGCAAAGGTACCACGTAACATTACGTGATGGTTGCCTCTCCTGGCGCCATACGAATTGAAGTCTCGTTCTTGGACGCCATTACGCATAAGAAACTCACCCGCGGGGCTCTCTACAGGAATATTGCCAGCAGGAGAAATATGGTCAGTAGTAACACCGCTGCCAAGCAACATCAGTATCCTGGCACCACTTATGTTAAACTTCCTGCCAGCCACCCTGCTGCTGGGTTCCCCCATAAAATAGGGGGGGCTCTGCACGTATGTGCTACCAGGCTCCCAATTGTAGGTTGCATCACCATTGTATTCAACGTTCTTCCAAATGTCATCACCACTGAAGACGTCCTTGTACTTTTCCGCAAATACTTCCCTGGATACAAATTTTGCAATTACCTCTCCAATTTCACGGCTTGAAGGCCATAGGTCACGCAAGAAAACATCGTTGCCTCTGGAATCCTGACACACCGGATCGCGCGTAAGATCCAAGAGAACCGTGCCCGCCAAGGCGTAGATAACCACAAGAGGTGGCGAGGCAAGAAAATTGGCCTTAACGCACGGATGTATTCTCCCCTCAAAATTCCGGTTGCCAGATAGCACAGATGCCACTAGCAAATCTTGCGCTTTGATCAGGCTTTCAATTTCTCCGGCAAGTGGGCCAGAATTTCCTATGCAGGTTGCACACCCGTACCCAGCAATATTGAACCCGATGTCATCCAGGCATTCCTGCAAACCTGAAGCCTGCAAGTATGCCTCAACAACCCTAGAACCAGGTGTGAGGGAAGTTTTAACCCAAGACTTGGGCCTAATGCCAAGTTGTTTTGCCTTACGCGCAACAAGCCCCGCCGCTATCATCACATGTGGGTTAGAGGTGTTAGTACAACTGGTAATCGCCGCAATAACTACGTCTCCATTTTTCACGACAGAGTTGTGCTCAGTTTTTCTATGTGTTGCACACCCCGCCAGAGTGCGCGGAACTTGAGACAGCAAAACCCGTTCCTGCGGCATTTTAGGCCCCGCAACAACAGGTTGTACTTCCGCCAAATCCACGGTGAGCTCGTCTGAATAAGCTGCCCCGCTGCCATTCTTGTACCACAAGCCCTGCGCACGCAGATATGTCTCAACAACGTCTATATCTTCTTTCGAGCGCCCGGTGATGTCTAGATAGTCCAGCGTGCCCTGATCGAATGGGAAGAATCCACAGGTTGCGCCGTATTCCGGTGCCATATTTGCAATTGTAGCTCGATCAAACACGGATAGGTTCTTTAGCCCCTCTCCGTAAAACTCGACAAATTTTCCTACTACGCTTTTCTTTCTGAGAATGTTAGTAATAGTCAGCACCGTATCTGTCGCAGTTACACCTTCGCGCAACTTGCCGCGTAGCTCTACCCCCAACACCTCGGGGACTGTCATGACTATCGGCTGCCCAATCATTACAGCTTCTGCCTCTATGCCGCCAACACCCCACCCCAATACCGCAATTCCGTTTACCATTGTGGTGTGGCTATCAGTCCCAACAACAGTGTCCGGACACAGAACTCCGCCGCAGTTCCATACAATTTTGGCCAGATGTTCTAGATTAACCTGGTGGCATATACCAGTACCAGGTGGTATTACACGAAGGTTGCTAAATGCGGACTGCCCCCACTTGAGGAATTTATAACGCTCCAAATTTCGCGACATCTCCAGCCTAACATTTTTCGCCAGTGCATCTTGTGTGCCGTAGAAATCAACCTGCACGGAATGGTCTATTACCAGATCCACAGGAATTTTTGGATTTATTAAGCTCGGGTCGCATCCCTTCTCCTGCACATAATCGCGCATGGCTGCCAGGTCCACAAGCGCGGGCACCCCAGTAAAATCTTGCATAATAACCCTGGTAGGCATGAAACTTACTTCACACTCCGTACCTGTGTTTATGCGGTTAGCTAGCCTTTTGAGGTCACCAAGCGTAACATGAACGCCATCCTCGTTACGCAACAGATTCTCCAGCAAAATCTTGAGCACAAACGGAAGCTTAGTGCCATTGAGGCCCAGCCCCTGGTAGGCCGCATCCAATGCGAAGTAGTCGTGGGAACCCCCGCCTACACGTAACTGCCTGCGTGTTTGTAGAGAATCCAAGCACGTCACACCTAACCTCCGTACAGCAACCCAGCGCAGCCTTTCGTAGGATAGCAGATGTCCGCTGCGCCGTCACCCTCTAATTAACAGCGGCTTATAACCACCAATCCCGCCCACATATTAACATGACAATTGACTTGTTTAACATTAACGCGTGCGTCATTATAGCGCATTGTGCCGAACAACCGCGGATAAGCGGCGAGTTAAAGGCGCGGTCAAGCACAAACAGGCGCAGCAGCACTTCACGGGAGAGAAGGCGCACGGCGCCAGCGAATTCAGCAAAGCTCAGGCCAGCTAGACGTAAGGCAAGACAGACGCCGCACCACAGCGCAACACACGGCACCTCGGGGTAGCGTCAGCAGGCACCCAAGCGCGGCACCGAGAAAAAAGATGGCCTAGTTAAGCCTAACGATATCGTACGGGCTATCGAGCGAAAAGGTGGGCACGTCTACGTAGAACACTTGCGCTTTGTCCTCATCCACAAATTGGTACCACCCATTCATAACCCCAGACGGAGTACTCAGGCACGTACCACTAGTGTACTCGAAAAACCCCCCAGGCTTTAGCACGGGCTGCCGCCCTACCACACCAGACCCGCTAACCTCGTTTATCATGCCTTTAGAATCTATTATCTTCCAGCTGCGCTTCAGCAGCTGCACCGTAGAATCGCCGACGTTTTTTATCTTGACGCTGTAAAGCCATATGTAGCAATTCTCGTGCGGCATAGAATGCTCTTCGAGATAACTCGGAGTTACCTCAACCTCTATCAGACCAGTCGCACCGCCACACCCAAGCGTCGTCATAGCGCAGCACCACCCCCACAACTTCGTAAAACAAACGCGCGGTCCACCGGACCCTAATTGAAGAATCTCCTCCCAGCGATATAATTATAGTTGCTTTTCGTTTTTACATCAATCGCTATCACATGCACAAATCACATGCACACACTGGTGCCACCATTGGCATCGTAGGTGGCGGACAACTTGGTAAGATGACTTCCTTGGCCGCATCACAAATGGGTTACAGGACCCACGTATTTGCGGAACATTATGATGACCCGGCAGTCTTTGTCACTAACACCTCTACCATTGCGAGTTTTAGCGATGACAGCAAGCTGCTGGATTTTGCATCTACGGTTAACCTCGCAGTCATAGAATTTGAAAACATACCCACTAGTGCAATAGACGTCATCGCGACAAAGGCCCCCGTACACCCCGGAAGAACTGCACTGTATGTTGCACAAAACAGGATACGAGAAAAGCAGCATATGCGCGGACTTGGCGTCCCAGTGGCAGATTTTGCAGTAGTTAATTGTTATGAAGAACTGCTAGAGGGTATTGATGACATCGGCTACCCATGCTTACTCAAGACCGCGGAGCTCGGATACGACGGCAGGGGGCAGTACATGCTGAAAAGCAGCAGCGATATAGCCAGGGTATCATCCCTAGATTGGAGTCGAGGCTATATTTTGGAAAAGTTTGTCGACATACATGAGGAGATTTCCTTGATTATTGCTGTAGCAGCAGATGGGTCATACGAGCTATTTCCAATCGCACAGAATTACCACATCGATGGTATTTTAGACAGGTCAATCGTACCTGCACAGGTAAAAAATTCTGTGCGCAAGCAGGCAGCGGAAATGGCCGTCACCATAGCAACTTCGCTTGGTGTCGTGGGAATTCTAGCCGTTGAGTTTTTTATCACAACAGGTGGGTTGCTGTTGGTGAACGAGATAGCACCACGCCCGCACAATTCCGGCCACTGGAGCATGGACGCATGTAATGTAAGCCAATTTGAGCAGCTGGTGCGCGCAGCGTGTGGCCTACCGCTTCGGAGGGTGCAGCTACTTGCACCTTGCGTCACAGAGAACGTTTTTGGCGACACGGCTGCAGTCTACCAAACGCACTCGCATCCGTGCAGCAGCATACACATATACGGCAAGCGAGAACCTAGGCAGCGTAGAAAGATGGGGCACGTAAATACTCTCAGGTACTAGGATAAGTGCCAATCGTGTGTTGCGGTTGATCCCAACGGCCACAAGCCAAGCGCAAAGACCGGGTGTAACTCCCACGGATGCGCGCAAGATTGTGCAGCAATCAAGTGCTTCGTACGCACTCAATCAACGCAGTGCAACTTTATTGAGCCGGAATCCGATGGGTTTGTAGACGATGAATCCGGTACAACGCCACTGTGAATGACCACAAGATTGCTATTGCCTGCGTGGTATGTTTTATCCACCCTATACGGGCTGGGGGAACCCCTGGCATGCTTCTTAGCCGGAAATATAATGCAGTCGCTCCCCTTATGGTCTTTGAGATCTGAAGTGTCCACAGAGCCCACGCACAGCTTAAGTACAGTCTGCAGCCGAGTAGGGCTGTGTCCCAAACCGAATATTGCAGTTAGCCCATCTTGCCAAGCAAGGTTTTTGATCAGGTGCACGGTCATTTCGCCAACGGTACCCGGTTCATATAGCTCAGCCCTAATGAACTTGCAGTTCTTGAAAATACCACTCTTTGCATACCGGTATTTCGGCTTGCTGTAGTCCTCCCTTTGCCCATCTGGCCCGACGTACGCGTCACTCGCAGCATGTACTTTTGCCTGTTTCGACACTAGCATGCAAAGTCCTTGATCATACGGATCACCGACTTCCATGGCCTGAGAATTCAGTGCTTCGCGGTGCCTATGTAGCGGAGTTGAATACCGCATGGGCACCCTGTCCAAGTTTGGACAAAAGCTATCTACATTACTCACAACACCCATCCTCTTTATATCGTCTTTCATCAGGTAGACAATTCCCTGAGATCCAGGAACCAGCAAATCCAGCAATTCCTGTTTCTCCCATAGAGGTATGTCGGGAAACCCTGGGCAACCGTCACTCACTAGGCTCCTTTCACTGTTCCCCAGATTAACTATCGTTTTCTCTACAGAAAGACCACGCACTTCGCGCATACCCACGCTTTGGGCACCCAGTTTTGCATAACCTGAAGTATCTATGCGCCCTTGCGCAGTTTTGAGCATAACACGATATTGGGCCAGGTGCAGCGTACATTCTGGGCAGTGTGTGACAATCGAAGATTGAGAGTGCATTCCGTCACCGGGCGCATCAAGCTCGAGCCTAACATTTTTGGAAATCCCCACACTGGAAGCAAACGGTTGGTCAATCACTAAGCACCTAAGATTGCCAGAGTGACCCGATAGGTATCTTAGTTCAGGCTTGGACCCGTCCTCGCACAATAGGTGCCCTGCACGCACCACACCAACACTTACAGGATCAGATGCGACACCTTCTGGGCACTTGGCATACTGCTCGAACATGTAATCATCAGACACAACCGGAATTATCACTGATAATTCAGCAGGAAAATCCATGTTTTTGCCTGCTCGCAATTCAAAAACACACTTTTTCTTGTCGAGACACCCAGGAAACCTAACCGACATCATGTTGCGTTTGTTGCGCACTTTTCGAATCTTGGGTTTGGGCAAGAAGGGTGTGGGCACGCACTCGGTGTATACTTTCTCGCCTCCCTCCTTGTAAGTACCGCATATTAGGTCTTCGCGCATTTTTTTCTCAACATCAATGACGTAGGTGCTACCCAGCAGAGTAACTGTAAACTCCTTTTTGGTTTCCCCAGCTTCCAGATTCAGGTACAAGCTACGCCCAACAGAAGCAGATCTGCCTTTGCTATCGTCAGTATAGCTTACGACCCTGATGCCCGGGTGAAAATAGCCCTGTTTGGAAAACGATACCGGAACAAACTTCACGCGTTTTCTCCCAGGCAAAAAGCTACAAAAGCTTGGTGTATCTATGGCAATAAGTGGCCTACAAGCGGCATGTTTGCACGACATACTACCATGCATTGCATACGTCTTATTGTGGCAATACTCCGAGACGCAGGCGCATAGCTCCCCGCTTTCTTCATCAAAGTATGCCGACCCACAATATTCAATGGCACTTGGTAGTGCTGGGGGCAGCAATCCCGTAGAGGCCGCTGCATAGTATCTTGCAATTGCTATTACATCGTGGTCAAAGTACCCGGGTATCCTGACACCTTCTCCAGGGCCAGCGGAAACACACTTGTCTTGGTGACAAAAATAGACATTTGGGTTAAAAAACTGCTCCCTTGAATTATCTGCCCCATATTCACCTTCAGCAACGCGAGGATCGGCGAAGTTTATGAGCTTGTGACCTGCATACACACATGGGCTCACTACACAGGATAGTACAGAGACCAGAATAGACACGCATATGACTTTTGCTGCACTATAGTACATAAACGGTGCACTACCAAAAGCCGCATGTCTTAATGTGGAAGGGTTAAGAAATCCATACTACGGGTAATGACGTGACGCGCTCATGCCATCATTTCCGGGCACTAACTACACCGGCGTTAGGGGAAGCTCCCGCATCCACCGCGCAAAGGCATAATCTATGCGCATTTTGGAAATTCCACAAAAAAGTTTGGCAGTGAGTTGTATAGTCCGCGTCAGCCCCACTTTATGCGCGCAGCTCATATCCCCCCCCCCAACCAATTCAGGCATCCTCTCCTTCTTCTCACCTTGTGGAAGTCCTAACGTTTGATGCCATGAACAAGTTGGTCACGTTGTCATCTACAACTATAGCGAGATAGGTAATGAGTCTCAGTTCACACAAGACGTATGCATATAGTGTTGCAGTAGCAAACGCAGCTTATGCGGTGTCGGGGCGTACAGGCAAGAAGCAATATGCCCTAAATTACAACTATGGCGATAAGAGGTAATGAGCATCAGTCTGCACATAGCACTTATAGTACTACAGTGTCGGAGGTGTTTACAGGCAAGAGGAAGTTCCCAATAGCAATGGTTGCACAACATGGAGGCACATTGGGGCAGAGCGTGAAGCATAATGCCTGGGTATGAAGCCCCAAAGGCAATATTTGCAATGTTGGGTTGCACAACATGGAGGCACATTGGGGCAGAGCGTGAAGCATAATGCCTGGGTATGAAGCCCCAAAGGCAATATTTGCAATCCTACAATTGCAGTGCAGCCATACGCGCATAACATTGTACTGTAGATCAGCAATCAGTAGAGGTGCGGTCAGCGTGGTGTCTGGCAGGCCCGTTCCGGCAAGTTGCTCGGTAGCGCTGCTATGGTTCGGCGCTACCATATCCACAATTCCCTTCGCTGGTTATGACTGCCTTTTTGCAACATAGGAGGCACATGGCATTATGTTGTAGATTAGCAATCAGAGATATGCGTCCTGGTGTTTTGTAGGTCACGTGTAAAACTGTTGCAATATTAACCATAGCGTGGTACGTTGTGGCCCAGTACTTGCGCTAGAAGTGCAAGGAGTGGAATCCTCATTAAATGTGATGTAGGTGTTACTCCGCTTTGGTGGCGTGTTGTATCTATCAGTAGATAATATTTTTAGCTAAATATCAAAAGGGTAGCAGGAATGTGGAGAGGTATTCGCACAATGTGGAGAGATATTAGCCCAATGTGGAGAGATATTCGCACAATGTGTCGGTACTCACCCTTCCCTTGGATTCTCGTACCCCTAGAGATGGCTATTCTGCTCTCAGCCCTCACTGTCCTTCCGTGTGCAGCAGCAGAGGAATACTCTCGTTGGCGTAGTGGGTCACCAAAACCTAGGCGGAGCCCATTCTGGAAATTTGCTCGGTGGCTTCCAGTCCCCATTGTAAGTGTTCCCATCTGTTTCGGCATCACCGTATTTATAATGCCCTGTGCTAGTCACAGCTGCTGTTTCGGTTCTGAAGAAACACCTAGTGGGGGGGGGAGGCCCTAATATCGAGATTATTGGTAGCCATAGCCCCAGAGAACATGTGCAATCTAGAACTGACGTAGTGATTGATGCAAGTTGTACCGTCACTTGGAAACCTAGTGATGGTAAGCAACAGACGGTGTGTGTAATCACAACAGACGGAGACAACTTAAGAGTGGTGGGCTCTGAAGGCTCCACCGTGAATATAACGGGTTCCAAGCATAATAGGCACAGTTACTTAGTTTTAGAGGGCATACTGAGCCTGAAAGCATCTTGGAAGCCTCGTCAGAGCCCCAAACAGCAGGTTAGTATGGATGTCCACGCAGATGGAAGGGTAAATGTGGCATCTGCATCAGTGCAACAGTGTGGTGCCAAGGGGGGAAAAGTTAATCTTTGAAGGATGTAGAGTTAGGTTGGGAGACATCCCTCTGGGAATAGCGTTGGAACAGGGCTTCTGGAAACAACCCAGCACCCCAGTAGTTACTCCTACACCTGAGACAGCACAGCAGAGCCCCTCACAGCGCGCAGCTCATATCCCCCCCCCCAACCAATTCAGGCATCCTCTCCTTCTTCTCACCTTGTGGAAGTCCTAATGTTTGATGCCATGGACAAGTTGGTCACGTTGTCATCTACAGCTATAGCGAGATAGGTAATGAGTCTCAGTTCACACAAGACGTATGCATATAGTGTTGCAGTAGCAAACGCAGCTTATGCGGTGTCGGGGGTATTGATTAATACAGGCATATTGCTTGTATCAATCAGTATTCTTGTAGCCCTGATGTATAGCACTGCAACTGCGGGTTTATTTTCACTTTCCGCCGCCAACGCCGCCACTGTTTGCGTCGCAGTAGCGCTGTTATCCGCGTGTGTTGTATTCTGTTCTGCAAGAGATTTAGTCAAATCCTGTAAGCAACTTAAGCAAGCACGGGAAGAAGGATTACCAACAGTCCAGCCACTACAACCTGTTCTTGCTCCTGCAACTTCTTGCTCTGAAGCAGTTGCCAACACACGCAGGCATAAGCAGATGGACGTCATAGCCGAGGTTGCAAACAGCTTCGCAGCCCTCGCCATGCTCGCCACTTTTACCGCTCTTGCTATTGCTGTTATAGTCGCCATAGAAAGCATCTTCATTTCCTCAGCTATCTTCTTGTATGGGGCCTTCGCTCTTAATATTAGCGCTTTTAATTCAGCCAAAGTCGCCGTGGTTGCCGCGGCAGCTGCTGTTGTTGCCGCAGTACTCACGGCTCTATTTGCAGCAATAGCTACCAGAGCCGCAAAGCGCTGTACAGTGGCGGCAGTATCGCCGGTAGAGAAGACAGCAACCAATCAAGCGCTGATGCAAATAAAGAACGCGAATCTCGCAACCAAAATTTCCGGCATATCCGCAATAGTAGCGACCACAACTGCGGCAGTGGCCGCGCTAATAGTGCCTTTTTCCGCCAAGGCTAGCAACGAACTCGCCATTGTCTGGGGCGTAACTACAGCCTCCAGAACCGCAGCAGCTACGGCACACACTACTGGCATCATGAGCACTGCCGTCGGTACCGTTGCGTACTTACCACACGCGCTCATAGCGCTCTCTGTTGCATGCTCGTTATGCTTGCTGATACATATTGCGGTGGACATCTATTTAGCACGGATACCCTACTCGCAGCGTAACGAGCAGCACACTCCTCACCGTGTGGCAGACCAAACTCGTAACACTTTTTCGAAGAGCAATTCCCTACAACCCAAGGGTACACTCACCAGTATGCGTGGTTGTCTTACCCGCGGTCACAGCGACTCTGAGCGTGACAATCCCGCTTATAGAGGCATTGCCAGCAGGCCACTTACCCCGCCTGCAGCCGCGGATCCAAAGCATAGGACCCTCACAGCAGCTGTCAGCGTTGTAATGATTTGCGGTTCCGCCTTTCTCCTGCAGAATTATACAATCATGAGCGCAGCACTCCCCCCAGCCGCAGCACTGCTGCTTTATTGCATAATAGCCTGGGTACGCAAATCAACTTGTAGTGGGGCACAAGCTCTGGATAGCAATATTTGTAATCCCACATTGCACAGCATAGGAGGCACATGGCATTGTGTTGTAGATTAGCAATCAGAGATATGCGTCCTGGTGTTTTGTAGGTCACGTGTAAAACTGTTGCAATATTAACCATAGCGTGGTACGTTGTGGCCCAGTACTTGCGCTAGAAGTGCAAGGAGTGGAATCCTCATTAAATGTGATGTAGGTGTTACTCCGCTTTGGTGGCGTGTTGTATCTATCAGTAGATAATATTTTTAGCTAAATATCAAAAGGGTAGCAGGAATGTGGAGAGATATTCACACAATGTGGAGAGATATTCGCACAATGTGTCGGTACTCACCCTTCCCTTGGATTCTCGTACCCCTAGAGATGGCTATTCTGCTCTCAGCCCTCACTGTCCTTCCGTGTGCAGCAGCAGAGGAATACTCTCGTTGGCGTAGTGGGTCACCAAAACCTAGGCGGAGCCCATTCTGGAAATTTGCTCGGTGGCTTCCAGTCCCCATTGTAAGTGTTCCCATCTGTTTCGGCATCACCGTATTTATAATGCCCTGTGCTAGTCACAGCTGCTGTTTCGGTTCTGAAGAAACACCTAGTGGGGGGGGGAGGCCCTAATATCGAGATTATTGGTAGCCATAGCCCCAGAGAACATGTGCAATCTAGAACTGACGTAGTGATTGATGCAAGTTGTACCGTCACTTGGAAACCTAGTGATGGTAAGCAACAGACGGTGTGTGTAATCACAACGGATGGAGATAGGATAAACGTGAGGGGCTCTACCCGTGGCTCCAGTGCCGTGAATATAACGGGTTCCAAGCATAATAGGCACAGTTACTTAGTCTTAGAGGGCACACTGAGCCTGAAAGTATCTTGGAAACCTTGTCAGAGCCCCCCAACAGCAGGTTAGTATGGATGTCCACGCAGATGGAAGGGTAAAAGTGGCATCTGCATCAGTGCAACAGTGTGGTGCCAAGGGGGAAAAGTTAATCTTTGAAGGATGTAGAGTTAGGTTGGGAGGCATCCCTCTGGGAATAGCGTTGGAACAGGGCTTCTGGAAACAACCCAGCACCCCAGTAGTTACTCCTACACCTGAGACAGCACAGCAGAGCCCCTCACAGCGCGCAGCTCATATCCCCCCCCCAACCAATTCAGGCATCCTCTCCTTCTTCTCACCTTGTGGAAGTCCTAATGTTTGATGCCATGGACAAGTTGGTCACGTTGTCATCTACAGCTACAGCGAGATAGGTAATGAGTCTCAGTTCACACAAGACGTATGCATATAGTGTTGCAGTAGCAAACGCAGCTTATGCGGTGTCGGGGCGTACAGGCAAGAAGCAATATGCCCTAAATTACAACTATGGCGATAAGAGGTAATGAGCATCAGTCTGCACATAGCACTTATAGTACTACAGTGTCGGAGGTGTTTACAGGCAAGAGGAAGTTCCCAATAGCAATGGTTGCACAACATGGAGGCACATTGGGGCAGAGCGTGAAGCATAATGCCTGGGTATGAAGCCCCAAAGGCAATATTTGCAATGTTGGGTTGCACAACATGGAGGCACATTGGGGCAGAGCGTGAAGCATAATGCCTGGGTATGAAGCCCCAAAGGCAATATTTGCAATCCTACAATTGCAGTGCAGCCATACGCGCATAACATTGTACTGTAGATCAGCAATCAGTAGAGGTGCGGTCAGCGTGGTGTCTGGCAGGCCCGTTCCGGCAAGTTGCTCGGTAGCGCTGCTATGGTTCGGCGCCACCATATCCACAATTCCCTTCGCTGGTTATGACTGCCTTTTTGCAACATAGGAGGCACATCAGGGGGCGGAGAGTGGAGCATGACTGGGAAAAAAGGTGTGCGCATCTGCAGCCAAACATGCATGACACAATCTGTGGCAGTGACGGCTTTGCAGCAACACAGGGCTCACCCGGCCCCAGTTTACCTCTTCTTCCCTTTCGGACTGTACCTCCCTCGCTTATACTTCTGGTCCAACTTGTCCACTCTTTTCCACCAATACCCCTCTGAAGCGTGGGGATTGTTTGTGTAGCCCTGCTCGAAGTGTATGCACCGCTCGTCGTCACAACCGGACATGTACCGCACCTTATACTGCTTAGCCAGGAAGTATTCGTAGTCTGCCTCGCTCTTAAACACTTCTTCGTACTCACGTAGGCCTCCCATGCAACTGTAGTGACCGTTACCTATGGTCCACCAAGCGTGCCATGGACAGTATAGGTACTTCTTCTTCGCCGGCCATTGAGGCTCGGGCTTGGGCTGAGGTTTGGGCGCAGGTTTTTTAGGTTCCTCAACTTTCAGCTGCTTCACCGCAGACTCGGTTGACTTGCCCGCAGGAGAAGTTGTTCTACCCGCAGATGCAGTTGACCGCGCTGCCGTTGTTGACCCAGGTTTAGTCGTCCCTTTGGACTCAGCACCCTTGAGTTTTCGTTCTTCAGACTGCTGCACATCACCACGCTGAGTCCTAGATACAGCCCTACCAGAAGAACTCCACTCTGTTTCAACTGTGGATCCGGGCTTACTATCAGGTCGTTGTTGTTCTTCCTCTCTTTTACCTGGTTCTGACGCCTGCTCAGGCTTAATTTCATCTCCAAACCCGAGCTCTCGTGGCCCTACGGTATCCCACCGCTCACAGGTAACCATAACGGCACCACTTTCCCCTAAACCGGGCGTAATGCTGCTATCATCGCCCCAACATCCCCCCATACCCGGAACAAAGACCCCATTCTCGCGCCATTTAGAGTATCTGAGCTTTCTCCTGCATAGGCTCCGAGGTAGGCTGCGTCCCTCGAAATACTCCTTCACATCCAATATATGTTCTTTCTCCCGCGTGAGTGGGAAATTCATCTCCAGCGGGAACTTCGTGAACATTGCGCGTCCTTCCAGTAGCAGTTTAGTGGCCCCGTCATCACCTGCTAGCACATCTCCAATAATGGTTCGATAGCTGACCATTAAATCTTTTATTGCGCGGACATTGAGCACTCCAGCATGTGTGCTACCCCCGCCCACAGCCCGCATGATTTCATGGCACTGCTCTGTGTTCTGCGTACTACCTTGAGTGCCGCCATTAGTAGAGTTTTTCTTCTTAGTGCAGAGTTTCACTACCGTATCACCACCGGCACCAGTGCCGCCGCCGTAGTTTTCTCGATCCCGGGTTGGGAAATACTTAACCGGGGGTTGCTTGTGGCTCTCCGCCTTTTTAGGTTGCTGATATTCGCCACCCTCACCTATATCGACCTTAATCAAAAACTCTAGGTCGCTGATCTTGGTAGCCCCTCTTTGCTTATTGTAATGGGCAAACACATCGCAGCTATATTTGCCATTCTGATCAGGGTTGCGCAGTATTCCCACAACATACTGGCCCGGCCTTCCTGATCTGCGCGCACCTACATCAGTTATTGCAGCAGCCTCACCTCCACCCCACGCCTCAATTTTGTAGAATTGGCACCATTTGCCGTTCTGAGTTGGTAGAGTTCCAACTGTCTGGTCTCCGCTAGAGGCCTCAAACTTCAGCACCACGTACTCCTTACTAACCGTCTGTGTTTGCCCGCCTGTAATTTTATACTCAGGCTCGTACCAATACCTGGGGAAACTATCAATACACAACCCACGGTCATAAACGCTCAGAGGCCGCAGCTTCACCACTGCCCCTTCTTCTTCAATTTCATCACTCACAGGAACCCCAGCAGGGAAGTAATAGCCCGCTCTCATGCCAACGCGTCCACCAAGCGACATTGGGCGGTAGTCGTCCCTGCTTACATACTCGTACGTACAACCTTCAACCTTTTGCCCAGGGGCGTAGTACTGTGTGCTGGGGTCAACACACCCAACAAGACTACCTGGCTCTGTGGTGAACCTGCCTGATTCGTAATAATATACTGTGTTGGAGTCAACACGTGCGCAGGGGTCGCCGCCACTTCTTCCTCTACTGGACGCCTCTCCGGACAACTTCTTGGGGACCACAAAGCGCCCATCCTTCACCACAATGTTGTCCAAAACGGGCTGGCTGAGGAGCTGCAAATTCATGGAGTACTTGTCGTCACACACAACCCTCCTTGCATCGTCATCCTCGCCTGCCAGCACGTAGCGTCTCAGCATTTTAGGCTGCTTCTTAAGCCACGTGCGGGATATACCCCCATCACTACTGCTTGCAACTTCGTAATCAGATGTGTCTGCCCCAGACCCTATGCCCGTAATGCACATAACCCTGGGCTTACCGGTCACCTCATAATACTTACATTTACTGTCGTGGCTACCATCATTCGCCCTACCGCAGATGCCTCCAAGTTCGCGATTCTTATCTGCCGCAACCCCAACAAACTCCACCTTGTTGGCGTTGCCCCCATAATCTTTGGCTATTTCCGTAATTTTCTGCTGCATAAAATCTATGGAAGAGTACCCCCAAAACGCCCCCACGGGGTGTTTATAGTAGCTAGTTTCAGTATTCCATTTTTGGTGCCCATTACGTTGCAGTTGCAACAAAACACCCGGCAGAACGCTACGCCCCCACTCCCTAGCGGCATTAGCAACACTCACACACATGTTCTTGCCGCCGAATTTTACACACTCTCTGAGCTCACGCTCACACGTGTCAGACTCGGAAGATCTCGTCCTTCTGTCTGAATTGTCAGTTATGTGCTTTTTGTACCACTCAGAGGACTTTTCCACGTTTTCTACAATTTGCTCTTCCTGTATTTCCCAGGCTTCTCCCTTTTCATCAAATACCATCCACTTGCCGCGCGTGCTCTTTTTGAGGTGCTGCACAAACGCTCTGCCCGATTCCCCCTGGCGGGTATTGTCGCCATTACGGCTTACCGTATCTTTGCCTCTAATAAACTTAATTCGGTACTTTTCAGATTCATCGCTGCTGGTCAGATACTCAGTTCTGCTGGCAGCGCTGTTCTTGCAGTGTTGCCTTACATACTCGTCACGGTTGTAACCTTGCCCAACAGAATTTGTGAGACTATAAGTTTGGTAGATTCTGGGCAATTCCATAGACGGAATCGGCAGGCACTCTTCAAAGAGTTCGATACTCATATCCGGGTCAGTGCCATAGTACCTTACGCATACCGCATCCTGTTCCCTTCTTACCTTCAAATAGTGCTTAGTCCCGGCATCGGAGAAGGAGTAACTTTTTTCCTGCTCGGAAATTGCCCATTGTTGCTCTTCCTTATCATCCTTCCAACCCTTGGTATGCCATACATACTCATCCTTTTTCCGGCCGATAATGCCTTCAAAGACTCCGCTCCTGCCCGGATTGATTATATGCTTCCTGACCTTACGATGAAGCACTCTGTGATCCTTTGTATCTTGTTCCCAACTTTCAACTATTGCCACAAACCCCGGACGCCAAAAACTCTGTTTAGAAAATTCCAGCGGGACAAATCTGACTCTGGCAGATCTCTTGCGACCAGGCAGTACGTTACAGAAGGGCCCAGCATCGCGCAAGAGCGGTTTATCGAAGCAGCCCAATTCTTGAATACAACCTCTGTTCCACCCGCCAGGATCCCAAGGGAGGTTACACGCCAGCACTTTGCATGCACAAATCTTTCCCGGGCCGGTCGGGTCTTTCACGCCATACGCCATTACAAAGGTGGGAAATACATACCTGCAGTCACCCTCATACATGCGCGCGCAAGTGCCGCAGGCCGGCCATGCTCCACAAACTTTCAACCTGGCGGTCAACAGTGGAGTCGATGAGCTTGTGTTTGACACTTCTTCAGCAAGAGCAACACCCTGGCTGCCGAGCCTACAGGTATCTACCGGGATATTATCAAATGCGTGCGCATCGTCAGTGCTTTCCTCCTGTGCAGTAGAATCGTCGTCGGTGGCCTTTATTATACAAGGCACACCGGATAGGAGAAGTGCTATGGCTGCGGTAGCGAAAACTAGGCGCCACCTACCCCAAAACAACATTAGTAACCCACCAGAACACGTGCCCCCGTACGGTAACTCAGCAACGCTAAAATTTGCTTAATTCCCTATACAACCGAGACGTGAAGGTAATAGCCACATACTTAACTTAAGATTGAGCAAGATGTCTATACACTACCTAGTGTATTACTACACAAACCATGAGCTGGGGTGCCTGGGAGAGGTATTACACTTGAGGGAGTATTGTACTTGGAGAAGCATCACCCTTGAGATTGAGTGCTTGACCTATACACATTGTAACCTTGGAAAATGTAGCTCAGATTAGTACGTACAGGTGTGTTGTGCTGTGGTAGACCTACAATGCAGGTATGGCTTATGATACTACCCTTACCTTGCCCTTCAGCAATTCCCTAACAGTGTGATAAAAATTCACCATCGGAATGTAGGGTACGCCCACTGGGACAAGGCACTACTCATTTCCTACTAGTACCACTGTTATTTGTGTAACCCTTCTTAAAGTGTACACAAGACTCATCGTCGCAGCCATTCATACGTTTCACCTTCACCCAAGAATTGCGGTACTGCTCATACGCCTGCACACTGTCAAATGTGTCTGTATACGTTTTTATACCCCCGGTACAGGAGTACCTATCCTCCCATTGGCTAACCATGAACCTAGCCCACCATGGGCAGTACTTGTAGGTTACCCGTATCTTTCCTCCTCCAGCATCCTGGCACTGAGGTAGGTTGCCACATTTACCAGCAGGCTTGCTTGCTGGCACAGCAGGAGGCCGCACAGGAGCGGGTTTGGTAGCAACAGGTTTTGCAGACGCCGCAGGTCTAGCAGGTGAGGTGGGAGTCACGGGTTGAGTAGCCACAGGTTGCTGCGCCTTTATTTCTGGTGGTGGCTCTATACCATTATCAAGAAACGTAGGGGTTCTTGTGTTATCCCACAATTCGCATGTAATCATTGCGGCTCCGCTCTCACCCAACCCCGGCATTTCACTGTTATCTTTCCAGCATCCCCCCATTCCCGGAACAAAAAAGTCGCCGGGATCGCGGTAGGTGTAGTACCTGTCCTTCCATGTGCACAACTCCCGAGGTAAGCTCCTGCCCTGAAAATGCTCCGCGATTCCCAGATTTAACCACTCCTTCATTTTACCTACCTGGTCATATAGTGGGAAATTCATTTCCAGCGGGAACTTCGTGAACATTGCGCGCCCTTCCAGTAGCAACTTGGTGGCCCCATCATCGCCTGCCAGCACATCCCCAGTAATGGTCCGATAGCTGACAACTAAGTCCTTAATAGCGCTTGCATCCAGTTTCCCAGCATGTTTACTGCCGCCTCCCACCGCCCTCATGATTTCATAACACTTCTTGCCGCTGCCTGGCGGATTCTGTGTACACGTACCGTTGTTACAAACACAAAACTTCACTACAGTGTCACTGCCCACTCCGAGGTCATCATTGGGTTCTGTCGCGGGGCTTTTTTTATTCGTGCCACTTCGCCCTCCCTCTCCAACTTCAACCTCAATGGAGAGCTCCAAATCTTGAACCCTCTTACTGCCCTTGTTCTGCGAAAACGCTTCACATCCTTCATCTGTGCAGTTGGGGTTGCGCAGCACTACCATTGAATACTGCCCAGGCCTTCCAGATCTACGTTCGCCAGTCTCGGTTTTCGCAGCAGCTTCCCCTCCACCCCAAGCTTCAATGCGGTAGAAATCGCACCCCTTCCGCAATCTTTGGTCTTTAGCCTTGAATTTTAGCATGACATAGTTCCTAGTAACAGTAGGGCTCAACTCATTAGGTACGTAGCTATAGTCCTTGTTTGTATCTGGTGCATATTTCTTAAAATCACCACTAGTACTGGGAAAAATGTATCGTGGCTCGTACCAATGCCTGGGAAAATTGTCTATACACAATCCGCGATCGTACGGATTAAGGGGTCTCAACTCAAGGTCAGTAGCTAACTTCTTCCCAATTGTGATAGAACCGCCTGACTGCACCGCCACGCTGGCATGCGCTTGCTCTGCATCATGTGCCGGGGTAGCACTAGTTGCAAGCACGTCACTCTCGGATGTGACCCCGCTAAATGTAAGGGGTCTGTAATCGTCCATGCTGACATATTCATATGCACAACCCCGTACTTCCTTACCAGAACCATAATATTGAGTAACCGGGTGGCTGCATCCAGATATAGCACCGGGGTCAGAGGTAAACCCGCCGGATTCATGGTAGTATACTATTTTGGAGTTGGGGTCAGAGCACGGATCATCGCTACCCTTGACAATACTACGCTCTAGAAATTCCTTCGGGAATATGTACTGTCCATTTTGCACTACCATACTGTCCAGAATATCCTGGCTTAGGGAGCCCGGAACGATAGAATATTTATCATCGCATACCACCCTTCTGACATTACCTCCATCATCCACCAGAACGTAGCGCCGCAAAACCTTCTGTTGCTTTCTAAGCCAAGTGCGCGCCACACCCATATCATCTCTGCTTCGAATTTCATATTCTGAAACATCAGATCCCGTACCGGATATACACAGGACATTGGCGCCCACATTTTCGGTAGTGTTATACCAGCAGACTTTGCTTTTTCCTTCTCTGTCCTCAACATCGACGCAGGATCGCTCCATTTCCCGCAACGCCGAATCCGCAATAACCCCCAAAAACTTCGCGCCGCTTTGCGTCCCGTTTTCTTGCTTCCCTTGTTCACTCGTGAACTGTGCAGTTGCATAGCCCACAAACATGTCCCGCGGGTTTTCGTAATATTTACCGCTCCAATGCTCGGTGTGCCACTTCTCATCGTGACACGTTGTTCCGTTAAATCTTACACATTGCTTGTACCCGAAAACACAGCTCCGACCCAAGGAATGGTGAACCATGTGATGAATGTCCTTTCCCTTACCAGCCTCTGGCTTTTTATCATTGCGTTGTATTTCTTGTGCATCCAGTTCCCCTGCCCCTCTGACAATGCGCCGCTTTCCATAGTATATACCGAGGACCCAAGCCGGAACTCTCCCTCCTGCATTATAGCTGCATTTTTTCCTGCAGTTTATGAAACGCTCATCCCCGGCCGAGCAGTCGCAAGTACCTTTTGTGCTATCCACGCTAAAAACCTGGCAGTCTGGCAATTCTCCATATCCACCCCAGTAAAAATCAACTTTGTATTCTCCTGGACTCCTGCCCTTCTGCACCCGGCCGTAATTTTTCGCAATCAAAACTGCAGTGGGGCACGCATATACCCAATCAGCGGAACGATGCTCCCCCAGGAGTTTATCGAGTACCGTCTTATGATTGCCACCAAAAGGCGTCCCCTTGATGTCTTGTGCTCTGTAAGCCTGGTACACCAATGGCCGCTCCATTGCCGGAATGGGAACGCAGCTGCTAGAAATCTCGGATTCTCTATCCTTATCTTCGCCGTAGTACCCCACACAAACAGTATCCTGCACCCTGCGCGCCTTGAGGTGGTGCGTGTTCCCATTATCAGAGAAGCTGTAGTCTCTTGCCTCCTCATCTATACTGTGGCCTTCAGTATGCCACGAGTGTTCTTTCTTGCTCTCCTGCGCGTTTTGACCGTTCTGCTGGGAAGCACTATCAGTTGTGGTTGCGGTTGCTATGGTCCCTCTCTCGCCATCCGGGCCGCCAGGGTGGATTACGTGCTTACTCACTTTCTTGATTATGGCGCCGTCCTTATGTTCCCAGCTCTCAACTATTGCCACAAACCCCGGACGCCAAAAACTCTGTTTAGAAAATTCCAGCGGGACAAACCTGACACTTGTGGGTCGGTGGTGTCTGGGCAGCACATTGCAGAAGGGTCCCGCTGTTTGCGCAACGGCCTTGTCAAAACACCCCAATTGCTGATAGCAGTTTTTGTCCCACTCCGTGGAATTCCAGGGCAGGTAGCATGACCTTGCCTTACATGCACAAATCTGTTCGGCCCCCTCGGTATCATGTGCGCTGTATACCATAACGAAGGACGGATACACGTGTCTGCAGTCACCCTCATACATGCGCACACAGGTGCCACAGGCCGGCCATGCCGCACAAACATTTATTCCCGAACCAGCAGGTACCGCACCACCCACGCTGCTACTAACCATGCCCACCGGAGTCATGCTCTGCTTTGTGAGCCAACACGCACCGCCAAGAGGGCTGCTCCGCGCGCCACCCCTTGCATCTGGGCCTGGCATTCCCTCGGGTCCGGGACCTTGCTCTGGACCGGGTTGTGGGCCCGTAGGACTCGGGGGAGAAGCTGCTGCAGGAGGGCTTTGCTGGGCTACACTTATACAAGGCACACCGGATAGGAGAAGTGCTATGGCTGCGGTAGCGAAAACTAGGCGCCACCTACCCCAAAACAACATTAGTAACCCACCAGAACACGCGCCCCCGTACGGTAACTCAGCAACGCTAAAATTTGCTTAATTCCCTATACAACCGAGACGTGAAGTAATGGCTACTTATTTAACCTAAGATTGAGTAAGATACAGGTACTACACAAACCCTGAACTGGAGTACCTGGGAAAAACACATCTTGTAGATCATTTGGAGAATGTACTTAGACTAATCTGTACAACAGGTGTTGTTGTAAGTTGGATAATCACAGGCTGCTGCACCTTTATTCCTTGTGGTGGATCTAAGAAATTTATGGTTGCCAAGGCATCACTCATTCCCTATTAGTGCTACTATTTGTTTGTGTAACCTGCTTTGAAGTATGGCTTATGATACTACCCTTACCTTGCCCTTCAGCAACTCTCTAACAGTGTGATAAAAGTTAACCATCGGAATGTAGGGTACACCCATCCCCGCAAACTTCATCGCACGTGTAAGCGAAGAGTGATCATAGATGACCAGCTCATCCAACATGGGATGCGATACATCATCTACCGGAGGATGAAGCTGTGCTTCTAGGTATAACTCTTCGATTGTCTTCTTCTGACGTTTGACAAACTCCGATATGTGCACACCCTTCGGACCTTTTAGCAACTCGTAAATTTGGCTCCGCATGTTAAACGGTAGCATCATATTTTCGATTAGCAGGAGTCCTTTAAAATAGAGACTCCCGTACAAAGTTAGCAAGTCTAGAGATTTAGAGTCTTGAGTAAACTTCTCTATGTGAGACTCAATTCCACCTATCCACGCGTCAGCCTCAGCTTGCGTAGCGAATGTTCGGATGTCTCCCTTTAGTACAGGAAGAAGATGGTCTAACAGAAATGAAAGCACCGACGTTCCCAGCGCAGCCCTTGCAAACCCTAAATCCCTCATTGCATAGAAGACCAGGCTTGCTCCGTCTTCATGAAGATACCCAGCATGCAACGCAATATCATACATGACCTCATGAGCTTCCACCGCTGCCTCATACTCTTCATCCGACATGCTCGAACCGGCGCTATCCCAATGCGACAAGTCAAGCCTTGCAGCAATCACATTGTACACCTGATCGTAGAGAGACAGACCAAGAGGCCCAAAATATTTGTACTTGTCGCAATCTTCCGCTTCCGCATCTGCGCGTTCTTTGTATACTTTTTTATGCTCTGCACTGCTATCAAACGCCCGGTTCAGCACCTCCACGGTGTCATGCACGTATCTTTCCCATGAGCTCTGAAAAGCGCTTACATTGTCCCATTTACTAAGTAGTGTAACTAAATCTTTCACGACATTGCGGAACTCTTGATTGGCAACCTTCAGAAAGGCAGGGTGAGACATCATGCGAACACCGCAACATGTGCCCTTAGATTTAAACTGAGACTCATGCTCCGGACATGGTGCATCTGCGGGAGACATCTCCTGCAGTTTGTTTAACACCTTTACAAATTCCTGATCGTTCACATTACTGTAACTCCCCTGGCCGATCAAATCAGACACGGCCCCTTCTACAACCTTACGAATACCTTCATCGTATGGTGTGTGCTCACCGTGAACTCTAAGACATTTTGATAAATAATCATACGTATACACGTTCAGCATGTGTTTGGTAAAGGCGTGCGAACTATCAAAATTTGGCACGTTCTTCCTGGCGATTGCAATGCCTTCCATAGCGAGCAAAATATTGTTCAACCCCAGAGCAAGACACCGTGATTTCCCAGCAGCATACTTGGCAAAAGTATCAGAAAGTATTCTCTTTGTTGCGTCTAGGTTCTCATATCTCCCCCAAATTTTGGCACGCTTTAGCATCGCTTCAAATGTGCTTCGGAACATCTTGTATTCCGCCTCAGTGCTCTTTGCGTTGTGTTTGACAAAACTCGCGTCCAATACATCTTTGAAGGCCTCAAATGCCTTCTGCCTTACGTAATAATCAACGTAACTGCGGTTCCTCAAAGCACTTTTCAGAGACTTATGCCTCTCCTCTTTCGAAAACGCAGCTGCAATTTCGTTTGTGAACAAGTCTGATGTAGGAATGCGCCTCAGCATTTGGTCCCAGCTTGAACGAAAACTCCTGAGTTTGCGCAAGTCAGGGGCTCTTCTTAACTGAGCAAAATACGTTACGTATTTTAGTAGCGAGAAAAGGTGTTGGCTGGCTCCAACCTTGCGCACAATGTGCGGCTCTTTGAGAAACAAACTAAAAATCAGCTCTGCATCGCGTATGCCGTACTCTCGCGCAATTGCACGGAGCGCATTTAGTACTCCGCGTGCATCCATTCTGGTATCAATTGGGTCTACATGTGCTTCCAATATCACCCAACGCTTGCGCCGTCTACCATTTTCAACAACCCAATTCTCGCTATCTATGGCCTTGCTTCGTACTAGGTCTCTAAAATTGGTAATAAGCTCAGACTTTGCATCCTCATCATACACTCGCTTGGAACGGGTCGCGTCGTAACGCACACTCTCATACGCCTTGGCTATTTCACTTTTTTTATTCAGGACTTTCACCACGGGAGCTATGGCGCTTTCTACCCAAACTTCAGCCTCCTTCATATTGGCAAACACTTTGTCTTCAGCGTCAATAACAGCAGCCACAGCTTCCAAACTAGCAGTAAAATCCTTATGCTCAGATATAGATTTGGGAAAGCTGCCACTCGCAATTCTTCTGAAGACACCCCGACTTTTTACGCCATGTTCCTCTGCATATGTTTTTAGCCGCCCTAGAAGTTTTGTAACCTTATCTGAGAGGGTAGAAGTGGTCTTGCCCGCCAGTTCCTTAAAGCCCTCAATTAGAGAATCCACAATATTTGTTTGTGAACTTCCTCCTAACTTGCTGACGATTTTCCCATATGCCTTGGTCACTTCAGCGTCATCTTTCAACACCTTCTTGAGTGATGCGACCATTCCTTCAACCCAAGAATCCACTTCCTGCTCATTTGTAAATACCAGACCCTGCTTATTCCCGACCTCCTTCACGGTGCTTTCAAGCCACTCAACAAACTCAGGAGACTTCGCCACATCTTCGGCGAATTCTTTGCTTTCCAAAGCAGCAAGAATATAATCGGATTTCAGGTTTTGGCCCCCTGCGTAGCCTTTAAGGCGCTTGAGCATTTCAAGCACTTCATCACTGTCAGCGATGACGGCAACCTTGCTGCTTATCAGTTCCTCAAAGCCTCGTGCAAACTCCTTCTTGCCCCCCACACTTGTTTTTTGAAGTGCCTTTTGTGCCTTAACATATGCATTAACAACTCTATTGTCGCTGTCCAAAATGGAGCTTAGGGGAGCCAGGGTTTGGTCAATCCAAGTTTTCGCCTCCTTCTTGTTCTTTTTTGTCACATCATTGTCTTTTACCACTGCAGCCAGAGCATCCATAGCTTGGGAAAATTTTGGTAGCCCTGTAATGCCGCGACAGAAAGGCATGCTAGCAACGTCAGCAAAAAAATCGTTGGTTTCCTTGTTTAATTTGCGATCCACAGCATGTTTTTTGAATAGATTCAGAAATTCGAGTACACCTTTGTCACAAAAACTCCCTTCCCATTCTTTCACCTGACCCGGATTGCCAGACCATTTTTCGCAGGTGAGTTTGACCATACCGTGCGCCCCACTCTGCACGGCTTTAACATCCGCTCTGGCACACCCACCGGCACCCGTATACTTACTGGGTGCAAGCACCTCTATTGCAGCTTGCTTGCCACCGGGAGATGAGCTGCCTACACATCCTACATCGTGTATGCTGGCCCGCCCCTCAGCGAAGTCGATATTCTGATATGGAACAAAAACTTCATCATTTTTGACCTTTGTGCGCCCTTCAGCAACTCTGTAGTGCACGAGTTTTTCGTACCCACCAGACAACGAGGTGCCCTTGCTGGGTTGCCCTCCACCGCTTGCCGTTAGTTTCACACTACACGTATCTCCACCTACATCATCACACAACAAAGCAACGGTATTCCCGCCCGGGCTCCGGGTGTTACTGGAACCTTTGTTATCAAGTGAGGCAACGCCCCCATGGCCAATACTGGTTATCAAGTATTTATGCTCTTCTGGATTAACCTTGAGAATTCCCATCACGTACTCGCCAGGTCTGCCAACCTTAGCACCATTTTGCAATGACCCGGACTCCCCGCCTCCCCACATTTCTATCTTAATAAAATCGCATTTGGTGTTATCACGACTTATCTCAAGCAGGTGCTTGTTACTTTCCTCGTCACTCAATCCAGCGGCTAAAGAAGAGGCCCCTGAGTAGTATTTATACTCATGTACAGGAAAGTTATTTACACACAAACCCTGCATGTGTGGATTGAGGGGTGTCACTGCGCTTGTGCTTAGCTCTTCAGACTCCTGTAAAAAGAAGGGCTGATGGTCATCTTCGCTTACGTACCTGGTTTTACAATGCCCACCTATTACTCCATCCCTGCTGGCACTGCTGCACATGGCTGGCGTGTCATGCGCAAATACTCTGTCATTGTCATAAAAATAAAGCATGTTGTCCTTGCACAGTACATCACCACTGGAACTACTTCCCTCAGGCGGTATCATGCGGAAAAAACGTCCCCGGCCCCTCATGCGATCAATGTCTTCCTGGCGCATTGTGGCAAGATCAAGCGATGCACTGTCAGCACACAGTAGGTTTCTCTTTGCTTTGGTATCTCGGCTGCGGCCTACAAGAACCTTAGGTAATTCACGAATCCAGTAGTATCTGCCATCTCTTTTGACGTAAAACTTTTTGGGGGAAAACTGCAAGTCCATCAGGCACGTTACATTGCCGCTAGGATCTTCATCATAAACCTGTCGGGGTTGCTTGCAGTCTTTGAGTTCAACACCGGGTTCATCACAAACGTATCTTAACGCAAAGTCGTAGCGGCCTATGTCAAACTTTGGCCTCGCTACGGCAAACCCTATCGTACTATCCCTGTCGCCCGGACCCATGGTCACATCGCAGTAGTCTGTGTCTTGACCATTCGCGCCTTTGCACGGGTTAAATTTTATCTGAACCTTGTCTCCAGGAATAGCGGTTATGGAAGGTCGTTGCAAGCTCGGCGCTGGAACGCAATCGACCACCTTGCCTGAATTGCTCGTGCGTTCTATGCAGATTTCCTCCCCGTTTCTGCTTAGCAAATATCCGAACGAGGATACATCTTCTCCTGAGTGCGGACTTTCAGCGGGGAATGAACAGCCACCAAGCTCGCCGAATGCTTTGCTGATCTCCCCCTTGCAGTCAATACTTTTCACTTTACTTGAACGTGTAGGTACATGCTTTCTACTGGCTCCAAGATACAGATCCTGCGCCTTGCTTGCCCCTCTATCTTCAGTAATAACACGGAGCCCGGGTGTAAAGTAGGACTGCCTACGGAACTCCATGGGCAAAACCTGAATGCGTGACTCTTTAGCAAACGCATTGCAAAACACAGGCAAGTCCGGGGTAATCGCAATTATGCTAACACAACCTTTCCAGGTGTTCATATATTCGCACCTATCGCGCACCCTGTCGTCTAGTGAGAGGTCCTCAAAATTTGTTAACTCGTCTTCCTGCTCCGTCCTTTTAATTTCCAGTTCCCGCGCCAAACCACTATCCAAAATGCTGGTCCACTTGGTACACGCACATATTTGCAGCTCATTATTCTCGTTGCGTTGCACGTATCCAACAACATATCCGAGCCGCCTGCGCATGTATTCCCATCTCTCCACCCGCACAACCTCGTAGTCTCCGTAGTGCGCAATACCGGGCGGCAGGAATATAACTGCAATCTCGGGTATGGCAAAAACACCTTCTGCGTCCCCATTGCGTGGAGCCTCAACAAACAAATCAGGTATAACGCCCCCTGCAGAATTACACATACGTGGGGCACAAAACGCCACAATCGCACAGAACATGTACATCAAGCGCGCTGCGAAAACCAGCAGTGAACGTCTTCTGGCACGCTTTCCTGAATTACACGTAACCATACAGTTGAAAATATCTATGCACCCTTTTGTTTAGTATGTTTCAGTCAACCGAGACTAGTTCACATGAATAGCTTTAAATAAAGATTAAGATCAACTAAAAATGGCTATTTGTATCCTAATATTACACATCCTTCCCAGAAAGATATACTGGTATCTTGGTTATATCCAATGAGATCTTCCTATGACACGGAAATACATTCTGCAGATCGTATTCTCCGGGCATGGATAGCACACATTTTGCTGCATTCTTGGCAACACAAATTGGAAGCCTGATCACTAGATAATTGCACTACTGCGTAGCCGGAAATCGGCCTACAGCGCGCATTAGCTTTAGATATGTTGTGCTGCGCAATACGCGCGTTACTTGGACACCGCTGGGCACTTGATATTACAGCAAACTGGCCTCAGAAGACGTGCGCGGCACCATAGGCGGCATTATCGCTGTACTGCTGCGCTGAGGGGCAGAGCCACCGCCGCATTGCGGACGGTTCACTCACCTTTGATGTAAGAACACTGACACTTGTCGGATTTCTCAGACCTCCATCACAGAAGCGTGGGCTACTGCGCGGACTTGTCGCACTTTGCATGAAATGCAGGTAGCCAATCCTTACCCTTCTCTGCGATCGCTTCGTACATGAGTTTTATTGTAGTTCTATTCGCAGATAGCACCCTCGCCTCCTTGTCTTTCAGCTTCAGCGCCAAGACTACCGACGAACTGCCTTGTTTGATGAAGAAATGCCCCTCATGATGGGGAATCTGCAACATGACATCTACTTCTTCTTTAGAGAGGCCAAACATCCTGACCTGCTGCTGACTACCTATAATGACGTTAGGCATGAAAATTCGTGTTTCGACGTGTTTACTTACATATCTGATAAGCTTGCTCGCGGAGATAGCACGAATGTTTTCTGCCGCAAACACCACCACAACATTTCGTGCGGTGAGCCTCTCCATCCACGCATCAAACTCGCTCTCATCCGGGAACACCACGTCCATGACCCAGGCCTCATACATTACAAGAATGGTCGGCTCTCCGTTAAAGCGGCTTTCGAGTGAACGCAGAAGGAAATACAATATTGCACCTACGCACTCCTGCTTACCAGCAAGCATACCAACATTAATTGCCAAAAACTCCCCATCCAACGCTATTTCCGTTGTGCCTGATATCAGGTGCGCAAACGCTCCCTTGGGCCCCCAAGCACGTGCCGCTCCCCCCAACGTTTCTATGCATTCCTGCACTTTATCTGGCGTACGAGACTCCAGAGGAATAGAGAACACCCTATCAACAACCTCTCTTGCAGCAAGTTTGATTTCTTCGCTGGGCGGCTCAAGCGGGCTGGCCATTCTTTCTACAACCCCAACAGCTATCTCGCGATTAACTTGGGTATCGTGCACGTTGAACGGATTGAAGAACTGGGTTACTTTGTCTTGCCTATCATCTATCCTATAGTATCGCCCGTTAATTGCGGTAGCGAAAATAATGGATTTTCCGCTATAGTCGAACACCACAGACTTTGCCCGTAACCTTCTGGATTCTGAAATTATGAAATTTATTAGTAGAGTCATGTGTGAATCCTGCGGGCCAAGGCAGAGCGTGTGCCCCTTATCTCCTGCGTGAAAACTAAAGAAATATGGCAGGTCTTGGTTGGAAAAAAACAGCGTAATGGCCTCGCGCCATCTCCCTCCCTTGAGCGCACCGGAAGGAAAGTGGTGCGTCATAGCAAAAGTGCACGCGGCTTTCACCATTGCAAACCGCATCCCAAGAACGTAGCGGAAACTACCTGGCATGTTGGCCCAGAAGTCATCTTCCAGGGCTAAGTCAACCCTTACCACAATTGCACCCAGCGCTGAAAATGCGGCAACCATTTTCTTTATGTCTCTCTTGAGAGACGGGACGCTGTTTGCGATGATCATGCAGCTCACTTTCCGCTTACAACAGTCACCAATTGTGCTTTCATCTGCAGACATAACCTCTTCCAAGCGGGCAATCTTCGCCAGTTCTGCATCCCCACTTATCTCCAACAGTTCAGCTTGTCTCCTGTATGCATTCTTGACCTGCACACTCGGCACGAACTGTATCACCTCTGTTATGACGAACTCACACTCTTGCTGTAAACACATGTCAACCGCATCCAGAGATTCGCCATAATATTCCTTGACGCCAAGGATTGCCCCGTATCTTGAGCCCCCCTCATCCGACACTTTTAACGTGTTAAACCCAACAGTCAGACCGCATCCCGCGGCAATGGTATGGGCGCTGTCACGGGATTCTAAAAATCGTTTACCACGTTTCAAGGTAACTAAATAGCCCAGAAACTCTAGCAATTCAGACCGCCATCTTCCATCCTCACAGCGGATCACTCCAAGCCTTCTAGCAGAAAAACATTGAAGTTCCGCCACCATGGCGGAAGTCACACTGGATAACTGTTGCACTTTAGAGGCCAAAAAGCTCTTATGTCTTTTTTTGACTCTGCCGAACGTCAGCGCACTGATCATGCCATCCAGCTTCTCGCGCAGGGGCTGAGTTACCACGGCAATGTACACTTCATTCGCGTAGGTGCGCCTCGAGCTTATGGAAGCCCCGTATACGGAGTGCAAAGAATCGGAAAAGTCCTGTGTCTCGTGCCAATCAAGTTTAAATTTGCACTCCTCCCTAACGGTGTACAGCCAAAACGCAATTCCCGGATCTCGCACGTTCGATATCGCAGTCCTTATAGCATCTCTGAGAGACCCTAAACCCGAGTTGTCGGCATAGTCTTCTATTCGTATTATTTGTACCAGGCCCCCACTTTTGTTCAGTAGCGTATCTTCGTTGTAGTGGCAGGCTGGCGCTATGAACTCCACGTAGGAATCCGCCCCACCCGTACGGGAGGAGTGATGCACCTCCTCAACCGCAGCGCGGCTCTTCTCTTCAGAACCTTCGTCTTCACCGCCCTTTTTCAGGCGAAACTTGCGCACAAAACTATCTATGAAAGACACCGGCAAATACCCATAACCCTCTCACGCCACCAAGCATAATTCAGAGTACTACTACATTCATATGCTTAACATTCCGTGAACCAAAAATAGGCAAACCCGGCCGGCGTTCAGCAAGCCCGAACGTCCACAGATGGGCCGCTATATAGTCGTACCAGCAAGCACTCTACAGTCAAAGTCATCAGCACCCAACTCTGCAATACCACCGGCAAATTTTGAAATCAGCTTCCCTGCACCAAAAAAGATCGCAGTAAATACAACTAGCATTACAATAGCAGGCCACGCAAGTCTACCGAAAACTGCCATAATGCTCGAGCCTAATATGACTCCCGTCATTATAGGCAGCCCTAATTTTTGCACGAACACCACAACATTACATATAACCTTTGACACCACTTCACCATTTGCAGCATTTGCTGAACCCTGCGACATAGCGCGCATGCTTGAGGCCTCAGAACTAAACGATAGTAGTGTAAAAACAAACACAGATATTGTTGTCAAAAAGGCTTTTAACATTCTAACTCTCTTAAAGACTTTACCTGTTACCTTATATAACAATCTGTGTAGCCGATCTACAGTTATACTTAATGAATTTTCAATTTTGTTGTGCGTCGCCAAAGCACAACTTACGCGTGGATTCAAAAATGTGTACCAGTCCCAAAGTATGAGAACCCAAGCTGT
The DNA here is from genome assembly GCF_002214625.1 of Anaplasma ovis str. Haibei. Lineage (NCBI taxonomy): Bacteria > Pseudomonadati > Pseudomonadota > Alphaproteobacteria > Rickettsiales > Anaplasmataceae > Anaplasma > Anaplasma ovis. The sequence continues at coordinate 940,513 of NZ_CP015994.1, forward strand.
TGCGCACCATGGTTCAACGGGACACATTGTGCCCCGTTAAAGAGTATGATGGACTAAGACTCGAAGTCGGGCTGCCCTGCGTGGCAAAGCCGCCAGCATTGCCGTGGTGACAGCCTCTTGTAGTTACTTGCAGTCAAATTTTTCAGCATCTAGTTCGGTTATCCCCGCTGCAAATTTGCTTATGAGTTTACTCGCACCAAAGAATATCGCGGTAAACACAACCAACATCGCTATGGCTGGCCACGCAAGCCTACCGAAAACCGCCATCACGCTCGCGCCCAGGATAACACCAGTCATGATTGGCAACCCTAACTTTTGCACAAAGAGGATGACATTACATATCACCTTTGTGGCAACATCTTTATCCGTATCCTTGCCGCTCGCAAGAGCGCAGTCTGCGGCGCCGATACTGAGGGCAACCAATAGCGTGCATGCTGCCCGAAAGAAAAATTTTACAAATCGTGACATTCCATAAACCCCCATCCAGAACTATCCCACACACCACGGAAAAGCCCCTACAACATGCCACCTGTGTGAGCAGGTTATCTGCTCACCGAAATCCGCTTCTATGACCTCCACGGTGCACTGAACATATGGTGAGCAACTCACCCTGTTTGCATTTTATGAGGCAATGAGTTAATTTATGATTAACCAATATTCTTGTTTGGCGCGCAATCATGTGTGCTTTATCCCAAAGAATGGGATACTTAAGGACTTTTCCTAATAGAACACATACTGATAGGGAAAATTTCTGGCATTTCTTGTGCCGGCAGTAGGTTATAGCAACACGTGTTTACGTTATGGGTGTTGTTACTGTACTGGTGTGCCGGTATTTAACACTCTTTTGTTTAAGTTCTAGCAGTAGGAGATCACGGTAAAATGTAGTGCAAGTTGGGGATAATGGGGAATCTGTCACTCATGGTAGGCACACACCCAACACAGCACGTACCATAATCAATCACATCAGAAGTTTCGAATCAGGCCTTGTGTCACAACTTTTACAACCTGGTAGCAATAAGAAATTTCGTGGGTACAGTTTGCCACTGCCGTACCGTCGGCCAGTAAGTTTCTGCAGCACACAACCACGGATTGGGCCACCAAGTTTCACACAATAATACCAGATCATGCACATTGTCTGGGTGGCGAACCATTGCGCTTTCCGCAAAGCTAAAGCCGCTGCCGCCCCGGGATGATGGGCAGCAGCGTGGGTGTTTACTCCTGTTACCACGGGCACGAGCCGGTCACACATAAACTGCTGTGAAACAACTGCGCGCAGATACGTACACGCTTATGTGCATGCGAACACGGACGTCGGGCCAACACCCTCGGCAAATTTCCTAACCAGTTTATCTGCCCCAAAGAACACTCCGGTAAACACCACTAGTATGGCTATTGCAGGCCATGCCAATCTACCGAAAATTGCCATTATGCTCGAGCCCAATATTACCCCAGTCATTATAGGCAATCCTATAGCTCTGACGAAACTGATTACGTTGCAGATGACTTTGCCAGCAACCATATCAGCGTTGGCGCCGCCGCCACCGCCGCCACCGCCGCCACCGCCGCTGCCACCGCCGCCTGAGCCCGCTCCACCACTTTGTGCTGTTATAGTAAGAAACTGGTTGGCGCCACCTGTACTAGCATTAGCGCTCTTACTACCGGCGTTCTTACCACCAGCATGCGCCGAATCGACAACGAACAGGAACACTAAAAATAACAATACCTTCGGCGCTGCGGCGCACATAACACTTCCGAAACGCTTCAACAACAAACAATGAGTCACTTTCCTCTCCCTAGTAAACAATCAAAATCTAGCCACACATCAAGGTGCGACAGTGCACCAAACATCAACACCCGCGATATGGATGTGCCTTTTCATGTGCATGCCCACACTCCGGATAGGCACGGAGCTACAGAATTTCACGCAAGAAGTTTCCCGCCACAGCTCCCTAAAATTCGCACCTATTGGGTCTAGCTTTGTGTTACACGACACAAAATTCGGTAACACTGAGTTGTGTGCACAGGCATGGCGCTGCTCAGAAAGCTTGTCCGCGCGGGACGTGCATGGGCGCAGACCGAAAAGCCACTGGGAAACGTCCGCTGCAGCGTCTCGGTAGTCATGCATAGTCACCGAGATATTCAGCATACAGCGGAGCCCCACGCGAGATAGCACACCCAGTATGGGCAACGCGGTAGTTAGGGCGTCACACGCGCAGAGTGCATGCAGCAACGTGAAGGTGGCCTGGGGCTTCATCCAAAGTTCCTCGATAAGCGGCGCAATGTCACAGGGGCCAGTGACGTAGAGGAAATTGCTTAACAATAAATGACTCTAAAATTCATGCAGAACAAAAGGTCCTGACCATCTGGCATTTATGTGTGCGCGTAAATTTGTGTCTCGCTGAAGGTTGCGTTGGAGCGAATTTTTACTAGGCAAAACAGCTGGATATCACCGACCATGCACGTGCAACGTCTGCTAGGTAACCCAAGCCGTGTCTAGAAATTTGCGACCGTACCCTTTGGTGCCGGTAAGCTTATGGCTAAGTTCGCCGTGGTGTGCAAGTGATGCCAGACCGATATGAGATTCCGGGTTACCGCACCACAGACTTCAACTCCGATGGTGAACATGCTGACGGGAGCTCAAGGCGACAAGTTATGTATGTCGGCCTCAGACGATTAAGAGGGTTGTGCCAGTAGCAGAAGTACTGGCATAAGCAGAACCTGCAGTGATGAATAACCATATCAAGGCCACCACTGCTGCAGCTATGTGTGGTGACTGATCTCTAAATCCCAACCTCTACAGGTTTGTGCAATGAACAACACACCAACCCCAAAATATCCATCTACCAAGGCAATCCAGCCATGCCCCTTTGCCCGTACCTATTCCTCCCAGTTGATGTACAACAAGGAAAAGCTACTCTGCAACGGGGATGTTTGGGAAGAGGCCCTAGACCTTAGGATCAGGAATAACAGGCCATACTACTAACCTGCATACTTATCGTCCGCTACCTCTCAGGTCTCTCGTTATAGTTACTGAACAACGCAGCAACTGTTGCGACTGTGACTTTGCAGTTACTGTGTTATCCACTAATCGCCATCCCTGACGTACTAATGGTTTCACCTGCAACAGAGAGCAGTGTTGCATCATAGCCAAACACTGCACTAATCTTGTGGTGTTCTGGTTACAGGTGGTACCTGCAACTGTGGGCTGAAAATTTAGAGATAGGAAGATAGGTGTTTGGGTGATGCAAGTAGAGTTGGGAGATGGAAACGAACCACATTTGGTAAGTAGGGTTGTGGTTGAGGTATTTAGAGATAGGTCATCCACCAATTCTCCAGTTTGCAGTTACCAAGGCCATTACGTGAGGAGAGAGATTAGTCACCTAATCCCCATACACCAAAGTTGGCGGGGCCATTGCACATCTGAAGTTCCCTGCATCACTCAGGGACCCCAAGCCCATAACTTATACCCGCACCATCTCAATCCTTGGCACCCAATGCACTATCAATATTTACCATCCCTGCCTAGGAACAATCCCCCGCAGTAATTTATACAATACAGCACACACCTAAGCGCTTCTCCATTACAGCCATGGAACAATACAGCAACTGTGTCTATGGCAATGCATCCATGCCCCATCTACCCACCGGCCCCTCTCCCATACTCATTCCTCCCAGTTACTGTGTGCACCAATAGTAACCGGACAACGCAGCAACTGTTGCGTGTGACTTTGCAGTGACTTGTGTTATTCACACTATCTCCTAACCCTAGCCCGCACTACACACGGATATCAATCCCTGCCACATTGATGGCGCCGACAGCTTAAGGAGGAAGCAAGGTCAGATGGAGCCAGTAGATTTATAGGTTTTGGGGAAAGACTTGGTGTCGTAAGTTAGCAACGCAGGGAGCTTCAAGTGTGTCTATGGTGTAATAAATCAAGACACTAGGTAGCGTAAAAGCCCACCGCGCCTTTTTGTGCCGCTGCCTCATCCACAGATGTGGCAGCGGCACACACCCCCATCAATACAACCCAGGATTGTTTACAGAATTTTAGCAACTCTGTGCTGTAATGCTGCCAGTCTTGCACGCGTGAGGTTATAATAAGGCATAGCTGAGAGCCTGCATGCTGGACTGCGGGATATGTATTATATGTTATATATATCAAGTCCTAGGACAACTTTCAGGGTTATTATCCATTATTATGGATACATATAAAGGAGGAATATGTTCAACTTTGCACCGAGACATCTGGCTACAGCAGTGGTAGCCTTGATATGGTTATTCATCACTGCAGGTTCTACTTATGCTAGTAGCAGTGCTGCTGCTGCTGATGATACAGCTACTAAGGTTATATGTAATGTCATTGTCTTCGTGCAGAAGCTTGGGCTTCCTATCATGACTGGAGTGATATTGGGTTCCAGTATTATGGCCATCTTCGGCAGACTTGCATGGCCTGCCATTGTTATGTTGGTTGTATTTACTGCCATATTCTTTGGTGCTGGTAAGCTCATGGCTAAGTTCGCTGCTGGGCTAGGTAGTGAGATTGGTGATGCCAGAACTTTGAGTGCAAGGGTGAGGGTAGACCGGGCTACTGGTTGATAGGTTTTGGGAGAGTGGTGATGTTGCTTAGATTCTTACTGATTGCTGGTGCAGAAGCTTGGGCTTCCTATCATGACTGGAGTGATATTGGGTTCCAGTATTATGGCCATCTTCGGCAGACTTGCATGGCCTGCCATTGTTATGTTGGTTGTATTTACTGCCATATTCTTTGGTGCTGGTAAGCTCATGGCTAAGTTCGCTGCTGGGCTAGGTAGTGAGATTGGTGATGCCAGAACTTTGAGTGCAAGGGTGAGGGTAGACCGGGCTACTGGTTGATAGGTTTTGGGAGAGTGGTGATGTTGCTTAGATTCTTACTGATTGCTGGAGTGTTAGCATGGGGTATCTTCCATGGTGTACCTGCAGGGGCTGCTACTTCTCCTGCTGCTGATGATACAGCTACTAAGGTTATATGTAATGTTATAGGGTTTGTGCAGAAACTTGGATTACCCATCATGACTGGAGTAATACTAGGTTCTAGTATCATGGCTATATTCGGTAAACTCGCATGGCCTGCCATTGTTATGTTGGTTGTATTTACTGCCATATTCTTTGGTGCTGGTAAGCTTATGGCTAAGTTCGCTGCTGGGATTAATGGTGATGAGGCTAGCAAGTTCAACTGTGTTGATGGTGGTAATGCCACATTGGGTGCCAAGCAGTGAGATTGGTAATGCCACATTGGGCAAGGGTAAGTAGCGTTGGGAGATGAGGTTCCTGAGGTTAGCGACTATGGCCAGTAGTTTTGAGTGTAAGGATGGTAATGCCAGACTTGGTGGTACAAGTTAGAGATAGGTGCTTTAGTGATGTTTTGGGAGAGTGGTGATGTTGCTTAGATTCTTACTAGTTGCTGGAGTATCAACATGGAGTGTATTCCACAGTGTACCTGTGGGGGCTGCTGAGAAAAGTAAATCTCATCCACAAAGATTGGCGAATAGACCCGCAGGGAATGCTGGTAAAAACTTCTACATAGGCCTTGACTACAACCCCACCTTCAATGGCGTCAAGAATTTGAAAATCATAGAAGAAGTGGAGGGAGCTAGGGGCCTGTTCCCTCTCAGCAAGAATGCTAGCGATACCAGTGAGTTCAACTCATACCACTTCGACTGGAGTACCCCTATGTGTGGTATAGAGTTCGGGAACAGTACCCTAGCCTTCGGAGGCAGCCTGGGGTACAGAACCGGCAGAGCACGGATAGAAGTAGGAATAGGACATGAGAGGTTTGTCATCAAGGGAGGAGATGATACAGCATTTCTCCTAGGTAAGGAACTTGCACTAGATACAGCGAGGGGTCAATTACTATCCAGTGCTCTGGGTAGGATGTCCATGAGTGATGTGCATAGACTCAAGAGGGAAGTAGTAGATAGTGAAGGTATAGCAAGTCCTGTAAGGGCAATGTTTAGTAGACAGATCCCTGATGGAGATACATTACTTGCTGGAGAGATGGCAGGAGTTGATGATGGACTAGTTATACAAGAGTTGAGCAGACCAGAAGAGTTAGAGAAGTTACAACATGAACTAGCAAAGCAAGTAAGTAAGTTAGCAGAACTTGGAGAACTCAAGTGGTTAGAGAGACTAGAAGCCATAGAGACTGAAGAACTCCAGGGGATGAAGGAGAGGTTGAGTAAGCTGGAGGCACTCAAGAAGGAGATAGAGAAGCTAGAAGCGCTAGGCAAGGGTGTAGTAGGAGAGCTAGGGAAGCTAGAGGAGAAAAAGCTGAAGGAGTTGAAGGAGATAGAGTCCGAGAAGAAGTTAAAAGGCGCAGGGCTGGGAGAACATCTGACTAAGTGGCTGTTACACAAATTCGGAGTTGAAGGCAAGACACTGGAGATGATAAAGCTGGAGGAGAAGAAGAAGCTGGAGGTGAAGAAGCTCAAGGAGGAGCTGGAGAAGTTGAAGGAGAAGCCAGAGGAGCTGGAGGAGGTGAAAGACCTAGGAGGGCTGGAGAGAGCAATCAAGGGAAAGTTAGATGCGGTGCATAAGTTGGAGACATTGGAAGAGCTGGGAGAGCTCAAGACAAAACTAGAAGAACTAGCAGCGATAAGGGAACTTAAGGCATTAGGACTGGAAGAGCAGTTGAGGACATTAGCTGAGGTTAAGGAAGTCAAGGCATTAGCTGAGAAGCAGAAGATTGAAGGATTAGAGATTCAAGAGGGACTTCAGCTCACAGAGAGAATGAGGGGACTAGATAGAAGACTAGTACGGCTAGCAGCACAAAAGCTGGAGGAGATACAGGAACTGACACAGCGGCAAAGAATACGTAAGGAGACTAATCCGCAATCTATAAGGAAAGCAGCAAGTATGCTAGAAGAGATAAGTGTGCTAAGGGAGCTAAGACAGTTAGATGAGCTAGTACCAGAAGAGCAGTTGAGAACATTAGCTGAGGTGAAAGACACTATAGCACAACTGGAAGCACAAAAGCTGGAGAGTAAGAAAAGGGAGCTGGTTAAAGAGTTGGTAGAGAAGAAAAAGGCTCAGGGACTCTTTGGAGCACTACTAACTCTGGGGGAAACACTAGTGCTTGGGACAGATAAGTCGAAAGGGCAAGAGAAACTAGCTGGAGTGAAAGACACTATAGCAAAACTGGACAGAGAACTAGCCAAGATCAAGGCACTAGAGGAACTTACAGAGATAGCTGAGAAACGTGGAGTTGCTACTACACTCAAGGCTGCATTGGCTAATGCTATGGAGACTACTAAGAATAGGGGTTGGACTGATTATTTAAACAGTCTAGATTCAAGTAAGAGAGTTAATGCTGTAAGAGAACTAATCGCTGCTGAGAAAATTAGAGCATGGGCTAGGGATATAAATAACTTGGATGTAGATGAAAGAGCCATGGTTGCAGGGGCCTTCGCTCGTGCTGTTGAGGGGGCTGAGGTTATTGAGGTTAGGGCTATTGGTTCTACTTCGGTGATGCTCAATGCTTGCTATGACCTCCTGACCGATGGTATTGGCGTTGTTCCTTATGCTTGTGCTGGGGTTGGTGGTAACTTTGTCAGTGTTGTAGATGGGCATATTAATCCTAAGTTCGCTTATAGGGTTAAGGCTGGGTTGAGCTATGCTCTCACTCCTGAAATCTCTGCCTTCGCTGGGGCTTTCTACCACAAGGTGCTAGGTGATGGTGACTATGATGAGCTGCCTTTGAGCCCTATCGCTGACTATACCGGCCCTGCAGGTAAAAATAAGGATACTGGTATTGCTTCGTTTACCTTCGCTTACTTCGGTGGTGAGCTGGGCGTTAGGTTCGCCTTCTAGTCTAGATGAACTAGTTTCCTTTAAGTTTAGGGGGGAGTGCTTCGCACTCCCCTTTCTAGTTTGTCCTGGATGATGAAGGAAAGCTAGCACCCCCACTCAAACTTACTGGTATCACCAATCTCACCCAGTAGGTATGTCATCATGGCTAGACTAGTGTTGAGGTAACATAACAACTACACAGTGTGGTAATGCACCATAGACACAGTTGAGCCCTGCACCACCTACTAACCTCAGCACTAAGTCTGGCATTGCCACCTACTAACCTCAGGAACCTCCAGCACCACCAAGTCTGGCATTACCATCCTTACACTCAAAACTACTGACCATAGTCGCTAACCTCAGGAACCTCACTGCTTGGCACCCAATGTGGCGTCATCAGCACCCAAAGCTCTTGGCACTACACAAATGTCCTGGCATCACCACCATCAATGTGGCACTACCTAAAGCCACTAGTACGTTCATCCTCAGGAGAAGCTTGGCTGCACGATGAGTCTGTACTTTCATGCCATGGCATACCTTCTGATGATACACCGCGTGCACAACAGTTGTACGTTCCTTCTGCCTTGGTGGCAGTGAGTGACGGCACGTATAATGTCAAGGTGCTTTGTTTAGGTGTGGCACTGGTAGGCTTTCTGCGTATTTTGTGCCTCTGGGTGCTATGAGGAGAATGTTCAGATGCTGTCGAAGATGCATCACTTACAGGAAGCTCTGCTGCACAGGTGTGTGACGTGCATAGAGCCCAGAGAAGACGCTTCTTGAGTGCATGTATAACTCGATGTTTTTTCTTCCTGCGCTGCCGCCCCGCGTCTTGTCGTGCCGGAGTTGCGGATAATGCGGTGTTTGATTCGGCAACACAGTTATCATTGCTTGAGGGCGTGGATCGTAAAGCCGACATGCGCCATTCCGCCGCACTGTTAATACCACACTTCTGTTTGTGACCGAAACTGGTCGGCAATGGTCCAGTTGAGGGCTGAACATTACCGTGTGCAGCAACGCCTTGGTCCGAGTGCACACATTTTCTCGACATACTCTCCGGGTCATGTGAAATTAATCTTCTCCTTTTGACCAGACTCCCAAAGTTACCGGACTTCTTGGAGCTACGCCCACTGATCCGAGATATTCCTGGCAAGAATACCCTGGTGCGCTTTTTCGTATGATCATTGCTTGCGGGCAGAGATTTTATGTCGAGCTTTCGGCCCGACGCCTGGTCGGCATATGCTGCGTATAAATTACACAGCGACTCGGCGCGCAGTAGCAGGGAACGTGCTCTTTGGCTCTCTCGCAGGTACCTAGATGTGTGCGTGCCTACAGGGTGACGCACTTTGTGGTTTGCGGATGCTCTTGTGCCTCCGGCAAGCATGTGTCCAATGCCATTCGCGTAACACAAGTTGAGTGCTGTAAGGCTACTTGCCCGATGCTGATGTTTCCTGCTGAGTAGTTTCAGAAAGTGCGCTAGTAGGGTGCGTAGGCGGCAGTTATCATTGCTGGGACGAGAATGCAACACCGCAACAGCATCGTCGTCTCCGGCACTACCGCGCACACGTGATTCGGGCCGCTCATATGTATTTGCTGCCACAGTTGTGGGATAGTGCCCAGTGCTTTGCCAAAATTTGCATCGGACGGCGTATGACTGCCGCTTCAGCCATCTAGATACAGTACCCATTTTTGCACGCACTTTCCGGTTCGCGAGCCCTAACACCCCACTGCGTTTGGGATCCGTCAGCATGAAACATCGCAGTGGTACAGGCCGAGGTTGGGACGCACAGTTTCTTACTGCTGCCATGTATTCTGTGTGGCTAGCAACCTTGTATGAGCTTTGTACTGTGCGCAGAGCTGCAACCAACTCGGGGTGTTTTTTGTAGCGATCTATATTCATAAGCTTAATGTTGCGCAGACTTTCAAAAAATTTTGCGCAGTCGCCATACATGATGCTGTCTTTATAGACGGCATCAAGCCTTTTTAGGGCGCTGTAATCTTCCCGCAGCTTCGGTAAGGTAAACATTGAATGGAAAACTTGTACAAGTTTGCGGTGCAGCATATACCAGGAGTGGCGCCGATTCACAATAACCTCAACATATTCCAAGCGCTTTTTTGTTTGTTCTAGATGTGTTGTTATAGCCTCAGAAACCAGCTGCCTAGCCCTTGATTCTTGCGCACTTAGATTTCGAACAGGAGTTTGCACTGCCTTTCCGTTAACATGCAATATGCGTCGCACCAGCACTGCTGACATGCAAGCTTGCGGCAGCTTATCGTAACTTGCGCCATAAAAAGTGAGCAAAAGACAAAATTCCTGCCGCATTTTCAGGGCAAAGTAGCGCGACAGGTTGTCCAGCACTTTTAGGCTGTTCTCCGTTATTACATCTACACCAAGGTGTTCGTTGATTCCCACCCTTTGTAAGTATGATGAGAGCTCTTGCACGCACGCAATGGATGCCGGGCTGAAAAAATTATATGCAGGCGACTTACCGTGCAATTTGTGTATCTTAGATGCACAACAACGTGCGAGACGTTGCAGCTGAGGACTGTCTACATTGTATTCTTGCGTAATTTGCAGTAGGGATCGGTACAGTACTTCAGCCATCCACACGAGGTTGTAGTGTCCGTGCTTAAAGTTGGTAAGCCTTGCAATGTCATCCCTACTAAGCATTGTGTCGTAGTATGTTTATGTATGGATATCCGGCCATCACATCGTTTGTTCCAACAACTTCCGCTAGGAACCCTGATAGCATGGGTAGAGAATTTGTGTCTGCTAGCAGCTTTGCTAAGCCCTGAAATTCTGCAGTTAGGAATAGAGCAGTACTGTTGTCTGTAGCGCCAGGTGCCGGGTAACTTGTTTTCTGCAGTGACAGCATGGATATCTACCATCATATCTACGATATGCCGAGATTAGCATAATATCATCAGCCACACAAGATAACTCGTACCGCGTTTTGGGCGTTGCCTGCGCTACTACCCGCTAGCATCTACGGCCTAGAACGGAAATTGGCTGGTACTGACGGAGGATTGGTGTATATACTACAGCGTCTTTACTTCAAGCTTCGGGTGTTTTCCATGAAAGATGTTATAGATATCAAGATTAATGGGGAAAAGAGGGAAATACCTGCGGGAAGCTCGCTACAGCACGCCGTAAAAGAATACGAGTGCAGCGCACCTTTTGCAGTTACGGTCAACAATGTGCTCGTTACCAAGGCGCAGTATAGTGAGTATGCACTCAGGAGTGGGGATGTTGTAGATATAGTGTACCCTATGCAGGGTGGGTAGCATGTGGTGTACGTTTCCCAGATGGTTCGGCGCAACTGCGCGGCTGCCCGGTCTTAATGGCACGGAGAAGTAGCGTGTGGAATGTGTATGGGGTAAAGCTAAATAGCAGACTGCTAATGGGGTCTGCTCTATACCCGTCTCCAGAAGTGCTCAAACAGGCCATATCAAACTCCGGAACGGAAGTTGTAACTGTCTCTCTTTCCAGGCAGATGCCATCTGCCAGGGCGGGGGGAGATTTTTGGCGCATAGTTCAAGACAGCGGGTGCCGCGTTTTGCCAAATACGGCTGGTTGTTGTACGGTGAGCGATGCCGTGCGCATGGCACAAATGGCACGGGAAATCTTTGCCACTTCTTGGATCAAGCTTGAAGTTATTGGTGATGACTACACGCTACATCCCGATATTGTGTTGTTATGTGAAGCCGCTAAAGAGCTTGTGAACCAGGGTTTTGAAGTCTTCCCGTATTGCACGGATGACCTTGTAGCATGCTGCAGACTTATAGACTGTGGATGCAGAGTATTAATGCCCGGCGCGTCACCTATAGGCTCCGGCATGGGCGTGCTGAACGCACACAACCTTAAGTTGCTGAGAAACCGATGTAAGGATGTGGTAATCATCGTGGATGCCGGAATAGGTAGGCCATCCGATGCAGCTATGGTCATGGAAACTGGGATTGACGGGGTGTTGATCAATAGTGCAATCGCGCGATCTCCCGATCCCACAAGTATGGCTCGCGCCTTCAAGTATGCTGTAGAATCCGGGCGGCTTGGGTACGAATCCGGTATGATAGGCAAAAGGGAGTTTGCGGTGGCGAGCACCCCCTTATAGATACACCTTTTTGGCGCGGGTGACGGTGGTAACTTAGTTGGTTATCGGGGCTTAGCTGAACTATGGGTGGTGTGTGCGTTTTGCGAAGCGGCCGGCAACACAGCAATTGCCAGGTGTTGCAGAACTCCTACAAAGTGCCGTCGGGTGCTTTGTTTTCCACTTGCTCCATAAACCGCAGCCGAGCGTGTAGGGCATTATGCGCCAGTACAGTTGCGGAAATGGTGTGCTTGGTTCTCCTAAGCTTCATGCGGAGCCAGTCTGGATAAGCGAGGCCGGCATAGAGCTTAATTGTGAATTCCAGCATTATATAGCAAGGAAGGTCAATGAAGTGCTCATGGTATGCAACATAAGAGACGCATGACGCTGCAAGTAGGATAAAAGTGAGGGCCCACAGCCTCTTATAGGCGGTGAAAAAGAACACGAAAATAAAGGCCAGAAACGAAAAACCGTCGCGCACGAACTTGACGCGCCCTGACCTTTCGTGCGTGTACACACAGAAAAAATGCACGCTAACTACAAGAACGACTGGAGCTGCAATTCTAAAAAGAAAACCTACCTTGGTAAACCAAAAAGATTCAGGTTGCCTACATGCTATTCCCTTGGTAAAGGAAAGGAATCGATATACAGATATCTATGGGATTGAGTGCTTCGTGTGTTAAACTTCACTGGTGTATTCCCCCGACAACGCAAGATATCTTGCGTGCTGTTTACGTAATTAGGTTGGTCCGTGACAGGATGCTTTACAGGTTATACTAAATGATTACTCGTTTTGCACCTAGCCCCACTGGGTACATGCATGTAGGGAATGTGAGAACGGCACTGGTGTGCTGGCTGTATGCCAGAAGCAGATCTGGCAAGCTCTTGCTCAGGATAGACGATACTGACCTTGAAAGGTCTGAGGATAGGTATGTGGAGGGAATAAAGAATGACCTAAAGTGGCTGGCAGTGGATTGGGATATCTGTTTCAACCAGCGCTCTAGGATTGGTAGGTATGACGAAATTTTCGACTCCCTGATGGATACGGGTACGGTCTACCCATGCTACGAAACTCCGGAGGAGCTGGAGTTAAAAAGGAAAATGATGCTCAAAATGGGGCTACCACCCATTTACGACAGAAGTGCATTGAACATGACTGAGCAAGACCAAAAGGCCTACAGTGGGAGGAAGCCGTATTTCAGACTCAAGATAGATCGTGACCAGGCAATTTCCTGGAAGGATGAAATACGGGGCAAGGTGGTGTTCCAAGCCAAAAACATTAGTGATCCAATTCTCAGGAGAACTGACGGAAGTTACACCTACATGTTTCCCTCTACAGTTGATGATATAGATTTTGAGATAACACACGTCGTTCGCGGCGAGGACCATGTGAGTAATACGGCAGTGCAGATCTATGTCATGGGCTTGCTTGGTGCAAAAATACCATCTTTTGCCCACCTGCCGCTGCTGCGCATGGGGGACTCAAAGATGTCTAAGCGGGTAGGTGGAACCGAAATATGCAAAATGCGAGACATGAACCTTGAGCCCATGGCGATTAACAGCTACATGGCCAGGGTAGGTACATCACTTCCTGTGGAACCATACACGAATATGCAATCCCTTGTGGATTCGTTTGACATCAAAGCATTCAACCAAGCTCCAATCAAGTTCGAGTTGGAAGACATATCCAAGCTAAATGTGCGGCTGCTGCAGAGGCTGTCATTCGAAGAAGTACAGGATAGATTAGAAGCATACGGCATAAAGTGCTCGGAAGGCTTTTGGTACGCAGTGCGCGACAATATAGACGTCATTTCGGAGGTGAAGAGGTGGGCAGAAATCTGCGGTCCTGGGGTCACCCCCGTGGTGGATGACGTAAACCGGCAGTTGCTGCAGTTAGCTAGTGATCTCCTGCCCGAAGGAGAGCCAAATGACGGTACGTGGAAAACTTGGCTACAAAAAATCAAAGAGCGTGCGGGCTGCGAGACTCGCGACATTCTTTTGCCACTTAGGCTCGCACTTACGGGGGTGCCAAAAGGTCCAGAATTTGCAAAATTACTGCCACTGATTGGTAGAACAGAAATATTACGAAGGCTGCGAGGTTCTTAATGTGGAGCCATGCACAGCAGGTCCCAAGGTTTAGCTGGCCGTGCTGAAGTGCACAATGTCCAAAACCGTTGCACGCGTTGCCGTACCCTGCGCTAGTTGGAATGCCGCTCTAAATGCGTGGGAGGAGTGACGTACGCCCCTTGGTTGCACGCAGCCATCTTCCCGGCATATGATACTTGACTCCTGTGAGCCAGATATGATAGTTGGTTGTCCTCGTGGCGGGCGTAGCTCAGTCGGTAGAGCATCAGTTTGTGGCACTGGAGGTCGCCAGTTCGATCCTGGTCGCTCGCCCGCACACTAGGTTGCACTCAGAACCCTGGGTGCAAGTCCGGTTGCGTTTGCCGTTAATGTAAATAGAGCTTTGACTTGCAGCGGTTTTATCATTAGAATCGGCTCCTGCTTTTGTTGTAGTTTGGTCGTATGTTGCGTTACCTGGCGTGTTGCTGTGCCTTGTGTGTTGTTCTTGCGTCGCACTGTTGCTCCGCGTCTTCTGTGCGCATAAAGGCCGTTGTTGATGGGAAGGCTATAACTAGTCTAGATGTATCTAGACGAACAAAAGCAAACGCATTTTTCTACAGAACTGCTCATGCTGGGAGTGACCAGGCTGAGGTGCTGCAGTCTCTGGTTGATGAGTCTGTATTAGAGCTTGAAGCCAAGGAGTTGGGCATATCCGTAGGTAAGCACGAGTTAGAGGCGGAAGCCAGTAAGATGTTCTCTGTGTTGGGTGTGTGCGACGGGCTGAGTATAGGGGAGTGCGTGGTGCAGAATGGGCTGGATCACAAATCTGTAGAAGATCACCTCAGATCCAGGGTTGTATGGAGCAAAATATTGGCCACACGGGTCGCGCCCTTTCTTGCGGTTTCGGATAGCGATGTTGAAAATTACGTTGACGAGGCAAGGTCTACCGGCCTTGAGACCGTGCTGGATATGGAGCAAGTTTTTGTGCCGTTCAAGGCGGGCAGCGTTTTGGACTCTGTGCTGAGTGAGCTTAACAAGGGTGTGGCGCTTGATAAGATAGCAGCAAGGTACAGGGAGCACGCGGTATATGCTGACCACGCTGTAGGGGTAACGGCTAGCGCATTCTTGCCCGATGTGAAAGTATCACTCGTAAGGGCCAATGTTGGCCAAGTAATTGGCCCGATCAGGATTGACCGCGGATACTTGGTGCTGAAGTTGTTGAATAAAGTCAAGGTGAGTAAGGGGTTCCTGAATAGCTCTGCGAGCATAAAGCGCGTCTCTGTCGCGAGCAGCGACCATGAAAACGTGTTGCGAGTCATGAAAGGGCGCGGTGCCAACTGTGAAAGTTTTGATGGCATTGCAAAGAACATGGGACTGGATGCGACAAGTCTTGACGTGCGCATTGGCGATCTTGCCTCTAAACTTCAGTTCATGTTGAGCAATGCCGAACTCGGAGAGGTGTTAAGTACCACTGCCGCCGGAGAAGGGAGCGGCGCTGAAGGCGGAAAGATTGACCTGATAGTGCTTTGCAGCATCTCACGGGGTGGTGATCCAACAGCTGAGGAGGTCTACAAAATCAAACAGGCAGTTTATACGGAGAAGCTGGTTTCCGCAAGCGGCAGGCTTATGGACTCCATAAGGAGCCGCCATTTCACTAGAAAGTTTTGACGGTTTTCGTAGGCTGCGGGCGTGATAAGGGTTACAGCAGGTGTTCACCGTGGCAGGCGAGTATTCACTGGCAATACCTTGAAAGCACGACCTGCGATCTCCGTGGTAAGAGAGTCAGTATTCAATGTTTTGCGTGCGCACATCCCTATAGAAGGGGCGAGGGTGTGCGACATATTCTGCGGCAGTGGCGCTTTTTCCTTTGAAGCCCTATCAAGAGGCGCAGAGCATGCCAGCCTTGTAGACATACACCTGCCTAACTTACAATTGGTCAGAAGGACGGCTGACAGCCTTGGTGTTGGACACAGAATGACCGTTTTATGTTGCGATGTGAACAAACTCCCCTTGGCGGATCGCAGCTATGATCTGGCGTTTGTTGATCCTCCTTACGAGGAAACGTCGTTGGTGGATATATCACTAAACGCAATACTGAGTATGCGATGGTGTCAGGCAGGAAGTGTGGTGGTGCTTCGTATAAAAAAGGGTGCCAAGGTCTCAATCCCTGATCGCTATGAACTACTAACCCGCAAATCATACTGCGGATCAGAGATACTGTTTATGTGTACGCTCTCCAACGATTAGGTAGTGCCACATTGATGGTGGTAATGCCAGACTTGGTGGTGCTGGAGGTTCCTGAGGTCAGTAGGTAGTGCCAAGAGCTTTGGGTGCTGGTAGTGCCACATTGATGGTGGCAATGCCAGACTTGGTGGTGCTGGAGGTTCCTGAGGTTAGTAGGTAGTGCAGGGCTCAACTGTGTCTATGGTGCATTACCACACTGTGTAGTTGTTATGTTACCTCAACACTAGTCTAGCCATGATGACATACCTACTGGGTGAGATTGGTGATACCAGTAAGTTTGAGTGGGGGTGCTAGCTTTCCTTCATCATCCAGGACAAACTAGAAAGGGGAGTGCGAAGCACTCCCCCCTAAACTTAAAGGAAACTAGTTCATCTAGACTAGAAGGCGAACCTAACGCCCAGCTCACCACCGAAGTAAGCGAAGGTAAACGAAGCAATACCAGTATCCTTATTTTTACCTGCAGGGCCGGTATAGTCAGCGATAGGGCTCAAAGGCAGCTCATCATAGTCACCATCACCTAGCACCTTGTGGTAGAAAGCCCCAGCGAAGGCAGAGATTTCAGGAGTGAGAGCATAGCTCAACCCAGCCTTAACCCTATAAGCGAACTTAGGATTAATATGCCCATCTACAACACTGACAAAGTTACCACCAACCCCAGCACAAGCATAAGGAACAACGCCAATACCATCGGTCAGGAGGTCATAGCAAGCATTGAGCATCACCGAAGTAGAACCAATAGCCCTAACCTCAATAACCTCAGCTCCCTCAACAGCACGAGCGAAGGCCCCTGCAACCATGGCTCTTTCATCTACATCCAAGTTATTTATATCCCTAGCCCATGCTCTAATTTTCTCAGCAGCGATTAGTTCTCTTACAGCATTAACTCTCTTACTTGAATCTAGACTGTTTAAATAATCAGTCCAACCCCTATTCTTAGTAGTCTCCATAGCATTAGCCAATGCAGCCTTGAGTGTAGTAGCAACTCCACGTTTCTCAGCTATCTCTGTAAGTTCCTCTAGTGCCTTGATCTCTTTTACCAGCTTCCCTAGTTTTGCTATCTCCTTACCCTTCAGCTCTGCCTGGCCCTGCAACCATGGTTGTGCTTCGCGCTTACCAACCAATTCCTTCATCTCCTTTATCAGCTCCTTCTTCTTATGCTCCACCGTCAGCTTTTGTGCTGCTATAGTGCCTTTAACCTCAGCTAGTGTTCTCAGCTGCTCTTCTGGTATTAGCTCATCTAACTGTCTTAGCTCCCTTAGCACACTTATCTCTTCTAGCATACTTGCTGCTTTCTTTACAGCTTGTGGGTCACTTCCTGAACGTATCCTCTGTGCTTCTAGCAGCGTAAGTTCCTTTATCCCCTCCAGCACTAGCCTTCTCTCCAATCCTCTAATTCTCTCTGTGAGCTGAAGTCCCTCTTGAATCTCTAGTCCTCTATCCTTCCTACTTTCAACTAATGCCTTGACTTCCTTAATCTCAGCTAATGTTCTCAAC
Source organism: Anaplasma ovis str. Haibei (assembly GCF_002214625.1). Taxonomy (NCBI): domain Bacteria; kingdom Pseudomonadati; phylum Pseudomonadota; class Alphaproteobacteria; order Rickettsiales; family Anaplasmataceae; genus Anaplasma; species Anaplasma ovis. The sequence goes on from NZ_CP015994.1 coordinate 958,225, forward strand.
TGCTCTTCCAGACTTAGTGCACCTAGTCTTAGCTCGGCCAGCTCTGGATTTGTCTTAAGTTCCCTTATCGCTGCTAGTTCTTCTACTGTTCCTCCTAGTTTCTTGAGCTCCTCTAGTTTTCCAAGCTTCTTGAACAGCCAGGTCTTTTCCAGTTCTGCCGGCTTTTTCTCCTCTATCTTCTCAAACGCACCTCCAAGTTTCCCTATCTTTGTCACAACTGCACTCTTCGCCTCTTTCACCTCCTCCAGCTTCTTCTCCTCTAGCGCTCCCATTATATCTGTACCCAGCACTTTAAGCTTCTGTACCAGCTCTGGCTCTTTTCCTTCCTTCTCTAGCTTTTCCCACTCCTTGAACTCTGCACTTAATACTCCCAATTCTGCCAGTTCCCTCCTAAGTTCCCTTATCGCTGCTAGTTCTTCTAGTTTATTCTTGAGCTCTCCCACCTTTTCTTTACTAGCCGGCCTCCACTTCTCTAACTTCTCTAGCTTTTGTACTGCCAGCTCTAGTTCTTTGCCTGCTTCTATTCCCTCCAGCTTTATTTCATCTTCCAGTCCAAGCGCCTCCAGCTCTTTCAACCCTACTTTTGTCACAACTTCCTTCTTCGCCGTCTTCAACTCCTCCAGCTTCTTCTCCTCTAGCTCTTTTCCTACCTCCCTAAGCTTTTCCACTGCCGCCTTCAGCCCTTCAGCATCCAGCTTTTTCTCCAGCTTCACCTCCTTGAGCTTCTTCACCTCTAGCAGTCCCAAGTCACTCTCTAGCCTCTCCAGCTGCGTCCTAAGCTCCTCTGAGGCTCTTCTTGCCTTAAGTCTCAACCTCTCCTTCATTTCCTGGAGTTCTTCAGTCTCTATGGCTTCTAGTCTTTCCAACCACTTGAGTTCTCCAAGTTCTGCTAACTTACTTACTTGCTTTGCTAGTTCATGTTGTAACTTCTCTAACTCTTCTGGTCTGCTCAACTCTTGTATAACTAGTCCATCATCAACTCCTGCCATCTCTCCAGCAAGTAATGTATCTCCATCAGGGATCTGTCTACTAAACATTGCCCTTACAGGACTTGCTATACCTTCACTATCTACTACTTCCCTCTTGAGTCTATGCACATCACTCATGGACATCCTACCCAGAGCACTGGATAGTAATTGACCCCTCGCTGTATCTAGTGCAAGTTCCTTACCTAGGAGAAATGCTGTATCATCGGCGGTACCACAGTTGCTGCCACTGCTGCCAGCGGTACCACACACTTTCCTACTCAGTGCATCACCACCACCAGTAGCACCCTCTACTGCAGTACCCCACTTCTTAGCTTCACTCTTGGTCATCTTACCTAAAGCATTAGTAAGACGGTCTACCTGACCTCTTGCTGTATCATATGCTAACTCCTTTCCTAATAAGAATACTGAAGCTGTATCCTCATTAGACTTCTTACCTCCCTTGATGACAAACCTCTCATGTCCTATTCCTGCTTCAATCCTGGTAAGTGGTGCAGATGTGGGGGCAGAGAGCTTAGAGTAATTGGGAACGAGCCCGCTGGGTAGATGGATTTGGGGCCTTCGCTTGTACCTGTGGGAGATGAGGATTTAGGTAGATAGGATTAGGAACTGAGGTTAGGGGATTAGGCGCCGGTAGAAGTTAGGGGTTGAGGTTCCTGAGTGATGTTTAGAGGGAAGTGCCAGCCCTGGTGCCACCAAGTTGGAAATGGGGTGCCAGCGCTATGGTCAGTAGTTTTGAGTAAAGCTAGGAAACTGGGTGCCAAGTAGAAGTTAGAGGCTGAGGTTAGTAGGTAGTGCAGAGCTCAACTGTGTTGATGGTAATGCCAGCCTTGGTGGTGCCAAGTAGAAGTTAGCAGGTGCCTGGGTGTAGAATAAGTGCAACTGTGTCTATGGTGTAATAAATCAAGACACTAGGTAGCGTAAGCCTACTGCGCCTTTTGTGCCGCAGCTATGTGTGGTGACTGATCTCTAAATCCCAACCTCTACAGGTTTGTGTAATGAACAACGCACCAAACCCCAAACTATCCATCCGCCAAATGTGGTTCATTCCCAACTACACTCCCCTCTAAACATCACCAGGTGCTTATCTTCCTATTCCAAAATACTCAGCCTATCGCTACTGACAGCAGTGGTACCAACACCGGAGCAGCACCAACAAATGTGGCCGGAACACCAATGGCAAGCGTAAGGACCATGTTCAGTTCTGATGGTGTAGGGGCCGTTTTCTCAATGAACACTACCTCCAATACTGGAGGGGCTGTATGTGTGTGCTGGCCAGTATTTTTATTGATATGGTAGAGATTCTGCGATAGACTCCCCCTTGTCTTGCTGTGCGGGTTCGGGGTCTTTATGAGCGATGGAGGTGATCCCTGGGGTGGGGAAAGCGGTGAAGGGTTTGAGAAACCCAAAAATAACAAAAGGTTCGGCGATTCCCAGTTTGATGGCTTCTTCGATGGCGTTCGCTCTGCGTTAAGCGAGTTCCCCGGGGGGAAGCAGCCTGGCGATTTTGTGTTTAAGTGGTCGCATCTTCTCTTTCTTCTGGCTGCTTTTGTCCTACTGTATGCGTGTACCGGCTTCTACGTGGTAAACCCAGAGGAGAAGGCTGTTGAATTACTGTTTGGGAAGTATAGGAAGGTGACCGAGCCCGGCTTGCGCTTTTGGCTGCCTCGCCCCTTGGGTAAAGTGCTAAAAGTCAAGGTCGAGGTCGTCAGTAAGGAAGAGATTGGCAGCGGCGTATATAGAGCTGATGGGGCCGACCATAGCCACGGTGAGGGCATAATGTTGACCGGTGATGAGAATATCGTCAATATAAACTTCGACGTTCAGTGGAAGGTAACAGATGCGTATAAGTATCTGTTCTGTGTAAGGGATGGTAGGCCGGGCGCCACTGTAAAAAATGCCGCTGAAAGTGCTATGCGGGAGATCATTGGCAAGAGCACCTTAGCTTTCGCCATAGAGGGAGAGGGAAGAGCCTCCATAGCGTACGAGACAAAAAAGCTATTACAGAGTGTGCTGGACCAGTACAACATGGGGGTTGAGGTCCTCTCGATACAGCTAAAGAAGGTGGATCCACCCGAGAAGGTAATTAGCGCGTTTAGGGACGTACAGAGCGCCAGAGCCGATAAGGAAAGGGCCATTAACGAGGCTCATGCGTATCGTAATGAAGTGTTGCCCAAAGCCAAGGGGGAGGCCATTAGGATAAAGCTCGACGCCGAGGCCTACAAGAGTGAAGTAATAAACCGGGCACAGGGGGATGCTGCAAAGTTTCTTGCGGTGTACAAAGAGTATGTAAACCAGCCAGAAGCTGTTAGAGATCGTATGTATATAGAAGCGATGGAAGAGGTGCTGAATAATATGGACAAGGTCGTTGTTACTGACGACATTAAAGGCCTGTTCTCCTACCTGCCCTTGGCCGGAGCGGGCGGCAAGAAAGCTGGAGGCGGGAGGTAGTATGAGGTTAAGTCTGGCTAGGCTCGCGCTGTTGGGCGCTATCGCCTTTGGTTTTGCAACGCTTGCGCTGGAGTCCATGTTTATTGTAGACGAGGCACACCAAGCCATCGTAGTGCAATTCGGGCGGGTGCAGAAGAGCGTACAGAAAAGTGGTCTTTTCTACAAAGTCCCAGTAATCAGCGAGGTTATATACTTTGACAAGCGAATTATAGAGATCAGGTCAGACTCTTGCGAGGTAATAGCCGCGGATCAGAAGCGCTTTGTTGTGGATTTTTATGCGAAGTATAGAATCGTTGACCCAGTCAAGTTTTACCAGACAGTGCGAAGCGAGACCGGGCTTGAGAATAGATTGAGCTCCATTATCGAATCAAGTTTACGTACACAGGTTGGTAGCGTGGCGTTGATCAACTTTCTCAACGAAGCAAGAGCCGACGTCATGCGTCGTATACAAGAGGGAGTGAGTACTGAATCCGAAAAGTTTGGCGTGGAAATGGTTGATGTGCGAATCAAGAGAGCAGACCTTCCCGAGGAGAATAGTGCAGCAATTTTCCGCCGCATGCAGACTGATAGAGAAAAGGAGGCGAGAGAAATCAGGGCAGAAGGGGGGGAGATGTCTCAAAAGATCAGATCAGATGCAGATTTCCAGACACGTGTTATCATTGCGGATGCGATGCGGGATGCACAAATCATCAGGGGTACGGGAGATGCAAAGGCATCTCAAATTTATAACAATGCTCTTAAAGCCGACCCTGACTTTTTCAGTTTTTACCGTACAATGAGAGCATATAGGCGGGTATTTAGCGATGGTACAACAAAAATTGTGCTGTCGCCAAACAATGATTTTATCAGTCTTTTTAACAAAAGCAGGGGTTAGGTGTGAAGAGGTTTTTATCGCTTTTTTTGCTGATATCGTCGCTGTGTAGCGTACATTCCGGTGGCAGCGCGTTGTCATCATCGGTGGCGCAGTCGAAAGCTGCCGTTCCGGACATCCGTAGGGGGTTCTCTGGGTTGGCTGCTAAGCTGTTGCCTGCTGTAGTCAATATCTCCACGGAGCAGACCGTGGATAGCGATGCAAACTCCATGGGCCAAGGCTTCAGGTTTCCGGGGATTCCGAAGGGTATTTTTGAGGAATTTTTCAACAATTTGGAGCCCCTCCTAATAGACCCGCTAAAGCCTAGAAAGGTAATCTCCTTGGGCTCAGGGTTCATAGTGGATAAGTCCGGGTTGATAGTAACCAACTACCACGTAATAGCAAATGCTAAGGAGATTCACGTAAAGTTCAGTGACAATTCCACAGCCAAGGCTACGGTGCTGGGCAAAGATCCCAAAACAGATCTCGCGGTACTCAAAGTCAAAACAAAAAAGGACCTACAACCGGTGACACTGGGTAACTCTGATGATGTTTTGGTAGGAGAGTGGGTGTTGGCAATAGGTAACCCCTTCGGGCTCGGAGGTTCAGTGAGTGTAGGTATAATCTCGGGCCGTGCGCGTGATATTAATATTGGCACTGCGAGTGAGTTTTTACAGACTGATGCCGCAATAAACCGCGGGCATTCCGGGGGGCCGCTGTTCAATGCTGATGGGGAGGTCATTGGCATAAACACAGCAATAATGTCTCCACAGGGTGGTGGCAATGTTGGCGTGGCATTTGCTATTCCTTCAAACAATGCAGCACGCGTTATAAGTGTGCTATCCAGAGGTGGAAGGGTAGAGCATGGTTGGTTAGGGGTCGTCATTCAACATGTTACTGACGATATGACAGACTCTCTTGGCCTGGAAAGTGCAAGGGGCGCATTAATATCTGGTGTAGCGAAGGATAGCCCAGCAGAGAAAGCGGGGCTCAAGGTGGGTGACGTCATTTTGGAATTCAATGGACAGAGAATAGAGAACATGCCTCAGCTTACGCACCTGATAACAAAAGCTGCAGTAAACGAAAAGGCCAAGATAACTGTCCAGCGCGATGGCCGTGTTATTAACGTTGCGGTCACTATTGGCAAGCTACCAGACGATGTTGCATCAGGAGGAGCAGACCAAGAGGCTACTGACGATAGCGTGGGACTTACAGTTGGTAACCTACCTAAGCACTCAAAGAAACAGCAGGAAGGGGTACTGATACTCAGGGTGGACCATAGAAGTGATGCTTTCAGTGAGGGTGTTAGAAAGGGAGATATTCTGCTCGGCATCAATTCTGCAACGGTAAACAGCGTGTCAGATTTCAACAAGGAGATGAGCAAAGTCAAGAGTAGTAGCGGCGGAAAGGGTTCCTTGTTGCTCCTCGTAAAGAAGGGAGGTGGTGACGCACCGCCGATATACATACCAGTAAAGTTAAACAAGAATGCGTAGGCGTAGCGCCTTGTTCGGGGCGTTACTCTTTTTGCTGCTTTATCTTATAACGCCAGCTCGGTCGTCTTGCTCCGTTCACTCCCAAGCTGTGGCCCTTCCTGACTTCGCTGCGCAGCTCGTTGAGATTGTAGAGTGCATAAATTCCTTCAACGCGGATTTTGCACAGACTAGCGAAGATGGGTCCGTACAATACGGCAGAGTCACTATGAGGCCTGGGCTCCTGAGGTTTGACTACCATGCTCCAATTGCCACGTCAATTGTGGTTAAGAATGGATGGGTGACCTTCTACGACAGTGCACTCCAGCACTACTCCTATGCAAAGGTGCGCCACCCGGTCGTGGAGCTTTTTAGTGCTACAAATTCAGATAAAATCAAACAGCTGAATATTCTGTCGGCCGTTGTTCGGGATGGAAGAAAGACATTTCACATAACAGAAAAGCAATCAGGGGCGGCAATGGTGGCCTCATTCTCCTTCGCTGGCTGCAGCTCTGCATACATTTCCGAACTCAGCGTACAGCACCCACAGCAAGGCACAATGAGATTGGAGTTCTACAATGTTGAGAACAACCCACCAATAGTTGAAAAGGAGTCTCACGTTGCGTCCCGTTGATAAAAAGGGCCTGGCGCTTAAGGTGTATGAGGCCACAGGATACCAGTTTAGGGATTTAGACTTGATGCTAGAGTCGTTAACTCACCCCAGCCTTTCGTGTGAGAGAGCGGCAAATTACGAGCGTCTTGAGTTCCTTGGTGACGCAGTATTGAGCATGACTGTTTCCGAAATGTTATACAGGCTCTTCCCGGATGATGACGAGGGCTGCCTAACCAGAAAAAGAACAGCGCTGGTGCGTGGCTCAGAAGTAGTTGAGATTGCGAGATCCATAGGCCTGGGTGAGCTCATACTCATGTCAGGCGGGGAGCTAGACTGCGGAGGATCCCACAATCCAGGCATCCTTGAGAATGCATTAGAAGCCCTTATAGGGGCAATGTACATGGACGGCGGTCCGGAAGCCTACAGGGGCTTTATACATAAACACTGGCTAGCGCGCGCACAACGCATGTCCTCTACGCCACCTCAGGATCCAAAAACTGCGCTGCAGGAGTGGGTACAGAGCAGAGGTTGGGCAATACCACTATACAGATTGGTAAGCAAATCTGGCCCTGAGCACAAACCAGTTTTTGCAGTTGAGGTAAGCATCAAAGAGCATGGCAACGTGCTGGGTGCCGGCAGCAGTAAAAAGCTTGCGGAACAGGAGGCAGCGAAACTGATGTTGAAAAAAATCACCGAACTCTCGTAGAATGGGCGCAGAAGGAACTCAGAACCACAGTGAAAAAAGCCAAACGCAATAATGAAGTCTTGACACTACTGGTGTCAGTAATAGTTTCGATGTTGTGCTTAACGTACGCGTCGGTGCCATTATACAGAATTTTCTGCAAGGCAACCGGGTACGGGGGCACAACAAAAAAAGCAGTATCTGTAGCCCCAAATAAAAAACCAGGCAGCTACAGCATAAAAGTCAGACTAAACGCAGATACGCACGGCATTCCGTTGCTTTTTCACCCGGAACAGTCTCACGTCATGGTAACTCCCGGAGTACAGCAGCTGGTCTTCTATGTAGCAGAGAACCCGTCCGACAAAGAGATAAGCGGCATGGCCGTGTATAACGTAACCCCCGTGCAAGCGGGAAAGTACTTTTACAAGATCGCCTGTTTTTGCTTCTCACAACAGACATTCGCCCCTGGACTTAGGATAGTGATGCCGGTATCGTTTTTCATATCTCCAGCAATAGAGGAGGACCCCCAAACTGAAAGCATCAGGGAGATCACCCTGTCCTACACCTTCTTTCGAACGGCGCAGGAAGGCCCCTCGGCCGTTACAGCAACTTCCCAAGGGTTACACACAGGCTAATACGGCACAGGAGGAACACGCAAACGGGAGAAGAGCCGTGCCGCAATTATCACGCTTATGGTAGTAGGGGTGAGATGCCAAAAGGCACAACAGCGGCACCGCCTTTCGAGATCTTAACGTTAGCGACGTTTGCGGAGGAAACGTTCAGCCTATCGGTAATATCATCGATGTCCGCATCCGAGAAGTGCGTTCTATCATCACTAAGGACTACCACGCTACCACCCGGGGAGGAGAGCATGTAGCGTACAAGACCTACGCCCCCGACAATCAACACCAAAGCAGCCGCGGCCAAACATACGTGCGACGCCGTGGACGGTATGAATAGGGCCCCAGCTGCCCTCACAAAATCACCCTGGGCACCAGCACATAAAACGCCGAACGCGGCAGAAAAGGTACATAGCGAAACGCCAAGCGCCCCTACAAGGGCGCAGGAGAGGGGCTCGAACTTAGCGCCTCTAAGCCCACCCGTCCTGACACTAACTTCAGCACGGGCATTAGTGCTGCGCACAAAGGGCCCGTTCATCTGCAGCATACCTGGAGAGTCAAACCTCTCCTCAAGCAGAGAGACAACAAGCCCATGTTTGTCTATAGTTCTGAGTCTGACACAGAACACTATAAGCCCAACCAACGCTACAAAAGCACCTATCATGGAACAGAGGAAGGCAGCAGCGACAGGCCCAGGACCCAGCGGGGAGGCCCCAGAAGCGGAGATGTAAGCCGAAAAGAAAGAAAGAGAGGCAGCACTCGCAACCAGCAGCACAGCACAAATCTTAGCGAGCAGCCGATCACGACCGATTCGCGAAATACCTACATCACCGTAGCCAGCATCTCTATACACCCTACAGCCTCATCACCTTAAAATATCACTAGAATTTTAAGGAAAGAAGCACCCAGAGTCAATAGAACCACCGCGCAACCGCCTCGGGAGGCGGCTCAAGCTCGCACAGACAACACACCCACAGCGTGCACAAACCACAGACCTGCGCACTCGGAGAGTGACATTCAACCGGCAGCACAGCAGAACACTGCACCCACCGCTATCCCGGAGGATCAGAGAAGGGCGACGTAGCACCCGCGCACCAGGGGCAGGAAAACCACCCAAGAGCGCACCACTACAGCAACGCAGCCAGCAAAACTACCAAACCGCAGTGGAGACGGAACAGCCGCCGCCCGGAGATTACATCCCCCCAACAGGATTCACGCCGCCGCCCCTGTAACCAGCATCGTGCACGTGTATAGCAATAACCTCGTTGAAGTCGGTCTCTGGACCCAGCGCACCAGAGGGGAGCACCCCATCCGCAGCGGAGACATCACCCGAGCTCACAACACAAAGCCTGTTCCCCTGGCCGGAAGCAAGCAACCCACCTCTCATGGCAGCGAAGAATGTCACAGCCATCGCCAAGAACAGCATGACAACCCACGCTTGTTGCAGAGGGGTAGCAGCAGCAAAGCCAGAACCTATCATATCGGCGGTAATAGCCGCAGAACTAGGCAGCGCACCAGACAGCGCAGCGAATATAGTCAGGGTCACCAGGCCTGCCATAGCTGTAGGAGTGGAGAACGGATTCGTGCGACTGCTCGAAGCAAAAGACACGTGCCGCGTCTCGCCCCGCCGTCCCCGCTCCTCTTCTTCTCCATTAGCAGGAGCCAGATATGCGGCATTCGGATACAGGCCGTTCATCTCCCTAGCCTTCTTCTGGTGTTCATTGCAGACTACAGCCAAGCCGATAGCAGCAACAACGAACACAGCCAGCATGACCATGAGCGCTATGAACTCGGGACGCTTCAGGAGCACACCAGACTCCAGGCCCTCCTGAGACAGCCTCCAAACACGCGCCGCAAGCGCGGCAACCACTATGATCGACAGGGCTGTGGTGACACCCAAACCCTGACGCATATACCTGGTACCATCTGGGTTCGCTATGTGCGCACTCAGCTTCTCATCTTTAATCTTGAAGGACATAACCGACACAACCTAAATAGATAACACACCAGGCGATACTACTGCTGGAGAACAAAATTGTCAACTAGTTAAACTTGGAAATATAGAACCTTGCACGTGGAAGCTAACTGGTTTACAGATCTTTAAGTGGCAGCCGTCTCATTGGAAGCCTGTTTTACTTTGTAGTAATAATTGGCGATGTACGCTCCCGTACAGCGAGATGCAGCACAACAGTGACATTTATACCACATAGACAGAAAAGACTACGCGCTGTTAGCGGCAAGGTGGGCATGATTTAAGTCCGCGGCCATAGCACATACACGCATGAGCCTGTGCACACAACTGTGCCTCGCGCAGTTACGTACACCTTTCATGCCTTCACGTCAGGCTAGTTACCCACTAAGCCGCAAAACCAATCATAAGCTTGTAGGACAACCAATACACGCGAAGACGGCGCCAGTAGTAGGACTATTGTTGCGGGCTACGAGCATTTATAACGCATTTAACGCAGACCCCGGAGGTTTCGCTCTCGAGCCCCATAAGTGCGTTGATCCAACCTGTTCCTCGTAAAATATCCTGGGCCGAGTTTCGTTCCACCCTGGAGTCGGGAATACGCGCATCCCCGGTTGCTGCACCATCCGAAGCGTCATGCGCTCTATGTGCCGCAGAGCCGCGAGATGACTCCCCCGAGGTTGCCACACGAGCGGGATCAGACTCTGAAGCTACAACAACAAACATGTTTATGCGAGGTGTAGCCCCATCAGTAAAAACTCTGACACAAAATAGCATGAGGCACGAAACCGAAAACACCGCAACTGCAGCAATGAACACAATGCTTTCTACGCTCTGAACTCCAGAAATCAATGAAGGAATTGAGGGTATAGTTTGCAATCCCCCAACTATTACCCCGCTAGCCAGCGCTGCAGTAATTAGTGAACACGCAATAGCGCACGCTAGCACTGTCTGAAACACCCCATAGCCAGCCTGCACTCCGTGCCTACGTACACTGACATCGAATTTTCTGTTTGAACAACCAAAAGGAGCTTGTATTGTGCCGCTGGCATGCTGCACCCTACCGCTACGACTTTGCAGAGCGGACATAATAAACACGAATGTTCCGCTTATGAGGAATAACACTGTAGAGGCCACGGCGACAATAAAAGCCGGAGCGTACCACGAAAACGCAAGGCCAGAAGACAGCGTGTAGGCAAACGCGAACGCGGCAACTGTAGCGAACACCGTAGCACAAAGAACCCCCAGCCTGAAGTACACATTGCTGATGGGCTTACGCAGAATCAGGGACCTTACACCGCCCCCAATGTCATCGTCATGATCCCCCTTCACATACCCTCGATAATAAAACACGGCCCCCGCCGCTGCGTACAGTATACTCGCTATCTCCCGCAGTGAAAACCACAAACCCTAACGGTGGCCGTGGGACGGCAATATGCAAAACATCTTGCTGCACACAAAAGCGTGGCACCGCAAACTTCGCGGCCCGTAGTGGATGCGCTTAAAACGTGTAAGTAGCACGTCATGGTGGGCTAGAGTACCGACCTACCGCCAATATTGTTCCGCACACCCACTTCGACGACGGAGAGGTCACCCAGCACTTCTCGCGCAACTTCATTGACTTCTTGCAGTGTTATGGAGTCAAAAAGTGCGTGGTATTCCGATATGTAGCCAAGTTCCCTGCCCTGCAACTGCAATCTCATCAGCAAATCCGCCACAGAACCCGTATTTAAGAAGGTAAACACAAAGGAATCAAGAATATCGGCCTTTGATATGTTGAACGCCCGCTCGTCCAGCCCATACGCTTTGACTTTCTTTATCGCGTCAGCAAGCCCGTCAACCCCGCGCTTAGCAGTTGAGTTGTCAGTGTACAGAACACCCAACATCAAATTCATGTGCCCTTCGTTATGCAGGAAGCTACCCACTCTGTACGTGATCCCAAGTTTCTCACGCAGTTCCCGCATCAATACTGAATTCAATGCAGTGCCACCTAGTGCGTTCGTCAGGAGCTGCATAGCATGGTATCTCCGATCTGTGATTTTTACACCCTGCCCCGCAAACATGACAACACTCTGGGGAGCGTCGTACTCGATATATCCCCTGCTACCTATGTTCGCATCAACTGGACTTACCTCCTTGAGGTTTTGCCCCCTACTTAGCCGCGCAAAGCTTGTGTCGAGCATTTGTGACAGGGTTTTTTCGTTGACATCCCCCACTACCCCGATAACTATCTGGTCGAGATCAAAAGTTTCGCGCTTGTAGCGTGATATGTCATCCAAAGTTATTTTGTCTATATCTTCAGTGTTACCCCTGGGCGAGCGGCCGTATGGGTGATCACCGAACAACACGCGCCCTATTCCGTGCATCGCCAGCTCAGAAGGTTCAGTTGCGCTATGGCGCACCGCAGATTTTTGGTGCTCCTTTTCCTGCGCAAAAACTCCGGCGTCTATTCGCGTATCCAACAGGCAGCGACCCAACATTTCTAGCGCTAGTCCCAGGTTATCTGACAAAGTCTTCAAAAAAATATACACATTTTCGCGGTCAATGGAGACTGACAGGTCTATCCCCCGCTCAGTTAGCTTTTTAAGGGCACTGGCACCCTCTTCAACCTCAGAATGCGGCATAACTAAGGAGGCCAAATATGATAGACCGTGCTGCCCTTCAGGGTCGTAAGCTGACCCAGCTTTTTTGAACGCAATTGCCACAGACACTATCGGTAGGTTGTGCTCTTTCAGATACCAATATCTGATGCCATTTGGAGTGTTTGCACTGCGTACATCCACAGTTACCCCATCAGCAGCAATACACTCGGTCCCAAACAGCACAACACTGAGGAGGAACAGAACGCGTAATAAAGGGTTAGCACTCATACAATCAACCTCCTACTATAATCTTAGGTAACAAATGCCCTTCCACTGCGGGATTGGTAAAAATTCCCTTTATGGCAGCGTTTACGTCCTCGACCCGGATGCTTTTGATGGCGTCTACTACATCCTCCATGGAAATTGCGGGAGAACCAATAGCCAAAAGCCCTGCATAAAACCATGCCCTATCCTCAATACCATCAAGGCCATACACGACACGCGCCATGCCCCTGTACTTGGCATTTTCAACAAACTTCTTGGACACTCCAGAGGAGACCAGCTGTTCGATCACACGCTTGACCTCGTTGCTCGCAATATCGGGAGAAACACCTGGCGCAAGATTTATGTCTATGGAGACTGCCCCACTACTCAGCTCCTTAGCGTTGTACGAAGCAGAAACGCGTGTGGCTACGCGCTGTTTGCGGACCAGCTCATCATACAGTACCCCAAACTCGTCCCCTGCAAGCACATCTGCGGCCAGAGCCGCTGCGTAGTAGCTGTGCAAGCCTTCACTTTTGGCAACACTCGGAGTCCGGTAGAGCACAAACATTTCCGGATCCGCCACAAAGGCGCTTTCCATTTTGACGGTTACACCCGCCCTGTGCGGGGGTTCTAGTTTTGCATCAGCATTGCGCTCAACTGCCCCACTATTGTTTGTTAGGCCACCGTAGTGAGCCTGTGACAGCTCCATTACTTCCTCAAAACTCACATCCCCTGCCACCAACAATATTGCGTTGTTGGGGTTATAGTACTTGCGATAGAAGGCCTTGACATTTTCCATGTCGTAGTTCGCTATTTCGTGCTCCCAACCAATTACTGGCCTGCCGTAGCCGTTACGATAGAAGATGTTCACAGCTTCTTCATCCAGTAACCCGCGCGGGGTTGCTTCGGTGCGCATTTTTCTCTCCTCAAGCACAACATTACGCTCGCGTTCCATGTGTTCCACAGTAAGGTCCAGGTTGCGCATCCTATCAGCTTCCATCTCCATCATCAGCGGTAGGTGCTGCTTTCCCACCAACTCGTAGTATGCAGTATATGCAGTGGAAGTTAGCGCATTGAAGCTTCCACCAAGCCTACCTATTGTCTCGGAAAAGTCTTGTACTTTCTTCGTACCAGTAAACATCATGTGTTCAAGAAAGTGGGCGATGCCCGAAAGGCCAGGCGGATCATCCATACCTCCTACCCTGTATACTAGCATATGTAGCACTATCGGGAAGCGATTGTCTGATATCACATAAACCTTCATCCCATTCTCGAGTTCCGCAACTTGCACACCTTGTAGTTTCGCGCAAAATGCGGAACCGCAGAAAAGGGAAGCCAACAGAAAGCTCGCTACAAAAAATTTGTTCATCGCCCCTAGTCCAAATGAAAAATAAGCCTTGTTCAAGCAATAATAGTGAGACAGTTAATATTTCTTAACGGAGAGCGTATCGGGATCTCCACTTGCCTCTACACGCGCCTTGGCATGATATATTATTTCAAGGCACAGGAAACAAATAACCCCGCACGTCACACAGACATCCGCAAAGTTGAAAGCAGGCCATTGGAACTCGCCCACATGCAGACTTATAAAGTCGTACACAGCACCGAACCTGAGCCTATCCGCGAGGTTACCCAAGGCCCCTCCTATTACCACGCCCATACAGAACGTGCTCTTGTTACACTTAGACTGCACAAACAGCACAAACAGCATCAATATGACTCCGAGAGAGACATACGTGAAGATCAAGTTGCTGCTCTCCAACGCACCAAACATGCCAAAGCTAATTCCCCTATTCCAAACCTCTACCAAACTGCAGAATTTTAGAACCTCCGTAGCACCTGATTTTGAATACCAATCGATCGCGTACGCCTTGCTCGCTTGATCAAGTGCAAAGATGAGTATAATAGCTATCACACCAACAATTTTACTTTTCACTGTACACCCCTACCAACTACACAACCCGCAGTTTAGCATAAAAGTGAGAATTGTGACATAGGGAGCGCAAATGTGCGACTAATGCCTTTGCTTTACGTGGGATATGTCTTGCGCTATTTGCTGGATCAGTTGGTCAGTATCATGAAATTTACGTTCGGGTCTGAGGAAGCTAATAAGCTCCACATTAGCCCATTCCCCGTAAACATCCTTATCGAAGTCAAAAATGTGCATCTCCAACAATGGGCACGTTTCTTCGGCAAAGGTAGGCCTTGTGCCTATGTTTACAATGCCAAGCAACCAGTTGTTTGCATCAAAACGGACTCTAGCATGGTACACACCATTTTTCGGTAGCACAGTGTGATCTATGCTCAGATTTAGTGTCGGGAACCCTATAAGCCTCCCTCTGCCCTGACCTTTCAGCACCCTCCCACTTATGACATGACGCCTGCCCAGTAACAAATTTGCAGTTTCAATATCACCCAACTGTAAGCACTCCCTAATGCGAGAGGAAGAGCACACATGCCCGGCTACTACGTACTGCGGCACTCCTGTAACCCCGTATCCGCATGCTGCAGCGTGTAGCTCAAGCAATTTTAGATCGCCAGCACACTTGTGCCCAAACACGCAGTCCCCTCCTACAACTATGTGTCTGGCCCTACAACCGCTAACCAGCACATCGTGAATGAATGCACGGGGTAACATCTGTGCAAATGCCTGCCCAAATTCCACGACGTACAGGTAATCCACTCCGCAAGCCTCTATTAGTTTCACCTTCTGTTCGAAATCTACTAGTAAGAAATTCTTTCGCTGCTTCAAAAAGGCGGCAGTATGGGGAGAGAAGGTCAGAACCGCAGAGGGCA
Source organism: Anaplasma ovis str. Haibei (assembly GCF_002214625.1). Taxonomy (NCBI): domain Bacteria; kingdom Pseudomonadati; phylum Pseudomonadota; class Alphaproteobacteria; order Rickettsiales; family Anaplasmataceae; genus Anaplasma; species Anaplasma ovis. The sequence goes on from NZ_CP015994.1 coordinate 973,507, forward strand.
AAGACAGTTGCGCGGCGCGCTGGGTAAGCTCTGAGAATATCCGCGCATGCCCAAGATGTATTCCGTCAAAGTTGCCGAACGTGAGTACTACCGCTTCTTTGCCCTCGTACCCGTATAATACTTCCATACAAAAAACTTTACATCCACATGCAGCCGTGCTAGCTAGAACGTGCACATCTCAGGAGAGGGAGCGATATGCGGGAGGTCCTCATATACACAAAGGTCCCCTGCCCCTATTGTACTAGGGCAAAGGCTTTATTCAACAAAAAAAGTGTACCCTTCAAGGAGATAGATATTACTAACGACCCCGCCGCTATGAGCGAGATGATAGAACGCTCAGGGAACAGGACCGTACCGCAGATTTTTATAGATGGTGAGAGTATAGGGGGTTGCGATGACCTGTACGCTCTGTATGAATCCGGGAAGTTGAAGTTCTAGAGCGTAGCGGTCGTTCAGGTTTTGGGCGTAGTCCAGCGTGTGTAGCGTCTCCAGCGCCCCCAGTGCGCAGGCCGTACCTAGGGTAGAAACCAGCGCACCGGGAGGGGGTTCTACACCCTAGGGTAGCAGTTTTAGGATTACGCACCTGCGTCTGCCTGCAAGGTCAAGCTCATACCCACAGAAGCCTATATTCCAGCGCAGTGCCTCGTTGCGTATGGCACCTTGATCCTCACCAATCTCCAGAATTGCCTTGCCAGACGGATTCAAGCATCTTCTCAGAACCCTAAAAATCTGAGTGTACTTTTCCATGCCTCTGGCTCCACCATCCAAAGCCTGCAACGGCTCGTGCTGCCTGACTTCACGTTGCAGATCGGGTATTTTGCACCTCCTGATGTATGGAGGGTTACTCACTATTAGGTCAAACTTCCCTTCACACAGCTCCCAACTTGCACAGTGCAACCTAACTCTTGCAAGCATGGAGTGTTGCACAAAATTTTGTCGCGCAATTCGGCAGGCCTTTACACTCCTTTCAAACGCAATTCCAGTCGCATGCTTATAGTGCGATAGCAGGGCAATCAAGATACACCCAGTGCCTGTACCCAGATCGGCGATTGTGAGTCTGCAATTTCGGTTCTTGTAGATCTTGATTGCAGAAGATACAACAGACTCGGTGTCCGGCCTGGGATCGAGAACGTCTGAATTGACTATAAAGTCCATACCCCAGAATTCTCGCCTCCCCAAAATATGTGAGACTGGCTCCCCTGCCAGACGTCGGTTCAGTAACGCAAAAAACCTATCGGCACGTTCTCGTTCCACCGGCATGTCAGCATCCACCAACATTGCAACCGCGTTTATACCCAGAACATGCTGCGCAATGAGTTCTGCATCTAGCCTTGGGGTGGCCACGCCAGCGTTTTTTAACATAGACGCAGCCTTGTCTAGCAAGGTAGCAATGCTCGTTGTTTGTGCCATAAACAATACCTGATTCGGTCACACAGAGACGAAGATGTGAGAATCCTGTTTCGCGGCCTATGAAACCCTGCAATAAACAATACAAAAGCTGCGCCCTTTTGCAAAGCTAAGATCCTCCCGGCAATGTCAGACATTTTCTCGCGGGCAGGGCGCGTGGTAATTGAGCTACGTGCCTACTGATACGGCGGGAAGCCCCAATTTTTTGGTGACATGGTAAAAACTTCCACCCCATCTTTGGTTACTCCCAAAGAATGTTCGAACTGCGCTGAGAGGGAGAAATCCCTGGTCATTACGGTCCATCCGTCTTTCCTGCTCACGAGAGTGTGGTGTTTGCCCGCATTTATCATGGGCTCTACTGTGAAAAACATCCCCTCCTGCATCACAGTGTCATCTTCCTCATCATAGTAGTGTACAACATTGGGCGGTGCGTGAAACACCTTGCCGATACCATGGCCACAATAATCACGCACAATTGAGTAACCATATTTGTCTATTGTTTCCTCAATCACCATGCCAAGTTTGTTGAGTTTTTGCCCAGGTTTTACATGCTCAATCGCAGCCCACATTGCCTCATACGCAGCCTCGCAAAGGCGCTTAGCTTTTATCGCGGTGTTTTCTCCAACCCAGTACATCCTGCTTGTGTCCCCATGCCAGCCATCTAAAATTACCGTAACATCTATGTTTAGTATGTCCCCATCCTTGAGTGCAACATCATCTGGAATGCCGTGGCATACTACACAATTTTTTGAAGTACAAATAGACTTAGGATACCCGCGGTACCCCAGGGGCGCAGGCACGGCGCCAGCACCTGTGATGAAAGAGTGGCACAGATCGTTCAGGGTGTTAGTAGAGACCCCGGGTTTGACATGGGGAGTTATAAAATCTAGCACCTCAGCGGCTAGCCTACCCGCTTTACGCATGCCTTCAAAATCTTTCTCAGAGTGAATAGTTATGCCCCCGGTCAAGACCATACCTAAATTTCAAGAGACATCCTGTTTGGGTCTTCTATATATTGCTTAACGCGCACAAGAAAGGTCACAGCACCTTGGCCGTCTACTATTCTGTGGTCATAGGATAGCGCCAGATACATCATGGGCCTAATTTCAATGTTCCCACCAACCACAACGGGACGTTCCTGTATTGCGTGCATGCCCAAAATTCCTGATTGTGGGGGATTGATAATTGGTGTGGAGAGAAGAGACCCGTAAACGCCCCCATTGGTGATGGTAAACGTTGCACCAGACATATCGGCAACTGTAAGCGTTCCCCCCCTAGCCTTCTTACTCAGCATCACCAACTCTTGCTCCAACGCCGCGAATGACATAGTTTCAGCACCGCATATCACGGGGACTACCAATCCCTTGTCCGTACCAACTGCAACCCCGATGTTACAGTAATCACGGTAGATTATCTCATCCCCCGAAATCTCCGCATTGAGAACTGGTATCTCTCTAAGTGCCAGCACCACAGCCCTGATAAAGAATGACATGAATCCCAGCTTCACCTCGTACTTCTTCTCAAAGCCTTCTCGGTATTTGCCTCTGAGTGCCATAACAGCGCTCATATCCACCTCGTTGAAAGTGCTGAGCGTCGCCGCGGTATTTTGCGATTCTTTCAACCGCGATGCTATTACCTGGCGAATTTTGCTCATCTTAACGCGCCTTTCCCCCGGCACGCTTACGACACCATCAACCTCATCATATACGCGTTGATGTGGAACAGATCCCTTGCTCACATCGCCTACAGGCTTGGTGATTTTGCCAGAAGCCCTATCGGCAGGTGAGGAGCACCCACCAGCAACAAACTCATCAATACCGGGAATGCAGGGACCAGCAGTTGGCTTCTCCTTGACAGCAACTTGAACTTGTTGCTTATCCCCTTCCTGCGTTGCCGGCTTGGTATCCGGAACCACAACTTCAGCCTGCTTAGGTTCTGGCACTGCAGCAGCGCTCTGAGAAGTACCCTCCTGCTTACTAATGACCGCCAGAACCTGGCCCCTGGTTATTATCTCCTCGTCCGACACACGTAGCTCTGTGATAACACCGGCAATCGGGGTTGATATTTCCAGAGAGGTTTTGTCGGTTTCAACCACAAAAACCACCTCCTCCGCAGAAACTGTATCTCCAACCTTTTTCAGAACCCGTACAGGAGCCTCCAATATGGACTCCCCACCGAGGTTATCGGCTTTTATCTCTATAGTGTTACTCATACAAGCAGCTTGCCCAATAAAACGAACCATATGCCGGACAGACGTACCGCCAGTCTAGGCATCAAACCACGAAATGTCAAACCATAGATCAGAGCAGGGCCTATAGATACGATCTGGACAATGCAATATACCCATCAGCTGACTGTTGCAGATATGCTAGCTCTTGATCCGACAGCATCCTCATGTACTTGGCAGGTCGCCCTCCCCACAACTCGCCAGATTTTACCACCTTACCTCTCGTTAGCAAAGACCCAGCAGCCAGCATGCTGCACTCTTCCATGAGGGCGCGATCCATAACCACGCACCCCATACCTACAAACGCTTTGTCCATGATGGAACACGCGTGCAATATGCAGCCGTGCCCGACAGTTACAAATTTACCAATCTCGGTATCACCGTATTCTTGGTCGACATGTACGACGGTATTATCTTGAATATTACTACCTTCACCAACAACAATTTTCCCCACATCACCTCTGAGAACCGAGCCAAACCAAATGCTCGCGCTCTTTCCCACCGTTACCTGACCTATTAGGTGTGCATTTTCTGCTACAAAGACAGTAGGGTCTACGGACGGAAGTGTACCCATGTAGCTCGTAAAAGACGCATTACCCATTACACGCCCTCACCGCATATTCAGTAGGTTTAATGTAACACAGAGTCTGGTCGCGGTCACCCACTTCAAGGGATACAGCTGCATTAGTTCGCAAATCTTGAGACTAGGCCAGGAGAATATTGTCTATCAGTCGACAACATCCCAAATTTACAGCCAAAAAAACCCTCGCAGGCCTGCTGAAAGTTTGTATGCGCTCAAGCGTGTTGTTATCGCGCACCTCAAGATAGTCAACCTTAAATCCCTCTTGTTCGAGACGCAGCTTGCCGCGCGTGATTATCTCCTGTTGATCATCCGGAGCGTCAGACAGATTTTTCCCAACCTCAAGTAGAAATTTATACAAAAAGCCTGCCTTGGCGATTTCCGCGCCGTTCAAGTATTTGTGCCTGGAAGATAGCGCCAGCCCCTCCGGGCTCCTCACGGTGTCCCCCTGTAATACGTCTACACCTATGTTAAGATCACGGAATAGCTTCCGGGTAAGGCACAACATTTGGTAGTCCTTTTCTCCGAGAATCATACAGTGCGCATTCGTCTGCATAACCAGCTTTATCAGTACAACCATGATTCCATTGATAAAATTGTGCCTGGATGCCCCACACAGCTCACGCGCCATAGGACCCACATCTACACCGGTGGAAAAACCATCAGGATACATACCCTCAACACTTGGGATGTATACAACATCAACACCGGCATCGGCACACTTTTTGCAGTCTTCCTCCTCGCACCTCGGGTATTTTTCATAGTCCTCACCCGGAGAAAATTGTAGGGGGTTCACGAATATACTCAAAACAACCACATCAGCGTGTTTCTTCATCTCGTGCACTAGTGAGAGGTGCCCGGAATGCAATGCACCCATCGTTGGCACAAGCCCTACCCTGCGCCCCGCAAAGGGGCGCAGCACCCCCTTCATGGACTCTACATCCCTAACAATTTTCATTATCTTAAAACCCACCGATGCACTGCGCCGCCCCAAGTTGTAGCCCGGCCATCTGGTGCTGTCTACAACAATGTGGTGAATTTTGTTATTGATATAGAGGCCGCACACAAGTATAACTGCCCGTGTTTTAGTCTAGTATCCTGCTGTGACCAGGCGTCTTCTGCTTAGCTTTTCCGTGCTCGCGCTCTTCTGCTTAGCGTTGGTTCCCACCTGCCCTTTGCACGCACTCAAGATGCATACAAAGGCGCCGCACGCAATTGTGTATGAGCTGGGCTCCAGAACAGTGCTCTTTGAGCATGATGCTGACACTGCAACATCACCTTCTTCCATGAGCAAGCTGATGACGTTGTATCTCGTGTTTCAGCACCTTCACGCCGGCGTGATCAAGATGGAAGACACATTCTCCGTTAGTGAAAGTGCGTGGAAGCGTGGTGGCTCTTCTGCATTTTTAAAAGTTGGGCAAATGGTCGCGGTGAGTGACCTCATCAGGGGAGTTGCGGTATCATCTGGTAATGACGCATGCATTGCACTTGCAGAAGGGGTTAGCGGCTCGCAAGAACAATTTGTGGAAGACATGAATGGTTTGGCGAAGGAGATGAATCTGACCAATAGCAGCTTCACAAACGTAACCGGATGGCCGGACGAAGGGCACGTGATGTCAGTTAGAGACATACTAACGCTGTCGGTCAGGATATTCGAGGACTTTCCCGAGTATTACCACGTGTTCGGCGAAAAGCAATTCACGTACAATGGCGTAACTCAAAAAAACTACAATACCTTGCTCAATTACAACGTGGGGGTGGATGGGATAAAGACCGGTCATACCGAAAAGGCGGGTTATGGAATAGCTGCATCAGCACAGAAGGATAACCGTCGCGTTTTTGTCGTTGTCAACGGGTTGAAAACCGAGACTGAAAGGGCATATGAGACCAAACGGTTGCTGCTGTATGCTTTCAATCGCTTCGAAACCAAAGTTATCTTCCCCGCCGGAAGCATAATAGGTGAGGTAAAGGTGTGGAATGGCAGGAGCAAAGCAATTAAAATGCACGTCCTCGATGATGTAGTCATAAGCTACCCAAAAGACTTATCCAAGGGCGTGAAGGCGTTTATCTCCCATAAAAGTATAGTGGCTGCTCCGGTGAAAAAAGGCCAGGAGATAGGAGTGCTTTCAGTGCAGATACCTGGCATGGCAGATAAAGTGTTTCCAGTCTACGCCGCTGCAGAGGTTGAAGCTCTGGGCCCAGTGCGCGCGTTTTTCAGATCACTAAAGCACGCTATTCTGCGCTAACTTTGGAATTTGGGCTCGCGTTTAGGTGCTTGCTCAAAATCTCAAGAATCGCTTTCTCGCTAAAAATTTGTGGCATGGGCCCCACGGATTCCCCCTTGACGTATAGCTCGTAAAACGGAATGCCACCACCACCGCGCTCATTCAAATATTCGGCAATAGTGCTATCCATATTGGTCCAGTCCGCCTTCATGTATGTGACACCATGCGCGCGCAGAAAACTCTGCACCGGTGCGGATTCAAGCACTTTTTCATTAACCTTACAGGTAAGACACCACTCGGCTCCCACAGCTAAAAACACTGTTTTGCCTTTTCTCAACAGCCTTGCTAACCTTGCCTCGGAAAACTCTACCTGCGCCAGCTTCCCATACTCGTGATCGTGCCCACGAAAGCGATCAATATACACAGCGGAGCCAACGATAAAGAGCGGTAAGAGCACAACCAAAGCCTTGGATGCCTGCATTTTTACACTGGACATAACTCGCAGAAACCATATCCCTGATGACACCACAACGATTGATAACGCCGTCGGTAGTAGGACATGTATGCCCTTCTGGCTCACTAGAACGTGCAATAGCCACGCGGAAGTTGCATACATCGGGAATGCAAGAAACTGCTTAAGGTACTCCATCCACTGTCCGGGTTTCGGAAGTAGGCGAGTCAGACCCGGGGAGCATGATATAACCAGATATGGAAGCGCCATACCCAGCCCCATGACCTGAAATATTGCAACAGAACGCGGCCCTGGTTGCAGTAGGGCAAAGCTCACTGCTGACACCATGAACGGGGCCGAGCATGGAGTGCCGATCAGTGCGGAAAGAACCCCGGCAAAAAAACTTCCAACATTGTGCGCAGCCATCGCACTGATGAACGGCACTTTGATGGATAAGTCAAAAAAGCCAGAAAATGACATGCCCACAAGAAAAGTTACGTGTAGTAGGCCAATAACCAAAGCTGGGGATTGCATCTGAAACCCCCAACCAAGAAAGTGGCCTGCAGAGCGCAGCAAAAGCAGCGCCAAAGATAAGAGCAGCATGCTACTCATAACCCCGGCCGTGTAGTACACCCCATCCACTACGGTATCCCACCTACTTTTTGAGCTTTTCCGTACTATGGATAACACTTTCAGCGACAATATGGGAAACACGCAAGGCATTAGGTTGAGCATCAAGCCCCCAACAAGCGCAAGCATTAATACGTTGAGAAATGTACGTTCCATAAGCTACCTCTGAATACCACCCTGGTGTACACCACCGCCTAGTCACTTGCCGGACGCGCATGCCGATATGCGAGACACAAGCGCCTTGTCTATAGAATCAGGCACCGGCCGCCTACCCACTACATAGGAATATAGCAACTCATCATCAAGCTCTACTATCTTCTCGTACCGCACAAGCTCCTCCTCGTCCAGTAGGGCGAGATACCTCTCAGCAAAGGCGCCCAAAAGTATGTCAGTCTCCTTGCAGCCCCTATGTGTACTTCTGTAAAGCAACCTGCGTTTTCGCCCTTCGAGACCAAAGTCATCCATTCCACAAACACCGCGCTCACTGCAGCCACCACGCAGGAACTTTATACCGCACAATACTGTTGTCAAGGATATAAATATGATATAACATGCTCCTGTTTCGAGCTTGTCGAGTATCCTTATGGTTTCCTTAGCGCGGGTGTTTGGCGCTTTTCAGGAGGGTTCTTTCTACATTGCCTCCTTTCTTCTTGTACTTTCCGTAGTTGTGTTCGTGCACGAGTATGGGCACTACTCGGTGGCAAAGTTGTGTGGGGTTAAGGTAAAGACGTTCTCCCTTGGATTCGGGCCCGAGCTGTTTGGAATCACGGATGGGTCGGGCACTAGATGGAAGTTCAGCCTGGTACCCGTTGGAGGGTACGTAAAGATGCTCGGCGACACGCAGGAGGATAATCTCTCTGAGGGTGAGAAGTCTTTCGCATTCAACGAAAAGCCGTTGTGGCAGCGGTTCGCCGTTGCCGGTGCCGGGCCGCTAGCAAATTTGCTGTTTGCCGTATTAGTATTCTTCGTGTTGTTCGCCACTAGGGGGGTGATGAGCCCGATGCCAATAGTTGGTGCCGTACTTCCTGGAAGCACAGCAGAGAAGGTCGGGCTCATGGTGGGTGACAGGATAGTTGAGGTTGACGGGCATGAGGTTTCGTGGTTTGAGGAGATACGACATTATATCGCCGGGAGCCCAAATCAAGAGTTTACAGTGGTGTTCCTCCGCGATGGCGTGCAGCATTCTATCAAACTCTCTTCGGATGTGTGGTCTGACGATGCACGTAGGTTGGGCATAGCTGCTAACATATCCCCGGAGACCACTAGGGCTAGGCGTCTGCCCGTAGTACGGGCCGCGGTTGAGTCCTTCAGGTGCATCTTCAGAATAGTAAAAATAACCCTGGTGGCAGTCGTGCAGCTTGTGACAGGCGCTCGTGGCATAGACGAGCTTGGCGGGCCGGTTAGGATTGCTAAACACTCTGGTGAGTCAATCAGAAACAAAGAGGGATTGTGGTTTGTAGGGTTGATCTCCGCAAACTTGGGGGTTGTCAATCTCCTCCCCATACCTATGCTCGATGGGGGGTATATGCTGCAGTATGTCCTGCAGGGAGTTTTCCGCAGGAGAACCATAAATCCCAAGTATCAGAATGTCATGATGGCTATAGGCTTCGTGCTCCTGGTATCTATGATGGTTTTCGTCACCTTCAATGACGTCAAGAGCATTTTGAAGTGAGTTTTATGAGATACGTCCCTGTTTTTGTTTTGTGTGTGATCACGTGTTTGTCCGTAGCGGGGCCTATTGTTCCCACTAGCGCAGCTGCTGGCGTGACAAGAGTCAAGGTAGTGGGCAACGAGAGGCTTGATTCTGGTACCGTGCAGTTTTACGCCAAAGTACCCTTAACAGGGGATGTTACGCAACCTGAAATAGACGAAGCGATAAAAAACCTATATGCAACTTCTCTCTTTTCCAGAGTCAGCGTTCGCGTAGAGGGGAATGAACTGGTAATCAGAGTAAAGGAGAACCCTGTAGTAAGGAGTATCAAAATCGTAGGCAACAGGGTGTTCTCTGACAAAAATCTTGAGAATGACGTACTCAAGATGAAAAAGATGAGTATTTTCACGGAGGCAAAGCTCAAGCGAGATCTGTCAACCCTACACGCGCTTTACCAGAGTAGGGGAATGCTGGGCGCAAAGGTGTCTTATGCAGTTAGGCGGGCTCCGCATAACGCGGTGGACATAGTGCTTAACATTGTTGAAGGAAAGGCCACCCGTATCGGTGAAATCAGGTTTGTGGGCAACAAGGCGTTTTCGTCCAGCGAGTTGAGGGCAATAATATACTCAAAGGAGCACAAGCTGAAGGAGGGTTTTGGCTTATTCGGCGGTAGCACAAAGTTCTTCGCAGAGCGATTAGTGGCGGACCAGTCCATTCTACGTGAGTTTTACACCAGCAGGGGGTTTCTTGACTTTAGAGTCAAGTCCGTGGTGTCAGAGGTAAGTCAGGATCTAGCACGCGCGGCCGTGGTATTCTCTGTAGAGGAGGGAAAGAAATACCAATTCGGCGAAAGCACAGTGACCGTGAGTGACATAGCGTACAGTTACGAGGGCATAGAAAAAGACCTGCTTGAACTTGTGCTATCAAAAAAGGGCGGGGTGTTTGACGCGACTATGGTAAATGGATCAGTGGCGCGTATAACTGCTCACCTTAATGAGCGCGGTAACTTGTTCGCCTCCGTTAAGAGCGACTACGACGTACAGGGTGACGTGGTAAATGTGAAGTACAGCATATCCCTGGGGCATAGTGTCTACATACATAGAATAAACATACTCGGCAACAATAGGACGTTAGACAACGTCATACGGCGCAAGCTCGGCATACACGAAGGGGACGTATACAGCACGGGCGCTGTTAGGCAGTCACGCAAAAGACTGGCAGATATGGACTTTTTCGAAACTGTAGATGTAGAAACTCAGAAGATCTCTGACAGCTTGGTAGATTTGAATTTCAGGGTGAAAGAGCGTGGTACCGGTTCGTTTGACATAGGTGCTGGCTTTTCCTCAGAAAGCGGCCTCGTTGGAAAGATTAGTGTGAGAGAGCGCAATGCGTTTGGCGCTGGGAAGATGGTCGCATTCGATCTATCTAGGTCCATGACCAGCTTGTCGGGAACGCTTGATCTGGTAACCCCCAATGTGCTCGACAGCGACGTTGCGTTTGGTGTGGGGGTGTTTTACTCACAGCAGGGCAGCCCATCTTCCTCTGGCGGTACTCTCGGTGGGCTGCTTTCTTCCTCCGAAGGCTCATTTAGCAGCACCAACGCGGGGCTTTCCACACGGCTGTCATGCAACCTCACTGATAGTGTCGCCGCGTCTCTGCAATATTACTACAAGTACCATAGCATACATAACATAGGGGAATCAGCCTCCATTTACATAAAAGAGCAAGAAGGGCGGCATTTTGATTCTGCGGTGGGTTATTCACTAGTCTACAGCAGTCTGGACAGCACTTACAAGCCCAGCACCGGGGTGTTTGCTAAGGTGAGCCAATTGTTTTCTGGGATAGGGGGAAACTTACACTACGTCAAGACAGAAGCCTCAAGCGCTCACTTCTTCCCGGTGTTCCGCAGAATACATAACGACATAGTGTTGAAGGTTAGGCCGTCCTTTGGGTATGTGTTTGCATATTCAGGTGAAACCGTAAAAATAGGACAGAGGTTCTTTGTGGGAAACAGCGAAATCAGAGGCTTCGCCGCTTCGGGGATCGGCCCCAGAGACCGCAATACCAAGGAATCTTTGGGTGGCAAGTTGTTCTACGGGCTCACCACCCAGCTTGACTTTCCCATAGGCCTGCCGGAACATTTAGGTATTAGGGGCTCAGTGTTTGCTGATGTGGCAAGCTTATCTCGGTTAGACTCAGGAGTCGGCGGGTATGATACTAGTGACCTGCCAAGGTTGTCCATAGGGTTTGGGTTCTCTTGGAAGTCTCCATTTGGGCCAGTAAGGATAGACTTCGGGTTTCCCATAGTGAAGGAAAAGTTTGACATTAAAGACAGAATTAGGATTTCCACGGATGCAGGTATTTAGAATGCGCAGATTTCTCACACTATTTTTCTTTGTACTCCTTTGCTCGTCGGGTGCAGGCGCAGAGGATGCGTCGGTTAGCAGACCTGTATTGTTTATAGATTCGGAAAAGGTGCTGGGCGAGGCATTGGTCGCTAAGGACATTAGGGCGCAGTTGGATAGAAGGCGCACTGAGCTGCAGAGTACGTTTTCCCGTAGAGGCGAGGAGTTACGTAAGGGCGAGGATGAGCTAATAAAGCAGAAAAGCATATTGAGTTCCGAAGCGTTTGAGGTAAAAGTTGCGGAATTTAGAAAGGAGGTCGACTCTTTAAACAGGGATGCGGCGGCTAAAATGTCTGAGCTCGAAGGTATGTACAGCGGCGCCATGGAACAGGTTTATAATAAAGTCCAGCAGATCTCCAAGCGCTTGGCTGGCGAGCTTGGTGCCACAATTGTGTTCTTCATACCCAGAGGCCAGGTTGCCTACGTGGAAGACTCGGCTGATATTTCTGAGCGGGTGCTGGAGGCCCTTAATAAGGACCTGTCAAGGGTAAGCATGGGGGGAAGCTAGCTAGATGACCATAGCGCTTGACCACAAGCAGATTATGCGGATGCTGCCCCACTCGTATCCGTTCTTGCTGGTAGACAGAGTTCTGGAGTGCATTCCCGGCAAGTCCATAGTTGCACTAAAGAACGTAACCTTCAATGAGCCGTTTTTTGTAGGACACTTTCGCAACAATCCGGTCATGCCTGGCGTGTTGATTATAGAGTCTATGGCCCAATCTTCGATGCTGTGCGTCGTAACCAACCGCAAAGAGGATGAGGCAGATGGGAATCGGTCAGTGTATTTTATGTCGATAGATGGGGCAAAGTTTCGCAGGATGGTTGTCCCGGGCGACACCCTAACGATAAAATCGGCAGTGATACACATGCGCGGCACCACCTGTAAATTTCAGTGCCACGCGTACGTTGGGGACGAGCTGGCATCTGAGGCACAAATTTTGGCAATGATGGGTTAAGGTAACGCAAGAACAATGACTGCTTCATCAACGGGCGGGACAGCTCTGATATCGGTGTACGACAAGACAAATATTGAGAAACTAGCCCAGTTTATAGCGGCAAGAGGGTTTCGCATAATAGCGACAAAAAACACATGTGGCCTGCTGCAGCAGGCTGGTGTTGCTGCAGTTGAAGTTTCGGAATATACCGGATACCCAGAGATGATGGACGGCCGAGTTAAGACTCTGCACCCCAAAATATTCGCCGGCATTTTGCGTAATGGAGACAGTCATAATTCCGAATTAGACAGGTTCTCTATAGACGCGATTGATCTTGTCATCGTTAATCTATACCCCTTCCAGAGCTTCGCGACCACTAAGGCCGCGGATGGCGAGGTGGTGGAACAGATAGACATAGGCGGGGTGTCGCTTTTAAGGGCTGGAGCTAAGAATTTTCAGCACGTTACGGTTATACCTGATGTGCACGAATATGAGGGGCTGATGCAGGAAATGTCCAATAACCAGGGCGCAACAACACTAGGGTATAGAAGGCGCTTGGCCGCCAAAACTTTCGCCACCATATCTTCTTATGACTCATGCATTCATGCGTGGTTAAACGGCGCAGAAGCGCCAGACATGCCACAAGAGATAATAATACGCGGCAGGAAAATTCAGGATTTGCGCATTGGTGAGAACCCGCATCAGAAAGCTGCCGTGTACAGTATGTACCACGATAGCTCGCCTATGGCGTTGCCCATCGAGCAGATGCACGGCAAAGAGCTGAGCTTTAATAACATCGTCGATATAGAGTCTGCCGTCGCGATAGTGGCCGAGTTTGATGTTCCAGCAGTTTCCGTAATAAAGCATGGGAACCCCTGCGGGGTGGCAGTCTCTAGCGCGGACATAGATGACGCCTATGAGAAGGCAATTACTTGTGACCCAAAAAGCAGTTTCGGGGGAATAATAGCGTGCAATAGGCAGGTTACAGAGGAGATAGCGCACAAAGTCGCCGATGTATTTGTGGAGGCGGTGGTTGCCCCGGGTTTTGCTGAAGACGCACTGAAAGTATTGTACGCAAAAAAGAACTTACGTGTAGTGAGATGCACGCCCTACACCGCAAGCAGGTTGGTTTTCAAAAGCACGCTTGGTAGCGGCTTGCTGATGCAGGAACGTAACTGCAGCGCGATAGGTATCGACGACCTGCTCAAGGTCACAACTAAAACAGCGTCCCCCATGGTACTGCAGGATCTGCTATTCGCATGGCGAGTATGCAAACATGTAAAGTCCAATGCAATTGTAATGGCGCGCGACGGGCGCGCCATAGGAGTGGGAGCAGGACAAATGAGTAGGGTTGACAGCGTAGAACTTGCCATCAAAAAGGCGCAAGACTGTACTGGCGCCGTTATGGCATCTGACGCATTTTTCCCATTTGCAGATAGCATACATCACGCCGCAACTGCAGGCATATCCGCCATAGTGCAGCCTGGTGGCTCTTTGCGGGACAAAGAAGTAATAGAAGCTGCTAACGATAGTGGCATTGCGATGTATTTCACGGGCCTCAGGAGTTTTTGTCACTAGCAGGAAGAAGGTCAGATTCCGGTTTTCTCAACCGCAGTACGAGTATACAGATACATGGAATATACCGACAATGCGGCTGCAATCCACAGAAGAAGTTCCCCAATGCGTGTTACAACTCCCCCATCACCGACTACGAGCACTCCAGTTGCGGTCATTTGCATCACGGTTTTTAGCTTACCCATGCCACTTACTGGTAAACTAGTGCCCGCGGCAACAAAGAACTCACGCATTCCAGACACTAGAACTTCCCTGCAGACGATAACAACAACGCATACAACGTTCAAACCTGTTATCTGCCCTACGTATACCAGCATTATGAAGGCAGAAAGGACTATAAGCTTATCAGCAACCGGGTCAAACAGCCGACCAAACTTAGATTGCGCCCTCCACATGCGAGCCAGGTATCCATCAAGAAAATCGGTTGCACAGGCAAGTAGAAATATGGTCAAGGTCACGTACCGGGCACACCCGCAACCTACGTAAAAGCTGGAGACCACGGCGGGTATGGCAAGGACCCTAAAAATGGTCAGCATATTGGGCAAAACCTTCCTCAAGCCACTCCCCCCCTCAATTCACAGCGCGCCCATCGGGACATCGAATACCAAGAGACCTAACAGCCGCGCACCGGACCTGTGGAAAGCGCAACATCCACTACGCCTAAAGAAACTAGCATAAAAACGCTCACCGCGCTGACACGCCTGTTTAAACCCATAAACAGTTCTATAATGGAGGCTTTCCGGGTTTACTGCAAGTCTAAAATACGCCAAATTGCCACGAATTAGTGCAATACCTGACCATTCTATGGCTGAAAATTACCACACCTAACAAATGGCACCTACCTTGAAAATTCCACAATGAGCATAATGCCCATTCCGGCCAGGCTGTGGAGGGTAACACAACAACGTGAGGTTATTAACCCAAATGTGAGTATGTTTTCAAGATTCCATTTGGGAACAATTCCAACACGCTGTTTGGTTTATCCATGCCAGATATCCACCCAGCTACCCCGCATGTTGATAACTCACAGACATTATTCACGCAGCCACTACCGGCCTCTGTAGCCGATGACGCAACATATTGGCAGCCGTACATAGCGTTGGTACCGCCGCAGGCAATGTTGTGCCCTTGCTACATTTTCAATGCGTGACGTAGCTGTTAGAAGCCCTTGCGCGCGGTTATACCGCATTATGGGATAACCTTTTTATTTGCTCGCGATAGTAATTACATATACTATGTCCCCGTCTTAACATGGCTTTATATGGCTTTCGTTGATGACAGCAACGCAAAGACTTGTCGTGGATGGGTTTTGGTCGGAGTCCACGCACTGGGAATCTCCGGCATCCTGTCAATACTGGTAGTCTTCCTAAGAATGCCATTTCTCAAGTCAGTAATTGTAGACGCTGACCGGGTGTTTGGCCTGTCACTAGTGCTACACGTGGACCTTTCGGTGATAGTGTGGCTGTGTTCGATGTCCTCCGCGCTGATCAGTATGACCGTACACCATAAGCCAAGATATCTTGGACACTGCTGGATGGTGGCAGCAGTAGGCACTGCATTCATGGTGTTATCAGCGCTCTTGGGAGATGCGGTTCCGGTAAAAAGCAACTATGTACCGGTCATAGATCACTGGTTTTTTTTCATAGGGCTGGGTCTATTCTGCTGCGGGGTACTGCTAAATACTCTACCCTCAGTAACGAGGCGCAGACACCAGCACACTGACTTTCCCATGTTAGTGGGAATACACGGAATGTCTGCCATGATGACCGCGGCAGTGTTTTGCTTCATAACCGCATATTCTGTGACCGACAAAAACCTGGAAAGTCTGGTGTTTTACGAAAGGGTCTTTTGGGGAGCGGGGCACCTCTTGCAAGGTGTATTCGGACAAGCGTTTTTGGTGGTTATACTGTTGAAGATCAGGCATGGACGCTTCACACATCCCTACCTGATCAGCACAGTGTTCGCGATAAATGCCCTGTCCGTCATTATTGCGTCTGCAGCACATATTGTTTACCCGCTAGATTTCGCGCTACTAGCCGAATTTTTCACATGGCATATGCGGATAGCAGAGGCTGTTGTGCCTGCCTTCTTGATAGTGTTTGCGAGCAGCAATCTCAGAACCTTGTTGCAGCGCGACAACAGACATTTGCTTTATTCCACAGTAATGTTCACTTACGGCAGCATCCTTG
Organism: Anaplasma ovis str. Haibei; assembly: GCF_002214625.1. Classification (NCBI taxonomy): domain Bacteria; kingdom Pseudomonadati; phylum Pseudomonadota; class Alphaproteobacteria; order Rickettsiales; family Anaplasmataceae; genus Anaplasma; species Anaplasma ovis. Next base: position 989,782 of record NZ_CP015994.1, read on the forward strand.
GCATTCTCAGCATGCATGGCACAGTCACAATACCTGCTCATTACCACGGGTGCGTTGTCGGAATGACAGCAGCTTTCATGGGATTTGTATATCTCATGATGCCACAGTTTGGTTATAGGGCAGTCAGTCAGACCTGGCAAAACATACAACTGCTCGTGTACAGCGCGGGGCAGATGCTCCACATAACCGGATTAGAGTTGCTGGGAGGATACGGGGCCTTACGTAAAGTGACCCATCTGCCAGATGCCGCATCAGCCGCTGCTCGTTACTGTTTTTCAGTGGGCGGCGCCATGGCAATTATGGGCGGGTTCCTTTTCGTTATGCTGGTTTTAGTGTGTGTGTATCGTGGAAGGGAAACAAAACATGGCACCTCATAGGTGTGCTTACCCCAAGGGTAGCCTAATTTGCGGTGTGCGGTATTTAAAAATTTACCACACACGCGTACCATCAACTCGAGGGTGTCTCAGGTGAAAGTAGGGCCTGCGACAGACAGAGGTCGCTGGCGCGAAGCGCTTAGTTGGGACACAACACCTTCGTCTGTTCCCCCTAGTTACGTCATCGCCGAAAATTCTATGATCACCGGTTCTTTGCGTCATCTACTGTTGCGCATGGCATGCGTCTTCCTTATGTTGCCGTCAATAGCCAACAGCTCTGGCTCAGACATAGTGGTTCCGTGGACGATAAGAGAGCCAGAAATGCGCGGCCTTTCCAAAATGCTTGAGCACACCAACAAAGGGGACTACAAAGCAACGCAACGTATCGCGAAAAGGCTGGGTAAGGAGTACGTAGTGCTTGCACAGTGGCTGCGGTTACGCCACGACTGCGTCTCTCAAGAGGAGGTAAACGACTTCAAGGCAAACCACCCGGAGTGGCCAAGCCCTGTTGAACGCACAAAAACTGCCGTTATGACGTCTATATCTGAGGTCAAGCCCGAATGCGGACGTCTTAGGAAAAGTGCGGTCTTCCTGAACTACAGCACCCTACCAAGAGATGCGCTCATATCAGTGGCAAACCGGCTACTGTGGACAAAAAGAATACGTGCGGCGGAGTACATCGCTAACAACCTTGGGGAAGAGGGCCTGACTACCACAGCAAGAATAAGCTTTAGACGCAATAAAAAAGACCTAGACAGCATAGCTGTGTCACCCGTTTTTGCGTCTATGAGCTCCGACTTTGGGCTAATGTATGACTACATATCTTGGTACATCAAGAACAGGCAGATCAGTGAAGAAATATTGCTTTTAATGTCTTCGATGCCCAAAGACCAAAAATACCACAGGGAGCTTTGGTACCTCTATAGGTTGTACATTGGTGAGATCATGTACTACAAACTCTCCAGGTTTTACGGCACCGCGTACGCACTAGCTAGAGACTGCACCAGACTTGTGGATGCCAGTACATTGCCCGAAGTACACTGGCTGTTGGGGTGGATCGCGCTTAAATGTCTTGAAGACCATGAAGCAGCCAGCACACATTTTACAGACTTTTACAACACAGCGAGAACGCAAGAACACAAAAGTAAGGCCGCCTACTGGGCCGCGCGCTCTGCCGAAAAGCTGGGTAATGCTGATGAATCTCTCGGGTGGTTTAGGCTTGCAGCACTGCATAAGACAACCTTCTATGGCCAGCTTTCTCTCCTGCAGCTGGGCGTGAACAAAGTTCTGCTTGATACAAAAACCATCAGGTACAGTAACCTACACTACCTGCGTTGCAGGAAAAACCTGTTTGCCAAAATAGGGTATATGTTGTCCAGAGCACAGCGCGATGATATTGCAGATCTGTTCGTGCAACATGCAATAAAAACCACTAATAGCCCGGAGATTGCTGGCATGATAACTGAGCTTGCCCTTTCAAGTGGCAATACTCACTCTGCGCTTAAAGGTGCAGAATATATAGGATCCAAGCTTTTACTGCCAGCGAGTCTTTACCCGCAACAATATTTGGCAGTGCACGATGACCACAAAGAAATAATGCTATCGATGATTAGGCAGGAGAGCAAATTTGACAAAAAAGCCAAAAGTCGGTCCAACGCGATTGGGCTAATGCAATTACTGCCGTCAACCGCAATGGAATTGGCGCGGGATTTACAGGTAGAATACCAAGAGAGTAACCTCTTGGACCCAGAGTATAACATAATGCTGGGGCGTCACTATCTAACAAAGCTGCTTAAGACATATAACAATTCTCTGGTATTGGCCTTGGCGGCTTATAACGCGGGGCCGGGAAATGTGAACCTATGGCTAAAAAACCTAGGAGATCCGAGGAAGTTGGAATCACCAGGAGAACTTGCAGAGTGGATAGAGTCCATACCATTCCCAGAAACTCGCACATACATACAGAGGGTACTTGCGAATTTGCATGTGTACAACGGAATGTCTGGCAAAATTATGACCCTGGGCCAGTAACAGGACTGAGTGTCTGTGCCCCAGTATTTACCGCACAGAGCGCCTTGTTCCACGTATGTAGTACACATACCCCAACAACCAAACCAGTGCTAGGGAGTACCACGTTATGGCGTATCCAAGATGGTCGTTCCTGACTACGAGCGCTTGATTGGCGCGTAATCCGCCAGAAACGGCTGTGTGATCACCCCACAATATGCAAGACTCCAGATCGGGAAGGCCGATGTGCTTTGACATGTTTTTTACGTCAAACCAAAACCATAGATTCTCCTCCGGATCGTTCCGCACCACCCATCTCACCAGACTTCTCAGTTTGCAGTGCAATACGCCACCGACTGATCGTGCACCTACATCGCGAGTGCTGGATACTGCATTGATGTCGGTAAACACTCCTCTGTTTACCAGAACTCGCCTACCATCCACCAACAAAAATGGCTGCAGGAAGTAGTATCCTATCTTGCCAGCGAAGACCCTTATATGCTTCTCGTCCTCAAAGACGCCTTGTAACTTCACCTTCCTGTACGCGTAAGTGTGCAGCTCACCAGCAGGAAGGACTACGGGATCCATGCGCATTGTTTCAATAATGTGCAACTTCTCTCGCAACCGCAGGAACTGCCACGTCCCCAATGATAGCAGCAAAGCAAAAGGCACAAGGCAACACGCAACCAGCAGTGCACACCCTGCGCGACCGTGCGTCTTAAAACACATCATGCACCCCACAGAATGCTCGCCCTACCCGCAAGATTTGCATAACACAAGGCTGCTAATGACCTAGAGGCAACACCACGCTCAACACCTTCCCGGAGTGTATGCTACTTTCTTGTTGACACAAAGTAATTTAAGTGTCACCAAGCGGCAGCACGGCGCGCGTATATGTGCCTTTCAATGTAGGTGATCGTACGTGAGTGGGGTTAATACTTTGTGAGTTTTTGCCTCCTACAATGTTGGAGCATGTGGGTTGGTTTTGGGTTTGTATGAGAAAAGCAGACATAAACGTGGGCCGCTTGTTTTTTCCCTCGAAAAAACTGGCTTGGGTCGCAGTTGTGTGCGTACTCTTATCAGGGACCTTTCCCCACAACAGCAGCGCACAGGCAGAAAAGCAAGAGGACCCCAGGCAGGCTTTTGTCAGGGACACCGAAAGTCTGAAGAAGACCTCATACACCAGACGTGATTTTAGAGAGTTCATCGTAAAGTGCAACGCTAAGGGGGTTGCCCCAAATTTTAAAAAGGAGTTCGGCAGTAACCTTGCTGGGGCAGATTTTAGCGAGCTGGACATGCGGGGTGCAGTTTTTGAGGATGTTAACCTCGTTCAGGCAAATTTTAGGCACAGCAACATTTCCAGCACGACATTTTCTGGATCAGACATGCGTGGGGCCAACTTTTCGAATACTGATCTGAACAGGTCTCAGTTCGAATCAGTAGATCTCAAGTTCGCCAACTTTGCACTTGCAGATCTCAACGAAGTCAAAATTAGCTCCTCCGAAATCAGTTATGCGTCTTTCCTTGGCGCAGACATGCAGGCTGCGGTAATCAAGGACTCGCAGGGGTTGCATACGGCATTCACAAATGCTGACCTCGGTGCTGTGTCAGTGCTGAACTCAAACATGAGCAATGCAAACTTTCAGGATATAGAAGCAACCGGCATATTGATACAGAATAGCGATCTGACGTCCGCAAGGCTATTTGGCGCCAACTTAAATGGCGCGAGAATACAAAACTCCGTACTAAAGGGTTCTATCATGTACGGAGTACGCATGAATTTTGCAGACTTCACGGGGAGTGATTTGAGCAACGCAAACATGGAGATGGTCAGCATTCACTCCGCGAGTCTGCACAACACAAACTTGAGCAATACTAACATGTACTCCGCCGATATCTATCACACTGATATGCGAAACGCCAATCTAAGTGGCGCAATTTTGGGCGGCGCGGTAATAGTTGGGGTAAATCTGCACAATGCAGTACTGGCAAGGGCCGAACTGAAGGGCACGGCAATATCTGAATCCATTTTAACAGAATCTGACATGAGAGATGTTACACTTGATGCTGGTAGCATTTCTGACAGTACACTCGGGCTTGCCGTGTTGAGTAGAGCAAAAATTAGCAATTCTGCAATTTCGCGGACTGGCATGGCATCAACTTTTGCGCACACTGCAAGTTTGGACAAAGTCACCTTGGAAAAGGTTGACCTAACAAACGCAGTACTGAGCGGGGTCAAGACGTCGCAATCTGTGTACAACGACGTAAACGCCAGTGGAATGATATGGTATTCAGCCGAGTTGTATGATGTCATAATACACGGCACTCTGTTACGCAATTCCGTGTTTGCCAATAGCAAGTTAGGGAAAGTAAGTATATCGGCAAGTAACGCGACAAAAGCCAGTTTTATAGAGTCAGAATTTGTTGGCACGAGCATATATAGGGGCGTTCTGGCTGGATCTAGTTTTCAAGACTGCACATTCGTTAACACTGTTATTATGGAAAACGACACGGTGCCGAGCGCTAGTGGCGCTGTCACATCGGAAAGGGAACTGCAGGCGTTGCTCAAGCGTGAAAAAGTGCTTGATGTAAACTACTCGTATCTGGACTTCAGCGGCATGCAATTACATGAAATAGATTTTTCTAATTCCCGCCTAGCAGGTACCAACTTTCATGAGGCACAATTACACAACGTAAACTTCTCTAAAGCGGACCTTTCCTCTGCAGATTTTACCGACGCATCCCTGGTGAAGGTAAACTTTACGGAATCTAACGTTAGTAGAGTAGTCTGGCCCGATGGGAAAATGGTCCGACAAGGGGAAAGCGTAGCGCAGCACAGCGCCGATGGTGATACCAAGGCTACTGGTCAGGCAACTGAGCAGCAGAGCGAGGCTTCCAGCCAGGACGAGCACAAACAAAAGGATAGTGCGCAACAGCCAGGCTCTAAGTCTGGTGAGAGCGATGCCGCGCAGGAGAAACCCGTAGGTTCGGGCGGTGGACCTAGTCACGCCGGCGGAGAAGCGCCAACAACGAAGGATTGAGTCGCACAAGTGACTCTGAAGCAAAAAAGCCCAGTCGCAGATAACGCACCATTTGCACGGACGCTCAGCACTAAGGTTGGGGGGACGCGAGATATGGCAGTCACGTTGGCCTTTGGGCCCCGCACCACAATTTCAGGTCACATTACCGGAACTTGCGCGTGGTGAGCAATGTCGAGAAATGTAAACCTATCTCTCGTGGCGAATGCCAAATTTGCTACTTCACCATACTCTGCAGCAGTCCACCCAACATGCTCGGGCAGATATGGGCTTTTTAGGTCATGCAGAATTCTCTCCAGTAGTGCAGGGTCAATGACCTCTGCTCTGACCCTCTCAGAGATATATTGCCACTTTTCACCTATTACGTGGTTTAGACTCTCTGCGGTTTCGCGGTCTACAGACTTCCGCAGCAGCACGTCATAAAACTCTCGCGCTCGCTCCACACCAAAATACTGTTGCAGTGAACGGCCATCAATGCGAGTTTGCACAAGTTGCGGTTGCATGTTGCACATTCTCTTTTGTAGTTTCGCCAGCACCACCGTGGCAACCCCCACCCTTTCTCCGTGCAGCAAGTTGTAGTCGTCTAGAAGCTCGGTAGCGCAGGCCAATATATGCTCCCCTTGGCTGGCAGACTGGCTCCCCCCAGCTATTATCATACCAACACCGGACAGGAGCAGGGCCTGCATAAGCAACATTATGGTATCGACATCTCTGTCCACAAGGCCTTGGTAGCCCTCTATGAGGGCACGTTCTACATCTTCGCTGATGAGAAAAGGCAACTCATTATATTGAGTACCTAGCAATACATGCGAAAGTAACCAGTCTGCACGCGCTGTTGAGCGACAAATAAAATCTGCAAAGCCGCTATTTATCATTCGTACCGGTGCGTTGGCCAGAATGTCTATATCTATGTAGATGGCGCGCGGCAGCTGGCCAGCAAAGGATTTTTTTGTGCCATTTTCAATCGTGATGGAAGCATTGGGGGAGGTATATCCATTCATGGAAGGAGCGGTTGGAAACAGTATGTATTCCTTGCCTTCAGTCTTGCTAACATATTTGCACACATCATTTATTGACCCGCTTCCAAGAGCAATAATGAAATCTGCACTTTTAGATGCATGCTTTACGCAGTCAACCAGGGCGGTGGAAGCGCAATATTCTCCTTGAATTGTATAGTGATTAAAGGAATTTAACACTGCACTACTTATGAGTTTTGCAGTGTTTGAGTCAGCAACCAAAAGCGCCCTACCCGCATGGTTGGATGCTATATCTGGAAGGCTGGCTAGCATACCTTGGCCCACATGTATGGCTTCAGTAACGTACTCGGCGACCTCGGCATACCCGCCAGCAACAATATGTGGCAGAGCCATGTTTAGAAACTGAGCAGTCATGCACCATAACGCCGGCCAAAACCCATGTAGCGAGTATACATCCAGCAGCAGCGCATAGCAAAGGATATGCCCTACTGCCCAACCTATATCTGGGGCACACAAAACCAGTGGTAAGTCTGCTGGGATACCCCCTTAACTCAGTACGAACGTCCTTGTTCAGCCTGATTGGCCACGGTGACGACTTTAGTTGACTAGAGCCATATTCTGAGTGATACTGCCCAACGTAGTCTACATTGCCTTAGGTGTAGTTTGAGTCCGCTGGAGCAGTTCAGAGTAACAAAGTTGCTCGACATACCCGCTTTTTGGGGAATAGACCTGAGTTTCACTAATTGCTCGCTCGTCATGGTGCTTGCATCTGTGGGCTCCATATTGTTTTTGTGTTGGGCGCTTAGAAAGGTCAACGTCGTTCCAGGGCCTGCCCAAACCGCGGTGGAGCTAATTTATGGCTTTGTGGCCAACACCCTTGAAAGCAACGCTGGCGCAGAAGGTCTACGTTACATACCCTTGGTTATGACCACCTTTCTGTTCGTGTTGGCGTGCAACCTAGCGGGAATATTGCCATTTGGGTTCACCGCAACCAGCCACCTATCCGTCACTCTGGCTTTGTCGCTTGTCGTCTGCACGGCCGTTACAATAATCGGGTTTAGGCACCAGGGGCTGCACTTTCTCAGGATATTCCTGCCCGAAGGTACGCCGCTGTGGCTGGCTCCTATGATGGTTTTTATAAAGCTGTTCGCGTACTTGGCACGGCCGGTAAGCCTTGCAATACGTTTGGCAGCAAACATGATCGCCGGTCACACCATAATCGCGGTCATTGCGGACTTCGTGCTTAAGATGCACCTCGTACTGGCACCTATGCCGTTTGCGTTCATAATGGCCCTGATAGCATTTGAGATCTTCGTTGCTGTGTTGCAGGCATATATATTCACCGTACTTACAACCGTATACCTGTCTGACGCTGTAGCTAGCCACTAAGGCACATGAGCACCGAGCCAGCCATGCGCAGGTGTCAGGCGCCGGAATTCTGTGTACGTTGCACAAGCAGCCAGAGACTACGGCCCGACTTTGGTTAGCACCCACACATCATGTAGACCTTCCTTCTGCCGGGATGCCGGGATCCCGCGACACTCTAACGTTATTCAAGCACGTTTGGACCCGCCCGTTACCACCATCGCTGGAGCCACAACCTCCATTCGCAGAATCGTAGCCAGAGCTCTGCCGAGCTCCCCCAGCTGCCGCTGGACCCTGCACTTGTGACTGCGTAGCGGGTCCTGGCCCAACATCTGTAGGAGCTCCCCCTCCCCCAGGAGTGAGCTGCGCACCCATGGCAGGCAAGGGTGCTTCCAACTCTGAATACACAAACCCAGCGTGGTCACGACGAGCACGGGCCACCGCGTATTGGGCATGCAATATCGCACCCACGGTCAACACAGCACTGGTATTAGCTCCCAGAGCTGCACCGAGAGCGCCAGCTACAACTCCATAGGTAACCATGCTAGTGGTACAATGCAATACGGCCTTATCAAAATTTGCACTGCATTCATGCTGCGCTTCATCATCCTCTTCAAAAGCAACTTCAGCAACTTCAGCAACAGCTTCGGCCATTCCGTCAGCAAGAAGATGAGCGACAGTGAATGCGAGCGCTCCTACAATAATTGGTAAAATCATACAAATTCCTCATTGATGAGTGCCACACAAAGCTTGCGCGTGAGCCCCATACTGCAACACCACCCCTGGCGCACGCGCCAACCCAAGACGGCCGCCACCCATGAAGCATTTGGAGATGAATACAGGTAACCACGCACACGTACAGCCGGGCAGTATATCCCCCCCCCCCTTCAATGTCAACCACGTTGCATTCATCCCATCAACCAAACAGTGTGTTGTTGCTAGACGGTAATTCACGCATTATCCGACATCTCTTAACCCTTGCGTGCTACAAACCCATGCTTGGCCATCTGACCGCAACACTAACTGTGGATGCACCCACCACAAGGAAAAATGCAACGCTGCCTGGTAGCGAACAATGGCTCTACTCCCACCAATTCCACGGTACTCACGACGTTAAAACGCAAGTGCCTCGTCTACAAGGCCCGCCCAACGTTCATGCTCTCAGGTGGCACATCTGGCAAATTCCCCACTGTACAACAGTCAATTACTAATTGACTTAGCATTGCAAGCCCTTATAATCTGTAGGGTTGAAGTTTGCACTGGTGGTGGTTTATGGACTCCTTGAGGTTTGTGGCCGTTGGGCTGAGCGTCCTGGGTATGGTGGCGTCTGCACTTGGCGTTGCAGCTGTTTTTTCGGCCATGCTCAATGGCATCGCTCGAAATCCGGAGACAGAGGACAAGCTAAAGAAATACGTCTACACAGGCGCCGCCTTGGTTGAGGCTATGGGCCTGTTCTCGTTCCTGCTAGCACTACTTCTGATATTTGTGGCCGGATAGCCAGCAATGGGCACCGTACCCCAGTTAGACTTCTCAATATACCCCTCGCAGGTGGTATGGTTTTTCTGCGCGTTTTTCTTGCTCTATCTCGCAGTCAGGTGGGTCGTTCCCAAAGTTGAGGGCGTCATGGGTAGGAGGCACGCTACAGCCAGCAAGTCTTTAGAGGGGGCTTCTGATGTTTGTAAGGCTATAGAGATAAAGCTGCTTGGGCAACGGAAAGCGCTAGAGGATGCAGACCTCAAGGCTGGAGACACGGTGAAAAAGGCGCTGGCTGAGGTCTCGCTGTGTGTTGAGGAGGCTCGCTCCCTGTTGGACAGGGAGGTTGGTGCTATGCTCGAGGTGGCGGGACAGCGTTTAGAAGAACTGCAGCAGAATGCTCGTGGCGAGCTGATTGATCTCTCCGCTGAGGTTGCGTTTATGTACTACGCTAAGGTACGTGGCCATAATGAGGCGAAAAGGGCCGCGCTGAAGAAGTTAGCCACCAGATTATACGAGGGAAAGTTATGACTATGAGCACTCATTTGATAGTTGACCTTGCTTTTTGTGTGGGATTTGCGTTGGCTTTCAACCCCGCCAGCAGGTTTGTGAGGCGGTTTTTGTCAAAACACTCAGGTTCAGTAGGCGGTGTCGTGGAGAAGTCAGCCGATCTAGAGGGTAAATTGGAGCTAATGCTTCATGACATATCTAGAAAGGAGCATGAGGTCGATTTAGCAGTGGCCGATATGCTCCGCAAGTCTGAGGAGCAATACAGGACCATGGTGCAGAACGGGAAAAAAGAGATAGAAGAAATGCTTGAGGCCCAGATTAACTTGGCAACAGAGCGAGTTGCGCTCGAGGTTGACAACTTTGTCAAGTCTCTGAGGCTCGCCGCGGTTGACGCAGCTTCTGGCGCCGCACGCAGCTTGCTAAGGGAAGAGCTAGAGGGCAAGGAGCGCGGTGACGGCAGTGATGTAGCCCCCTCACCGGAGCATGATGACGATATAGCGAAGAAGCTACACTAAGCGGTCGTCTTGTAGCCACAGTACGCGGGGTGCGCGGTTGCGGGTAGGCGCTCATCCAGTGCGGCTGTTGTTGCGACTGTGCCCATACGGGTGTTATGCGTCGCTCTTGTCCGTGATCCACTTCTTCAGCATCCTACGTATTCTTCCGCCGTATGACGGGTTGTGAGCCTCACCCACTCCCTTGCCGTAAAAGCTGTGCGCTACTAGTAGGGTAGTACCGACAGCCGCAGAGAATATTGGATTTCTGTCATACTCTTTGCCCATACCATGAATTTGGACAGGCAGACCAATCCTTACCTGCTTGTTCAAGATATAACTGGCAACCTCCCGGATACTGGCCAGGTTGCTACATCCTCCCGTTATCACTACTTTACCAACAACGTTCTGTTGCCTGTCCATCTCTTCTTTTACCAACTCGAGAATCTCCTCCACTCTTGGGCGAATAATGTTAGTCAAATCAGACTTCATTACGGAGCACTTATCTTCGTTACCATCTTCGGTTTCAATAGCGTAGTCTTTATCAGCCGAGGTGAGCATTACGTTCCCATGCAGCACCTTCATGCGCTCGGCATCCTTAACACTTATACACAATCCGTACGCTATATCCCTGGTTATGTGCATTCCACCCAAGGGAATCGTACCTGCGTGCACGAATTTGCCCCTATCAAACATCCCAATAGAGGTGTAATTCCCCCCTATGTCAAGAATCATGGTTCCCAGCTCTTTCTCATCCTCCGTGAGGCAAGCCAACCCTGACACATACGGTTCCGCAACACAGCCCCCCATGCTCAGGTTGTTATCAGTGATGCAATTCTCGATGTTGAGAAGGGCCAGCTTCGAAGCGGTAACCACGTGCATGTCAGCACGTAACTGCCTACCATACAGCCCTCTTAGTTCCGTAACATCGTTGAGGTCATCCAAATGATAAGCTATTGGAATATTGTGGACCACTATGTCATCCCTAGAGAATTTCTCATACGTTTGAAGCATGATCCTGCGTATGTCGCGATCTGATATCTCGTGTACTGTAGAACGCATTTCGTTCGAGATATTGTGCGACGCAATGTTGCACCCGGACACATTGACGTACACCTGGTTCATTGTGTGCTCAGACACCTGCTCTGCAGCATCTATACTGGACAATATGGAGTATCCTGCATGCTGCTTGCTGGCAATCGCACCACCATTAACGCCGTCAGCAGCTTTATATCCTACCCCCATAATTTCAGGTACACCGTCGCTACGTACTTTCACAGCGAGGCACACCATTTTTGTGGAGCCCATATCTAAAACTGCAAATACGTTCTTCCGGGGCTCCGTCATCACAGCAGAATGCAACACAACCGATACCCCTCCACCCCGGAGCAATCTACGACAGTCCGGGTTCATCTTATATGGTTATCGGAACATATCAAGCATTTTCGCGCCCTTACGAACCACCGGCAAGCGCCTTGCATCGCTTTGCAGTAGAGAAAGCAGAAGTACAAAAACTGGGACAAGCTCTAGTCGTCCGATCAACATCAGCACCGTCAACACAAACTTGACGGTTGTAGACAAAGAAGCATACGTGCCATTTGGTCCAATGACCTCGCCTATGCCCGGCCCTGTATTCGCAAAAGTTGATGCAACAGACGTTACAATTGTTGCCAAGTCGCTCTCACTCCAGGCGACAATAATGCACGCAATGCAAAATACAAAGACATACATAAAGAAAAATGCGCCAGCTTCGGGGAGGGCACTCCCCTCCCGTACTACCGGTTGCCATTGCCTATAAGCCGAAGTAAGCGGAGCTCGCATAAGCATGTTTCTAACGTACCTGTACCCACCGTGCACCAGGATGACAATCCTATGCATTTTGAGGCCGCTGTTAGTGGAGCCGGAGCACCCTCCACATAGAGTCAGAATTGTCCCAGTAACAGCTAAGAAGCCCCAAGTACTATAATCGCAGTTGGCAAACCCAGTAGAAGTTGCTAGCGAAACAAGTGTAAAGGTTGAGCGCCGCAGTACCTCAGGAAACTCCGCCTCAGGAAGCACGTTCTTACCGTATAGGTTAATCGCACCTAATAGCGAAAACACCGCCAGTATGCATATAAAGACAACAAACTGCTTGGATCGAAATCTGCCCTCAAGCACCAACCGTAGATACACTACAAACGGGCAGGAGGACAGAAGCATGAAGACGATGGCGATGATTTCAATTGCAGCACTGTCAAAGTAGCCCAGCGAGCTGTCGTAGTTCGCGAATCCACCTGTGGCAACCGTACTCATAGCGTGGCATATCGCGTCAAACACAGACATACCAGCTATTTTGTAGGCACCTGCACACAATACTAGCAACACAGCGTATACGCAAGTAATGTACAGCACAGTTCTGAAAACACTAAACTTGAACTGTTGCGGCACTGTAGGAGATTCAACACCGTAGATATCCTTAAGCCCAACAACTTTCAGGCATGGTAACAGCAACACACCGATGGTTATAACTCCCAACCCACCAATACAGTTTAGCATCGCGCGCCACAGCAGTATTCCCGGCGATTTTGCTTGTAGATTAGAGAGCACCGTAGCACCAGTAGTGGTGAGCCCAGACATGGCTTCAAACAGCGCGTCAACGTACGGCAACCTGGTTGTCTCCGAGACAAAAAAGGGTATTGCGGCTAGGACCGGTAGTATAGTCCACACAGCACAGATGAGATATACAGTTTCATGCCGCCCTATGGGGCCAGACTTCCCACCGTGCAGGCACACTGACCCAACAATAGCAGACACCGAAAAGGCAGTGGCAAAACTTTCCCAGTCTCCTCCTCCCATGCAGAAGTCCACAGCCATTGGAACCAGGAGGAAAAGCGCAAACAGTAGGGAGAATGCCCCCTGAATGAAAATAAGGGCACGGCAATGCGTCAGGGATGTACCACACGCCTCGTTGCGCACAACAGCCACCAAAATGCACTGCGCGACATCCTAGCGCAGATGCAGCACCCCTGGACCACGCGCCTCTAGGCGGATCCTACCATAACAAATATCTCACGTCTATGAATAATACATACGGGTCATGTGAGTCCAAATTTGTGCGCATGCGCGCCTTTTTCTGTTACAATCAGCACGGAGAGATGGCTGAGCGGTCGAAAGCGCACGCTTGGAGAGCGTGTACACAGCAATGTGTCGGGGGTTCGAATCCCCCTCTTTCCGCGTTTTACCCCACATGGAACAGTAAAGTTGGAGTTTGAAGCCCTAAAAAAGCTCGATAGCCTAGATCTGAGTGATTGCTACGCCGTTGCGGTATCTGGTGGCGTGGATAGCATGACATTGTTGAATCTCGTAGCGACATTCCACAAAGCGCAAGCTACAGGCCGTCCAACCGTGCTGACGGTAAACCACGGGTTCCGCGCTGAGGCAGATTATGAAACGCGCTTTGTACAGAAGCAAGCCACGGGGCTTGGGTTAGATTGCGAAATACTTAGCTGGAACAAGCGTCGCGCATCTAGCAAGTCTCAGGAAACCGCTAGGGAGATTAGATACAGCCTGCTCCACCAGTGGTGCGTGGAGCACTCAGTCAAATTTCTACTTACCGCACACAACAAGAGCGATCAGGCAGAAACTGTACTCATGCATTTAGAGCGTGGTAGCGGCATTGACGGGCTGTCTGGAATGCATGAGCGATCTATCTTCGGGGATATTACCATTTGCAGGCCCCTACTCAGTTTTACTAGACGGGAAATTTTGGAATATGCAACGCAAAAACAACTATCCTGGGTGGAAGATCCGAGCAACCAGAATCCCAAATATAGAAGAACGTTTTTTCGCAACTTAATAGCGGAGAGCAAAAATCCTGGCGTCATTATAGATAGACTATGCAGGACTACATCACACATGCAAAGGGCGCTTTCTTGCATTTTGCACTATGTGCGGTCTTCGCTTGATTGCTGTTTGGAATTCAGCCCTCTAGGTTTCATCACCATAAAATCGCAGGAATTACGCGGTGTGCCGGAGGAAATTGCATCCAGATTGCTGTTACTGTCGTTAATGGCCATGGGTGGGAAGGACCATAAGCCACGGTATTCTGCTTTCTGGCCAATATTGACAAAAATACGTCAGGGCCAGGATTTTACCTCGCGTACACTATATGGGTGCAAGATACGTAAAGAGCCAGACGGGAATTTCTCGATAGTGCGCGAGCTTGCACGTATAGAGACCAAAACTAGTGTAAGTACAACGGCTGAGACTATTCAGTGGGACCGAAGATTTGCCATAAAGGTAGTGTGCACACACAATGCACCAACCACGTCATACAGCGCTGAGCGTGTACCAGACCCTTCAGAAGAGATACATGGTTTGTACATCACCCCACTGGGCAATGGCCCATTGCCCGAACATCTGATGCATGTTAACAGAGATGTTGCATGCAGTCTCCCGGTGCTCGCCCATGGAGATAAAGTTCTTGCGTACCCTTGGCAAAACCATAATATAGGGGTTGCTCCAGCTATCAGTGTGGAGGAAGTTCTGGTTAGAAGGGGCGTGATTAATCTAATTTGCCATCAGCTTTATCGGTAGGGGTCACTCGTCATGAACTTTAGAAAAGTGGCTGAGGGGTTGATTGTGTGGTCAGCAGTGATTGCCCTCACTGCAGTGCTGTACACCCAGTTTGGTGACAAGATTACAGGCAATAAAGAGCTGCGTGTGCCTTTCTCCGAGTTTCTTGTGAAGCTAGATGCGGGGGAGGTGGAGCATGTTAACATAACAGAGCGCGAAATATCGGGAAAGCTGCGCGACGGCACCAGGTTCAGGACTGGAGGCGTAATATACGATAGTCTGATCAAAACCTTGCACGCCCAGAAAGTTACTTTTGAGTTCTCGTCTGGGGAAACAGTGCTGGGCATTCTGGGAAGCCTGCTTATTTCCTGTCTGCCAATGTTGTCCCTGGTAGCTATATGGTGCATTTTCCTCAAACAAATTCAGGTTGGGGGCAACCGCACGATGAGTTTCAGCAAGTCCCGCGCGAGGCTTATGACTGATAATCGTGGCAAGGTCACTTTTGAAGACGTGGCCGGCATTGATGAGGCAAAAGAGGAGCTTGTAGAGATAGTAGACTTTCTCAAGCATCGGCAGAAGTTTCAAAAGTTAGGTGGAAAGATTCCAAAAGGGTGCTTGCTGATAGGCCCACCGGGGACCGGTAAGACGCTGTTGGCTCGTGCCATAGCTGGGGAGGCAAGTGTTCCCTTTTTTAGTATTTCTGGTTCTGATTTCGTAGAAATGTTTGTTGGCGTAGGCGCCAGCAGAGTGCGAGACATGTTCGAGCAGGGGAAGAAGCATGCACCATGCATAATTTTCGTGGACGAGATAGACGCCGTGGGTCGGCATCGTGGCATAGGTCTTGGCGGGGGTAATGACGAACGCGAGCAAACGCTTAATCAGTTGCTTGTGGAAATGGACGGATTCGAATCCAACGATGGTGTAATCATAATCGCCGCGACCAACCGCCCAGACGTTCTTGACCCTGCTCTTCTAAGGCCAGGTAGGTTTGATCGGCAGGTTACTATATCTATTCCAGATATAAACGGGCGCGAGAAGATTATCAACGTGCACGCTAAGAAAGTGCCTATGGCTCCGGATGTTGATGTCAGAGTAGTCGCAAGGGGAACCCCTGGGTTTTCCGGGGCTGACCTGGCAAATTTGGTCAACGAAGCCGCATTGATTGCTGCCAGGCTTAACAAGAAAGTTGTCACTATGAGTGACTTTGAATACGCCAGAGACAAGGTCATGATGGGCGCTGAAAGAAGATCTATGATTATGACGGATGAGGAGCGCCGCCTTACTGCATATCACGAAGCCGGACACGCAGTAACGGCGTTTCACAATCCCGCCTCTGATCCCATACACAAGGCAACTATCATACCGAGAGGTAGAACACTGGGCTTGGTGATGCGCCTACCAGAAACTGACAGGGTTTCACATACAAGAGAAAAAATGCTTGCTGACCTGGTAGTAGCAATGGGAGGCAGGGCTGCAGAAGAGCTGATTTTTGGATACAGCAAGGTGACCAGCGGCGCATCTTCGGACATTAAGCAGGCCACAGAATTGGCTAGGTCTATGGTTATGAAGTGGGGCATGAGTGATAGTGTTGGTCCTCTCTATCACAACGACGACCGGAATGAGTCGATTTCTGACAACATGGCAAACCTGATAGACGAGGAGGTAAAGTCCATAGTGTCAAAAGCGCTTGAAGAGGCCAGGACCACCCTGGAAGAGCATATTAGCTTCCTACATGTTATAGCAGAAAACCTTCTGGAATTTGAGACGCTGACCGGCGAGGAAATAAGCGATCTGATGTCCGGCAAGAAAATAACCAGGAGTGAAGGGGAAACTAAGCCAATAAAGCGTTCTTTTGTGCAAGACTGATGACGCCGGCTTTGTAGGGGTTACTTTCACCATCGCTGTTGCAGCCACAAATTTGGCTGAGGTTAGCTAGTCACCAGACGAATCTTCCAGCATGTTAATCGTCGAGGGATGTCTGTGGGCTTTTGTCAATTCTGTTGTGCTTTACTCAGCTTGAGCATATAATCCGCGTTCCAGTACCTCTATACGTAGTCCCTATGTTGAGCATGGCAAAGCGGGTGTTCTGGCCGTACAGTTATAGGTCCGGCGGGGCCTCATTTCACAAGATTGTCAAGAACATTAACGCTATGGAGGAAGGGTTATCTGCACTTTCAGATAGCGAACTTGCTTCCAAAACCAGCCATTTCAAAGAATTGCTCGCAAGCGGCCAGACACTTGATGACCTCCTCGTTCCGGCTTTTGCAGTGGTGCGCGAAGCCGCACGTAGGGTACTGAATATGCGCCACTTCGATGTACAGCTTATCGGGGGAATAGCCCTACATAGGTGCATGATCGCGGAAATGAAAACGGGGGAAGGTAAAACATTGGTGGCAACCCTCGCTGCATATTTGGGCGCACTGGAGGGTGCGGGGGTGCATGTAGTCACTGTGAATGACTATCTAGCACGGCGTGACTCCGAATGGATGGGCAACGTATACCGGGCCCTAGGAATGAGCGTGGGTTGCATAACGGGGTCATCTTCGGATGAACAAAGAAGGGCCGCGTACGAGTGTGACGTGCTTTACTCAACAAACAACGAACTTGGGTTCGACTATCTCCGTGATAACATGAAATTCAGTAGGGAATCCATGGTGCAGCGGGGATTTAATTACGCAATCGTGGATGAAGTGGATTCTATTCTGATAGACGAGGCAAGAACCCCGCTAATTATTTCTGGGCCAGTAGAACGTGATAGCGCCCTGTATGGCAGGGTAGACTCATTAGTGCGAGCACTTACACCAGAAGATTATGAGGTGGAGGAGAAAAACAGGTCCGCATTTTTGACGGAAGAAGGAGCGGTTAAGGTCGAAAAAATGCTCCTGTCAAAGGGGCTCATCCCCGCAGGGTCTTCTCTGTATGATACCGAAAACATAGTAATGATGCACTATGTGAGCCAGGCTCTACGTGCCCACAAGTTGTTCGCCGTGAACAAGGACTATATAGTGAAAAATGGCAATGTGGTCATAATTGACGAGTTCACCGGGCGGATGATGGAGGGGCGCAGGTATTCAGACGGGTTACACCAGGCACTGGAAGCTAAAGAGAGGCTTGACGTCAACAGCGAAAATCAAACTCTGGCGTCTACCACATTTCAGAATTACTTCCGCATGTATCGCCGCATTTCAGGAATGACTGGTACTGCGGCAACTGAAGCTGATGAGTTTTTGGGAACGTACAATTTACAAGTCATGCAGATTCCAACCAATGTTCCCGTAAAAAGGGTGGATATGGATGACGACGTGTACTGTACAGAAGAGGAGAAATTTGAAGCGGTAATAGACTTTATAGTAGAGCGCAATAAGCGGTCGCAGCCCACACTGGTGGGCACCATTAGTATAGAAAAGTCCGAACTTTTGTCCGGCATGCTTACAAAAAGGGGAATAAAACATTCTGTACTGAACGCTCGGTACCACGAAAAGGAGGCATACATCATAGCCCAAGCGGGCAGACCCGGGGCAGTTACGATCGCGACTAACATGGCAGGCCGGGGAACAGACATACAACTTGGTGGAAACCCCGAAATGTTGGCGAAAGACGAGCTGTCGGGCATCACATCTGATGAGGAACGCAGCGCAAGGTACGAGCAGCTCGTGGCACAAGCAAAACGTGATAGGGATGTGGTGGTTGAAGCGGGGGGTTTGTGTATTGTCGGCACAGAACGGCACGAAAGCAGGAGGATTGACAACCAGCTCCGTGGAAGATCTGGTCGGCAGGGGGACCCCGGATTGTCCAAGTTTTTCCTTTCCTTGGAGGACGACTTGCTGAGAATTTTTGGCTCAGACAAAGTCAAAGGAATGTTAAAAAAGCTGGGTATGAAGAGGGGCGAGGCAATTCAGCATAGATGGATAAGCAAGGCGATAGAGCGCGCACAGAAGAAGGTGGAGTCCAGAAACTATGACATCCGCAAGTCTCTACTTCGGTTTGACGATGTAATAAATGAGCAGAGACGGGTTGTGTTTGAACAACGCAATCAGGTGCTTGACAACGACACATATGATTTCGCATTCATGTATCACAGCGTGAACAAAGATCTGGTGTCACGCATTATCAAGGACAAATATTACGACCACAACTCGGAAACGTGTGAACCTCTGTTGTTGGAAGTTAAGCGAATATACGGGGTAGAATTGGAGCTTGAAAAGCTGCAAAATTTGGAGACCAAGGAACAGGTGGTAGACTATCTAGACTCGTTCGCCCATGATTTACTAGAAAGGAAAGCTGCAGAGTTCGTCCACAACGGGGAGAACCTCTGGGACTTTGCGGCAAGGCGGGTGTTAATCACGTCTTTGGACCATCTGTGGACCGAGCACTTGTCTGCGCTTGACAGCCTAAAATGCGGCATTAACCTCCGCTCCATAGGGCAGAAAGACCCATTGAACGAATTTAAAATTGAAGCCTTCACCATGTTGAAGCACATGCTGTCCAGGTTTCATGAGATGGTAGTGCAGAAGCTATCAAACATGCGGCTAGAGCGGGATACCGGCCCCGCTACGCAGCATATGTTCGGAGCTGCACGTGGGAGTGGCTCACCATTTAGCGGCATTTCTCGTAATGAGAAGTGCCCTTGCGGATCCGGTAAGAAATTCAAACACTGCCACGGTATTCTGCAACTTTGATCTTTTTCAGAAGTAATGCAACCACCTGGGCCTGCTTCTCGCGCCACACTTAGCATATATGTTAGCCTAGGAAGTGGCACCAGCAGTTTGTGGGCGCAGACCACCTATTGAGTTCATGGGAGCTTTTTCGTTTTCAATCTCAAAGTGAGATATCGCCCCATCTATCCCATATTTTTTTATTATGTCGTCAACTATTGACCGCTGGGTTATGGCAGTGCTGATGAAGTTGTTGATTTTCATATCGCATATCCCAAGTTTGCCGCCATCGACAACGTGGAATTCTATTACAATAAAATCATCGCTGTACCCTCTTCTGGCCAGCCGGACCCTGACCGCGTATGTGCCATCATCAACGAGCCGCACAGACATTATACGCATCACGTGAAATGCATGCATGCGCAACTGCCTGATGTACACACCCCTTATGTAGCGCCCATATGTGCCAACAAACCTTTCGCGCTGCAATGGGTTGGCAGTTTTCCAGTGGCTGCCCATAGCGAACTTGGCAATCCCATTTAAATCAAGTGCACCATTTACGACTTCTTCGAGCAGTGTATCGACGGTTTCCCCGCCTTTCGACACTATGGAATATACGCGCGTCTTGAGAGACTCAATAAAGCCGCAAATCTCCTGGTGATTGCTGCACGTTTCGAAGCGGGTAGTAAACCCTCCAAGAGATACAAGAGATATAAAGGCAAGGCACACTGCCAGAACACAGCCTACATCGGTGTATCTTTTGTACATCAGCACTCTCCTGGGCAGTATGTGCAATGCTATACTACCAGTTGTTATCTTAACATTAACCATTACTACACCAAAAAGCACAGTTCAGCTCGCATCCGAACATTCTCCGCATTCAACCTCTATGGTTACATGGGGTATGCCGAACTTTTCGTTGAGCAACTTCTTTATTGATATCAAAAGTGCAGAGTGTGCTTCATTGCTTATCAGAGGTGTTGGCACCTTCACGTGCATTGTCATTATGGGATAATTGTTGGTCAAAGACCACAAATGAACATGGTGCACGTCGATAACCGCTGGAATGTTGCTGAGAATCGAATCTTTCACCTCTTCAATGTCTATGTTTTCCGGCTTTCCCTCCAGCAAAATATTGCCGGAACTTTTCACTATTTTAAACGCGCTGCAGAACATCATAATGCTAGCAAACACAGACAACAGAGGGTCAACAATTTGCCATCCGCTGAGCATGATAACAATAGAAGACACAACGGCCGCGACAGAGCTTAGTAGATCTCCCAAAACGTGCAGTACTGCACTTTTGATATTTAAATTGTGTTCGTTCTTTCTGTATAGAATCACAAGCACCGTTACATTCGCCACAAGGCCCAGCAGCGCCACCATTAGCATGATTTGCCAGTGTACCTCAACCGGGTAAATGAACCGCTTGGCTGATTCGCAGACTATTAGAATTGCCACCACAAATAAAGAAACACCGTTGACGAATGCAGCCATAACTTGAAATCTGTGGTAGCCATATGACCTGCACGCATCGGATTCTTTCGCGGCAAACTTATATGCAAGCCAACTGAGCGTGAGTGCCACAAGATCTGTAAGCATGTGGCCGGCATCTGAGAGTAATGCAAGTGAGTTTGAAGCCAGCCCTCCTATAACTTCGGCTGCCATTGCCACCGCAACCACAACCATAGAGAGTGCCATCCTCCTGTGCGTACGCGGGCAGAACTCACCATCATAGCTGGACATACGCATCACCCTCGTGAGTGGGTAATACTGGACTCGAACCAGTGACCTCTTGCATGTCAAGCAAACGCTCTACCACCTGAGCTAATCACCCAATGCTTACTACTATAGGCCATGTCCACTAAAAGTCAATTCGCTGTGGCGCCACCAACCCGCAGACCAGAGCATGCATCACGGAAAACTTGCGTGCCAAACAAGTTTTTAAGCTTCACTTCCGGCCCCATTGAAATTAGTCTTTCTCCACAGCCAGACGAACAGCAGCCAGTATAAAAAATACGCTCACGGGCACTATACATAACACGCCTGCCCCCAGTAGGGCGGTTGTTCGGGTAAAGGTGAAATCTACCATGCCTTTAAGACAAAGATGGGAGCACACAACGACCGGTACAATCATAGGGAAGACTAGAATTTGGGCCGTAATCAGCTTTCCCTCACCACCCAAGACCAGAGAGTGCCCAACGGCAGACACACAGTTTACAACCAGCAACCCAACACCAAAAGTCAGCCCTAGGGCAATCGCGTAGTGGAGGCTTCCCCCCAGTATTGTAAGCTGGATTAACGCGGCAGCTACGCTTATAGGCACCGAGATGCACATCCAATGCGCAAGTATTTTTAGGAATATGACAGCCTCTGGTAGTAGGTCTTGTATAAGCAGCTGCTCGAGCACTCCGCCGCGATAATCATCTTCAAGCAGTGCCTTGATAGATGCCTGTGTGACTGACACGCCACAAATCCAGAACAGACAAGGCATGACCTCATTCACGCATGCTGGTGGAAGCACAAAGAGCGCAATGCCCACTATTACCACAAACAGCAGCACAACCTGTGCCGCGTTACCGGCGTTGCAAGACATGATTTTGAGCTCGCGCATTAGCACGCTTCCATGGGACACGATAAGACACTATGTATAATCCCCTAGCAGCATAGTGGTACACCAAATGTTAATCAAGCATTCTTAGGATTTCAGTTATGCGATAACACCGGAGGGTGACGTGTTGCCTAAGTACACCTTGGATGAAGAAGATGAAAACTACATGAATCCCAAGCAGTTGGACTATTTTAGAAACAAGCTAATCGCATGGAAGCAGGCACTGCAGAAGGAATCTGAGGAGAAGGCCAGGGAGGTTTTGCAATCCCACGCGGATGCCGACCTAACCGATATGGCCACCAGAGAGTACGATACGGACTTAACCCTACAAACGTGTAATCGCAATGATGCTTTGACCGTGGAAATCGATAAAGCATTGCAGAGAATTGACGACGGTTTATATGGATACTGCGAAGAAACCGGAGAAAAAATTGGCACCGCAAGGTTGGAAGCAAACCCCGTAACCTTGTATTGCATAGAAGAGCAAGAAAGGCGGGAAAAACAACAAAAACTATATAGCGACGAGGAAGAAGATTAAGGCACTGTTTGACAAAACAGCAACCCGGGGGCGTATGCGCGTAGCACAGCATATTACAGCGCAATAAAACAGTGGGGCCTGCCGCCGGATGTGTGAGCTGCCCCGCCACTATTCCACATGCCTTGCCAATTCCCACGGCGTACGTTACCACTGCCCACAGTGATGCTTCGCTAATAGCATCAACATTGGTGAAGGGCCCCGAGACAGTGGGGTGTGTTGGGTTGGCTGGGGTTGAATACCCCCATGACACCAACACAATTCAGGTACCATTGCCTACAATGAAGTCCACTATTCCCCGCCCTACCAATGCCCACTTTTCGCGTTCACCACACGCATTTACACCTCACCAATGGGTTTGATATTGGTGAAGTGCATCAGGACAGTGGGGTGTGTCGTCTGCCCCGTGGTACGCACACCCCACATGACACCAACACAATTCAGGTGCCATTGCCTACAATGAAGTCCACTATTCCCCGCCCTACCAATGCCCACTTTTCGCGTTCACCACTAACGTGGTCCTGAATGTATGCTGAACGCCCACAATAGGAACGCAGGTACTCTACCAAATCTGTGCAGTATGTGTTATCCGGATCCTTAAGGGTAATCACAACCTTAACCTGCATACCCCTCAGAGCCTCCAAAGCCGTCAACACGTGGCTTATGCTCCCCAAACACGGGTTTGCAACCAAAACTACATCAATACTCAGATCTCTTATCAAATCTATGCAGCTCTTTTCATCCGTGAGTGGAGACATAACCCCGCCAACACCCTCAATTAATATGCGTCCAGGCGCATTTTTGCAACGCTCAGCACAAAACCCCAGAATCTCGCTATAGCTTAGATTAATGCCTGCCATCCTGGATGCGATGTTCGGGGCACGCGGATGGTTTAATCTCCATGGAGAAATTTTATCCACGTTCTCTTGGGTAAAATCATATCCTAAGCTGGCAATAATTTGAAAAGTGTCGCTACATCCTGGACTATCCTCATCGTACCCGCTTACTACCGGCTTAATGGCTTGCACAGTCTCACCAATTCTTCTAAAATTCCAGCACAGTGCTGTGGTGATAAAGGTCTTTCCTACGTCCGTTCCACAGGATGTTACAAAGTGCGCTTGCATTAACGGAAGCTCCCCCCCAAGGTGCCGTGGTGATGGTACCACGTACACAGGGAGTTTCAAGCTGTTGGGTCTAGTTTATGGAATGTGATCAAGGGTTGTTGGGTAGCTTGAAGGACAGCCTGTTGAAAACCTCGTCTAAGCTTAACGCGGGAATCAGAAAGCTGTTCCGGGACGGCCAGAAGGTTGATCAAGAGACTTTAAAGGAGCTGTTACACTTGCTAATATCTACAGACATGGGGCACGAGAGTGCGGCTTTCTTCACACAGAAAATAGCTGGAATGCAGTTTAGTGAGCCCAGCTGCACTCGAGTACGAGAAACACTGGCTGAAGAAATCGAGGCGTTCCTAACCAAGGTTGCCGTTCCAATATCTATAGGGCACAGCCCACAGGTGGTGATGCTATGTGGGGTCAACGGCAGTGGTAAGACTACCACAGCCGCCAAGCTTGCACGCAAATTCCAGCGGGAAGGCAAATCTGTACTCATGGGTGCATGTGACACTTTCCGTGCAGCTGCGGTTAGCCAGTTAAAGATCTGGGCCGATAGAATATCTTGTCCAATCATAGCGGGAGAGGCTGGGGCTGACGCCGCAAGTATAGCATACAAGGCGGTTGATCAGGCCATGCGCGAGAAAATAGATGTGGTACTCATAGACACTGCTGGGCGCCTACACAACCACAAGAACCTAATGGAGGAATTGGCTAAGGTCCGCCGCGTGATAGGCAGGCATGACGAAAAAGCTCCGCATAACACTATAATAGTGCTTGATGCCACAATAGGGCAAAATGCATTCTCTCAGGTTGAGCTCTTTTCAAGTTTTGCGGGAGTGAATGGTATAGTGCTGACCAAACTGGATGGCACGGCTAAAGGTGGCATCGTGCTCAGGATAGCACAGAAGTATGGCATACACATACATGCGGTTGGAGTCGGTGAAGGTATAGATGACTTGAAGGATTTTTCCGCCCGGGAATTTGCCAGAGGGCTCTTGGAAATTTAGCTTTGGGCCGGCACACCGTGTGGGAGTTTGTCCATGCACGCTCTATAAGCAATCCACATAGCAACCCTGCCAATGTTATTTCCACATAAGTTGGTCGTGAGGTCAGCACTGTATGTCTCCTCCTATAGCAGCACCACCCAGCCTAACAAACCAGTACGTGTTAGCACTTGTAGTGGCGCCATAATGGCTAACACTCACCCCACAGAGATGTGCTAGCCGTCTGCGTTACCCACGGTAAGCGTATTTAACTTTCCCATTTGAGTAATATTCGCTATACTCTAGACTCTTTTGTTGGGGGTTTATGTCAGTACCTGTAACCGTGGCATATGGAGATGGGGTAGGGCCAGAAATTATGGAGGCCGTCCTGTTCGTCCTAAAGGAGGCCAGAGCAGATGTTTCCATAGAAACCGTAGATATAGGCCATAGTCAGTATAAAAAGGAGTGGCCCTCAGGCATCGCTCCCTCCGCGTGGGAGTCAATAAGCAGAACTAGGCTGCTTCTTAAGGCGCCTACTATGACCCCGCAAGGTGGTGGGCACAAGAGCCTAAACGTGGCCCTCAGGCAAAAACTTGGGCTTTACGTAAATGTGAGACCCTGCGTTTCTTATTTTCCCGTTGTAGGCACGAAGCACCCAAATCTGGATGTGGTGATAATAAGAGAAAACGAGGAGGACACCTACAGCGGTGTTGAGCACAAGTTGTCTGAAGACACCCATGAGTGCGTTAAGATTTCAACTAGGTCCACCTCAGAAAAAATCTGTGCGTATGCGTTTAACTACGCCAGGGCCCACAATAGAAAGAAGGTTACGTGTTTCGCGAAGGATAACATCATGAAGATGACTGACGGGATACTGCACTCTTCTTTTGACAAAGTAGCCAAGGGCTATCCAGATATTGAAGCAAACTACTATATAGTTGATGTGGGCATGGCCAAGATTGCCAGCAACCCAGAAGATTTTGATGTTGTCGTAACCACAAATCTGTATGGAGACATTGTGTCAGACATAGTGTCGCTCTCTTCCGGGTCTATAGGATTAACTGGTAGTGCAAATATAGGTGATTATTACGCCATGTTCGAGGCAGTGCATGGCTCGGCACCTGATATAGCGGGCCAGAATGTGGCTAACCCCTCAGGATTGCTCAACGCAGCTGTGCAAATGTTAGTGCACATCGGGCAGCTGGACAGGGCCGGGGTGATTCGTAACGCATTTTTGAAGACTTTAGAAGATGGCGTGCATACCGCCGACATATATAACGAGAAAACCAGCCTGCGTAAGGCATCCACCATGGAATTCGCGCAGGCAATAGTGGGAAATCTGGGTGCAACGCCTCAGCGGCTTAAGGGCCTCTCTCTCGGAAAGGAGGCACCAAGCACAGGAAGTCCGGGTTATGTGAGCAGCAACCCCAGAAGGGTGTTGGTGGGTGTTGATGTTACGGTACATTGGGATAAGGGCACTGACATCAAAGAGTTAGTGGGATCTCTCTCAGGGCTCAGTTCAGAGCTGAAATTGCAGCTGGTGTACGCAAAAGGATTGGAGTTGTGGCCTAAGGCCCCATACTCCTATACATACGTTGATCTTGTGTCTTGCAGGTTCTACGCAGAAGGAAAGGAAGAAGAGGGCGTTGACGGCCGGGAGGTTGGGAATCTGCTGCTCAAAATGGAGAACGCTGGCATAGACACAGTGAAGATGGTGAAGCTGTACTTGTACGACGGGGGCCAGGGGTTTTTTACCCCGTAGCAGTTTTGAACCTGAACTCAGCTAAGCTTTCTCTAGGAGTTTGGGATTGTAGTGTGTAGGCCACGTTTGCAGCTGCTCTGTGGTTTGGTACCACAACTTGGAGAAACACAAAGCCGTTTGTAGGTCACCGGGGTTGAGTAGTGCAAGATGTAATAGAGGCAACAGACGCGGTACTGGAGTACGTTGGCGTCGGGGGGGCAACGTGGAGAGTCCATGACGTACCCTGCCGGGATGTGACAACAATTATGCAGCGCTTCGGGCTTTGTGAAGTAGTAGCCAGGGTGTTGGCAACTCGCGGCATTCCCATAGAAGAGATGGAAAATTTTTTGTTCCCTACCTTGAAGCTTCTGCTGCCAGATCCGTTTCACCTGCTAGACATGGACAAGGCCGTAGCGAGAATACACGATGCAATACGTAATGGAGAGAGCATCGCAATTTTCGGCGACTATGACGTTGACGGCGCAACATCCTCTGCCATGCTGTGTAGGTACCTGCGTGGCCTTGAGGTGCGTACAAAAATTTACATCCCTGACCGCATTGAAGAGGGCTACGGACCGAACTCCGCTGCAATGTTAAAACTACGTGAGGAGGGCTATAGTCTCTGTATTACCGTAGACTGCGGCACATTGGCTTACGAACCTATACTAGCAGCACAGTCTGTAAACCTTGATGTCATAGTGGTCGACCACCACATTGGAATCAATACCCTGCCCAAGGCCGTTGCGGTGGTGAATCCGAACAGACTGGACGAATCCTCTGAGCATACATACTTGTCGGCCGTTGGCACATCCTTTTTGTTATTGGTAGCACTACAAAAAACCCTGAGAGAGGCGGGACTTTTTGCGCGTAGAAGCGAGCCGGATCTCATGAACTACCTCGACTTGGTGGCGTTAGGCACCGTTTGTGATGTCATGCCAATGATAAAGCTCAACAGAGCAATGGTCAGGCATGGACTGAAGGTGATATCCGCCCGTAGCAACGTTGGGCTTAGAGTGCTTGGAGATGCAATTGGGATAGAGGAAAAGGTAAGTGTTTATCACCTGGGCTTCAGTATAGGGCCACATATAAACGCCGGAGGGCGGGTCGGCAACGCGAGCTTGGGAGCGCGTCTTTTGTCTAGTGATGACGAAAATGAGTGTGAGAGAATATCCTCCGTGCTGCTGAGCTTGAATGCTGAAAGAAAGGAGCTGGAAAAGCGAAGCCTAGAGGAAGCGTTGCACCAGGCAGAGCGGCTAGTTGCAGCAGGTAATAATGTTATCATGGTTGCGGGAGACTGGCACGTGGGCGTAATAGGGATTGTGGCAGGTAGGCTCAAGGAGAGATTCCATCTACCATCAATAGTGGTATCGCTGAGTGGAAATCTCGGCAAGGCAAGCGCCAGATCTGTTAGCGGCATCGATATAGGAGCGGCAGTGCTCGCGGCAAAACTTGAGCAGTTAATACCTGAGGGTGGCGGACATGCTATGGCTGCAGGATTTTCAGTGTGCGCAGACAAGTTCGAGGCGTTATACTCGTTCTTCCTGGATAGGTTTAAGCACTCCAACATACAGAAAGTCTCATACGCTTGTGGCATATTAACCGCGGGGGCCGTGAATTTCCCGTTGTGGAGGGAGCTGCAAATGCTAGAACCATTCGGCCCAGGGAATCCGGAGCCTAGGTTCATCCTTAAAAATGTGGAAGTCAGAAAACCCGAGGTCATGGGAGGCAGTCACGTTAGGTGTCTAATATCCGGTGACAACGTACTTGTTAAGGGCGTGTGCTTCAAGTGCATAGGCACAGAACTGGGCACAACGCTCCTACAGCGCGGGCGATATGTTCATCTGTTCGGCAAAATTAGCGTAAATCAGTGGCGGGGAAATGAGTACGTACAGTTCATAATAGACGATGCGGCACTGCCGTAGTTGGACAATACTAACGGCGCAATTCCCCAGCAATTTGGTTTCCATGCAGTATCACACAGCAGAAAAGATGCATAAAGCAGGCTCTACGTAGACAAACTGCGCCACAACGCGGCAAGTGGGCGTCTAGCGGTTGTAGACGTCACCAACAGATTCGTGCAATTCCGACAACTAATACGAAGACCCCATATCCCACACATAAATTCATGCTCTAACGGCATGCATACTTCGTGTAATAGTTGCCTAAGTGCGCCACACTGCATGTTTCATGCTGCATAACAGCAACTCACAGCAGTAGTTGTTGTCCAACAGGCACGTCAGGGTGGGAAATGTGGCTTATGTTCATCACACATTCCCAAACCCGCACCCACCGTGATAACTATTACACAGTACCACTATAAGGAAAATTTTCTGTCTTTTGTGCGGAAGTTTGCTAACATCGGTGGAAATTTTTCGTAGCACGGATAATGCTAAGTAAACTCGTGGCCGACCCCGGTGTAGTGCGGATAGTGGAAGCTATAGAGGGTTCACGTGGAGACGCTAGGCTCGTGGGTGGTTGCGTGCGTGACAGCGTGCTTGGCCGCGATACTACCGATATTGATTTGGCCACCGACTTAGTGCCTGCAACGGTGATTCAAGCTCTGGGCAGCGCAGGAATCAAGACCATACCTACAGGTATAAAGCATGGCACTGTAACCGCGGTGGTAGCGGGTGTCCCGTATGAAATTACCACGCTGAGGCGTGACTTAGAGTGCGATGGCCGCCACGCAGCTGTTGCATTCACAAACAGCTGGATGGAAGATGCCTCTAGGAGAGATTTTACGTTTAATGCTCTGTACTGCGACAAAGGCGGTAAAATTTACGATTATTTCTCCGGCATGCAAGACTTAGAAAATCGGACTGTGGTCTTCATCGGAGATGCGGAGGCGCGTATTAATGAGGATTTTTTGCGCATACTAAGGGTGTTTCGGTTCCACGCGTCTATATGCGACAAAAGCCCGTTGAGCGACGAAATTATTTTCCTCTGCAACAAGTATGCGGGCAGCATTGCCAAACTATCTAGAGAGCGCGTACGCAGTGAGTTTTTCAAGCTGCTGGCATGTACAAACTGCACATCAACACTAGAAATAATGGAAGAGTGCGGGGTATTACGCCAAGTTGTACCCTATCCGGTGCAAATCTCCAGGCTGTCATGTGCGCACTTGGTGGGCAGAGCACCCATAACCAAGCTTGCAGCCATTTTGAAAGGATGTGCACACACCGATACTACAGGCACCGTAGAGGAATTGGAAACGCTTCTGCGTTTATCCCGAAAGGAAAAAAAGCTTTTGGAAACACTGCTGACAACCAACCTGCCCTTGCCGCTTTCCACCACAGAACAGCAGAAATACCTCAATGACCTGGGCACAGACGTATATAGAGATCTGATAATAGTCAGTTTTCTCAACAGAGAAACCTTGCCCGAAAGCACCTTCCTTGAGCACTTGGAATACACAAAACAGTTTGCGCCCCTGGCATTACCTGTTTCTGGGAAGGATCTGGCTAAACTGGGATATAAGGAAGGAAAATTACTCGGACACACCCTAAAAAGGTTAAAGGAAGCGTGGGAATGCAACCCACAGGGTGTAACCAGGAACCATCTGCTGCTTTTGGCAAAACAGCTATTAGAAGCCCAACAGGAGGCAAATTGCAGCCACATTAATCCACGAGGCAAGAGGTAGCGTTTAAGAGGTCCTGCGCACTCAGACCCCGCATTTTTGCCGGCCATATTGATACACGATGAGCTGGAGATATCACTTAGAACGCTGCGCCCTGCAGCCTGCAATTTTGGATATCGCCCACAAGAGAACGATTGCAGGAGGGCAACTATAGGTCATTTACCATTGGATATGCTGTTCATGATTTCGCATTCTTGAAAAAAGAACTTTATTTCTCGCTCAGCGTTTTCTAGGCTATCAGAACCGTGTACGCAGTTTGCATCTATGCTTTCTGCCAAATCTCCCCTGATTGTACCAGGCGCCGCTTCACGTGGGTTCGTGGCACCCATAATATCTCTGTAAGTTTTGACAGCAGATTCACCAACCAGCACCTGCACCACGACCGGGCCAGAGGTCATAAAACCCACCAAGCTGGGGAAAAACGGCCTTGTCTTATGTACCGCATAGAAGGCCTCCGCCTGCTCATGCGACAACGCACACATCCTCTGGGCAACAATGCGCAGCCCCGCCGCTTCTATGTAGGATATGACACGGCCTATTATACCACGTTCAACAACGTCAGGTTTCAGTATAGATAGCGTCTTTTCGAACATCATGGCTCCTCCTAGAACGATCGCCGCATGCTAGCATAAAACAGACGCACTAACAAGTACGCAGCCACAGCTTCAAAAAACCTCCGGTGAGTTTCCTGGATGTTTATTGATGATTTTATTTCTAATCTAGCATACCATTTACAGTTTTATTATTACAACCATACATTAAATAACTGTTGCATTAACATTATGTATGATTTATCCTAAGTTATCTGAGTAACATATGGGATAATGTTTATGACTTCTCGAACACAAAACCAAAGTTCCATACCCATAATTGTTGAGGGCAAAGCAAGACCCCACCCAGTAGACGAGTATGTCGGCAGGGAAATCAAGAAGCAGCGCATCATGAAGGGCATGAGCCAGAACCAACTCGCGAGCAGGTTGGGAATCACATTCCAACAAGTACAAAAATATGAAAAGGGTACCAACCGTATTGTGATCAGTAGACTGTACGAGCTTGCAAGAGTTCTGGGTATCGAGATCAAAGATCTGATTTCAAAGCTTCAGAACGACTTACGGCCTATAACCGATGCGGGCGATGCAACAGATGCTACACTCAGGGAAGGTGACGAGTCCTCCCTAGAGGAATTTGGTCACAGCTACAACGATGGCAAAGAAGTCCTTATGCTGGTAAGAGCATATCGTCGCATCAAGAGCGATAAAATGCGTGGCGCAATCCACACTTTGGTGAAGGTAATGTGCGCGGAACAGCAGCGTGATGACTACGAGCATTCTGATGCGGACGCGGAACTTGGCTACGAGCACGATTCCGAGTTCAACGCGGGAGAGCCTAGGTAAAAACCTCGGGTAGACTGCTGTTATATAGGTTAGGTACGCGGTTGGCACGTTGAAGACTCTCGCAGCGTGGTGAGAGCGGCATGGCATCAACGCCGCCTTTGTAGGGCTGCTTTCACCTCTTTGCTGGTTTCGTCACGTGCCCCGCCGGTCTCACGCGTGTGTCGGTGTGCCCCTGTGTACTGCAATGCTTGCGCATTACACCGCCTTAATTGCACGGTTGCTGGTGTTGTGTTGCTAGTGGCATATTTGTCTCGCCGGGCTTATTAGTGTTGTACATCGTTGTACATTATAGTGACAGCGATGTTGATTGCTTAACAACTCCTTTAGTATGAAGCAAGCATTCCCTAAACGCAGACTACATGCATTTGACATACCATTGTGGTTCACCTATCCTGGCGGGTGCGCTTGAAATGTTGGGTACAGTTTCGCTATGAAGAAGGTCTACGGCTTGGTTTGTGCTGCGTTGTCTTTACTGTTCACGCCTTGCGGGTCGTTTGCTTCCCCCAGGCCCATGGACTTCTCTAGAGGCGAGGGTGCGTCGGGATTCTTTGCCAGTGTACAGTACAAGCTAGCAGTCCCACGCTTTGGAGGTCTTGCAATGGAAGACAATGGTAAGCCGCTTAGTGCGTTTGCCATGAAGGAAAAACAGCAGGGCGGTGATGCCGCAGCTGCAGGCGCTGCCGCTGCTGCGGCACCCGCTAAAGGGCTAGATCTGGCCTCAGTTGATAGCTTTGAGGGAAAATACTCCCCTGAGTACCTCAAGAGCGCTAGGGCTGGTTCCGTATCGGTTGGGTACTCCGCGGGAAATGTGCGGCTGGAGGCCGAGGGTATGTATCAGAACTTCCTCGTAGATACCAGGAAGTATAAGGATAACCCTGAGCGCGCGTATCGTTTTGCTGTCTCAGCACCCGATGAGAACAGCACTGTTGTTGCTACGAGACCGAAGGGGCCCTACCACGTCACTGTTGAGAATAAGGAGGTGACCTTGGCATCCTTGATGGCTAATCTGTGCTACGATCTCCTACCCGAGTCCTCCCAGATCTCCCCCAGCGCCTGCGTTGGCGGTGGTGGCAGTCTAGTTAGGCTTCTAGGTGTAACTGGAATTAGGTGGGCATACCAAGCGAAGGTTGGGGTGCAGTATTTCGCGTCTAGGAAGGCAGCCCTGTTCGCGTATGCCTACGCAAGTAGGGTACACCCGGAGAAGTTCACCAACATATCTGCGGTACACCACGTAGAGGAAAAACCCACCGACGGTGGTGGTGCCCAGACGACCGGCGGCAAGTGGCCTAGCCTGCTGTACCCGCAAGCAAGCTTGGGGCTGGACTATCTTGGGTTTGAGTGCGGCATCAGGCTCGTACTTTAGAGGTCTGGGTCAGCTCTATCCCACACGGCTGGGGGGCACAGCATCGGCTGTGATATCCGTGTAGTTGAGGGTGACGGGCTTGAATAAATCGTTAAGGTACATCATTTAAATTGCAAAATATATTGCCAGCTCTCTTGACTTAATTCTTTTTTAGTATACCTTATGGGTGTGTGGGTTGCACACACTGCCCTCTTCTGTGCGCAGATGGGGTGGTTTTGGGTCAGTTTGTTGGATTGTTTGTATGTCAATTCGCGGAAAAGCCTGTTATGGCATCCTTGCATGTGGGGCGCTGGTGGCGGCTTTTGGCGCGGTGTGCACCAGCGCTAGCGCGGGGGCTAGGGGTTTTTACGCCGCACTGGGTGGGGAGCTCGGTGTGGCTAACTTTGGCTTTCCTTCCGTAAAAACCCGCGGGGTGCCAGGTACAATGTTGGGAGTCGATAGGGGCAGCGAGCAGCTTGTGCGGTTTGCAGGGCTTGACCTCGCGGTGCCCGCGCGTGGTGGGTTTAGCGCGCATTACCTCCCTAAGTATAAGCACAGTCTTGGCCTGTCGGGTTCCTTGGGCTACAGCTTCGGCTCTTTTAGGCTACAGCTCAGCACTTATAACAGCAGTTTCAGCGTTGACGGTGGTAGTCATATCGTGGGCGGCAATGCTTCCTGGTTTGCGTTTCCTAGCGGCGAGCCCACAGCCGAGTATCACGTTGGGGAGGTTTTGGAAGTCGGCCTTAACTCCATCGAGCTCGGCACGTGTTATTCTGGCGTCGGCGTGGCCGGCGGCCGTTTAGGGCTCTATTCCTGCCTTGGCTTGGGGATCTCGTCTATAGATTATTGGGGGCCGCGCGGTAGGTTGGCGTTATCGTGGAGCGGTAGGACCGGAGTCGAGTATAACTTAAGCCCGCAGCTCTCGCTGTTTGCTGAGGCATACTATCTGGGCACGGATGCGGAGGAGCATGCCGAGGGTGGGCCAACACTCCTACGTACCGTTAGTAGTGGTATGCCTTCTGGTAGTGCCGGCGTTTTTCCAGTACTCAGCGCAGGTTACTTCGGGGGAATTGCTGGAGTAAGATGTACGCTCAGTAGTGGTTTTTAGGTTTGGTTTAGATAGGATTTTGTGGTCGGGTTTTGTATATGAGTCGTAAAAGTCTGTTTGTGCTGCCTTATCTTCTTTTTTTTGTGGCGGTGTCCGCCACTGGAAACGGGGCGGCTCTTAATGTTGGTAGCACCGTGCCGAGCGTCGGCGCGGAAGGTAAGCTCTACATAGCAGCCCAGTACAAGCCAGCGCTGCCTGTGGTGCGGGGGTTTGCCATCCGTGAGAGCAGGCTCACCGCTCCAAGCAAGCTTTTCAGGCTCATGCCTAGCACATCTGCTCTGACTACCGAGCAGGCGAGTGGTACACTCTTGGACCCCCCTCTGCTCAGAGCTCTACGAGTAGAGGGAAATTTCGAGCCTGGCTATACGCCGTCATACGAGGTGAGTATGTACGGAGTTTCGGGTGTGCTGGGTTACTCTAGAATGGGAACCAGAGTGGAACTTGAGGTTTCCTTTGAGGATTTTAGAGTTAAGAAGTCCGGGAAGCCGGTACTCAAGGGTGGGCACGAGTATTTCGCCGCCGAAAGAGCTGGTGGCACTCAGCGGGTTGTTTTTGCAAACCGCGCGATATCTGCCGGCGCAGCCGTGGTTAGCGTTTGTCATGACCTCCCTTCAGGTCCCTCTGGGGGAGGCATCGTCCCATACGCATGCCTGGGTGGCGGCGTGGAGTTCCTTGACGCCCTTGGCATGGCGAACACGCGCTTTGCGTACCAGGCGAAAGTAGGTGCGGCCTTAGACTTACACCCCCGTGTCGGCATCTTCGCGGCAGGTTACTACCGGGGAACTCTGGAGCGGGCTATTAGGCCCCTCCCTACCGTGGTAGCTATACCGGCAACACCGTCAGCGGGGAGCCCGAGCTTACCATCGTTCGAGGGTAACGCGGGAGTGCGGTACCTTGGCGTCGAAGCAGGCATCAGAGTGTCACTTTGAGGTAGTTTTATGTGGGAATCGGCATGAGTTGCAGGGCGTTTTTCTTGAGGGGAGTGCTCATCTTCGCGCTGCTACCGGGCTCTCTGGCTACAGCACGCCCGCTCTTGCTGGCGGTAGTAGACGGCACAGCGTGGGGACAGACCCCAGGTGGAGGCCCTCTTGTTAGAGAGGCTAGCACCACTGTAGGCAAGCTGGCTCCCGCTCCGGCTACCAGTGCATCCCGAAGTTCCAGGGTCCCTAGTAGCTTGATGGGGGAGAGCAGCTTACCTGCCAAACGTCTTTCCCCAGCTCAAGAGTTAGAGTTGTGGGGTACTGCGCTGCAACCAAGTCTGACCCCTTCAAGCTGGGTTTTTGGGCGTACGGCGATGAGTGGTGTGCGTAGTTTTCTAGAGCGTACGGTTTTTTTGGTTTTTTAGGAGTTAGGTTTTATGAGTGCTGTAAGTTATAGGAAGCTTCCCCTAGGAGGCGTGTTGATGGCTCTGGTTGCAGCGGTTGCACCAGTCCATTCTTTGCTGGCTGCCCCTACAGCCGGTGCTGGCACAGGCGGTGAGGGTCTCTTCTCAGGCGCTGGAGCCGGGAGTTTTTATATAGGGCTAGACTACAGCCCAGCATTCGGCAGCATCAAGGACTTCAAGGTTCAAGAAGCTGGTGGGACTACTAGAGGCGTGTTCCCGTATAAAAGAGACACCACAGGGCGGGTGGATTTCAAGGTCCATAACTTTGACTGGGGTGCTCCTGAACCTAAGATTAGCTTCAAGGATAGCATGCTCACAGCCCTAGAGGGGAGCATTGGGTATAGCATTGGAGGAGCAAGGGTTGAAGTAGAAGTAGGGTATGAAAGGTTTGTCATCAAGGGAGGTAAGAAGTCTAATGAGGATACAGCTTCAGTATTCTTATTAGGAAAGGAGTTAGCATATGATACAGCAAGAGGTCAGGTAGACCGTCTTGCTAATGCTTTAGGTAAGATGACCAAGAGTGAAGCTAAGAAGTGGGGTACTGCAGTAGAGGGTGCTACTGGTGGTGATGCACTGAGTAGGAAAGTGTGTGGTACCGCTAACAGTGGCAGTGGCAGCAACTGTGGTACCACCGGTAGCAATGGCAATGGCAAGCTCAGTACTGCATTCACTGAAGATACTACAACATTGCTCTCTGCTGCAGATACCACCATCAATACGGCAGGGATGGCTACAAATATTAATGGTCTGACAAAAGACGAAAAGGCCATAGTTGCAGGGGCCTTCGCTCGTGCTGTTGAGGGGGCTGAGGTTATTGAGGTTAGGGCTATTGGTTCTACTTCGGTGATGCTCAATGCTTGCTATGACCTCCTGACCGATGGTATTGGCGTTGTTCCTTATGCTTGTGCTGGGGTTGGTGGTAACTTTGTCAGTGTTGTAGATGGGCATATTAATCCTAAGTTCGCTTATAGGGTTAAGGCTGGGTTGAGCTATGCTCTCACTCCTGAAATCTCTGCCTTCGCTGGGGCTTTCTACCACAAGGTGCTAGGTGATGGTGACTATGATGAGCTGCCTTTGAGCCCTATCGCTGACTATACCGGCCCTGCAGGTAAAAATAAGGATACTGGTATTGCTTCGTTTACCTTCGCTTACTTCGGTGGTGAGCTGGGCGTTAGGTTCGCCTTCTAGTCTAGATGAACTAGTTTCCTTTAAGTTTAGGGGGGGAGTGCTTCGCACTCCCCTTTCTAGTTTGTCCTGGATGATGAAGGAAAGCTAATTGAGGTATTAGAAGAGTGGAAGTGCCTTAGGACACAGTGTACCTGTGGGGGCTGCTGCTCAGGCTGCTGATACTGCTGCTGACGATACAGCTACTAAGGTTATATGTAATGTTATAGGGTTTGTGCAGAAACTTGGATTACCCATCATGACTGGAGTAATACTAGGTTCTAGTATCATGGCTATATTCGGTAAACTCGCATGGCCTGCCATTGTTATGCTGGTTGTATTTACTGCCATATTCTTTGGTGCTGGTAAGCTTATGGCTAAGTTCGCTGCTGGGCTGAATGATACAGGTGTAGGTAGTGCAGAGAACTTCAAGTGTGTTGATGGTATGCCACATTGGGTGCCAGTGGAGTTAGGAGATGAGGTTCCTGAGGTTAGTAGGTGGTGCCAAGAACTTTGAGTGTAAGGCCCAGTCTTAGCGCCAGCCTTGGTGGCACCAAGTAGAGTTGGGAGATGGGGTGCTGGAGGTTAGTGCAGAGTGCGTTGGTGGTAATGCCAGCCTTGGTGGTGCCGGAGGTTCCTGAGGTTAGTAGGTGGCAATGCCAAGAGCTTTGGGTGCTGATGGTGGTAATGCTGGACTTGGTGGTGCTGGAGGTTCCTGAGGTTAGTAGGTAGTGCAGAACTTCAAGTGTGGTGATGCCAGGCTGGGTGGTGAGTTGGGAGATGGGATGCTGGTTGCAAGTCTTAAGTTATAGTTGCCATCTGTGGTGCCCTACGACGATGTAGATTTACTTTAGCCCATAGATGCTGTACAATGTGCCCGTAGTGGTTATGCCATGAAAGGCTTAGCGGGTGGGCCCGCTGCATTGTGTGTTGTTTGTGGTTATGTGTCATGCCCAGTTTTACAGGTGTATTATTTCTTGCCGTTTTTGGGATAACCCTGTACGTCCTTCTGACCTATGCGGTTAACCAGTTTACTGCTTGGGTTGGGAAACGAAACAGGAGTTTAAGAGAAAAATCCGGCGCCTCTTGGGGAAGCGCCAGCCCGACCTTCAAAAGGACCAGTAGTGCCAAGCCCCCACAGCGACAGTTTTCACCATACATGGAACACGGTGCTACCGCTGTGCTCCCGAAGAGTGTCATCGGGGTAGATGCCGTATCTCAGGTTTTTGTGTCACACGACAAGGGAAGGGGCAGGTAGGCTGCTAGAATATTTACAGCGGATTATTAGGGTGAAAGAATAAATCTGCCGCTATTTGCTCAGAGACTGATGTGAGCGGTAGCGGGTAGGCCCCCGCTATGAACCCGAAGAATGCCATGATCCAAATGCAAAGGGTCATGGCCCTTGGCGTTTTCAGGGCTATGTCGTTAGCACAGTTTTCTACCACTCGAGAAGAGAAATATAGATGCTCCACCACGCGCCACGTGTATATCACGGAGCATACAGAGCCAACCGACAAAACTACCAGTCCGGTAAAGGCGCGTGCATCCATAAATGAACTGAGCATATGCCATTTTGCTACAAACCCTATAGTGGGTGGCATGCCAACCAAGCTAAGCGCCAACAGGACAAAAGCGGAGGTGACATGCGGCAATGCCTTGCTGAGACTCAAGTACTTACTACTAACTTTGCGTTTGTCAAAGTGATACGCTATGCCCCCAGAAACCATAAATAATGCAGACTTAACTATACTGTGGTTGACCATATAAGCTACAGCAGCGGCAAGCCCAGAATACGTGTTTATGCAAACCGCGAGAATTATACAACCAATATTAGAGGCGCTTGAGTATGCAAGCACATCTCGCATATCTCTGCTTAAAGCTGCAATCACAGAGGTGAGTGCCGTAGCAATCGCGGCTAGGGTTAACAGAGCGGTGCCAAAAGGTAGCTCAGTGAACACTAGCCGGGGACCGAAGACGTTGTGTACTACTCTTATGATTAGGTACACCATCACTTTCGTGGCCGTACCAGACAAAAATACAGCAACAAATGCAGGTGAGGTAGAATAAGCTTTTATCATCCAGCCGTGAAACGGGAATAGCGCAGCCTTCACGACCAAGCCCAGAATTACACATAAAACCCCCGCCTGCACAGCTCTGTTTACTGGAATATCTTGCAATATTGTAAACATGTCTCCCATATTCAGTGTGCCGGTGGCGGCGTATAGAAACCCAATTCCTATTAGATAAAACGTTGCGCCTACCGTGCCCATGATTAAATACTCAAATGCAGAGGAAACTGCGCGTTTGTCGTTACCCACAGCAACCAAAACGTAAGAAGATATGGATGCAACTTCCAAGAACACGTAAACATTGAACACGTCATGCGAGACCAGTATTCCCAGCATACCTCCGAATGCTAGCAGGAACGCGGCATAGAACCTTGGGACCATGTTTGCAGGAAGTTCCCTACGGCTGGGGTATACGCCGTAGATCACACTCATGATGCCGATAAATCCGACCAAGAGCAGCATGGTAGCGCTAAGCAAATCAACCCGCAGCTCTATCCCATAGGGGGGACCCCACCCACCCACTTGGTATACAACTGGGCCACTATTGCTAATCTGAACGAACAGCGCTAGGGCTGTAAAAAAGGACAAAGCAACCGCTCCGCAGGATATTGCTTGCACCCATGTGACCTTATTGCGCAGCAAAGAACATACAATAGCCGACAGCAGCGGTATAATCACCTGCAAAATAACCAGATGCTCTTTTAAAGCACAAATCACGCGTTTTTCCTTTCACCCAAGCGGCATTCTGCATCCTTATACCAAAAGCGTGAAATTTACAATACATACTTTGAAAAACCGCGTGGTGGCGACAATCACGACCTGCAGCATTACTTACCCAGACCACCACAGCGTTGCGAGCGAGCCCTGCACGGCTCCCCTTTCCCGTAAGTGACCACTCCCACCTAGGTATAACAAAGAATTATGGGGGACCGCTATCTGCTATTCCTGACAATTTCGTACAGGCTGTCAATATCAAACGTAGGGTTGGGCTGCCATACATATCCTTGCAGGTGCATATCCATATGTACGGGAGACTCGCTCTCCGGAGGAATGAAGAAGAATCTGAACAGGGCAATGACAGCGAGTTGTGGGACCGAAAAGTTAACTGACGCGGACCCTGCAGCATTACCTATTTTGAATTGCAGAGATGAAGTAAGAGAGCCTCTGTCTATCTGGGACTCCCCGTCTAGAGTTTCAAATAGTGTACTACCCCTGTACAAATGTACGCGCGCGAGAGAGGCAATCTCAGACTTGCTCTCGGCCATAAACAAATCCTCAATAAACCCGTTCAAGTCTACGCCACCAATATCCAATCCCCTAGCCGCAAATTTTATCTTGCCCTTTAGTGCATTTGCCAGCTCAAGCATGCTCCTTCCCTGTGTTTGAATACTGCCGCTTATGCTAACATGCCCGCTTACCTTTGCTCCCCCTTTTGACTGGTCGCTTTTAGGGTCTACAGCTCCAATTGAAACGTCGGAGGCGGAAACTACCAAAGACAAAGAAGAAACCTCTCCCATGCCGATATTACCACTTATATCCACCACGCCTTTCTTTCCCTGGGTGAAATGTAGCTTGTCCATAGACATTACCCCCTCTTTCAGGGTAGAAAGCCACGTAAAATCTGAAAACACACGGCCGCCGAAAAACAACTCCTTGACGTGTATTTCAATGCTGCCATCCAAGCCTTCAAAACTGGCAAGATCTATAGGCCTGCTTGACCATAAAAACTTATCCGATTTTTCTCCTCTGTGAGAGCTACTCGCGGCATTGGTGGGTGCCTCCGCTACTTGCTCCACAAACTTGGGAAGCCGCAGAAATGCGTCGCTGTACCTGGCGCTTTTTAGGCTCACAAACACTTTTGGGCGCATGCCGCGGCTGCTAAGAGCCACGCTTGCACGTCCTTCCAAATCAGACAAACCGTCATACCCATCAACGGCGCGCATGCTTATCTTCTCGATACTCACTTTGTGCTGGGAGAGGTTTGCTAGAAAGCTCAACTCCTTGACGAGCCCGGAGCTCACTGCAAAATCCTGCAATTTCACTGCAAGCTTCACCGGACAACTTACGCTGCGCAGCCATGTAAAGTCCATTACATCATGCTTGACGTCAAAGTTTTCAGCAAATCTGTAACCGCCAACACTAAAATTGCTCACGGTTACATCGCCTATAACTTCACCACCCCTTTTGCCATATTTGTATTTAACATTCCCATATGCGCGGGTATTGCCAGCATACATTCTTGCTCCCAGAAGGGAGAAAACTCGAGGCGCCACATACAAACTGCCTGTGAGAGCAAACTTCTTGCCCTGCGTTCTGTGTGCATCTGCACGTAGTGGTAGTAACCAAGATACAATCGTATCGGCATCGTCCCCCTGCGCACTTAGTGTGCCAACGAACCTAGGCACAATACTGCTGGCGTCTTCTGAAGTTACCCCACTGACACTCAGGTGGTTGTTTTTACCCGGCAGATCAAGCAACAGTCGATCGACTGCAATCCTGCCTTGTCTCACTGAAGCTACAGCCACAAGATTCCTTGATACGCCACCTCTGTAGTTTATTTCTTTCACGTCCAGCCCAACTGTAGCGTCCAACCATGACGGCACCAAGGAAAAGCGCTCCGAACTTTGAAAATCCGCGTAGTAAGCATCCTGTTCTGTGCCCAGACCTTCTGGAAATAAGGCATCCAGGTCAACCAAGGAAAAATTTAGCGACGCGGTACAAAATGGAGCATGAGTGCACGCCAGCTCCAGAGATCCAGAAATGTTTTTACTCTGCATACTGAGGTTCTTTACCTCAAACCCACTGCCCTTTGCAGCTTTGATACTTGCAGACAGTGCC
Organism: Anaplasma ovis str. Haibei; assembly: GCF_002214625.1. NCBI lineage: Bacteria > Pseudomonadati > Pseudomonadota > Alphaproteobacteria > Rickettsiales > Anaplasmataceae > Anaplasma > Anaplasma ovis. The sequence continues at coordinate 1,031,144 of NZ_CP015994.1, forward strand.
ATCTCCTCGGTGGAGGCCACAGAACTTAGGACCCTGTAATTTGTAACTACTGCAACAGTTTGTGCCAGCTCCACTAGGTTTCCCGTTTTGATTTCAAGTTTGGCATCAAAGTCATCGAACAGGTCTTGCGCGGCGCCATTGCCGACCAGTATCATGCTGGTGTTTGGGGAATTCAATTCCACCCTAACTGCGCTACCTGCTGCACCACGCTCTAACTTCGAAGATAGAAGGTATTTAGTGCCACCAATTTTGAGCACAGCATCACTGAGCAATTTATTGCTGTCAGATCTTACCGTTGCACTCTTCACGTGTATCGCGTTATAGACGGAGGCGGAAGCACCAACGGCCCCACCCATCACAATTACCGAGTCAAAAATCTGCACTTGGCCAAGGCCATTTTTAGTCTGTGAGCCAACCATACCGGTGACTCCCCCAACGCTGGTGCGCAACCCGTACAGACTAATTGTACGTACCTTCGGCGCGCCCATAAGCATCGACAGCGGGTCAAGACTGAGCTCTAGGCGGTCGACCGAAAGCGTGCCTGCACACCCAGCAGCATCTTCACTGCACTCCACATATAGGTTGCGAACCGTAAGCCTTGGAAGCAACAACCTGCCTTCAATATTCCCTATAGCCTTGACTACCGCACCGCTGCTGCCGGTAGCCGCGCCCAGTTGTTTGAAAACGTACTCACCATAGTGGGCATTCCAATCTATTAAGTAGGGTACAAACACCAGGGCTGCAAACAGAAGTAGAACACAACAACACAAGCGCCCCAAAAACTTCATCGGTATACCGAAAGCATCACCCACTTATATTCACCAAACAGCTTAAGAATATATAAAGGTCCTAGTAAAAGCTACCCCGCTTGTTTTGAGGCGTTATAATAACAGCGCCATTACTGGAATATAGCGCACCCTCCTACGCAAGCAAGGCCGCAAAACACGCGTGCGGCCGTAGTTTAGCCCGTTGCAAGTGCATAACACCACTGGAAATTCGGCTAAATGGGGTGGGAAAGCGTGGCAAGAACTGCAAGGTTTAGAATCTCCGACACTGAAGCGGTCATCTGAACGATCTGCACTGGTTTTTCCATACCCATGAGAATCGGCCCAACAACAGTTGTCCCCCCTACTTCCCGCAACAATTTAGAAGATATGCTCGCGCTATATAGGCTGGGCATTATCAAAACATTTGCAGGTTTGCTCAACTTACAAAAAGGGTACAAAGACAGCGATTCGGGCTTCAGTGCAACATCCACCGACATCTCACCATCATACTCAAAATCCACGTTACGACTTGCAACAATGTCCATGCACTGCCTCACCCGATCAGATTCTTTCTGGGAATGACTGCCAAAATTTGAGAATGAGACAAAAGCAACCCTAGGCTCATGCCCCATACGCCGCGCGGCTGCAGCGGATTTAATTGCTATATCAGCCAGCTGTTGTGCGGTGGGAAGTTCATTTATGGCAGTATCAGCGATAAACAGCGTGCGCTCCTCCATTACTACAACAGACAGGCCAAAAACCTCACCACGTGCATCGATCACCTTGCGTATGTCTGAGAGTGACTCACTGTACCCACGCGTTATACCAGTCACTAATGTGTCTCCATCGCCACATGCCAGCATACATGCCGCGAAAACGTTTCTGTCTGTCTTCACATCTCTAACGCAACTACGGTGCAAGCGTCCCATGCGCTGGAGCCTACTGTATAGGTAGTCTATGTATACATCGTTGCGTGAGGAAATTGCGGCATTTGCTATGGTGATGTCCTTGAGGGAATCTACCCCTATCAGGTCAAGGCTTTCTTTGATCTTGTCAACCCTACCTACCAGTATGGGTGTGCCATAGCCTTGCCCATGCCACTGCAGCGCGGCCTTAATAACCCGCACTTCCTCCCCCTCGGGGAAGATAACGCGCTGTGGAGAGCTCTTTACCGAGCCGTACATGAGGTTCAAAATATTGGAGGTGGGCGAAATTCTGGAGTTCAGTTCCAGGGCGTAGCGATCCCAATCATCAATTTTTCTCCTCGCAACTCCAGAGTTTATAGCAGCCTTTGCAACTGCGGGAGATACAACAGACAGCAATCTGGGGTCAAATGGAGTTGGGATTATGTAATCCTTGCCGTAGCCCATTCCGCGCCCACCGTAGGCCTCCAGAACCTCATCGCTGACCACTTCTCTTGCCAACATAGCCAGAGCCTCAGCTGCAGCTAGTTTCATCTCATTGTTTACAGACTTTGCCCGAACATCTAAAGCCCCACGAAATATGTATGGAAAGCCCATTACATTGTTGATTTGGTTGCTGTAATCTGAGCGGCCAGTGGCTATTATGGCATCTGGACGCACTTCTCGAGCAAGCTCTGGGTTTACTTCCGGATACGGGTTCGCCAGTGCGAAAATTATTGGGTTTTTGTTCATGGAGAGAAGCATCTCCTTACTCACAACATCGCGCACGGATAGCCCGATGAATATATCCGCCCCCTTCATGGCGTCTTTCAAATCTCTCTCCTTGGTCTCAATCGTATGCTTGAGCTTCCACTCATTCATTCCAAGCTGCCGCCCTTTGTGCATCACCCCGTGCTGGTCGCACAGCACTATGCTATCGTTGGGGATGCCCACAAACTTTAGCATTTCGACGCATGCTATGCCCGCAGCACCTGCGCCATTCACGACTATCTTGACGTTCTTTAGATTTCTTCCGGTAATGTCGAGTGCGTTTATGATTCCGGCAAGTGTTATAATGGCAGTACCGTGCTGGTCATCGTGAAACACGGGAATATCCATCAATTCACCCAGGCGCTTTTCGATTACGAAACACTCAGGCGCGCGTATATCTTCCAAATTTATGCCGCCCCAACTGAGGCCTAGATGCTTAACGGCATTTATGAACTCCTCTACATCTTCTGTGTCAACCTCTATATCCACAGCATCGATATCAGCAAAGCGCTTGAACAAAACCGCTTTACCTTCCATAACTGGCTTGGACGCAAGGGGGCCTATGTTCCCCAACCCCAAAACCGCAGTACCATTGGAAATGACGGCGACATAATTACCCCTGGCAGTGTAGTCATACACTGTGTCAGGATCGGAGGCTATTCTAAGACATGGCGCAGCAACACCCGGGGAATATGCCAGCGAGAGATCGCCCTGCGTCATGAGAGGTTTGGTCGGTAACAAGGAAACCTTACCCGGCCTTCTTTTGCAGTGAAACTCGAGCGCCTCCCTGTCTCTTTCTGAAAAATCACCCATAAAAACCGCTCGTTAACCACTGAACGGATAGGATATACACCTCGCTACTCCCCCTAGCAACTTTTTAAATATCAGACATCTACAAGTATCGGTAGTCGCTCATAACTTAATATATACAACAGCTCAAACACAGTACGTACAGCGCGCTTTTCCAGTTTCACGTATAAGCTAGACCAGATTCATCCGTGGCAGTTGCTACAACAGCCATAACAAGTATACTGACCACCTGCGTGGCTATTCTGGTTTTTCCGTGACTGTGATGTTAGAAATCATTGACGTTAGTAAATACTATGGGCGGAATAATAGCACGTGCGTTCTCTCAAATGTAAACCTAAAAATAAAACGCGGGGAGTTTGTAGCCTTAATTGGAAGTTCCGGCTCAGGTAAGAGTACACTGCTGCACATAGCAAGCCTGCTTGAGGCACCCACTTCCGGAATTGTGGTGGTAGATGGAACTGTGTGCACCCCAGCAAGTGACAGAACAAGAACCATTATGCGCAGAAAGTGTATGGGGTTTGTGTATCAGTTTCATCACTTACTGCAGGAGTTTTCAGTTCTAGAAAACGTAATGCTGCCCCAGAGAATTCTCGGCCACAGCAGAAGTGTTGCAGAAGATGCCGCAATCGCGATACTAGCGGAAGTTGGGCTGCAAGACAAGGCTGAATGCCAAATTTCAGAGCTGTCTGGTGGCGAAAGGCAAAGAGTTGCGGTGGCAAGGGGAATTGTGAATTCTCCCGCTATAATGCTCGCGGATGAGCCCACTGGCAGCCTAGATCCGCAAATGTCCAGAGCTGTGTTTTCTGTACTGCACAAACACGTAAAAGCAAAGAACCTTGCCGGGCTTGTTGCAACTCATGATCATAATCTGGCCAAAAAGACCGACCGCGTACTCTCTCTAAATGGTGGAATGCTAACTGAGCTATAGAAACACAAAATCTCACGCCGCCAGCCGCACATTACGGCAGAGCACTCTGGCAGTGACCGCGACAAGATACTGCGGATAATCTGCCAAGCCATACCAGCGCTCTGGCAAGCTCCATTCGGGGAAATTGCATGCTCCTCGCATTAACAAAAGACGAAGCCCCTATTTTGGAGGATTGGTTGCAAACGGGTGGAACGTTTTCAGGGCTTCCTTTAGCCTGTCATTTGCAACATAAGTGTAGATTTGGGTAGTAGACAAACTCGCATGGCCCAGCATTTTCTGAATGAATACTACATTAGATCCGTTATTCAGCAAATGTGTAGCAAACGAATGCCTTAGTTTGTGTGGTGAAACCCGCTTCGGGTCAACTCCCGCAGCGATTGCGAGCGCTTTTAGCAACTGTCCCACTCTTTGTCTACTAATGCACTGGTCGAATTTTGCCCCAGGAAATAGCCACTTAGACTCTGATTTCCGTCCTACAATAAAGCGCTTCCTGACCGCAAGATATGCAACCACACTGGCTATTGCAACCTCGTTCAACAAAACTAGACGCTCCCTGCCGGCTTTCCCCTTGATTACCAAGTGTCCTACATCTGAGTGCTGCTCCCTTAACATTGATTCTATGTCATAAAAACCCAGATTTATAAGCTCCGAGATTCTAACACCTGAGGAGTATAGTACATTAACTATGGCTGCAGTTCTCCTCCCTTCTACGGAAAGGTCAGCTCCGGCCGTACGAAGCAACTTGTCTACTTCGCCTACGTCTAACACCTTGGGCAAGGGGCGCCCAAGTTTACAGGAGTCCAAATTAGCTGCAGGGTCCCCATCAATTATCCGGTCGCCGTACAAAAAGCCGTACAACCCCCTGATCGCGGAAATCCTTCTGGACACAGTTGCAGGGCTGTAGCCCCTACTGTTGAGGCTCCTGATATATTTGCGCAAGTCTGCAGCGCTGGCATCTACCATTCTGAGGTTGCGCCTGCCCAAAAACTCAGCTAAGTCTTCCAGGTCAGACCTGTAACTACTGCTGGTGTTTGGAGAGACGCATCTACCCGACAATAGAGACTCAAGAAACACGTCCAGGCAGCGCTTGTCATCCATGTAGCTCCAGCACTATCTCCCTGCGTTCTTCTGCGGATAGCATGCGCACACCTTCACGCGTTCTATAGTAGTGCAGCAACCACATCACAAGCCCGACCGCCAAAACCAGGACAAGTTTGCGTCTCCTACTCAGCTTTATCTTCATCTGGCTCCGACAAACCGCATACACGGATGTTAAGTTTAAAAACCCCAATGTCAACTGTGTCAACCAACAAGAGATAAGCAACCCCGACGTGCGCGCAGTGCAATTAACGCAGTGTACATGTATAAGTTCGGCTGTCCGAGCATAACTTAACGCATGGTGGGCTGCATGGGAGTTGAGCGGAGTATGCCGCAATCATGGCGCGCCACAGAACAATTTCTTGACTCAAGTACACAAATAGTATAGCTTCCCTAAGTGTCGTTTGTCTCTTGCCTTATGTTTTTGACAGCCGCGCAAGTGTTCCTGGCGTTTCTGCTGGTTTTGCTGGTGTTACTGCAGTCTCCTGAGTCTGATACCCTGGGGGGGTTCGGTGGTCCTCAGTGTAACCTTGGCTCAATGTTTGGTAAGAGTTCCTCCTCTAGTTTTATAGCCAAGCTTACTGCAGTCGTGGCTGCTGCCTTCATAGTCAACACCGTGTTGCTTGTGGGTACTAACGCAAGACGTGTTCGAGAGGTTTCTGTTGTTAGTAAGACTGGGGCAGTACCTGGGCAGGAGTCCAACGGCAGTGAGGTCCCTTTCGAGTGAGCTTGGGAATTTATGTCAATAAGGGACAGGTGTAGCGCGCGCTTCATATTCGTCACGGGCGGTGTTGTGTCCTCGCTGGGGAAGGGGCTGGCAGCAGCTTCTATAGGTGCGCTGCTTCAGGCCCGCGGTTTTCGAGTACGTCTTAGGAAGCTGGATCCGTACCTAAATGTGGATCCGGGTACTATGAGTCCCGCACAGCACGGGGAGGTTTTCGTCACTGATGATGGTGGCGAGACCGATCTAGATCTGGGAAACTATGAGCGGTTTACTGGAGTCAACACCACAAGGGAAGATAACGTAACCGCTGGGAGGATATATCAGCAGTTGCTTGTCAAGGAGAGGCGTGGAGACTATTTGGGCCACACTGTGCAGGTGATTCCCCACGTAACAGACCTTATAATCTCCTTCATCCTGAGCAATGACAATGGCGCTGACTTCATAATTTGTGAAATAGGCGGTACTGTTGGTGATATTGAAAGCCAACCGTTTCTTGAGTCCATACGCCAGGTAAGCTACAGACTGAGTAAAAACTTCACAATCTTTGTACACCTCACTCTGGTACCCTGCGTAGGTTCTGCTGGAGAGTTGAAAACCAAGCCCACGCAACACTCGGTTAAGGAGTTGAGCTCTTTGGGAATACAACCAGATATAATACTGTACCGCAGCGCAGCACCCCTGCCGCAATACCAGAGTGCAAAAATAGCAAACTTCTGTAACGTTTCTGCGGATAACGTAATTCCTGCGCTTGACGTAGAAAGCATGTACAAGTTACCCGTAGTGTATCATGCACATAAGCTCGACACACAGATACTCAATCACTTTGGGATGAGCGCCCCAGACCCTGACCTAACCAAGTGGGAAAATGTACTCAGGATGATCAACAATGCACGGAATGTGGTGACTGTAGCAATTATAGGCAAGTACACAAAATTCCTAGACGCCTACACGTCACTCACAGAAGCACTGGACCATGCAGGCATGCATAGTGGGATCAAGGTACAAGTAAAGTGGGTGGATTCCCGTCTACCGGTAAGGGAGTCCGACTTGCATGATGTGGATGGCGTACTCGTTCCTGGAGGGTTTGGTGACGATGGAGTAGATGGAAAAGTCCTCGCAATAGGTTACGCCCGCACCAATGGCATCCCTATGTTGGGGATATGTATGGGAATGCAGCTTGCCGCCATAGAATTTGCGCTTAATGTTGCAAAGCTTGAAGATGCCAATTCCACAGAATTCGATCAGACCTGCAAAAACCCAGTTGTTGTCGAGTTGCCATGGCTGCAAAAAGGTGAGGGAGAATATCTTTTGGGTGGTAGTATGAGGTTAGGGTCATACACATGCCATCTGAGCACAGATTCTAAAACTGCATCCATATACAGTAGTACGGTAATCAACGAACGATGCAGACACCGTTACTGCATCAACCCCCGGTACAAGAATGTCTTGGAAGAGCATGGATTGTCCTTCACCGGCACGTCAGACCCGCACGGGTTAATGGAGGTGCTGGAACTGCAGTCGCATCCATGGTTTTTGGGTGTGCAATTTCACCCAGAATTTAAATCCAGTCCGTTTGCGCCACACCCGTTGTTTACGTCTTTCGTGCAAAGCATCCTACAGATAAAACAGTGTGGGTTGATGCGCAGATCGGCGTCGGCCGCCACTACACTTTTTCCGGGCAGCAGTGTTGTGTCATAGCTTAGTCGCAAGAATTGTTGTCGCGAAAGTAGCGCACAAGGGGTATGAAGCGGCTTTCAGACCCTAGCTTTTGTGCATCTCCAGCACAACCTACAAATGAGCTGGCATCACACCTGGTTGCGTCCTCACTTTCATTTACCGGAATCTGCTAGCATGCAGAGCTCTATAACCTGGCTGCGCTGCTTATAACTTGCAGGCCATTACAACAGTGAGCTTAACGCGCAACCCAGCAACTTACCCTGCACCCGCATGTGTGCATTATCTCTGCAAGATGCCTAAGCAGGTGCGGCGGCGCTGCTGCATTCGCTGGCAAACAAGACTTGAAAAATGTCTACGGTGTCTTCCATAAATGTTAGAGTTTTTACTCTGGAGAAGTGGCAGTGCCCAGCCGGAAGCCCATCAAGATTCAATATAGATTCAACTCCTTGGCTTCCGCTAATCTTATTGGCTCTGCACCACATGAACTGATCCACCAACCTTCTTTTAAGCAGCTCGGTGACTAGCACGCCTCCGCCTTCGACAAACAATCTGGTTATTCCTAATTCCTCTGCAAGCGTATTCATGGTTTCCACGAGGAAGTCACCCCTTTCACGTATTCTGAGGTATCGCACTGCGCGCAGTGCTTCGTGGTTATCGTTATCCGTAGCAATATATGTTGGTACCACATCGGACGTCGCAACAACCTTATGATGTGAACATAATTTGCCAGAGCGGTCTATTACTATCCTGATTGGGGAGCACTTTTCCAGGCCTGGAAGTCTGCAATCCAGCATGGGGTCATCGACAATCACGGTATTGCTGCCCACCATGATCCCATCGTGCATAGTCCTCTGCTTGTGCACCCACCTTCTCGTAAGCTCATTGGTAATCCACCGATCACCATCACTAGGAGGGGAAATTTTGCCGTCAAGTGTGGTTGCCAGCTTTACCGTGATGAACGGCCTCTTTTTGGTCTTACTGTAAAAGAATCCCACATTCAGTTCCTCAGCCTGTTGCTGCAGCACCCCAAGCTTGACTTCCACGCCCGAATCCGCAAGAAACCTAGCTCCCTTGCCAGACACACGCTTGTCGGGGTCGAGCGCAGCTATTACAACCCTACGTACTCCCGCACTGATGAGCGCAGTAGTGCACGGCCCAGTTTGCCCGTGGTGGCAACACGGCTCTAGCGTAACGTATACAGTAGACCCAGCTGCTGCCTCCCCTGCCCGTCTTAGAGCCACAACCTCAGCGTGGGGCCTACCTCCCATGGCTGTCCATCCCCTACCCACAATACTGCCGGTACTGTTGGTCACAACACACCCTACAGTTGGGTTTGGATATGTGTTGCCCAGCCCCCTGCGCGCGAGCCTGAGCGCAATGGACATGAATCTCTCGTCGTCGAACATTGAGCGTTGCTTTTACTCTTGAAATATACACACAAAATTACTATATACTCCTAAGGTTCGTGTGTAAAAGTTTTTGAGCTATGGCTGAAGAGAGACACGTTGATCCCAAACAGCAGCAAGAGGGCGTCGCACCGGCCGGGTCGGGTGATGGAGCACCCCCAAAGGGCGCACCCGACCCGACTGCAGGAAGAAAGCAAGGCCCTGCAGGGAAGTTTGCAGCCGGCGTAGGCGGCAAAGTACAGCAGAGGGTGGCTGCTGATTCTTTAGAACTAGAAAAGCTTAGAACCGAGGTTGAGCACTTGCGCAACCAGTTGCGCCTAGCAGTTGCGGATAGCAAGAACCTTAAACGCTTGGTTCAAAAAGAGGTGGAGGAGGCAAGAACGCTTTCCATATCTGAATTTGTGCGCGACTTAATCGCCTCCTGTGACAATTTGGAAGCGTCTTTGAAAAACCTCAGTGATGATGACAACGTGCATGCCGGCGTGAAGATGACGTGGGACAGTCTCATAAGTACGCTGGGCGGCCATGGTGTGTCGAGAGTCTCCCCCTTGGGTGAGCAGTTTGATCCCAGGTTTCACAAAGCAGTAACCCAGGCTGTTGATGATAGTAAGCCTGCCGGTACAGTTTTAGAAGTTATACAGGCTGGGTATATAATTCAGACAAAAGTCTTGCGCCCAGCGCTGGTTATAGTATCAAAAACGTCGAGCGAGCAGGGGTGATATTTTCTGGTATCCAACCTAGTGGTGGTGTACCGCACTTAGGCAACTATCTGGGCGCAATACGCAGGTGGGTGGAATTACAAGGTTCTGACCAATGTCTTTTCTGTGTAGTAGATCTTCACGCGCTTACTGCAGGGAACGTGCCCGCAACTGTGCTGCACTCTCGATCAGTTAGCTTGCTAGCCACGTATATAGCATGCGGCATTGATCCGGAAAAGTCTGTACTGTTTGTGCAATCTTCGGTACCCGAGCATTCCGAGCTTTGCTGGATACTCGGATGCGTAACCCCTATGGGGTGGCTTAATCGCATGACGCAATTCAAGGATAAGAGCCGGAGTGGCAGTACACCGAACATGGGGCTGTACGGGTATCCAGTACTCATGGCAGCTGACATACTATTATACAAGGCAGACTTAGTACCCGTGGGCGATGACCAAATGCAGCATATCGAGCTCACCCAAGATATCGCTAGGGCGTTCAACGCAACGCACCAGGTAGACTATTTTCCCGTTCCAAAGCCGCTTAGCCTTGATAATTCAGCAAGAATTATGAGCCTGCGAGACGGCAGGAAGAAGATGAGCAAATCTGATGCGTCTGATGCCGCGCGCATCAACCTTGATGATGACGATGATAGCATAGTTCAGAAAATCATGCGTGCCACAACGGACAGCATACGCGGCCTATCGTTAGAAGGTCTGGATGAGAGGCCAGAAATGCACAACTTGGTCAATATATTTGCTGTACTTTCTGGAATGACCAAAGCAGAAGTGTGCAATGAGTTTGCGGCTAGTGGGACTAAAGAATTCAAAGAGGCGTTGGCGGGCTTATTGGTGCAAACCATCTCACCCATAAGAGAGAGAATAAGAGAGCTGGTGCGCGATGCTGCCTACATGGACAAAATAATAAACGCGGGAAATGGTGCGGCTAGGGTGTTAGCCGGCAGGCACATTGCAGAGATCAAAAAAATCATAGGGCTAGTGCGGTAGAAATAGCCAGTGGAAGGGTGGCCGAGCTAGCACGGTTTTGCGTGTTAGCAGCGCACACTGCGCTGAGCCATATACGCGTTGGAAATAGAGCGTATCATGCTTGTTATGCTACCGGCCCCCATTGCCACCACTACATCTCCCGGCCCTGCAACGGAAGCGACAATATTTGCGATTGTATCGGGTGTGCTCGCATGTACAACTTGATCGAATCCAAGGCTTTTCACCTCGCGCACAATATCCTGGCTCTCACAGCCAGATATTACCTCCTCGCCGGCAGGGTATACGTCAGTTAAAATCAGATAATCAAACTTGGAGATCGCGCTTGCAAAGTCTTTGAAAAAGTGCTGAACTCTGGTGAATCGGTGCGGCTGCAATATGCCGATCACTCGCCCGCTGGTTGCGAATATTTTAGCCGCGTTTCTCGAGGCTTCTATTTCAGTGGGGTGATGTGCATAGTCATCAACGAATGTAACTCCCCTAACATTGGCGATAATTTCAAATCTTCTGCTAACACCCATGAAGCCTTCTAGACCAGCCTTTATGTGGCTACAACCGATACCAATATGCTTAGCTACCGCGGCCGCTGCGAGCGCATTTTCCACGTTGTGGTACCCCAGCACCGGCAGCTGCACACCACGACAAACCTCTGCCCCATTCAGTCCTACTATGTCAAACACTGTGGCGTTACCCATATACGTGGTATTGGAAACTAGTAGCTCACCACCTTCAAGACCATAGGTAATTTTGCTGCATCTCACACTATTGCCCAGCATGAAAGACGGCCTGCTCGGTATAACAGCGGCTCCACCAACTTTTACGTTGCAAAGGAAATTTGAAAACACCCTTTCTAGGGCCTCTAAGCATGAATACCTGTCCGGATGCTCCCACTCAAGATTTGTAACCACAGCTATCTCACAGGGCAGCTCAGTAAAACCGGCGTCTGATTCATCGCCCTCAACTACGGCCCACTCTCCAGTGCCCATCTTGTAGTTATTACCATAGCTAAGGGCGACCCCACCGATAAAGACTGTAGGGTCCATTCCAGCATGTTCCATTATAGATGCAAGCATGCCGGTTGTTGAGGTTTTCCCGTGCGAGCCAGAGACAACTATAGTACGCTTTGCACCCAGCGCCTTGGACAGCAGCTCCGTTCTTCGTAAAACAAGCTTACCCGCAGCAATTGCAGACTGTAACTCGACGTTGTTGCTCTTGATTGCGTTAGAATATATCACGACGTCTGCATTATGCGCGTTGTCTGTCCTGTGGTCCGGCATTACTTGGATGCCCCTGTCTAACAGGGTTTGAACCATCAGGGATGTGGATGTATCGCTCCCCTGCACTGTGTAACCACAGTCATGGGCGGCCATTGCCAATGCACTCATCCCAATGCCCCCAATGCCTATGAAATGTAGCACACTGCCGGAACTAAATCCAAAAGGGTCCGTCAAACTACGCCTCCAAGCCAGCAGAAGTGGTGCACAAACGGACGGAGTGGGATTCGAACCCACGGTACGCGCTAACGTACGTCAGTTTTCAAGACTGGTGCCTTCAACCGCTCGGCCATCCGTCCGCGTCACTTGTAACACAATACAGGCAAGCATGCAATCGTGTGTCAGCAGTTGAATGGGACATGCATCTTCATCATAGTGAGTGATGCTATCCCTGCCAGGCAAAGTTGCGTTGTGCGCGAAAAAGCGTTGTTAACTCAAGCTTAATTCCTCCTATCTAGAATCCCCGCGGTTTTAACAGATTAAAGGCCAACGTATTATGTTTGATTTCGACAATACTTACGATCTAGCGTTTCGCATAGATGACGCTGATTTGTCTCGCAATTTCTCGGTTAGTGACGGACATGTGGTTGTCACTAATGGTGATATTTTCGCTGGCCATAGCCCGCTACAGTACTGCAACGCACCTGCGCAAGAGCCCATGAGTTATTGCAAAAGCCACGTGGTGCTGGGCAGAAACAGCGAAGTAACAGCTGATATATATAACTCCGCGCTGACAGGCATCGAGTTAAATATAGCCTCAGACAAGAAATCGCTTGAGGCGCATTTCTCAATCAATCCCCTGCAAGCCCTTCCAGTTATGAGCCAAATGTACCCTGAGGTCCAAGTACAGGTATACACAATGGCAGATTATGACTTTTTCGATGAAGATGAAGATTTGCAGTGGTAGCAGTGCCCCGGCTTAGAAACTGTTCTAGTGGCATGCCACCAAAGCAATTGCGCAAACACTAACACCCATTCAATATTTAAGGTACCACAATGTTCGATTACGTATACGACGCGCTTAATGGAAGCACGGCTGTTGTGACTTTTTCAGATATAAATGCACATGACCATGTGTCAATTTCTAGTGATGACTTTTCCATACATGGCAAAGATCTGCAAGTTTACTCCCACATTGCAGACTCTCCCAGACACAGTGAGGTAGTTTTTGTCAGGGGAGACGGTTCCACTGTAGCCAGTTTTATGGGAACTCACGCTCATGAGCTTACAATAAATTTCGACCAAAGGACAGCAAGCATAGCTTTTGACATTCCTCCATTGTTGGAACTATTAGGATGTGACGGCCAACTGTTGCCACCGGAAGAGGGCTCAAAATATGCAGGCTCCGTTGTTATAGATGGTGGCCAGCTACAACTGGCAAAAAATACCACACAAAGCGCTGACGGGGCACCTATGCAGCAGCGTGGAGAAGCTGTTGATGACGTTGATGACGCTACAGACGAAAATTTTGATGGGGATGAAGGTGTGGTGGAAATAGCGACATCACAGCGGGAAGTCGTTGACGCCCCTATCATAGAAGTTTCAGCTCCAACTGAAACTGAAAATTCCAATGAGACTGCGTATACGCAACAGGCACTGGAAGCCGACCAGCCGCACGTCACAACCGCACAGGACCAGCTTCCAGAAAGCATGAATAACCCTGCAGCAGTACAGCCTGTCATGGACTCTGAAGCTACGATACCTGCTAGTAATAACAACAGCGATGAGGAAGAGCAAGCACAAGAGGTGGCACACTTTCCCGTGGTAGAGGACCTGGCAGATTTGGGTGAGGAAATCCGCACAGAAGGTGAGCGGGTAAGCGAAACCTCAGCGCAACCAGAATCTGCACTTGAAGTAGTCGTGGAAGATGTGGACACAGAGGAAGACGCAGACATCCTACCCGCAGCTGTGAATGTCTTCAGCTGGATTTAGGCCTACATAAGCCTATTTGGCGCCGCCAATATATACCAAGACCGGGCTCTCCAGCTGTATCTCGAGCGGGGTACACGCAACTGAGGAGGGCCTGGCTCAGATTACGCCGGCACAACACACCGGGCATAATAGAATCACCTACAGGCTGAGACAAGAACAAGCCATAACCTGACACGTGGCATCATAAAAGCAAACACACACTGGTCGGAATGGCGGGATTCGAACCCACGACCTCCAGTCCCCCAGACTGACGCGCTAACCTGGCTGCGCTACATTCCGTTTAGTTTCTTGATCAGCACATCCCGCATTTCGGTCATGTGACGCAACAGCTGAATGAGGCCATCATTCCTTTCTGCCACAACCTCTGACATGCTTTTTCTTCGCTTTAGCTCCAGCTGCGCACCTCTTATGGTGTACCCCTTGTCATAAAGCATGTGTTTAATTCTTTTGATAATGGCAACGTTCTGCCTGTCATACAGCCTTCTGCCACGCCGTTTGATTGGGTTAATCTGTGCAAACTTACTCTCCCAAAACCTGAGCACATACTGCTCCACACCGACTTCTTTTGCCACATCACTAATTGTACAAAAAACCCTCTCGCGAACTTCGTCCGCTTCACTCCGGGTTTGCAGATCAGTGGTCACGATTCTTCGCCGTTGATTAGGCGCTTCATCGTTACCGACGGGCAAAACGTCACGGTGTTATGTTCCTTCACTATGAACTGCTCCAAAGTTTTGGGGTTTCTGCCAATCCGTTCTTTCTTTCTTATCACCTTGAACGTACCAAACGAAGATATCTTTAGGAGGCCCCCTCTAACCAGGGAGGACACCATCTCGTCAAGTATTTCCCCAACCAGCACCAGCGCATCCTCGCGCGATATACCAATTTCTCTGTTAATCGCGTCAGCAAGCCGAGCCCTCGTAAGCGTCTGACCCATAATTTAGCACCAAGTACAACAGACTGGACAAGTCTACATCATAGGAAGAAAGTATCAAGCCCATATTAGCTGCATCAGGTGGTACGGGCCTCCCGGGCAACAGCTGCAAGTATGCCCACAAGCACCATACTCGTGAGCATAATACTTCCCCCGTATGATAGGAACGGTAGAGGAATCCCAACTATGGGCAAAATGCCGGTAACCATGCCTACATTGATGAAGAGGTGCAACATGAAAAATGCGGAGATCCCCACCGCCATCAGCTTGCTGAAGTTGCAGCGTGCGCACAAGGCAACATATAAGCTGGTATATACCAACACGCTGTACAGGGCGAACAGCAAAATCACACCCACAAACCCATGCTCCTCGCTAAAAACGGAAAACACGAAATCGGTCTGCTTCTCGGGCAGAAAACCCAATCTGGTCTGGCTACCGCTCGCAAAGCCCTTGCCGTACACGCCACCAGAACCTATGGCTATTTGTGACTGCAAAGAATTATACCCCATACCCATAGGGTCACGCCCGGGGTCCAGAAAGGATAGCAGCCTGTTTTTCTGGTAATGATGCAGCATTCCCCATACCACGGGAGACATTGCGCACAGCAGAGATAGGAACAACGCCATGTATCGCCTATCTGCTACGGCAACAAACATTATGAGCATGGCCATAAGCAACATAATACCCGCGGTGCCCAAGTTGGGTTGTTTAGACACTGAAATTACTAGCGGCAAGGTGATTATCATTCCCCCAGTGAAATTGCGTAAACTCAGGGATCGGTGTGGGTTTCTGTCATGAAAATATCGGGCCAATGCGAGGATCAGGGAAACTTTGGCAAACTCCGAGGGTTGCGCGCCAAAGGCGCCTACTTTTAGCCACCTGGTCGCACCCATGGCTGCATGTCCAAAAGCGTGTACCATCAGTAGAAGGCAAAATGCACCAGCGTACGCCAAGTACGAGTACCTCATATACGACTTTACGCTGACAAATGACGCCGCGATAGATAGAGGTATACACACTGCACAAACGTACAAGTGGTGCTCAGCAAAAGGGTGCCAGTGCCCGCCAGCGGAGGAGTATTGGATTCCAAAGCCAACAAGCAGCAGCATGGCCACGTCCAGCAACAGTAAAACGCGTATCTTAGACATCACACACCTCCCCAGCGCTGCAAAAGCAACACGCTTACCACACCGATACAACACCCACGGTGATATAACACAAAACCCCGATTTGTTATATCCTCAAGTAACGACCCACAGCCCGATGCTATATCCGAACTGATAAAAACCTTGTGAGTTGCCTCTTTGAAGTTCATAATTGTGGCAAGGAAGGGTCTTGTACGGGGTACGCTTATGGTTCCCAAAGTGCTGTACAACAAGTGTTTCATAGCTGCGTTTTGCATACTTGCGGTTGCGTCATTCATACTAATCGGCAGCGTGCACAACTACGAGCTGGAGCTGGAGCGGTCCTCGATCAAGATTCAGGAGATTAACTCTGATGAGGCCCTTTATGGCCTGATGTCAAAAATAGGAGCAGGCCCTACTCTTTTGGTGCTGTACACCTCGTGGTGTAGCAACTGTGTGGAGAAGATGCCTGAAGTTATAGGGGTCATCGGCTCGTACAAAGATGTAGAGCCTGTAGTTATTTCTCTAGATACTAATAAAGAAAAACTCGCTGGGTTTTTGCTGTCTCAGAGGCAAATAAACTTCGTGCCATATAACGTATCCCCCGCGTATCACAGCAAGCTTGCCTACGCATTGGCCGGTAAGGGTGTGTATTTTGATGGGCGGATACCGTACATATCGGTACTCGGCAACGGCAGCGCCCCCTCTGGCAACATCACCAGTTCACGGACACTGCGAGCGGTTATGGATTCTATAACTTCGGGAAAGACCCAAGGTGAGTGAGAGTGGCGCGCAAGTATCGGTGGTGATGGGCAGCAAGTCTGACTTTCCCACCATGAGCGCCACAACGTTGGCTTTGGATGAGCTGCGCATTGAATTTGAAGTGCTGGTAGTCTCGGCCCACAGAACACCAGACAGGCTGTATGACTTCGCGAAAACCGCGCACACAAGGGGGATCAAAGTCATAGTAGCAGGTGCGGGCGGGGCGGCACACTTACCAGGAATGGTTGCCTCCTTGACAAGTATTCCCGTCATAGGTGTGCCCATAAAGAGCGAGTGCTTGAATGGGCTAGACAGCTTGTTATCCATAGCACAAATGCCCAGAGGGACCCCGGTCGCTACTATGTCTATTGGAGCAGCGGGAGCCGCAAATGCTGCTGTGTTTGCGGCCACAATACTCGGGTTAAGCGATGCTAACGTGCGGCACAGGCTTGTAGAGTGGAAAGCAAAGCTTACAGCTGCGGTGAATGTGTCACCTTTTGAGGGCGAACACTAGTAGTCCAGGTGGTATGAGACGCCGTACCTGGCATGAGTACAGCACCACCTACGCTGGAACCAGGCGGCGCGGAGCTGCCATGCGTATCTTGATCAGAGCAACCACCAGTAGCCCAGGGGAATGGTATACCTTGCATGAATACCGTCGCACCGTCTACATTGGAACCAGGAGTCGCAGAACTACTACGCACATCAACGCGGACGTCTTCCGCTATAGACGCGAGTCGTGAGCACACGTCAGTCATCTGCTCAACAGAGTTTTTCATGTGATCTATAACCATAGCAGAAGTCATTAAGTACGGAAGATAAACAAAAAACCCGTCATTTTCCTCAATAAAGCGCTTCACCTTTTGTAGTTGTTCCGGCAATGGTGTACTGTCACTGGATTGCTCCGTAGCTTTACTTGCTGCACGTATAAAAGCGGTATATTCAGCCTCATCCGCAAACACAGCCTTTTCGCCGAATAGTGCACGATCAAGCTGGCGTAGCACATCTCTACACTTTACAATTTCATCTTTGGTGTAACCTTGCTCCTTTTCTACTATTTTTTGTACAGTAGACAAGACCGCCTTTATTTTCTTGGCCATGTCATCTATCTTCTTATGTACATAGTATGACTTTTTCTCGCCCTTAGTGTTGTGGGTTTCATACTTAAGCGAGTTCTCGATATTCTTGTACGAACTGATGGTTGTTGAAATATCTTCAGCTTCTTTGAGTGCCCGTTTGAGTAGGCAGCACACGTTTACCACGGAGTTTTTGTCTACGTTCCATATGTTGTACATGGTACGCAAGCTTCGCATGCGGTCATCTAATATCGCCATTACTTCCCGTGCAACAAGCCCGCTACTCTTTTCCAGATAGTCAGATACACTCTTCTGAAGGGCTAGGAAGCCATCGCTTACTTCCGAAACTTTCTTTAGCACTTCAGCAAGATGCGCCTTCACCGCGCCGTCAACAAGGTGTTGCATTGATCCCGCAGCTATACGCGCATCTTCGATAAGAGCGCGCGCGTCATCCAAATAGCGCACCAACTCATTACCCATATCCCTCAGGCGCTCTTCGGTGCTCTCTAGAATGCTCTTGGTTCTGGCAAGATTCCACTCGAGCGCGTCGTCGGTGTGTTTTCTAATCTCCTCAACAAGGCCGGGAATACGCCGGTTGATAGCGCTGATTTCGTTGTCTAGTCGGAGCCGGAACTTCTGCATGTCGTCCAGCTCCCCGACACACATAAGAATGCCTTGTTGCACGAATTGTAGTTGCTTCATACTAGCATCTGCAACAGACACTACAGCAGCCTGCAGGGCGAGCCTGCCGTGCGCAATTTTTGCCTGAACCTCATGGCATGCTTCGTACTTTTTCATCAAAGTGTCTATTGCAGCCGTGTGAGCCCTCTTGTAGTTGCGTCCGCTAAGTGTTATATACAGCCCCAAACAAATTACCCCGATTAGCAGGGGCAGCGCCATGGCAAATGCGATTTTTAGTGTGAGCGGATACGGACCGGAAAATACCGCTCCCACGCCCCGGAAAAAGCCCGGAGCAAGGGCCCTAGAAATTTTCAACGCATTTCGGACAAGTATCGCAGTTGATATGGAAAACATCAGCACCATTACACACAGCACTACGGGTGCTGTGACTTTCCGGGTATTATGCGCCAGTGCAACATAGTCATTGAAGGCTTCGTGTTGTTCGTCCTGACATTGCGCAAGTTCACTCTCTAGGCGTACTAATTTCCTGTGTAAAACGGTAATACGGTTTTTAAGCTCGGCGAGATTTTCGTCGGTACTATGATCTTGGTGGGAACCACTATCCCGCGATTCTGCTTTACTTTTGCTTGCAGATCGATGCTTGCTGTCAGACTCTCCAGTGCCCTTGGCATGTGAGTTTTTTTCTAATCCGAGATCGGAGTTGTCAGTAGTGCGCTGTTCTAAAGGCATAAACCCTCCACGTTTTGAATCACAAGACAAAAAGAACGAACCCCCTGCTTGATGAGCAGTGCGTCATCAACTTCAGCGGATTACACAGGATCTACATAGGAAACAGTCCAACAAGCGCGCGCGTTGCGCGCGCAACCCTTGAACAGCATCTCCACGCAGCGTTGTGGATACCTACACTAAGCAGGTGTAACCACGTGCTGCACCGTCAAGCTAACATAGTGACGTGTACGCATCAACAAGAACAAAGATTAAGGCTTACAATTTTAAGTTGTCGTCAATGATATGGTAGTAAAGTGCTCGGAAGCCCTACTATCGGGACGTATTTAACTTGCTTGGAAAATGCCCTAAACAGGTGTACCATTGGCGCCTGTTCCTTTACTGTCCTCCCTATGCACGGTTGTGTGATGGTCGTTGTAGCTGCAGGAGAGGGTAGCAGACTTGGTATTGCTGGGTTGCCCAAGCAATATATGAAAATTCACAACCAAGCAGTACTGTGGTATTCCATCACCAGCTCATTCGCGCCTTACATGCATAAGGTAAGGGTTGTGATAAGAGAGGGGCATGACGTACTGTACCAGAATGCCATAAAGTCTCTGCCTCCGGCAATTGCAGACAGGCTTCTACCCCCCGTATATGGGGGCGATAGAAGGCAGGATTCTGTACGCGTAGGTTTGGAAAGCCTAGATGGCATGAAGCCCAGTATTGTGGCAATCCACGATGCATGCCGTCCATTTGCACAAGCAATACCAGAAAGTAGCGTCACAGATGCGCTTGCACAGCATTCGGGGGTTGTCCAGGTTTTGCCTGTTGTTGATACAATACAGGTTGTGTCAGACAATGCCATAGTGGGGAACGTCGATCGGGAGACTGCTCGTATAGTGCAAACTCCACAGGTGTACAGATACCGAGATGCGCTTGCATGCCACAATGCAATGTACCGTACAGACCCTGACAGACACTTCACGGACGATTCGTCAGTCATGCTAGAGTGTGGAATGTCAGTTGCAGTTGTTGAGGGGAGTCGCAACAATTTTAAAATTACCGCAGCCGAAGACATACTGCGAGCAGAGCTACATCTTTTCAGTAGTGCTCCCCACAATTAAAGTGAGTTACCCTACAAGTGGTTGCGGGCTGCCCTTTGCTGCTATAAACTGCCATTTTGGTCATCACGGTGTTAGAGTGTGCCTTTCAGGGTGGGCGTAGGTTATGATATGCACAGGTTTGCTGACTCTCCACCTGAAAGCGGCTACATTGTCCTGTGCGGGGTGGAAATAGCATTCCACAGGAAAATAGAAGCGCACTCAGACGGTGATGTAGGCACACACGCGTTGGTGGATGCCTTGTTAGGTTGTGTGGGAGAGGGGAGCATAGGTGAGCATTTTCCTAACACAGACCCAAGATGGAAGTGTATGAGTTCTACTCACTTTTTGTTGGAGGCCCAGAATAAGGCCCTGACTAAAGGTTATGCTATGCTGAATTTTGACCTTACCATGGTCTGTGAGCTCCCAAAAATTATCCCGCATGTTCACCGGATGAAGTTGTTCATGTCCAAGCTACTTGGCATGGATACCTCAGCAATAAACATAAAAGCGGTGACCACGGAAAAGCTTGGGTCTATTGGACGAGGTGAAGGAATTGCAGCGCACGCCGTGGTGCTGTGCCGCAAAATTGCCGAGACAGCACCCAACCCGGGCAGTAAAAATCCTAGTGGCACATAGTGTTTGCAAATCCGCTTAATGCAATCTCGGCTCTGGAGCCCGTTGGGCGGCTTGGAGCTTGTGGCTGGCGACATGAGGCTCATACAAGGGTTAGGTGGGAGGAAGTAAATGTAGTACCTCAAATTTTGATTCGGTGTTAGAATGCCCCTGCTACGGAGACAATTATAAGTTCGTTATGGGGTTAAATTGCGGGATAGTGGGGCTACCCAACGTGGGGAAGTCTACTTTGTTCAATGCGCTCACCAAGACTATGGCGGCAGAAATGGCCAATTACCCGTTTTGCACGATTGAGCCTAACAAGGGCATGTCCGCAGTTCGCGATTCGAGGCTCAAGGCGCTGGCATCCACAGCAGGCTCCCAAAATGTCGTGTTCAGCCAAGTGGAGTTTGTAGACATTGCGGGGCTGGTTAGGGGGGCAAGTGGCGGCGAAGGGTTGGGAAACAAATTTCTCGGCCACATAAGAGAAGTAGATGCAATAATGCACGTGCTGCGCTGTTTTGAAGACAGTGACGTCAGCCATGTACACCAAGTTGTTGATCCGATTAGTGATGCGGAAGTGGTGGAGATGGAGCTGATTATGGCCGATATAGACAGCGTCAAGCGCCGCTTACCAAATTTGGAAAAGGCAATCAAATCCGGCAAGGAAGACAAGGGCAAGCTTGTTGTGTTGGAGGAAATTCTTAAAACTCTTGAAAGCGGACAGCCCGCAAGAAGTGCTATTGGCAGCGTGGATCCGGAAGAACTAAAACAGTTGCAACTCCTCTCGAGCAAGCCTGTAATGTACGTATGTAACGTCGAGGATACAAACGTGGTGGGGGGCAATGCTCTCTCGGCTCTGGTTAGCAAAATGGCTGAGGCCAGGGGCAGTAAATGCTGTTATCTCTCAGCAAAGCTGGAGACTGATGTCCTTAGCATTGACGACGAAGAAGAAAGAAGAACTTTTTTGGCAGAGATTGGCATGGAGGAACCAGGCATAGATGTTGCGGTGCGCAATATGTATGCACTGCTAGATTTGATAACCTTCTTCACCGTAGGACCAAAAGAGGCTCGGGCATGGCCAATTAAGCGGAATACCAAGGCCGACAAGGCCGCTGGAGTTATACATACTGATTTTGAAAAGGGATTTATCAAGGCAGAAACCACGAGTTTTCAGGATTATGTGCAGTATGGCGGCGAATCTGGATGTAGGGAGGCAGGGAAGATGAGGTTTGAGGGAAGGGACTACGTGGTGCAGGATGGGGACGTAATACATTTTAGGGTAAACAAGTAATATGTACTACTTCCCCCAGCCCTGCATAACTGCAGTTGCAACCTAACCCCGCTGCGGGGGCCACTACACTAAACTGTACTTTAGCACCAAGTTTGTATCCGTAGCTGACCCGAGTATGGGAGCAGTTGTGCCTACTATTGGCATGCGGCACTTCCCAGTTTCGCTATGGTACATACGCGTTAGTCATCCAAAGGATTATGCTTCCCGTTGTGGATGAGACGATACTGACCATGCACACGAAAGATAGACAGGCGTGTCTGGCTGGGGCTGTTGCAGTTATGTGATGTAGATGAGGGCACTGCAGGCTGCGCGCAAGCGATGATCGATCAACACATCTCCCCGTGGGCATATGGGGCGGTGTAGCAGCCCAGCAAGCCATCTACACCATCTACACCAACTATGGCTCCAACCAGATTCTCCTAAATGGCGAACAGTGAAGATTCCAGCTACATGTCTGTGCCGCCAACTGTGATCGCATCAATCTTCAACGTTGGTTGACCAACGCACACTGGCACATTTTGGCCGTTTTTGGAGCACGTGCCAGTGCCGGTATCTAGCGACAAATCGTTGCCAACCATAGATACCTTTTTGAGGATGTCAGGCCCACTTCCAATAAGCGTAGCGCCCCTCAGCGGGCGCCCCATTTTACCATCTTCAATCATGTAGCTTTCCGAAGCCGAAAACACAAACTGGCCCGAGGTAATGTCGACTTGTCCGCCACCAAAATCAGCAGCATATATTCCACGTTTTACACTTGAAACTATCTCATCAGGGGCGTAGCTACCGGGCAGCATGTATGTGTTTGTCATGCGCGGCATTACAACACTTTTGTAGTTTTCTCTTCTACCATTGCCAGTGGAGGACGCATCCATAAGCTTGGAGTTCATGTTGTCATGCATGTATGACACGAGAACCCCATTTTCTATTAGCACGTTGTAACGAGATGCGGTGCCTTCATCATCTATGCTTATAGACCCTCTACGGCCCTCCATCGCCCCATTATCAACAACCGTGATGCCTTCTGCGGCTACTCTGGTTCCCATGGCGTCAGAAAAGGCAGAGATCTTCTTACGATTAAAATCACTCTCCAAGCCATGACCTACAGCTTCATGCAATAGCACCCCGGGGAACCCTGGCCCAAGTACTACGGTTATCTCCCCCGCGGGAGCGGCCACTGCCTCCATGTTTACCATAGATTGGCGCAGGGCCTCATCTGCGACTTTCTTCCACTGAGCCTCACTAACAAATTCTGAGCATAATGCCCTGCCCCCATGGCCCGACCTACCGTATTCTTTTCTACCACCTTTCTCTAGAAGTACGTATACGTCAAGTCTGACCAACGGCCTTACATCACCAACTTCGCTGCCGTCTTTCTTCACAATGCGTACTATTTGCCACTGAGTGCTAATTGCAACCTTGACCTGGGTTACGTGTGTATTGGCGCTGCGCAAATATGCGTCTATGGCCTGTAGCACGGCTACTTTGTTTGTGAATGGTACTTCGCTTACAGGGTTTGTCTGAGGATACAGTTGTGCACCAGACCCGCACAAACTCACCACATGTGCTCCCCCCTTGCTACCTGCATTTTTAACTAGGGAGGCGGCTTTACGTATCTCATGTTCGTTTATTTCAGAAGAGCACACAATGGTAGTGCTTTCTCCACAGAAAGAACGAAGGCCGAAACCCTTGCGAAAGCTAAAATCGGCGTTCTTTACCACACCGTTTTCCAGGCTGAGAGACTCTGAATTGCAAAATTCTAGGAACAGTTCCCCCCCATCAGAGCGGTGCAATGCATCTCTAACGAGCCCGCCTAGCTTCTCCCTATCTACTTGAGCGAAGAACACCCTCTCCGCATCGAAAACTTCCATTCCGGCTCTTTTGTCTGTATAAACTGTAACAATATACTTTGCGGTCTTGAATAATCAATCTAATTCGGGAGTGCACAGCCTCCTTGGTGAGTAGCTTCCGGTGGTATAAAGTCCGAATGGCGGAATTGGTAGACGCGCTAGCTTCAGGTGCTAGTGGCCTTACGGTCGTGGAAGTTCGAGTCTTCTTTCGGGCACTCTTGTTTCACAAACAGTTGCTCGCACACTGCGGGTGGTTGGCGTTTATTCTGTTTCAACACGCTTTCGTGCCATGCATACCTCAATGCCACTCCACGTAATAAAAATTCAGTTCTCTGGTCCACAACCGTAGCAGTTACTCGCCGCTCGCCGCACACGCAATATTGAGTTTGCAGCACTTTATACGCAGTAATAGCCCTGCTTGATGCACTTGCCGCTCTGCGGTCTTCGGACAACTAGTGGCGCTTATAGGCCACACAATCGGGTGAACACGGAATATAATTCGCGCTCTAAACTTCGCCACAGATGCGGACTATACAATGGTGAATGCAATCTTGGTTTACAAAGCGCATTATGTGTTGTATTGTCCCATCAGTGGCCTCTACTGGGGGCTCCGTATAAGATTCCTGAAGTAGATATGTACAAGCTCAACGCGAAGTCGTGGTTTCGCCGCGATTACGCTTCTAACTTTACTGGGGACCCTAGCACCGCAGCCTCAGTGCAAGGATCTACCAATCCTGTGTTGGACCTCAATCAAGCTGCCGCGCCAGATGCTGGGTCCAGAAATGCGTTGGTGGTAACCAAAATCAACGCAGTGAACCGCATACCGGTTGTGTCGTCCATATTGGAGTTTCTATCATCGCCGCAGGCACATGAGGCTTTTGCTCCGCAACGCAGGGAAGCAAGCAGTCAACAGGCGCACACGCAACAGCCAGTTACCCCGTATGCGCGCGTCATCACAGGTTCTTTCACAGATGTTAATGGGGACGTACAGGGGGTTGTAACCTTTGCCGTAGCAGCAACGCAGGAAGAAGATTTGCACCAGTTCTTCTGTCGCGCCGCCTATGCACTGTGCAACTTCTGCAATATGTACATTCTATCTGTGCTTGCATCTCATACACTCTGCAAAGTACGTGCATATGAAAGCCCGGAAGAGGCCAAGAGCAAGCTCGGCATTTCATTGAAACTTTGCACTCAGGCATACAACTGCGAAACGCGCAACTTGGACCACCACATTTTGTACAAGATAGCCCGACATGTGCACAGGTTCTTTTTCATTCCTGGTAACGCCATACTGCACGAGATTTTGGCTCTTTCCTTACAAGAACCGGCCGGGGTACACACAATCGTGCTGCGTGCAGAAATTCCCGACAGTATGCTGACAGCAGAACATCTGAAATTTGTGCGCAGCAATGTGCAGGCGCTACGCACAATGCTGCAGGCAAGCCAAGCGTTGCAGCTGTACCGCTACTTGCTGGCCACCAATACCGGTGATGAGCATCAGCAGGTCGAATCTGACCTCCAAATGCAGCAATTTGTATCACGCACTCCATACAATTTGGGAGCTATATGCGCACTTACTCGCAGTTCATCACAGTCTTGGTCACTCAACGGTGCGGGAAATCCTACACTTATGGGGTACATTTTTGTCTACGGGAAAAACGCACCAAGTCTCAATAGCTGTGCGTTTCCTATTACCGAAAAAGTAACTCGTGCCCGCAAT
This sequence comes from Anaplasma ovis str. Haibei, assembly GCF_002214625.1. Lineage (NCBI taxonomy): Bacteria > Pseudomonadati > Pseudomonadota > Alphaproteobacteria > Rickettsiales > Anaplasmataceae > Anaplasma > Anaplasma ovis. Next base: position 1,056,957 of record NZ_CP015994.1, read on the forward strand.
GTGGCGCTGCACAGAATACGTGGAGATCTCCTGTACGTGCAGGAACTACCTGATATATTTCCCTACCACTTTGCAATCGATAATAGCATCCAAGTAGATGCCGGGCTTGTGTCACGCTTTGCCGCACTGGGGCTGCATTGCCAGGAGCCTGGTGCCATCGGTAGGTGTGTGTCGCTCTCTGTGGTGAAAAATGACCCAAACTCTGAACCGTCAGTCGAGCACTTGGCTAAATTTATCAATTTAATGTCTTCATGCAGGCGGCTATGCAACAAGAGGTTTGCAGCAGTGTTAGCAGTAAACTTTCAGGTAAAACGAGACTCTAGCGCCCAATCACAGCATTCCGGCGAGCCTAGGTGGGTGCTGCTGGAATCCACATTAAACGAGCAGCCTCTGGCCCTCACTGCCACCAAGCAAGTTGAGGAAGAGCTGCAATTCATATTCAGCAGCGCAACCGGGCAGTCCCCACTTATGTGTACTTTGGGAAGCTTCTTGCCAGCAGTACGTAGCACAGGTGCAGCACTCAACACGCTTGTGGAGTGCGTTATGTTTATCAGAGAAAGAGAGCGCACGGTTCAGCAAATTGCGGCAGCAGGTGTTGTAGCTCCAGTCAATCAGGAACCCGAGTACGCGCTGAACGTTGGTGCAGCCGACTTCACATCTTACATTGCTGAGGAATGCACAGCAGCCTACACATCTCAGCCATGTGATATGCAGGACGGCTACATAGCATCTAACCACGTACGTGGGCGAAGCATGTCATTAAGCAAGATGCGCTCAGAGCCCGCATTGTTTCCGGTAGCAACCCTGACTGAAAAAAGCCGCAGCGTAACGGATTTAGCACAAGAAGGCGGAATCCACCATCAAACACAGCAAAACGCTACACGCCTTGGTCTGCACACTGCACAACCTAGAATGGGCCACATACCCGACCACGCGCGCGGCGGCACGCGGTCAATGCAAGAGGCTGAACCGGTGCCACCTACAGTTTGTCAGCAGGAAGCCATTGGGGGCTCAGATGGCATATTGGCAAGGATCGCGTCCATAATCAGACGTGTTATCAGCGCGCTAACACCAAAACGCGAAACACCATCTGAAGATTCAGCAGAAGGGGCATCAGCTCTTGACGGGCATGAAGCTCAGCTACCGGAACTGGATGTTCAGTGGTTGGAAGAGCAGATTGTTGGAATAGATAGAAGCGGCGTGGAATATTTTGTTCACCAGCCACCACAAACACCAGCAAGAATGCTCCACGGCAGGGGCAAAAATTCGTCCATGCACGTCCCCACGTGCGGCGCATTTTCATCGTTTCTGGCGAGCAGATTTTGTAAAGTACTTATAGCATTCACACTTGCAGTAGCGCTCATTGCTGCTATATACGTAGGAACAATCAGACGCATCTACGCAACAACGACATATTTGGTAAGTTGTGACATCGCAATGGCAGTCGGTTTACCGTGCACACTGGTTCTTGCATTGCTATGCTCCTTAACTGCAGAGTTCTTGCTTGATAAAAGGCAGGAGAATATGCTGCAAGAATCTTACGCAACTCCGGCTGTACAGGCTATGCTTGGGGCAGAGAGGTAGGGCAGCACACGCGCTCATTAACCCGCAGTGTGTTCGTCGAATCTGTTTGCACTGCTTCTTCTTTTGAAATAAGATGAGGCCGAAAGCACACCTCCGAGGGCGTATGGCACTAATCACAGTCAGAGAAGCGTTACGTCAGGCGATGGAAGAGGAAATGGAGCGCGATCCCGATGTACTTCTGATTGGGGAAGAAGTTGGGGAGTACCAGGGTGCGTATAAGGTGAGCCAGGGGTTGCTAGAGCGGTTTGGTCCCGGCAGAGTTGTCGATACACCCATCAGCGAGCACGCGTTCACTGGTCTTGCAGTGGGGGCTGCATTTCGGGGCTTAAAACCGATTGTAGAGTTTATGAGCTTTAACTTCTCCATGCAGGCAATAGACCAAATAGTAAACTCGGCGGCCAAGACGAATTACATGTCTGGTGGGCAATTGGGTTGCCCTATTGTGTTTCGTGGCCCCAACGGTGCCGCCGCCGGGGTGGCAGCCCAGCATTCGCAGTGCTATGCGTCGTGGTATGCGCACGTCCCTGGCATTAAGGTGGTCGCCCCATACTTCGCTGCTGACTGCAAAGGCATGCTGAAGTCTGCTATTAGAGACCCAAATCCCGTAATATTTTTGGAGAATGAGATCGCATACGGGCACCAGCATAACATTTCAGAAGAGGAGCAAAGCGCGGACTATTTGGTGGAAATAGGTAAAGCCGCGGTGGTGCGTGAAGGATCAGATTTGACCGTCCTGGCATTTTCTCTACAGCTACAGTACGCGCTGGAGGCGGCGGATGTGTTGATGGATGATGGAATAAGTGCGGAAGTTATCGATTTACGCACAATACGGCCTTTAGACCACGAAACTATTTTACAGTCAGTACGCAAAACAAACAGATTAGTGACTGTGGAGGAGGGATGGCTGTTCTCTGGTGTTGGTGCCGAAATCGCCGCATTCGTGACAGAATTTGCTTTTGATGACCTCGATGCTCCGGTAGTCCGGGTTGCAGGCAAAGAGGTGCCGTTGCCATACGCGGCTAACCTGGAATCTTTGGCACTCCCTCAAGTGGGTGACATAGTCAGCGCGGCACATGAAGTTTGCTACCGCAAGGTGTAGTTGGTTTGTTTAGCCCACAAAAATGCGCATTGTATTGCACAAGCGGCTGTCGCGTAATACAATGCTTAAATTACTAACTATTAAGTAAAGCTGTGCTTTCGTGGGTTTGCGCGTACCACCGCTGGGTTGAGGCATTTCATGTTATTTCGGTGATCTCCTGGATGGTAGGCATGCTGTATTTGCCTAGATTATATGTATACCACTCAAAAGTTAGCTACGGATCAGAAAGTGACGCCATGCTTTCTCTCATGGAACGCAGGCTGTTGTTATACATCATGAACCCGGCAATGTTGGCAACTTTGGTAACGGGCATATTGTTGGCGGTTGCTGAAGGATATTACGTTTTTCTATGGTTCAAAGTTAAGTTCATGCTTGTCCTTGCCATGCTCACAATTCACGCTCTGCTGGCACAGCATGGCAAGAACCTTAGTAGAAATGAGTGCAAACGTTCTTCACTCTACTTCAGAATACTCAACGAAGCTGTGACTGCGCTCATGGTTGCAATAGTGATTATGGTTATGGTACAGCCCTTCATGTGACGGCACATGCTGCTTTGGAGCCTGAGTTGCTATTGCCCTACACAGGTGCATTCGCGTGTGGCGCTGCTATCGCGCAAGCTTGCGAGCAAGGGCTGTTGGGAGAAGGCTAGAGGTCAGATCTCGCGCCCATACACAGGTTTCTTGACCAACACAAATTTAGGCATATAGACGAAACTGTTGACTTTTTGGCGATATGCAGCTTAGAATCCGGGCATTGTACGCTCTTTATAGGTGCAAGAAGGTGGCCGCAGTAGTTACCCCTACACTTGACGCGGGGTTTACCGCGTGTGATTTTCAACTAAAATCCACCGATGGGGCCTATTATAGCCTGGATAACTTTCACAATAGTAACGCACTTTTGGTAATGTTCATATGCAACCACTGCCCGTATGTGAAGGCTGTGATAAAGCACCTTGTGCACGAGGTAAAGTTGCTTATGACGGATTTTGGTGTCGGAGCGGTGGCTATTATGCCCAATGACACAGGCGCGTACCCGGAAGATTCTTACGATAAAATGGTGGCTCTGGCTCAGAGCCTCGCCTTTCCATTCCCGTACGTTATAGATGAGGATCAATCTGTTGCAAGAAGTTATGGTGCGGTCTGCACGCCTGACTTCTTTTGTTTCAATAGGGAAATGAAGTTATGCTACAGAGGCAGGTTTGATGACCCTAACAAAGACTGGGAGCTTAGCCCCAATGATAAGAGCGAACTGTTTGAGGCAGTGCGGTTCATCGCGGAAACTGGCAAAGTGCCGGATGATCAGGTGCCTAGTATCGGTTGCTCGATAAAGTGGCGTTCTGGTTGAGTGTATTGCGCTATGAGTCACGCCAGCTACCTGTTGGATGTTGTCTTACTGCTCTCCGCGGCAGTGGTCGTGGTGGTTGTATTTGGTAAGTTACGCATCAGTCCAGTGTTGGGGTACTTCGTTGCAGGTGCTGCGATTGGGCAGCACGGGTTGCAGCTTGTAGAGTCATCCGCAATAATAAGCAGCTTGGGTGAGTTCGGCGTAGTCTTTCTGTTGTTCCTCATTGGCATTGAGTTGACATTCGAAAGGCTTGCGGCCATGAGGCTGCACGTGTTTGGGTTCGGTACAATGCAGGTCATTGTAACGGCGGCCCTTATTTGGTGCATTGCCAGAGCCTTTGGTGTGGATTATGAGAGCTCTGTGGTTATAGGCGGAGCCTTGGCCCTGTCTTCAACCGCAATTGTCTTGCAGGTGTTGCAAGAAAAAGGGCAGCAGTCGACTCAGGTAGGCCGGCTATCCGTCGCCATTTTGCTATTGCAGGATTTTGCGGTTGTGCCCCTCATAGTACTCCTTCCACTTTTAGCTGGGGAGTCTGATAGTCTGGTAATGTCGCTTATACACGCATTACTCAAAGCTGTGGCGGCGCTTGCATTAATTTTTATATCGGGAAGGCTGCTATTGCGCCCACTGTTTGGCACAATAGCAGCAATGAGAAGCAACGAGGCATTCATCGCAACCACGCTCTTGGTAGTGTTGGGAGCTGCGTTTGTTACAGAGAATTTTAACCTCTCCATGGCACTTGGGGCGTTCGTGGCTGGGCTCCTGGTCGCAGAAACTGAATACAGGTACGACGTAGAGCAGGTGGTGCTACCGTTTAAAAAGCTGCTTATGGGGCTGTTCTTTATGGTAGTGGGTATGTCCATGGATACGGAGCTGTTAATAAACAAGCTACCCGTCATACTCGCGTTATCGGTTGCGCTCATCCTACTAAAGGCGATTGTGATCTGTACGTTGTGTAGGTTCTTTAGGTTCCAGCTTTCCGTAGGCGTGCACGCCGGGTTGCTACTGTGCCAAGGGGGAGAGTTTGCCTTCATTCTGTTCGGCCTGGCAGCGGAAAAGGGCGTCTTGTCGCACAACTTGGCGCAGGCACTTATGGTAACAACAACAGTCACCATGGCGTTCACGCCGTTGCTAGCGGCGCTTGGGCATTGGATGTCTGGATTACTTACTAAGAAGAATAAGATTACCTTTTCATCGCAAGAGTTGGTGCTCGATACCAGAGACCTTGACCAACATGTGATAGTTGTCGGGTTCGGTAGAGTGGGCCGGATAGTTGCTAAGGTGTTGACTGCGGAACACGTGAATTACATTGCGTCTGACATCCAGCCAGTTGTGGTCACTGAGGGTAGAAAGGAGGGGTTCCCCGTGTATTTGGGTGATCTGACAAAGCTTGAGACCTTGACATCCATGGGAATTGCACGCGCCAAGGCGATCATCATTGCGATCAACAACAGCGTAACCACAAAGAAGATAATATCCCTGGTGGCAAATAACTTCCGTGACACAATAGTGGTGGTGCGCATTCCTGACCTAACAAACGCGGAGGCCTACAGAAAGCTTGGAGCCCATTATCTAATTCCGGAAACGTACGAAACTGGCCTGCAGCTAGGTGGCGTGGCCTTGAGTATCAGTGGGTTTAGCGAAGACGCGATCGCATCATTGCAAGATGCTCTTAGAGCCGAGGACTACGGGCACATAGAGGGGTAGCAACCCGGAAGTGGGTCAAAAAAAGGCGCACTGGTACCCGTAGCAATGTGCGATGTACGCCGTTGCACCCATGGAATGCAACATTCGGATCTACGCAAGCATTGCGCGTACTGTTCATCAACGGTGCTATTGCAATTTCGTGTGCATTGTTATACACTCGGCACGTTGTTCCTGCGTCTTATGTGCATAGCGTGTCTGTAGAAGCTCGGAGCGTGCCTGGCCATTTGTGTGACCCGGTGTCGCTAGCCTGTAGGCTGATGTCTTTTCCCAGCATCACTCCTGATAAAAGCGGTGCCATACCGTTTTTAGCCGGACTGCTCTCAGATTTGGGGTTCAGTTGCAAAGTTATGTCTTTCGGAGACGGCAATGTGGAAGTGCAGAACCTCTACGCACAATATGGAGATGGTCGCCCTAATCTGTGCTTTGCTGGCCACACTGACGTAGTGCCACCAGGGGGCGCCTGGCGCTTTGACCCATTCTCCCCGCAAGTGGAAGGCGGCATTTTGTATGGAAGGGGTGCAGCAGATATGAAGGCCGCAATCTGCGCGTACATTTCTGCAATTGCGCGGTTGGATTCAGTGCCTGGATGTCTGAGCTTGCTCATTACGGGTGATGAAGAGGGGCGCTGGCGCGAGTATGGCACTAAGTCCGTTTTAGGCTGGATGAAGGCCAACGATATCAACATAGACTATTGCGTGTTGGGGGAGCCCAGTAGCAAGGAGCGCTTGGGAGATTGTATAAGCGTAGGGCGCAGGGGTTCTGTGAATTTTGCGCTGTTATGTCGTGGCGTGCAAGGACATGTTGCATATCCGGAGCTGGCTCACAACCCTATAGATGACATATTGTGCATACTACGCAAAATAAAGGACACTCCCCTAGATAGCGGCACTGAGCACTTTCAGCCCTCGAACTTAGAGATAACAAGTGTGGACGTTGGAAACAGCGTAGAGAACGTAATACCAGCATCCGCTACTGCAGCATTTAACATAAGGTTTAATGACCTACACACCGCAGAATCCTTGTACCAAAACATAGACGCAGTATGTGCCTCGGTAACAAACAATTACACGCTCTCCTACAGGAGTTTTGGCACTGCATTTGTCAATAAGCCCTGCAGCATCACAGCAGCTTTGTGTGCAGTTGTGAAGGAGGTAACCGGGCTTGATGCAGAGCTGATTACGTGGGGAGGTACGTCCGATGCCTGCTTTATTAGTGATCACTGCCCAGTAGTTGAGCTGGGGTTGCCCAGCGGTACTGCCCATAAAGTGGATGAATGCGCCTCGGTAGCGGATATACTAGCGCTCACGGAAATATATCAGAGATTCATCAATCGGTTTTTTGTTGTTGCTCAAAGCTGTAGTTAGCAGGGCTTGCGAGGCGCTGTTCCCCAACATATGCGCTAATTGCTGCTCCGCAACGCAGCGGGGGAAGGTTGTGTGTGATGTCTGTGAGCGAACGATTAGGTTTTTGTGGGAAGACTTTTGCGTTGTGTGCGGAGCCGTAGCGCAACGGCATACTAACACATGTGCTGAGTGTGTGGCCAAGCCTACACATATATCTGCCGTCAGCTCCGCGTTTGCGTACGATGAGTGTAGTAAAAACATGGTGTTACGACTCAAATTTTGTGACGATCTGTTTCACGTTAGAGCATACGCAAATTGGATGTGCGAGAGAGGCGGGGCAGTGCTGGAAGGCGTAGATTTTTTGGTGCCAGTACCTATGCATAGAATGCGTTTAACGCGCAGAAAATACAACCAAGCATCGTTGCTGGCCCAGGCTGTAGGAAAACTGTGCAAAGTTCCTGCGGAAGTCCTGTTACTCAAAAAGTCAAAAAATACGCCACCCCAGCACGGTTTAGCTGCAGTGATCAGGAAGAAAAATGTTTGTGGATCTTTTTCCGTTACTGACACAGAGAAAGTACGGGGCAAAGTCGTCACACTCGTAGATGACGTCATAACTACTGGGGCCACCATTACGGCATGTGCGAGCGTTTTGGCAAATGCAGGTGCACGTGAGATCCGTGCCCTGACGCTCTGCAGAGCCCTACAATAGCCGCAACTGCCGCCTACGCACCGACACTAGCACCAAGTTATGGAGGGTTGCGGGGGACGGACTCGAACCATCGACCTGCAGGTTATGAGCCTGCCGAGCTAACCAACTGCTCCACCCCGCGCAAGGCGCATGTGACACATGCTTGGCCCCTTGTACCAAATTCTAAAGGTCTTAGCAACTGAGAAATAAAAATTTCCTGATTGCTCGGGCCAACCCAATAACTTTGCCCTCATTTTTCTCGTCGCAGATACCGCAAACACCCCTATTGAAGTCCTTGTCGCTACCAATCTCACTGCCTCCAACGCCTCTACCACCGAGTCGGGCCTGTCCACCACCCTGCACATACCTGGCCCCGGCCTCATTTAGGAACCTAAAGCTCATGACTTCTACTGGCACCTAATCCCATAACCTCCAACACCAAGGCTAGCCCTGCAACGCACTTGACCTTGGTCTCACTCAGGAACCTCAACCCCTAACTTCTACCGGCGCCTAATCCCCTAACCTCAGTTCCTAATCCTATCTACCTAAATCCTCATCTCCCACAGGTACAAGCGAAGGCCCCAAATCCATCTACCCAGCGGGCTCGTTCCCAATTACTCTAAGCTCTCTGCCCCCACACCTGCACCACTTACCAGGATTGAAGTAGGAATAGGAGCAGGAATAGGACATGAAAGGTTTGTCATCAAGGGAGGTAAGAAGTCTAATGAGGATACAGCTTCAGTATTCTTATTAGGAAAGGAGTTAGCATATGATACAGCAAGAGGTCAGGTAGACCGTCTTACTAATGCTCTAGGTAAGATGACCAAGAGTGAAGCTAAGAAGTGGGGTACTGCAGTAGAGGGTGCTACTGGTGGCGGTGATGTAAGCCAGAAAGTGTGTGGTACCGCTGGCAGTGGCACCAACAAGTGTGGTACCGCCGATAGCCAGAACACCAATGGCAAGCTCAGTACTGCATTCACTGATGCGGCAACACTGCTCTCTGCAGAGAACAACATCAGTACGTCAGGGATGGCTATCCTTGTGTATGCACATAGTAACTTATGGGGAAAGTGGGGTGGGCAAGGGGCATGTGTGATGACTAATGTAGCAGGAATGGCGATTAGGTAAGAAGGTTCGAGGTTTGGGTATACAGTGTACCTGTGGGGGCTGCTGCTCAGACTAATACTACTCCTGCTGCTGATGATACAGCTACTAAGGTTATATGTAATGTTATAGGGTTTGTGCAGAAACTTGGATTACCCATCATGACTGGAGTAATACTAGGTTCTAGTATCATGGCCATCTTCGGTAAACTCGCATGGCCTGCCATTGTTATGCTGGTTGTATTTACTGCCATATTCTTTGGTGCTGGTAAGCTTATGGCTAAGTTCGCTGCTGGGATTAATGGTGATGAGGCCAAGAACTTCAACTGTGTTGATGGTGGTAATGCCAGCCTTGGTGGTGCCAGTAGAAGTTAGAGGCTGAGGTTAGCGACTATGGTCAGTAGTTTTGAGTGTAAGGATGGTAATACCAGACTTGGTGGTGCTGGAGGTTCCTGAGGTTAGTAGGTAGTGCCAAGAGCTTTGGGTGCTGATGACGCCACATTGGGTGCCAGTGGAGTTGGGAGATGAGGTTCCTGAGGTTAGCGACTATGGTCAGTAGTTTTGAGTGTAAGGATGGTAATGCCAGACTTGGTGGTGCTGGAGGTTCCTGAGGTTAGTAGGTGGCAATGCCAGACTTAGTGCTGAGGTTAGTAGGTGGTGCAGGGCTCAACTGTGTCTATGGTGCATTACCACACTGTGTAGTTGTTATGTTACCTCAACACTAGTCTAGCCATGATGACATACCTACTGGGTGAGATTGGTGATACCAGTAAGTTTGAGTGTAGGGGTGGGTGGGCAGACCGGAACTAGCTAATTGAGAGGTTTTGGGAGAGTGGAAGTGCCTTAGGACACAAAGTGGGTAGAAGGATGAAGTATTTGCAACGGCCACACTGGGTAGGTAGGGTTATGACTAATGTTGACCAACTTTGACGGTGGCTAGGGATTTAGGTGACTAATCTCTCTCCTCACGTAATGGCCTTGGTGGGTGTAAGCTAGGGAATTGGTGTGATGACTGATCCAAATATCCTCATCTCCCAACTCTACTTGCATCACCCAAACACCTATCTTCCTATCTCTAAATCTTCAGCCCACAGTTGCAGGTACCACCTGTAACCAGAACACCACAAGATTAGTGCAGTGTTTGGCTATGATGCAACACTGCTCTCTGTTGCAGGTGAAACCATTAGTACGTCAGGGATGGTGGTCATTGGTAGCGTACAGACTCTTTCATCTACATCCAAGTTATTTATATCCCTAGCCCATGCTCTAATTTTCTCAGCAGCGATTAGTTCTCGTACAGCGTTAACTCTCTTACTTGAATCTATACCGTTTAAATAATCAGTCCAACCCCTATTCTTAGTAGTCTCCATAGCATTAGCCAATGCAGCCTTGAGTGTAGTAGCAACTCCACGTTTCTCAGCTATCTCTGTAAGTTCCTCTAGTGCCTTGATCTTGGCTAGTTCTCTGTCCAGTCTTGCTATCTCCTTACCCTTCAGCTCTGCCTGGCCCTGAAGTGGTTGTGCTTCGCGCTTACCAACCAATTCCTTCATCTCCTTTATCAGCTCCTTCTTCTTATGCTCCATCGTCAGCTTTTGTGCTTCCAATTGTGCTATAGTGCCTTTAACCTCAGCTAATGTTCTCAGCTGCTCTTCTGGTATTAGCTCATCTAACTGTCTTAGCTCCCTTAGCACACTTATCTCTTCTAGCATACTTGCTGCTTTCCTTATAGATTGCGGATTAGTCTCTGGACGCATAGATTGCTTATTCCGCGCTCTAAGTTCCTTTATCTCCTCCAGCTTTTGTGCTGCTAGCCGTACTAGCCTACCATTTAGTTTCCCCATTCTCTCTGTGAGCTGAAGTCCCTCTTGAATCTCTAATCCTCCAGCTTTCTGCTTCTCAGCTAATGCCTTGACTTCCTTAACCTCAGCTAATGTTCTCAACTGCTCTTCCAGACTTAGTGCACCTAGTCTTAGCTCGGCCAGCTCTGGATTTGTCTTAAGTTCCCTTATCGCTGCTAGTTCTTCTACTGTTCCTCCTAGTTTCTTGAGCTCCTCTAGTTTTCCAAGCTTCTTGAACAGCCAGGTCTTTTCCAGTTCTGCCGGCTTTTTCTCCTCTATCTTCTCAAACGCACCTCCAAGTTTCCCTATCTTTGTCACAACTGCACTCTTCGCCTCTTTCAACTCCTCCAGCTTCTTCACCTCTAGCGCTCCCATTATATCTGTACCCAGCACTTTAAGCTTCTGTACCAGCTCTGGCTCTTTTCCTTCCTTCTCGAGCTTTTCCCACTCCTTGAACTCTGCACTTAATACTCCCAATTCTGCCAGTTCCCTCCTAAGTTCCCTTATCGCTGCTAGTTCTTTGCCTGCTTCCCCCATCCTGCGTAGCACCCACGTTTTGTCCAAATGATTTTCCAGCTCCGTTCCCTTAACTTTGTCCTTCAACTCCTCCAGCTTCTTCTCCTCTAGCTCTTTTCCTACCTCCCTAAGCTTTTCCACTGCCGCCTTCAGCCCTTCAGCATCCAGCTTTTTCTCCAGCTTCACCTCCTTGAGCTTCTTCACCTCTAGCAGTCCCAAGTCACTCTCTAGCCTCTCCAGCTGCGTCCTAAGCTCCTCTGAGGCTCTTCTTGCCTTAAGTCTCAACCTCTCCTTCATCCCCTGGAGTTCTTCAGTCTCTATGGCTTCTAGTCTCTCTAACCACTTGAGTTCTCCAAGTTCTGCTAACTTACTTACTTGCTTTGCTAGTTCATGTTGTAACTTCTCTAACTCTTCTGGTCTGCTCAACTCTTGTATAACTAGTCCATCATCAACTCCTGCCATCTCTCCAGCAAGTAATGTATCTCCATCAGGGATCTGTCTACTAAACATTGCCCTTACAGGACTTGCTATACCTTCACTATCTACTACTTCCCTCTTGAGTCTATGCACATCACTCATGGACATCCTACCCAGAGCACTGGATAGTAATTGACCCCTTGCTGTATCTAGTGCAAGTCCCTTACCTAGGAGAAATGCTGTATCATCTCCTCCCTTGATGACAAACCTCTCAGTTCTGTGCCACACACGTACACAACGGTTGTACATTTCTTCTGCCTTGTGGCGGCGAGTGACGGTACGTATAATGCAAAGCTCCTTGTTTAGGTGTGGCATTATCAGACTTTCTGTGTGGGCTAGACGCTCTCTACGGCCTTGACCTCTGGCACATAATAACTGAGCATGCCGTAGACTCCGTCTTTCAAAGTCACAGCAGCGCTTGGGCACCCAGAACAAGCACCCCTAAGATGTACAAACACCACTCCCTCTTTGTACCCCCTGAACTTTATGTCTCCACCGTCTTGGGCAACTGCAGGCCGCACGTAGTGTTCTATAAGTTCCTTAACGCGCTGCACTACTTCAGAGTCTTTTGCGTCGAAAAATTCTTGCTCATCGTTTTCCTCATGCGCCTGTGGCACTGAGTCAGAATACGCATTGTGCAATGAGAAGTAGTCTGTCATCACGACCAAAATCTCCGGCCTTAGGGCATCCCAATCTACATGCGGAAGCTTTGTGACAGACACAAAATCACCTCCAAAAAACACCTTAGAGACGCCTTGTATCTCAAACAGTAATCTTGCCAGCGTGGAACCCTGGGCTGCGTTCGCATCAGAAAACTCGATGCCGCTTCCTATTGTGCCTATCTCAGTGCTTAGCAAAAACCTTAGAGCGTCCGGATTGGGCGTGCTTTCGATTTGGATAAACATAAACAACCCTTGCAATGAAGCAATTTTCGTGGGTATAATCCCCCTGCTGCAGGAGATAGCAGTGTATTGCAGTGCGTGGAGCAAATCAAGACTTATCGCATGTTTCTAGTGCTTTTCACTGTGCTATGCGTGATCGGCGCATTGTTTGTGCTGCCGGCCATTATCATGGTGGCGTTCCTGCTATTCAAGAAAAACAACCTAATATATGGGAATTTTAGCAACGGGGATTTCAGGACCATCCTGAATAAAATGATCAACGACATGTACGGTGGAGCATACGGGGCCGGCACAGCTAGAAAAACAACAGAAACTCTATCCAAGTATGAGGCGTTGGAAATTTTAGGCCTTAGTGCTGGCGCGACTCCGGAGCAGATAACCTCGGCTTACCACCGGTTGATGAAGTTTGCTCACCCAGACAAGGGGGGCTCGGCATATTTTGCCCAGAAACTCAATCAAGCACGTGACACTCTGCTTGGCGACAAATAGAGAGCGCCACTTCTGAGCTACGCACCCGTCAGTCTTGCACGCGTGAGGTTATAATAAGGCATAGCTGAGAGCCTGCATGCTGGACTGCGGGATATGTATTATATGTTATATATATCAAGTCCTAGGACAACTTTCAGGGTTATTATCCATTATTATGGATACATATAAAGGAGGAATATGTTCAACTTTGCACCGAGACATCTGGCTACAGCAGTGGTAGCCTTGATATGGTTATTCATCACTGCAGGTTCTACTTATGCTAGTAGCAGTGCTGCTGCTGCTGATGATACAGCTACTAAGGTCATATGCGGTGTTGTACTATAACCTTGCACTAACATCCTTGCCCAGTAGAAATGCTTCGTCCTACAGATAAGCAATACACCTCAGCACCTCTCCATTCCAGCTATAGAACAACGCAGTAACAACCATGTCTATGGTGATGCTAACATTAGTTATCACACCAGTACCACTTGGCGCATGTGGCAAGGTTTGTCATCAAGGGAGGTAAGAAGTCTAATGAGGATACAGCTTCAGTATTCTTATTAGGAAAGGAGTTAGCATATGATACAGCAAGAGGTCAGGTAGACCGTCTTGCTAATGCTTTAGGTAAGATGACCAAGAGTGAAGCTAAGAAGTGGGGTACTGCAGTAGAGGGTGCTACTGGTGGTGGTGAAGCATTGAGTAAGAAGGTGTGTGGGGCTACCAATGGCAGCACCAACAACAAGTGTGGTACCGCCGATAGCAATGGCAATGGCAAGCTCAGTACTGCGTTCAATGCTGATGCGGCAACATTGCTCTCTGCTGCAGGTGACACCAACATCAGTACGTCAGGGATGGCGATTAGGTAAGAAGGTTCGAGGTTTGGGTATACAGTGTACCTGTGGGGGCTGCTGCTCAGGCTTCTCCTACTGCTGATGATACAGCTACTAAGGTTATATGTAATGGCATTGCTACCATCAGCGCCAATCATCGCCTCACTCTTGTACTCAAAACTCTTAGCAAGGATGGCGCCACTCTCTGCTGCGGGGGATTGTTCCTAGATTAGGGATGGCACGTAGGTGGACTGGTTTAGAAGTTTGGGGTGACGGCTAATCTCCAAATACTCGGGCTACCACTGCTGTGGTACGTCATAATTAGGCTCCATAAGGCTTTGGTAGAGCAGATGCGTCGTGTTTGGGGTCGCACATCAGTGCCTTACAGTAAGCTTGTGCAAAATTCCTTTGTGCACGGCAAGTATTGTTATATGCTTGTGGGGATTCCCGGTTTTCGTGGTGCAAGGTTTTAAGAGGGATTGGTTATATGGGTCATGGCAACACAATAAGGGTGGATGCGTCTGTGCGCGCAAAGTGTGGCACGGGGAGTGCGCGCGCTCTTAGGGCAGCTGGGTTTATACCCGCAGTGGTGTACGGAAAGAATCGCGCCGCTGTTAATATCTCTCTATCGCACTCGGATTTTTTGAAGAAGTGCCGCACGCTTCCCATATTTTCGCAGCTCATAAAACTCTGCATAGACGGGAAAGAGGAATTCGCCCTCACTAAAGAGATCCAGAAGCATCCGGTAAGTGGCACCATATCACACGTGGACTTCCAGTTTGTGGACCGAGATGCAGAAATCAAGGTAGAAGTTCCTTTGGTATTCTTGAATGAACAAAAGTGCGCCGGGGTTAAGCTTGGTGGAGCACTTAACATCCTGCATCGCTCTCTGCTTATCCGCTGTGCCCCTGATGCAATTCCCCAAAACTTCGAGGTGGACTTGCTAGATCTGGCCATCGGGCACTCTATACACGTGAGTGACCTGGCTTTGCCTAAAACAATGCAAGTTGCAATGAAAGAGGAGAACCCTGTAATTGCGTCGGTCTCTTCTGTAACTGCAGCGGAGGAAGAAAAAGAGGAGGCGGCTACCGCGGCGGAAGAACCCGCGCAGGGTCAGGGGGCCACTACAGAAACTCAGGAGCAAAACAAGTAGTGCCGTGCTGTTACTGGTCGGGCTCGGTAATCCTGGCAAGCAGTATGAGTTTACGCGGCATAATGTCGGGTTTGTAGTCGTAGATGTAGTAGCGCGGGATTTTAATTTTCCAGAGTTCTCCAGCAAGTATGGCGCCCTTGTATCCGTAGGTAACGTTGGCTCACACAGGGCCATGATAATGAAACCCGCAACGTTCATGAATAGGTCAGGCGCCGCTGTTTTGCAAGCCGCAAGTATGCACAAAATACCAGCCGAGCATATAACGGTGTTCCATGATGACGCCGATCTCCGTAATGGCGTAGTGAAAGTCAAACAAGGGGGTGGTAACGCGGGGCATAATGGACTGCGCTCCATAGATGCTGCAATTGGACGTGAGTACTGGAGGGTTAGGCTGGGTGTGGGTAGACCAGACGTGGGTAGCTTATCGGAACATGTACTGTCTGACTTCCACGATTTTGATGCGGTACAGCAGGTGGCACGCAAAATCTCCGCCAATCTAACGGAGCTACTGGATGGTGACGTGCCTGGATTTGTGTCCAAAATACGCTCGGACCATACGCAATAACCAATTTTTCCCGCTCAATGGCTGCATACGCACAGCAAGCCAGATTTAGTAGAGCAAGGATTGCAAGATTAGTACTAGAGTGATATTCGCCACAGTGGTAAAATGTCACACGATAATGATTTGGCGCAAATGCGTATGCCACTGGCAAGTATACATGAGGAGTGCGGGGTTTTTGCAATACAGAACCACAGCAACGCGGCTAAGAAGTGCCTAATGGGCCTGCATGCGCTGCAGCACCGCGGTCAGGAGTCATTTGGTATTGCAACATCATCCGACAACGGAGAATTCTCTGTGTATCACGGCAGCGAATACGTGAACAGCATATTTGAAAAACCAGAAGCACGCTTGCTACGCGGCACTTTGTCAGTTGGGCATGTACGATATTCTACCAGCGGCAGCAAACCGGTGGCACAACCAATAGTAGTAGATTGCAAGTTTGGCAAATTGGCTATAGCACACAACGGGAACCTGACCAACGCCGGCAGCCTACGCAGGAAGTTAATAAGCAAGGGGTGCACATTTTTGTCAGATATTGACACCGAGGTCATTGGCCATTTGATAGCAACAAACCCGTCTGATTCTTTTATCGATTGCGTTATCCCCGCAATAGGAGAAGTCAAGGGCGCATATTCTCTAGTCATGATGACAAACAACACCCTGGTTGGAGTGAGAGACGCTGCCGGCATACGGCCACTAGTGCTTGGCACCGTAGATGGGGCATATGTCATGGCATCGGAAACCTGCGCACTTGATATAGTAAAGGCAGAGTTTGTCAGAGATATACAACCTGGAGAATTGGTAGTAATAAACCGGTCAAACGAGTTAACCAGTACGTATCCGTTCCCCCCATTGAAGCGCAGTTTTTGCATTTTTGAGTATATATATTTTGCTAGGCCGGACAGTGTCGTGGACAATGTACCGGTTTATGAGGCACGTAAAAACATTGGGGCAGAGCTTGCTGTAGAGAGCCCCCCTCCTGACAACGTAGATATGGTGGTGCCCGTGCCAGATTCTGGCATACCAGCAGCCATGGGGTATGCAACAAAGTCTGGCGTTCCCTTTGAGTTTGGGATAATAAGGAACCACTATGTGGGACGCACCTTCATACAGCCAACCGATGGCGGGCGGCGCATGGGGGTTGAGATGAAGCACAATGCGAACTCCTCAATTTTGCGCGGAAAAAACATAGTTCTGGTTGACGACAGTATAGTGCGTGGCACCACCTTGCGAGAAGTAATAGAGCTATTGCGCAAAGCGGGCACAAAAACCATACACTTGCGGATCTCTAGCCCACCAACATTGCACTCATGCTTTTATGGCATCGATACGCCAGAGCGGTCTAAGTTGGTTGCTAATAAGCTCTCTCTACAGGAACTGAACACCATGCTGCAGTGCGATAGCATAGCCTTTATTAGCATAGATGGACTATACAAGGCAGTGTGTGGGGCCCCCCGTGATCACTCCTCCCCACAATATTGCGACGCATGTTTTACCGGTATGTACCCGGTAGGCGAAATGGAACGGCACTGAGCGCATAAGTCCGCGTTTCATCAAACTGAGTCCTGAGTCACCTAGCTTGCCGGCAGCCCACTCCAACCAACCCAAGGTGTGCCCGCGCACTTAGGCGCAAGAGTCTTCCTGGCGTTTCTTGTATACTTCCAGGCAACTTGGCATAACATCCTCGAGAGATTGGGTCATCACTCGCACATTGCCACTAACGGAACAATCGGCAGTAATGTGGCACTTTAGCAGCTCCAGTTGGTCTGTAGTCAATATTGGTTCACTACTGCCAGTAAGGGGCTTGAGTAAAAAGGACACCAGCCAAAACTCACAGAAAAACGCCATCACCTTCGCAAGTAGGGTAGGCAAAGCCAGCACCGGCTTGTCCCTGGCTGTTGCTTGCAAAATGAACTCCATCAACTCCCGGAGTGAGTAGGTTTTTGGCCCGCATACCTCTAGTGTTTTCCCGGTCTCTTGATTCTCTATTATTGAGGAAGTAAGCTCCGCCACCTCGTCCACACACACAGGTTGCAGAAGGCTATCTCCCTCTACAATAGGTAAAAACGGGAGAATCCTGGCAAGTTTTGCAAATTTACTGAAAAAATGGTCTTCATCGCCAAAAACCAGGTTGGGCTTTAATATCACTGCATCTTTGCAGACACTTTTGACGGTGTTTTCCCCCTCAAGTTTGCTAGTGGCATAGACAGAGCTCGCGGCAATATCGCTGCCCATGGCGGAAAAGTGCACAAACATTTTGCCGTGCTGTCCCGCAAGCTTTGCAATGTTACCGGGCACAGTAACGTGCAGGTATCGTAGCACGTCCCTGCGCGGGCTCATGCCACCAACAAGATTTACGGCCACATCACACTCTGCGAGCAGCTTCTCGACCAGCAGTGAGTTAGAGAGGTCACCCGGTATTATTTGCACTTGCCCTAAGTTGCCAATTAACTTGAGTCGCGCGGCTTTCTCTTGGTTGCGGGTAAACACGCTTACAGTGTACCCACGTAGAACAAGGCTGTTCACCACATGCCTACCTATGAACCCACTACCACCGAACACAACCACTTTTTTCATGACACCACCGTTACCTTGAGCCTCCACATTATCTACGCTTTCAAAACGCCGTGCAATCCCATAACAGTAATTCCACCCATAGCATTGGGGGTGTATACCACCACTAACACAGCTATGTCAGCTACAGCGGCGTTATACGTCACGTTGGGAAGACGCACTAATGCAGTAATGACAACTTGTAATACCCACATACCAGTACTAGTAGTGCACTTCCGGCAGAGAATATCCAAATATCTCCATCAACCTACAGGCCACCACCCTGCCTTCGGTGGTTTTCAGCATTTGCAAGGCATCAGAGCGCGCCCTCAGTACGGTGCGAACGTCAAAGGGGTCTGCAAACCTGAACTCCACAGCACCGGATTGTCTGTACCCAAGAACATCGCCGCCACCTCGCAACAGCAGGTCCTGCTCCGCTATGAAGAAACCATCCTGAGAACTGCGCAACACACTCAGTTTGCGGTATGCAATCCTACCAATATCCCCATGCAGCAGTATGCAGAAAGACTGCCTGCTGCTGCGACCTACCCTGCCTCTGAGCTGGTGCAACTGCGATAAGCCGAACTTTTCCGGGTTTTCAATTACAATGATTGTAGCATCAGGAACATCAATGCCTACCTCAATAACTGTGGTGGCCACAAGTATTTTTATGTCTCCAGCGTGAAATGCCCTAATCGCCTTGTCCCTATCAGTGCGCGGCAACGCACCGTGCGCTATACCAACAGAATTGTTAAATATCTTCTTCAGAGACAGAAATCTTGCCTCTGCTGAAGCCATTTCAGAAGCTTCAACATTAACAATACGCGGGCATATCCAATACGCTTTGTGTCCTTCCGATATGGCATTTTGTAGGCGGTTACACACTTCATCTATCCTACTAATTTGTATAATACTAGTATGGATTGGGCGCCTGCCCCGTGGCCGCTCAAAAAGCGTCACCCTATCAATGTTGCCGTACAGAATTTGCTCCAAAGTGCGAGGGATTGGTGTGGCACTGATGAACAGCATGTCCGCAGATTCTCCCTTTTCCGCCAGGCGCATTCTCTGCAAAACACCAAACCTTTGTTGCTCATCTATGACTACAAGTCGCAAATTGCGAAATTGTACTGACTCTTGAAACAAGGCATGTGTCCCAATTAGTACGCATATATCTCCGGCAAGTAGCCTATCTTTGAGCAGTGGTTTGTTTTTTGTTTTGCTGGTTAACAACTCCGCACAAATGTTTAGACCGGATAATGTATTGTTGATCCGGGAGTGGTGTTGCTCAGCCAGTATTTCCGTAGGCACCATTAACGCAACCTGGCCACCACCCTCTATAGCATTGAGCATAGCAAACAGCGCAACTACTGTTTTACCGCTGCCCACATCACCCTGAAGCAGCACGGTCATCTGCTTTTCAGATTCCTGGTCTCGTGTGATAGCCTCAATTGCAGACTTTTGCCCAGCGGTGAGCTCAAATCCCAAATTCTCCTCTACCAACTTGCGGTACGCCCCACAACTTTTTACAGCAACACCCTTAGTTGCGCGGCTCTGTTTAGCAAAGTGCATGGCCGCGTGGTAGCTGAGCAACTCGTCGTATGCCAACCTGCTCTTGTAAAGGTGCACATCATGCACGCTGTCCGGATTGTGCATGCCTTCCACGCTTTTTTTCCAACTGTGCCATGAATTCTGTGACAGTACATCGGGTCTAAGCCATTCCTGCCAGTCAGGCAACAACTGCACAAAAGTTTGTATAAGCTTGTGCATTATCCTGGAATGAAAGCCCTTTGCTACAGAATATAGCGGCTCTAGGATGCAGATTTCCTGCATCTGGTCAAGCTTGGGGGTTGCGTAGTCTGGATGAACAAGCTGCAGCGCACCACGGTACTCTTCAAGCTTGCCACTCACCACGCATTGGCACCCAACCTTCAGAGAATTGCTAAGGTATCCCCTAGAGTGATTGAAAAAGATTAGCGACACAGGCCCAACTTCGGATTCTAATAAAATCCTATATGGTGTGCCGTGAGATTTTTTACCAGGTGGAGGAGGTATGTGCTGCTTGACCAGGGCCACAAAAGTCACAATACGCCCTATTGAATCTTCCGTTAGTGAAGTATTGGTCCTGTCCACATATCCATGTGGAGCATACAACAGAACGTCTATCAGCCTATGCCCACCGCATAGCTTTTCCAGCACCTCGCCTTTCTTATTGTCCACATCAGGCATATCGTATATGCTCGAGAATATCCCGATTCTCGCCTTCTGCGTGGTGGCTTTGTCATCTGGGCACGGACCAACTGCGGGCTTCGGTGTCTTGATCATAGGTCACACATGAACATACTGCTAATAATATCCGGCAGCATTGCAGCGTACAAGTCGCTAGATGTTGCAAGGGAACTAAAAAGAAGGGGCCACAACTTATTATGCGTCCTTAGTAAGTGCGGGGAAAAATTTGTCACTCCTTTGTCTGTCACATCGTTGGTCGGACACTATACCTATACAGAGAGCGACTTCTTCTCATTGCAGGCGAGTATGAAGCACATCTCGCTGCCGCGCAATTCTGACCTTATACTCGTTGCACCAGCAAGCGCCAACATAATTGCAAAAGCTGCATACGGCATTTGCGATGATTTACCATCAACAATTTTGATGTGCACAAGGGCACCAATTGTTATGGCACCTGCAATGAATACCGTAATGTGGGAAGCAAAAGCAACGTTGCGTAATCTGGAAATTCTAAGGCAAGATAACGTGCAGATCATAGAGCCAGAAGCCGGAGTTCTGGCATGTGGGGAAGAGGGATACGGGAAAATGGCAAGCGTGGACACCATAATCTCGTACGTAGAGAATATGCCCAATAGTGCGGCCAGCACGGCAGCGTGGGATTAGTTTCTACCTGCATAAAGCGCACGCATGCCGCCCAGCTGCCAGTACCCGCTCACCCGAACAATAGTACGACCAGCGCGCCACCCGCCTGTTGGCGGGTTTAGCGACCCAAGCCCAGCTCTTGGGCTATTTTCCAATGCAGAATCTCTTGAAGATGTTATCCAAAATGTCATCCCCATATACCGCACCAGTGATCTTACCTATCTCCTTGGTAGCTAACCTGAGATATTCAGCAATAATCTCCGCGGGCATCTCGTTTGTAATTTCAGAAATTACCGTGGCCGCACTTTGTAGGTGGCCTCTGTGCCTCTGAGAAGTTATTAGCAGGTCTCCAGATTTAGGGAAACTACTTACTGCTCTTTCCTTGAGCGCTGATAGTAGGCTATTCACCCCAAGGTTAGCATGCACAGACACTAAGTGGAACAGCCTTTCCCCTATAGTCCTGGTTTCTCCCTCTTGCGCGTTATCAGCCTTGCTCAGTACGTAGATGGTTTTACCATCATCACCCTGTTCAATTGCCTCATTCACATCCAGATTGTCTGCTTCGCCATAGGAGGATAATACTATCTTGATGTCGGCGATCTCCGCTTCCGATTTCGCGCGCATGATACCCTCACGCTCTATAAAATCTGTACTTTCACGCATGCCTGCGGTATCCACAACTATGAACGGATAGCCACCAATGTCCACATGCGCTTCCAGTACATCGCGCGTAGTGCCGGGATACTCCGAGACAATCGCCATATCTCTGCGTGCAAGGTGGTTAAAAAGTGTGGATTTACCCACGTTTGGCTTGCCAATAATTGCAACCCTCATACCATACCGCAACCTCTCCCCACGATGGCCATCATCAAGGTGTTTCTCCAAAGAGTTACGCAGCTCTTCTACCCTGGCGCACACACTATTTAGTATCTGTGATGAGACATCTTCAGGAAAATCGATATAAGCTTCTAGGTCAGAAAGTATATCGATAAGGTTGCCGCGCCACTCTTCATACAGCCGCCCCAGGCAACCTGAAGACTGGGCAAAAGCCTGGCGCAGCTGTGCTTCTGTTTCAGAATTTATGAGATCAGCAAGTCCTTCAGCTCTGGTAAGATCAATTTTACCATTCAAAAACGCTCTTAATGAGAATTCCCCGGGATCAGCAATGCGAAACACCGTTTGCAACTCCGCAAAGAGCAATCTTATAACCGCCAGGCTGCCGTGTATTTGAAGTTCCACAACATCTTCACCAGTAAAGCTTCCTGGCCCGGGAAAATACAGTACCACAGCTTGATCTATCGGCTGCCGTTTTTTGTTATATAGGATCCTGCACGTGGCTACTCTGGGACACACCTGCTCTTTAACGCCCAGTAGCCGCATAGACTCTAAAGCATCACATCCAGATATTCTGATCACCGCAACCCCAGATTTGCCCATAGGCGTTGACAAAGCGAAGATCGTATCAGTCCGCGACACTTAAACCTCTCTGAGGAGCTCATTAATTGCG
The DNA here is from genome assembly GCF_002214625.1 of Anaplasma ovis str. Haibei. Taxonomy (NCBI): domain Bacteria; kingdom Pseudomonadati; phylum Pseudomonadota; class Alphaproteobacteria; order Rickettsiales; family Anaplasmataceae; genus Anaplasma; species Anaplasma ovis. Next base: position 1,079,502 of record NZ_CP015994.1, read on the forward strand.
GTACGGTTCCTGGTACGATCGCACACTTTCTTCGCAATTACAGCGCAATACAGGGACACGCCCCCAGATGTGGGCTCACACCCGGGAATTACAACAGAATAGGGCGGCACCCTACCGAAGGTGACTTCCCCAGTTTCCCTGTCAATGATCTTGGTTGAGGATCCGATATATGTGCCCATTGCGAGCACTGATCCCTCCCCTATTATGACGCCATCAACAACTTCGCTCCTAGCGCCGATAAAGCACCCGTCTTCAATAATTGTTGGCCTACTACCAACCGGCTCTAGCACACCCCCTATTCCCACACCACCAGATATGTGGCAATTCTCCCCAATTTGTGCACAGCTGCCTACAGTGGCCCATGTGTCGATCATGGTTCCTGCACCCACATAGGCGGCCACGTTAACAAAACTAGGCATTAACACCACTCCGGCCCCGATGTATGCGGATTTCCGAACATAGGCGCCAGGCACCGCTCGGATTTTCGCAGCTGTGAAATGAGCGGTATCCCACTCGGCAAATTTTGCAGGGATTTTATCGCACCAGCTACACCAGTCTGACCCAGCAATGCCCATAAAGTTAATGCCGTGTGTACGGAAAAAGGCCAGCACAGCTTTTTGCACCCAGCCATTGACTACCCAATCTCCTGAGGCAGCCTTCGTGCAGGCGCGCACTTTGCCCGTATCCAACAGCTCCATGGCCATTTCACTTGCTCTACGCAACTCATCTTGGGAGTGATGCTCCCCTGCAAAAACCTTTTGCAGGTATTCAAAACCGGCTCCAAAATCCACGGATTTATTCATCTCAGCACACGCGCCCAAACTAACATACATCAACACTCCATACAACCGCTTCAACCCGGAAGGACCCCCCGTAACTGCAGGCCACACACTCTGTTTAGGGTAGACGAACAGGTACGAAACCGCCTTCTATTTGGTCAATCACCGTTCATAAAAATGGACACATGGGGAATAATGCGCTATAGTGCACCCGTTGTTACGCATTACCGGCGCCGATGCGATGAAGATAGAGTGCAAAAATTGCCATGCAACCTACAGCGTAGCCAGTGACAAGATGCCTGCTAAAGGGAAAAAAGTCAAGTGCACAAACTGTGGAAATGTGTGGTTTTTTTCTGCTGAGGAAAGCACAGCTCCATCTGCAAGCAGCTCACACGCTGCAAAACTTGGCGGCATGGCTAGGCGTGGCAGGGGGCGCGATCCTTTCACGTGGAAGGACTGTGTGCTCATTGTAATGATGGTTCCGCTCGTATTTTTCTTTTCCTCTACGTTCCAGAAGAAAGTCCCTTATAGGTTCAGAAAGGCGTACCGATTCGCGGAAATCTATGACACCTCTCACATCAAGCTTCGGGAATCCCGGGTCAAAATTCTGAGTGTTGACGGAGAAGAACTAGCGGTCAAGATAAGCTGGTCAATAGAGAACACGGCGGGTGATGAGCGCTTTATTCCTGGCGTGCATCTAGCTTTTTATGACAAAAATTCCAAGAAGGTATTCTCCCGTAAAGTAGAGGTGAACAAGTACGGACTCATACCTGGAAACACGAGGCTGCAGTTCGAAAAGACCGTTAGCGGAGTACCCAACAATGTGGCAACCATGAAAGTGAAGGTAGGAAATGCCTTTGAGGTCTTGTTCTACTGAGATGATTCCGGAATTCACCGTAACGGAAGTCACTGATCTAGTGCGGCGGGTAATGCACGATACGTTCTATTGCATTAAAATCCGTGGGGAGATAACCGGCCTATCAAAGCCAAGTTCCGGACATGTGTATCTATCGCTCAAAGACGATGATTCCGTCATTAGCGCCGTATGTTGGAACGGCACCAGGCTCGATGCACAGTTCGAAAATGGGTTGGAGGTCATATGCACTGGGCATCTTAGCACCTACCAATCGAGATACCAATTGGTGATCGAGGGAATGGTGTTGGCTGGCCAAGGCAAACTGGCAGCCATGCTTGAAGAGCGTCGCAAAAAGCTGGAGAAAGAGGGGTTGTTTGACCAGGCACGTAAAAAGCCCCTGCCCCTCCTACCGCTCAAGATAGGCGTAATAACCTCACCAACCGGGGCAGTGATTCGTGACATACTAAACCGTGTTAAGCACAGATTTCCCTCACACATCGTAGTGTGGCCGGTACAGGTGCAGGGATCGCAAGCAAGCACGATGATCGTGCAAGCAATTTTAGGGTTTAACAGCCTAGAGGAGCCACCAGACGTGATAATCGTGGCCAGAGGCGGGGGAAGCATGGAAGATTTGTGGCCGTTCAACGATGAGGAACTTGCACGGACAACCGCCGCATCGAAGATACCTATCGTTTCTGCTATTGGGCACGAAACAGACTTCACAATAATTGACTATGCCGCTGACGTACGTGCACCAACTCCCACAGCAGCGGTTGAAATTGTACTGCCGGAAAGGCAGCAGCTTGTGAGCGATATCACGCACAAGCTTTCAAAAATCAGAAATGCTGTGGGAAATGTGCTGGGCGCTAAGGAGCATAGGTTGCTCCAGCTGTATGGAGTGCTCACTGAAACCAGACATAAAATAAGCGAAGTAGGAAGAAGTGCGCTTGTGCACCAAGAAAGAATTGAGTTCCTGTTTAAAGTGTCCTTGCTCAAAAAACAACAGTACCTTGACAACCTGATTGGGAGGATAAGCCGCTACAACAAAGAACACATTCTATCGGTGGGTTATGCAGTTATATATGACGACACCGGGCAGCATGTGAGCTCTGCAGACGCCGTAGCTTCTAACGACACTATAGTGATAGAGTGGAAGGACGGAAAGCGCAGGGCGGCGATACTCACGTGAGTGTCAGTATGCCTTGAACATAACGTATAGTATTTACCGCCATAGTGGGACGTGGCACAGCGCAGAATAATGATGACAGACCCACATGCCACCTCTGAGCCGTAGGGCCGCATAATTCACGCAACGCTCAAAAATTGCAGCAGGGCGCCACCCCCGGTAGAGATGTATGAGAAGTCCTCTTCAGAATAGCCGGATGCTTTTATCGCAAATATGCTGTCACCACCCCCTACAATTGTACTGACTCCCTCCTTCTTGAGACGTACCAAGTCCCGCACTAGGCCTGAAGTGCCCGCAGCAAAAGCCGCCCGTTCAAAAACCCCCATGGGCCCGTTCCAGAACACGGTTTTACACTTGCCCAAAACCTCAGTCACCTCCGCAGAGGTTTGTTCTCCAATATCAAAAATGCAGTCTTCTGCCTCCACATCCTCAGTTACCTTTGTATGTGCGGCACAGTCCAAACTACGCGCAACAACGTGGTCCCTAGGTAGGATTACAGTGCAATTGTTCTTGCTGGCAGATTCCAAAACTGCATATACGGCATCGTCGCAAGGTTCACAGATCGAATTACCGATCTTGTGGCCACTCGCACGTAAAAAGCTGTTTGATAACCCCCCACCCAGCACGAGAAAATCAACCTTCTGGGCTAGGTTACGTAACATTGGTATCTTAGAAGATGTCTTTGCACCCCCAATAACCGCGGCAACTGGATGCTCGCTCACAATATTGCCCAGATGGTGCAGCTCATTTTGCAAGTTAAGGCCCGCAGCGGAAGGGAGAAACTTGGTAATCGCGTCAATTGAGGCGTGCATTCTGTGTGAGCAGGAAAACGCGTCATTCACGTACAAGTCTGCCATGGAAGCCAACTGCTTCGCAAAAGCAAGATCGTTCTCCTCTTCCCCCGCATGGAATCTAAGATTCTCCAATAAAACAACAGACCCCCACGGTAGTGCGTTCACAACAGTGCACACCCGCTCACCAAGACAGTCTCCTATAAAAGTGACGGGTACACCCAACACCTCGCTTATTGTGCCAACCAGCGGCTCAAGCGAAAAATTCGCATCGACGCGGTTCGGGCGCCCAAAGTGGGACACCATAATAACCTTGGCCTCAGCTTTGACTAGATAGTCTACCGTAGGCGCAACTCTCTCAATCCTTGTCCTGTCACGCACCTGGCCATGCTCAACTGGAACGTTAAAGTCAACCCTTAATAGAACCCTACAACCCCGTACACTGGAATTCTGCACCCAGGGTAACGTTCTGATGCTTTTCATCACAAACCACAACATGAAGCTGCCCGTAACCGCACGCACGGGTCTTAGAGCATCCCAGAAGTGTACACACGTACACCGTACAATACAAGTCCTATTGCGTCACCGAATACGAAACAGTTGCGGGTTCTCGTGCACCACGCACAATACGAACAGGACTCTGGCTAAATTTGCACCGGCACGCGCCCCGTCTATGTTCACACAACTGGCGTCTCTCATGCTGGTCCTGGGCACACAGAAACCGCAGAGCCCCCTGCAATGCGTGCATCCTGTTCGAAAATGGATATGGACAAGTTGTCGTGAGTTACGTCTCTCTCCCATGTCGCACAACCACAAGGACTAAAGTGAGTGTTGCCGCGCTATTTGGGCACTATAATCTCACCATTATGCATTATTTAACTATGGAAAGTGTATGCTTTTGCGGTGAGCAGAGTTCAGTTTTAGGTATAGCCGTATGCAGCAAGATGTACCTGCAGGCACCCCGGGGCACTCCAGCCCTTTGAGAGTGCAGTGGGAAGTGGTAAAGCATCAAAAGTACAGCAATGGCAGCTTGTCTCAGGTATCCTGCCTGTATACCATAAAGGTGTACAACATTGAGGGAATGTTCGCTTTCAGCGCGGAACCTGTGAGAAGCGTGCTACTGAGAATTAACCCCTCTATAGATTGTGTGCTTCTTAACAAGGCGGTCAGCATAGAGGTCCTCGACGGAGTCATACTACGCAAGTTCGCCAGCAAGAAGAGGAATTATGTCTCCCGCTTGCAAGACTTGTCCAAATATTTTGAAGACAATCTCGGTATCACTCTTCCAGAGAGTATACGGAAGAGTTTCGTTAAGGAGTTCGGTGAGGCAGCAAAGCTGCTGAAGGGCTCTTTCAGCGTGTAGGTTCACATAGCTAAGTGGTTATTGAACGTTTAAGGTTTGTGCGCGGCGACCTGTTGATTCGCGCACATTAACTCTTAAGAAATTAGGATAGATTATAAATTTCTTATCTATCCGCCTTACCAATTTCATAATTAGGAATACGTGTGTACGCCGTAGCTGTCATGCAGCTTCTGCAACAGTACCAGGTGGTGCTCGCTGCGTTTGTACTATTTGTCATATTTTTCACAGCAGCAGGGCCGGTGCGGGGTGCCGGCTTCGGACATATGCCCACAGCATTTCGCAAGAAATCCGTACATGGCCAGACACCTCCAGCACCAGTATATCATACTCCACGTAGTCCAGCAGAGGCCCCCATTCCCTATGGCGGCGGCACAGGAGCTGCACCACCAGATCCCGGGCACGAGCGCATTTGTCACGCAGATGACCAAACTCGTACAACCGCAGCCTTACCTCAAGCCACACCAGCGCCTTACACAATGTGCGGTGGTGGCACTCATCCCAGTCAGAAACCTGCAATGGTAGGCCATATTCCCGCGCTGTCGCACGCATGTTCTGCCAAAATTATAGCGGAGCCAAGCGCTAAGTGTGTGTTGTATTCTTTAGAGGCGGAACCCGACCACCATGAGCTGGCAAAATCTGCGGAGGAAGCCATGGAAGTGGTGGATATTGCACATGAGCCAGGTGCGGACATTTGCGAGCCTGCACTAAACGAAGCGCAGCTCTGCATTGTCGAAGAAGAAGCTGGCACAGTAGACCAAGAACCGTTTCCCAAGATAGAACCTGCAAACACCTTGATGTGTTGCATCACGGTGGACCAAGTACTCCCCCACTCGATTGCAAAAATGCTCCAGCACGGGTAGAATCCCGCTCCGTGTGTTAGACGTACCATAAGTTGGTTGGGCAGTGAATTTTATCAAAATGCACAGCAATGCGAATGATTTCGTCATCATTGATCGCAGAAGTATTGGGGATGCAGTTGTAGACTACGCAGCAATTGCTCACAGAAGGACCGGTGTTGGTTGCGACCAGGTGGTCACCATATACAGATCAAGCAGTACTGACTGCTTGGTTACTATACACAATGCCGACGGCAGCCAGGCAGAAATGTGCGGCAATGCCGCAATGTGCGTGGGTAAGTTGCTGATGGATGAGCTGGGTACTACTAGCGCATCAATGACAATTGGAGACCGCATAGTGCTTGCGGAAAAGTCCAAAACTGGCATGATAAGAGTAAACCTAGGCAAGCCAAAACTTGCCTGGCAGGACATACCTATAGCCTGCGAGTGCGACACATTGCGGGTTCCACTGTCAATTCCCAAATACCCACAACCCGTGGGGGTGAATATGGGTAATACGCATATGGTGTTTTTCGTGGCATCAGTCAGGAACTGCAAGCTGGAGGAACTAGGGCCGTTGGTGGAGCACAATTCCATATTTCCACAGCGCACCAATGTATGTGTCGCAGAAGTAGTCACCAGGAGCCAGATTACCCTTAGGGTTTGGGAAAGGGGCACCGGTGAGACGTTTTCCTGCGGCAGCGGGTCCTGTGCTGCACTCATAGCGGGTGTAAGGTTGGGAGTCACAGAAAGAAAGTGTACGGTAAGTATGCCCGGTGGAGACCTGTTAACAGAATGGCAAGAAAGTGGTGATACCGTGGTCAGCAGTGGAGTTACCGAGTCTTTCCGCGGCATTCTGTAGGTGGATTGCAAGTTTTCTAATTACAAATACGGCGTGCGTGCGCTATAATCAAGGGTGTGGTGTGGAGCTTTTGTTATGCAGGAACTTTCCTCTGTGGGCAAGGTGGCAGCGTCAATGTGCGTGGTGCCGGCCTCTATGTGTGTTTTCGCGGCGTGCATAGCCGCAGTGTTAATAAAAACTCTGGGTACTAAGTCTGGGTCTGCTCTAGAATCCCCGTTTGTGGGGTTTTCTGCGTGGGCAGTACTTACGGTGGTGACGCTGCTGTTTTTCACGCTTCAAGCGCTGGAGCGCGCTTGGTATGTCGCGTCCATAACCGCCGCTAAATACAGAAGTTTTGCTGCGGTCATAGCTTGGTGGTTATCTTTGGAGAGGAACAAAACAAGGGAAGCTCTGGTAGATGGACGCGCTGCTCCTGAGGGTTGCGGTGATGGCAGCTTCCACCGCGGAATAGATCCCAAAGAGCCTGATCCCCGTCCCTGCAAGGGTAACGGAAGACAAAGAGTCGGCAGCATGCTTTGGTTGCTGGATGTCACGGATTCTGTTGCGCACCAAAGAGAGCTTTGCAAAAACTCAATTTTGTCTTAGAACTTACCGACGGCGTTCGCGGTTTTTTTGGTGTGGAGAGTTTTGTCTTACCGGTTGTAGTATGAGGAAAATCCTTTCTTTCTTCGGCGATGGCCTGGGGTCGTTGTGCTCAAGGGTTTTTTGTTCGCTCCCAGGTACGGGAGAGGTTGCTGAACTTGTAAGAAGCAGCCGCGCGTCAGCCATGGAAGGCATTTCTTCCTTGAAGGATAAGTCTAAGAGTCTACTCTCCACGAACATGGATCTGGGGTTGTACCACTTTTACAGGGGAAATATACAAGACGCAAAGGCAAGATTCTGGCTTATCAGCTTGGTAAGACCAAAACTTCCGGACGCTTACTACAACATAGGTAGGTGTTACCTGGTGCTGCGAGACATAAACAGGGCGGTGAAGAGCTTTGAGAAGGCGTTGTCGCTCGACAAGTCGCATCAGGAGTCTATGTATTATCTACAGAAAATAGAAGCCCCTGAAAAGGTGGCTGAGGTACCAGAAAACATCATAAGGCAGCACTTCAACTACACGAGTGAGTACTTTGTCGAGTATTGGCTAATCGCCCAGAACTATAGGGGGCACGAGTATGTGCGATCTCTAGTCATGAATTTCCTGGGGGATAGGATTGCCGAGCTGGATGTTCTAGACCTGGGGTGCGGTACTGGCGTTTGTGGGCAGTTCCTGAAGATGAAGGGGGTAGGCCGCCACATAACCGGGGTTGATATATCCCGCAGGATGCTGGACATTGCAAGGAAGTGCTTCGTAAACGGAAGACAGGCGTACAATGAACTACTCTGTATAAACATGCACGAGTTCCTGCGAGACAACAGCAAGGAATATGACGTCATCATCTTAACTGAAGTGCTACACTATTCGGGAAAACGCCTAGGCGAAATTTTGGAGATGTCTAGCAAGACTCTGGCCAAGGGCGGCATTATTGTGGCACTGGTGCGCGAGGGCAGCGGACAGGGGTATAGGTTCGTCAAGGAGGGAGATTTCTTCTGCCACTCGGGCACATATGTTCAACAACAAGTGGAGAAACTAGGCCTCCGTCTAAGTTACGTTAACCGTTGCAAGATATACGGAGACAGGGTTGACGGGCTGCTGTTTGCAATATCTCACGGTGATGACACTGCGGCGGTACAGCAGAGTGGTAGGGCAGATGCTGCTGACTCTAGAAGCACAACCTAGCAGCTGTAGTTATTGACAGGCAAGTCTATTTTGCATTACCATTGCCGGGTATTTGTCGCGGTTGTGGTGGAAATGGTAGACACGCAGCGTTGAGGTCGCTGTGGCTATAACAAGCCTTGGAAGTTCGAGTCTTCTTAACCGCACCATCTCATGAGTCTCAAGTGAATCTGATAGGCAGAGTTTTCGGCTTTGGCAACAATCTGGTAGAGAGGGCGGTACTGGAGATAAGGCGCTGCGCGCCAGTTGTCCTCCACAAGAGCGGCAAGTATGCGTTGGTTTTCCCCAGCGAGCTGCTTGAGGAGCACTCCTTCGCCACGCTGACTGAGTTTTCCAGCAAGTTGTACTTACTGCTAACCGGCAGGAGAATGGCCGCAGTCGCAGGCGGGTGCGCGCTGTCCAGGGTGCTTGCAAACAGTCTCACACTGGCAGACATTGCAGCCGCGCTGTCTACTAGTACAAGTCTGCCACCCGATGCGCAGGTTACAAGCAGCAATAGCCCGTTGGATTGTCACGCGATAGACCTGGTGAAGCTAGCAAAGTTGCTTCCCTCCGCTCTGGTCGTGGACATGGAGTTTGCCAACGATGGGGAAATGGAGCAATGGTGCACGCAAAACGGCGTACTGTGTTTGGCGTGCGATGCACTATCTGGCTATCGCAAGGAGTACAGATTGCATGAGGTCTGCCGCTCTGACCTTTTCCTGCACAACGCACCAGTTGCCAAGATACTTGTGTACAGGTCAAACCTAGGAGAACCAGAGCATTATGCTATTATCATAGGTAACCCGAGCTTCGAAAACCCCGTGGTGAGGCTGCACTCATCATGCTATACGGGAGACCTACTTGGCAGCGTTTCGTGTGACTGCAGGGACCAATTGTTGCACACTATACAGTTCTTGGGGGGCAGTAGTGGCGGAATAGTGTTATACATCTCTCAAGAGGGAAGAGGTATAGGACTAGCAAACAAAATACGCGCCTACAACCTGCAAACACAGAACTCTCTAGATACCGTAGACGCAAACAGGTTTCTTGGATTCGATGATGACGAAAGAGTCTTCCTGCCGGCAGCGCGTATTCTTGACGAGCTAGGAGTCTCAAAGTTTCAGATGCTAACCAGCAACCCCAGTAAGGTGTCTGGCATGCGTGACCATGGGTTCACTGTAACAAAGATGATACCCCTTTCGGTCGGAACTCACGAACGTAACATTGGCTATATAAAAACAAAAATAGAACGCCTAGGTCACGTTAATTGAGGATGCTTTTCCTGTTAACTTGATGTAAATAAAAGCGTTGTAGGTTGTGTTCGTGTATTATGCGGGCTTATCGGCGGGAAGGGTCTTCCTCTTCCTAGTTTAGTTTCGGCGAGTTTGTATGGGTATGTTCGGTTTCGGCAAGAAAAGTGGGGGTGCCGCAGTTTCCGCGGGTACTGATGACTGGTATCATGATAGATACAGCTCAGTTGTGGTTCAGCGGAACGTCTTGCTTCTTCTGGTAGTGTTGTCCGTGTTCTGCATTGCAGTAAGTACTTTTGTAATTTTTAGGATAGGCAAAACAAGGACAATCGAGCCGTTTGTGGTTGAGATAGAAAAGAAGTCGGGCATCACCACGCTAGTGAACCCGATTACGGTAAAGCAGTACTCTGCTGACGAGGTTTTGGGCAATTACTTTATAATCGAGTATGTACGGGCAAGGGAGCTGTATGATCCTAACAATTTCCAGTACAACTACTACACGAAGGTGAGGTTACTCTCCTCCCAGGAGACTTACAGTGAATTCCGTAACTGGATACGCCCTAGCAACCCTTCAAGCCCAATGACGCTATACTCGGACGCAGTATCTGGCAACCTGAAGGTGCGGTCTTTACAGCATCTTAGCACTGGAAACGTGCAGATTAGGTTTTCCTTAGAGTTTAATAACCACAACGGGTCTATCACCAAGAGGGATAGAATTGCCACTCTTTCCTTCAGGTACTCTTCGCTTGAGATGAACGATCAAGATAGGCAGGTGAACCCTCTGGGATTTCAGATTACTTACTATAGGGCAGACGATGAATTTCTATAAAAACTTTCTTGCGTTCTCGACTCTACTGACCGTCGTTTTTACAGGAGGTGTGGCACAGTCTGCCGTAAGCGGTGGTGCACCTGTATCTGTAGACAGTAGGATCAAAACCTTTGTGTACAGCCCGAACGAGATATTTACCGTTGTATTTAACCATGGGTACCACTCGTTTATAGAGTTCTCCAAAGGCGAGACCATAAAAGTGATGGCTATGGGGGACAGCGTTCACTGGAAGGTAAAGCCCGTAGACAATAAACTGTTCATTATGCCATTGGAGAAGGAAGGCAAGACAAACATGCTGGTAGAGACCAACAAGGGCAGGAGCTATGCTTTTGATCTTGTTTCGAAGCCTGCTGGCCCCGATAGCGCGGGGTACAAAGAAGTGGCTGATGAACTAGGTAGGGTGGACGCTCCCCTATCGGATATGGCCTATATGGTGCGTTTCTACTACCCAGATAACAACAGGGAGTTTGATCTAAAAGGGGCCGGTCTGGCAGACTTGTCTGCTCCAAGCTTGGCGAAAAACCCCAACAGTGGCGAGGTTACCATACGCCCAAATGCAACCAGCAAGAATTATGTTTACTCTGCAAGTAGTGCTGATGAAACGATAGTTCCTGTAAAGACTTTTGATGACGGGTCACTTACATACTTTCAGTTTTATGACAACAACAGAGTGATTCCCAAAGTGTTTTCTGTGGGAAGGCATGGTAAAAGGGTGCCATGCAGAATGTTGCTACTGAAGGGCTACGTTATAATCAAAGGAGTCCACAAGCGGCTGTACCTTGACTACGGCAAGAGTGGCGTTGAAGTCGTGAATACGGTGCTTTGATCAATAGTTGAGTTTAGGGATGTCAGACGAAACCAAGGATAATAACTACGGCGATGGCGTAGAGGAAAGCGTCAATGTAGTGGGGGTGCATAAAAGCAAGAAGCTTTTTGTGGTCCTGGTAGTGTGCGCTATCACTGGAATGGCCTACTACGCCTTCTTCCGTAGTAGCGGTACCACAGAGAAATCTGAGGAGCCGCAGCCAGTTATTGAGAAACAGGATGTTGACAAGTTGCTCAAGGAGTCTGAGGCTCCAGCTCAGGAAACTGCGCCGAGAATTTTGACGCCTCCGCCGAAATTGCCTGACCTGCCTCCTTTGGTCATGCCCACTGCACCTGAGCTCCCAATGCTGACTAGAATAACAAAAAAGAGGAAAGAGGAGCCAGTAGTGGAGGAGACAAAGGAGATTTTGCCTCCAGCAGCGGACAGTTTCTTTGAGCCTGAGTTGCAACGTCGCTCCATGGAGGACGATGGGCCGCCGCAGCACATACCTATGCCGTACCGGCCAGGTGGAGGAGGTATACCTGAACCTATGCCTTCCTTCTTGGGATACGACAGAGAGAAGCGTGGCACACCCATGATAGTTCTGGGAGGGGCAGGCGATAGCGGCGCAGGCGAGGATAGTGGCGGCCAAGGTGCTGACAGCCGTTTCAGGACTTGGAGCACACTGGATGGCACCTCATCCCCTAGTGTTAAGGCAACCAGAGTGGGAGATCCCGGATATGTGATTCTTCAGGGGCACATGATAGATGCAGTTTTGGAGACCGCCATAAACTCAGACATTCCCGGAGTGTTGAGGGCAGTGGTATCCAGGGATGTATACGCGGAAGCTGGTAATATGGTCATGATACCAAAAGGCTCTAGGCTGATAGGTAGTTATTTCTTCGACGCGTCTGGTAATAACACACGGGTAACCGTGAGTTGGTCCAGGGTAATTTTGCCTCACGGTATAGACATTCAAATAAACTCTGCTGGTACCGATGAGTTGGGTAGAAATGGCACTTCGGGGGTTATCGATACTAAGATGGGGAACGTCCTTACGTCTACGATTCTGCTCGCAGGAGTTTCTATGGGCACTGCTTTTGTGACCTCAAAAATACCTGCCCTGCAGTCTGAAATCAAAGACACTACCGAGGAGAAAGGTGAGAAGAAGAAAGAGGAAAAGTCATCTACCCTTCCGGTCAAGATTGTTTCTGACGCCGTAAAGGATTTCTCTGAGTCTATGAAGTCTCTGATCAAGAAGTACGCAGATACTACCAAGCCTACCATTTATGTTGACCAGGGAACTGTAATGAAGGTATTTGTAAACCAGGACATAGTGTTCCCTAGGGAGGCGGTGCGGAGGTAGTAGAGCCTGGCTCAATGTTGGGGCGCGTTTGTTATTAGTGTGGGGTGTTGTGTGCACATATGACAGCAGGATACGCAGCGTTAGAGACATACTTGGAGCCCCTACAGAACATCTTCGCAGAGGATGGGGTCAATGAGATCTCAATCAACAGAGAATGCGAGGTGTGGGTAGAGAATAGGGGGGAGATACGGTGCGAGAGGATTGAGAGCCTAACTTTATCGCATCTCAAGGCGCTCGGCAGGTTGGTTGCACAGGCAACCGAGCAGAAGCTGAGTGAAGAAACACCTCTGCTGTCAGCTTCTTTACCTAACGGTTTCCGCGTGCAGGTGGTGTTTCCCCCCGCTTGTGAGGGTGATAAAGTCGTACTCTCCATAAGGAAGCCGTCAACGGTGCAGTTGTCGCTCGAAGATTATGAGAAGATGGGTGCGTTCGCCCACGTGGCACGGCAGAGCCACGAGGCCATGGACGTGAACAAAAAGCTTAGTGATCTCCTGAATAAGGGGGATATTAAGTCCTTCATCGAGCTCGCTGTACTCAGCAAAAAGAATATAATTGTCAGCGGGGGTACGTCTACCGGGAAAACTACGTTCACGAATGCGGCACTGCGGGTTATCCCAAAGGACGAGAGAATAATTACGGTAGAGGATTCCAGAGAAATAGCGTTAGATCATCCTAATAGGGTGCACTTGCTGGCATCTAAGGGTGGCCAGGGGCGCGCTAAGGTGACTACGCAGGATCTTATAGAGGCCTGCCTTCGTCTTAGACCCGATAGGATAATCGTGGGGGAGCTCCGGGGGGCGGAGGCGTTCAGCTTTCTAAGAGCCATAAACACTGGGCACCCGGGTTCTATTTCCACCTTACACGCAGACACACCCAGGATGGCTGTGGAGCAGTTAAAGCTCATGGTGATGCAAGCAAGCTTGGGGCTTCCACCGGAACAAATAGTGAGCTACATCACTAACATAGTAGACGTAATTATACAGCTAAAAAGGGAGTCCGGAGGGGTGAGACACGTCGCAGAGATTATGTTCACTAAATGTTCACAAGGCAATGATTAAGCTTTACGCAAAATTGCCTACGGCCAAGGTTTCCTTATCGTTAAGCCATGCACAGTAGCTCTAACCACATACGCAACATTTTGGTGTTCTTCTTCGGGATGTTTTTCATCCTGGAGTTTTGTTTTTACATCTCAGGGGCGCTTTTTGTCCTTGCGATGTGGGGCCTTGAGTATCTGGATTTCAACGCTTTGAATCCCAGCATATCAGACTTCCCCATGAGATTATGGCCAACCATTTTTAATTACATTCACGGGTGGTGGGCCGACCCCAAACTATATGGGGTGTCAAACTCACTGAAGTTGTGGCTATCGTTTGCAGCACCATTGTGCATAGTGGGAACTGTCTTTTGGAACTTGCGACATATTCTCATGGAGTGGCGGCCTTTCAGAAAGAAAGAGGCTTTACATGGTGACTCCAGATGGGCGTCAGAGCGCGATATACGTAAAATCGGCCTAAGAAGCAGGAAGGGCCTACTTCTTGGGAAAGACCAAAGGGGGTATTTGGTTGCTGACGGCTATCAGCATGCGTTGCTTTTTGCACCTACAGGGTCAGGTAAAGGTGTGGGGTTTGTCATACCAAATCTCCTATTTTGGGAAGACTCTCTTGTAGTGCATGACATTAAGCTGGAAAATTATGATATCACCAGCGGTTGGCGAAAGAAAATTGGGCAGGAAGTCTACGTGTGGAACCCGGCGCAGCCCGATGGTATCAGCCACTGTTATAATCCCTTGGACTGGATAAGTAAAAAGCCAGGCCAGATGGTGGATGACGTGCAAAAGATTGCAAACCTCATCATGCCCGAGCAAGATTTCTGGTACAACGAGGCGCGTAGCCTTTTTGTGGGCGTTGTTTTGTACTTGCTTGCGGTTCCGGAAAAGGTCAAATCGTTCGGTGAAGTTGTACGCACGATGCGTAGCGACGATGTAGTCTATAACTTGGCTGTGGTCCTGGATACAATAGGGAAAAAGATCCACCCAGTAGCATATATGAACATTGCGGCCTTCCTCCAAAAGGCCGACAAAGAAAGATCTGGGGTAGTCTCAACAATGAACTCGTCCCTGGAACTGTGGGCAAACCCCCTTATTGATACTGCAACTGCGTCTAGTGACTTTAACGTGCAGGAATTCAAGAAAAAGAGAATCACGGTGTATGTGGGGGTAACTCCTGATAACCTTACCAGGCTTAGACCCCTGATGCAGGTGTTCTATCAGCAGGCAACAGAGTTTCTATGTAGGGCGTTGCCATCAGACGATGAGCCCTATGGGGTGTTGTTTATGATGGATGAGTTCCCCACACTGGGGAAAATGGAGCAATTCCAGACTGGTATTGCGTACTTCCGCGGCTATAGAGTTAGGTTGTTCTTGATAATACAAGATACCGAGCAACTGAAGGGTATATACGAAGAAGCGGGTATGAATTCCTTCCTCTCAAACTCTACTTACAGAATCACGTTTGCGGCAAACAATATTGAAACTGCAAATTTGATCTCTCAGTTAATCGGCAACAAGACCGTAAGTCAGGAGTCGCTGAATAGGCCGAAATTTTTGGATTTAAACCCCGCATCTCGCTCTTTGCACATTTCAGATACCCAGCGGGCGTTGCTGCTCCCGCAAGAAGTAATTATGCTGCCAAAGGACGAGCAGATTTTATTGATTGAATCTACGTATCCGATCAAATCAAGAAAGATCAAGTACTACGAAGATAAGTTTTTCACCAAAAAGTTGCTAAAGAGTACTTTTGTTCCAACTCAGGAACCGTATGATCCAGATGCCGCACGGGGAGGGGGGGTAGACACGGTAGCTGAAGATGTGCCCACACCTGAAGAGGGAGAGCAAGCTGCTATTGCTCATGAAGAAAGCGCTCAGGAACAGCCGCAAGAGCAACATGGCGATGGAGGCGGGTACGAAGAGTTTGGAGATTACTCACAAGACTATGATTACGGCCCAGAGGATGAGTATATGGAGGGTCTGGACGATATAGAGGGGGAGGACGAGCCCCTTCATAAGGAAGGTCTGGACGATATATATGACGAGAACGGCTACGCGGATGACCATATGGGCGATGGGTATCCGGAAGAGGAAGAATCAGCTGGAGGTGGCCTACAGGATACAGATTACGACGA
Source organism: Anaplasma ovis str. Haibei (assembly GCF_002214625.1). Taxonomy (NCBI): domain Bacteria; kingdom Pseudomonadati; phylum Pseudomonadota; class Alphaproteobacteria; order Rickettsiales; family Anaplasmataceae; genus Anaplasma; species Anaplasma ovis. The sequence continues at coordinate 1,095,349 of NZ_CP015994.1, forward strand.
AGACGGTGAGCCTTACCATGCCGGAGAAGGCGGCGAAGAGCCATATGGGGAAGATGAAATGTATGGCGCAGAAGAAGGCGGAACTGGGGGGCGTCTAGAAGGAGAAGAACCCACCGATAGCGATTTTCATGATATGGACTACGGGTACGAGGGCGAAGATGGTGAGTCCTATCACGCTGAAGATGGTGGTGAGGAGCCATACGGGAAAGATGAGATGTACGGCGCAGAAGGCGAGGCCACCGAGGAGTATACAACAGAAGCAGAAGAATTCGCCACTGATGGTGATTTACAAGACGATGAGCCACATGAAGAAGGCGGCGGGGAGGATGCACAACCTCAGCGTAATGACGACGAAAAGCAGTAAGACAATGACTCTTGATGGGTTGGAGTGTTGCTTAGACCCCCATCAGATTGCGCAGCTCCGTCCCCACAGTTTCAATTGGATGGTTTTTTAGCTTTTCAAAGTACGCACCGAGGGTTTGTTGTAAGTCGGGTTCACCGCTGAGCTTACCAAAAAATTCCCCGCTGCGCACTTCATCCAGCGCCTTCCTCATACTCTGCTTTACCCTACTATCCACGATACGTTCCCCAACAATGCTGGCACCATACCCCGCAACACTGGAGACATTACTCAAACAACCGTGTATCCCTTTCCTGTGCATTAAATCAGCTATTAACTTCACTTCATACACGCAGCCCAAGTATGCCAGTTCGGGCGATATCCCCGCCTCAACCATCACCTCGAAAGCACATTTGATTAGAGATGGCACTCCCCCACACAAAACTACTTGTTCAGAGAACAGGTTAGCTTCAACCTCTTCCTTGAAGGTGGTGCTTATGATTAGTTCACCAAGCGCTATAGCTGATGCGTAAGAGTCTGATACTATCTGTGCATTACCACTGCGGTTATGCATTACCGCTGTAAAACACACAACTCCATTACCTGCCAGATATTGGTTCCTTACCTCTGTACCTACTGATTTTGGAGACACCATACATACATCAACAAATTCCGGTAGCTCAACCAAGCCGTACAGTACACTGAGCCCGTGCGCGAATATAATCGCTTGCCCAGGTCTAAAGTACGCAGATAAGGTTTTTGCACATATTTCCCGATGTAACTCATCAGGCGCTAACATCACTATGACATCAGCGCTCTGTACTGATGCTCCTGAAGTATCAACTTCAAAACCGTCTCCAATCGCTGCATCAACACTCTTTGACCCCGCGTAGAGTACAATGGTTATGTCCTCCACCCCACTGTCGCGAAGGTTCATGGCTTGAGCCACACCTTGAGAGCCATACCCAACAATGCAGAATTTTTTGCCAATTAGGTAGCCACAGTCATTGTGCGAGTATATTCTCACTTTAACGCCTCTCACTCAAATATGCACATCAACAAAAGGACACTACGGCGGGCCTGCCTCACCAACAACGCCACTATGCACAGCAATTGCCTTTGCCCTTTTGATAACAGTTAAGTATCATAGAGGGTTTTCAGTGGCTACTTAGTATCATGACTCACTTTGTAACAGATAGGTGCATAAGATGCAAGTATACGGACTGCGTTGAGGTGTGCCCTGTGGATTGTTTTTATGAGGGGGAGAATATGCTGGTAATCGACCCCGACCAGTGCATAGATTGCGGTGTGTGTATACCGGAGTGTCCGGTAGATGCAATAGTGAGCGACGAGTTTATGGAAGATATTTTATCCTGCGATGACAGTACGCTGAATGAAAGACAACAAAACTTGAAAGCCTTTCACAAAATAAACGCGGAATTTTCCAAGAAGTGGAAGAACATCACAGCCTCAAAGGCACCCATGGAAGAGGCAGAAAAATATAAAGATGACCTCAACAAGGCGCAATATTTCAAGGAAAATATCTAGTACTGCAGTGGTGTGCCAACTTTGGCTGTATTGGCCTAAGATGCACGCATCATTGCTTCAATTGGTTTTCTTGCGCCAGCAATTATCTCAGCGCTCATTGTTATCTCTGGTAGCTCATCCGTGATGCACTTGTAGAGCTTTTCCAAAGTATTGAGCCGCATGTACGGACACTTGCTACACGATTCGCAACCCTGGGCGGAATCAACCACATAAAATTCGCTTCCCGGAGATGCTTTTTTCATCTGGTGTACCAACCCCTCTTCAGTCAGTACAATAAACTTAGAACCGGGATGAGCGGCAGAGTAGCGCAATAGGTGTGTAGTAGAGCCTATGCAGTGGGCGTACTTCAGTAAATTACCAGGACATTCCGGATGCGCAATTATGTGAGCATCTTTGTATCTTGTGGATAAATCAATCAGGTTGGCTTCTGAGAAGTTTTCATGCACAACACAGCTCCCGTGCCACAACAGCATGTCTCTCCCCGTTTCCTTCTTGAGGAATTCTCCCAAAAATCGGTCAGGAGCAAACAGTATTTTTTGGTCTTTGGGAACGTCATTGATTATCTTAACAGCGTTGGAGGAGGTGCATATTATGTCTGAGTGGTATTTCACCTCAGCAGAAGAATTGATGTACGTAATTGCAAAACAGTCCTCATGTGCATGCCGGAATTTTTTGAAGTCCTCCGCTCTGCAAGATTCCGCCAATGAGCAGCCAGCATTTATATCTGGCATTATAACCCTTTTGTTGGGGTTTAGAATTTTGGCAACTTCTGCCATAAAAAACACACCACAGAAAACAATGATCTCCGCATCCGTCGACGCAGCCTTTTTTGATAACTCGAGAGAATCCCCAACAAAGTCTGCAATTTCTTGGATCTCTTCATCCTGATAGTAGTGTGCTAGAATGACCGCATTTTTTTTCTTTGAAATATCCCTGATTTCGCATGACAAATCGCGATAGTCACTAAACATAACGGAAAGGCTCGGCACTAAACTCTGCATGCTACTATATCAGCAAGATGGTTTTTTTATAACTAAATAAGCTATATTCCAAGAGCTTACCACCATTCCACCCCGCGAGAAGAGATTGCTATACATACAACAAACATCCAGAATGTCTGCTCCCCCTGAAGCTTTAGTGGTATCGCGGTGAGGCTGCGCACCAGTTTTGGCGATTGAATCAAGCAATCGCATGCATGTCTTATGGTGTAGTATATATTTTTTACACTGCACATATTCAACAACGCCGCCCAGCGCGGGGATAAGTTTTATGAAAAATGTTACATCATGAAATGCAAATTTTCTCTCCCGGCCCACCAACCTTTCGCAAATTGCAAGCTCCTCTAGGGTTCCACGCACGGGAACGCTAATAAACAGCCCCTGACCAGTTTTATTTAGCACTCTTAGCATACTTTGTAGGCAAGCACCAATGTCGGAAGCCCAGTGTACAGCCATGGAGGACGTTACTACATCGAAAAAACCGTCAGAAAATGGAATGTTGTGCATATCACAACTGACGGTGAGGCCATAGCTTTTCTTGCTAGCGGCGCTGCACATTTCTTTGGAGATGTCTACCTGGAAAAGTTCACAACGGCCACCAATTGTTGCACCTATATGCCCAGTGCCACAACCCACGTCGAGTACTCTTTGCCCGTCAACAACGCGCATAAGTGAACACAACTCCCTTGCGACATTGCACTGGATGGTAGAATACCTATCGTAGGAGCTCGCAGCTCTATCGAACGAGTCTCTCACTCTCCTAATGTAGGAGCTACAACAGGACATGTGTATACGAAACAAAGTCACCAAACCAGGATTTTAAACTTTATTGGTGAAACGCATAATACCCAAAATTGCTTCCAGGACGCGGGCCAGACGTATTAGCATGCAGTATACCCAATAAGCACAGCCAAACATGAGAGAATCCTTCAACCTTTTTGGTAAAAACTGCGGCGCTAGCGTGTCTTCCGCGTTTTTAGAGTGCCGAGGGGAAGCCGTGTGGGGTGATCGTAATTATGCAAGCTTTGCTAGAAACGGGTATATCAAAAATGTGATTGCCTTCCGGTCAATCCACATGGTGGCATCAGCTGCGGGGTCTGTGAACATAACCCTACATAAGAGCACTAAAAGCGGCGTCTTTCAGATTTTCAACCATCCCATACTAAAGCTACTGTCTCGCCCCAACTGTACTATGACAAGGTCAGAGTTAGTTGAGGGAATAGTAACCTACAGGCTAATTAGCGGAAATTCATATGTCCTATCCATAGAAAGCAGGGACATGCTTCCCAAGGAGTTACACCTACTCAGACCAGATAGGGTCGAAATCGTTACCAAAACAGGGGGAAATTCCGTAGCATACCGCTACAGCGTAAACGGAAACGTGCATGAGTTTCAAATAAATCGGGATACAAATCGCCATGACCTACTACACTTGAAGAACTTTCACCCCCTAAATGATTGGTACGGGCTCTCAACAATTGAGGCTGCATCTTATAGCATCGATCAGCATAATCAGGCCGGCACGTGGAATCAGGCAATGTTGCAGAACGGAGCCCGCCCTAGTGGCGCTCTGGTCGTGAAAACCAAAAATGAGAAAAGCACCCTCTCACAGGAACAGTATCAAAGACTAAAAGCCCAGATCGAGGATTTTTACACCGGGCCAAGAAACTCAGGTAGGCCTATTTTACTCGAAGGTGGGTTGGAGTGGCGGGAAATGAGCCTATCTCCCAAAGACATGGACTTTATTGAATCAAAAAACATCTCTGCACGGGAGATCGCCCTAGCTTTCGGAGTTCCTCCCCAACTGTTGGGCATTCCAGGCGATAATACTTACAGCAACCTTTCGGAGGCCAGACTGGCACTGTGGGAGCAGACAGTCATCCCACACTTGGAGAGCATTATAGCACATTTGAACTCGTGGTTAGTACCAAGGTTTGGAAGTAATATGTTCTTATCGTATGACAAGGAATCAATCGGCGTGCTAACCGAAAAGAGGCAACGGCTGTGGCAATACGTACAAAATGCAACATTCATGACCATTAATGAAAAAAGAGCCGCATTCGGTTTGGCTCCGATTGAGGGAGGCAACTCCCTCGAAGTTCAAAATTAGTGTTGTAATGGAGTTCACATGACCAAAAAACTAAGTAAACAAGGAAGGTTTAGGGGTTACGCCAGTGTTTTCAATAGAATAGATGCCCATAATGATGTAATAAAACCCGGAGCTTTTACAGATTCCCTCAAAAAGAGGAGAATAGCCCTGCTATGGCAGCATAGCATAAGTAACCCTATCGGGAAAATATTGGAGGCTGTTGAAGATTCCTTTGGGTTGTTGGTCGTTGCGAAGTTAAACTTGGAACTTCGGCTAGCCAGAGAAGCTTACGCCCTGATGGTAGATGGTAGTGTAAATGCCTTATCTATAGGGTACAAGGTGGTGCGGTCAGAAAAAGACAGTAAATCCGGTATCAGAATGATTTCCAAAATAGACCTGTGGGAAATTAGCGTGGTCACGTTCCCCGCAAATGAAATGGCCAAAATAAGCAAGATAAAAGCCGCAACACCACTCTAGGAGCTACAAATTTCCTGTTGGTTTCTAGGAACTTTACTAAGATCTATCACTACCCTATATATGCACCGATTGTCCACTTCCTTGACCAGAAATGACGCGCCACTTTTATGATTAAAAACCTCATCTACAACTGGTACTCTACCCACCATAGCAAGTATCAGCCCTCCAACCGTTACATATTCTTCCTCCTCGGAATCCTTTAGTGAGATACCGAGTGACTGTTCTAGAGTGCGGACAAGCACTCTTGCGTTTACCTCAATCTTATCGTTGGAGATATTTACTATATCGGGAATTGATGGTACGTCATGTTCGTCTTCTATATCACCAACAATTTCCTCTATTATATCAGCCATCGTAACTAGTCCGTCAGTGCTGCCATACTCATCCAACACGATAGCCATATGCACGCGGGAGGACTGCATTTTTACAAAAAGGTTTACGGCCTTCATCGAGTGTGGAACATACATAACATTGTGTATTATGCTCTTCACGTTGAAGTCCAACCCTTCTTTTGAGGTAATGTCCTTGATGTGAATAAAACCAACAATGTTATCTATATTGTCTTTGTATACAGGCACCCTGGTGTGTTGGCTTCTTAGCACTTTCGCCAGTAGGTCACCATCATCAATCCCTAGCGCCAGTATCTCAGATCTTTGCACCATAATGTCTTTTACTGAGCACTCATCCAACCTGACTAGGTTGTTCATTATGTGTGAGCTACCAAAGTGCAATACGTTTTCCGCCATTATCCTGTTTTTCGCGAATTCTTTAAACCCGGGAAGCTTATTCAGGATAAAAGAATAGAAAAAAAACCTCATACTGTCCCGCGTGGGGATATCACCACCCACGCCGTCCTCAGAAACTCCATTTCCCATTACTAACAAAAACCACATCACTCACATAGAGCCCTAGAGTATACTCGGCAAAACCCTCTTTTTCCATACCAAAGTTATCTACATAACTCTGTTGATAAGTATGTAAATCACAAGTGAATAAAAGATACTAACAAAATAACACGGAGTTATACACAGAGTTCTCAGAAATAAGACGAATTTTCACAGCTTGAAAGCCTCTACACATTTGGTAGTTATCAACATAATTCACATATATTTTATAAACATAAATTCTTGCACAAAATCAGGTGCTTATCTACTTTACTAACAAATTTATCCACAAAATTACAGCTGAGCTCTAACATGGAATTTTACGCAATTTGAAGTTATTCACATAATCAACAGGTATAAATAAACTATAGTTATATATAAGGAAGATTATTTATGTTTAATTCAAAAAAACAAGGTAGAGTACTCGAACGAGTTCTAACCAAAAAGGAGAGACAGGAAAAAATCCCAATATGGTTCATGAGACAGGCTGGAAGATACCTTCCTGAGTACCATAAGGTTATGAATAACTTTGAAAACTTCCTAGACGCATGCTACACCCCAGAAGTTGTTGAAGAGATAACCCTACAGCCCATCAAAAGATTCGACATCGATGCAGCAATAATATTTTCCGACATAATGGTTGTCCTGGACGCTTTAGGTTATGAAGTTAATTTCATTAGAGGGTCCGGACCAAAAATAGGAGATATCCTATATCAGTGCTCTACTAACGAATCTATTACAAAACTTCAACCAATATTTGATAGCATCTATAGGGTTAGAAATTCACTCAGTAGTGATAAAACCCTAATAGGATTTGCTGGATCACCATGGACTCTACTCACATACACACTAGGTAAAGAAAATAATTTTTCAAGGATCAAAAAGGAAAAATACTTAGAAGACTCCAAAGAACACACTAAAAATAAAGTTACAGAGTTAATTGATAAGATCACCCATATAACATCACACTACCTCTTAAAGCAGATTGAAAGTGGGGTTGATGTTATTCAACTATTTGATAGTAGTGTAAACCTACTCCCAGTTGAAATCTTTGAAGAGTACGTCATCACTCCAACAAAGAAAATTGTGGACTTTATACACGCCAAACACCCAGGCTTTCCTATTATAGGATTTCCAATGGGTGCAGGTGTAATGTATAAGACATATTTAGAGAAGACTGGGATATCAGCTATAAGCGTTGACTATAGCGTACCAACTTTCTGGATAAAAAAACATCTTAAAGGTGTAATCCAGGGAAACTTAGATCCATTCTTATTGGCGTATAACCAAAAAGCTTCAGATAATCAATCAGTCAAGATTGTAAGGGAACTCGGAGATAAACCTCTTATCTTTAACCTTGGGCATGGCATTCTCCCAGAAACCCCAATACAACATGTAGAAAGTCTTATAAAATCTGTGAGAGAGGCTTCTCAAGTGTAAATAATCTTGACACTTATTCTTATTAGTCTGTAAGTTTCCGTTACTTTATATTACTAGAACTTAGATGAAGAAGAAGCATGACCACCACATACTTTCCCAAAGTCCATGGCCAATTCTTCTCTCTATATGCTCTTTTCTCTCTGCGTTTGGGTTAGTTAGGTCAATTCATAACAACTCCTATGGGATGGTTGTTCTTCCTATAGGGGTTCTTCTAACTATAACAGTTCTGTATAAGTGGTGGTTTGACGTTATAGATGAGGCTAACAAAGATAACTGTTTCACGGAAGTTGTTAAGCGTGGGCTGAGGTTCGGTCTTGCAGTTATGATACTTTCGGAGACTATGTTCTTTTTTGCTTTTTTTTGGTCTTTTTTTAAGGCTTGGCTTTTTCCAATCTATAACCTGATAGATTTTTCAGAAAAGATATACACGTCTTGGCCACCAAATGGGATAAAAACCGTTGATCCGTGGTCAATACCTTTTTTTAATACTATAACTCTTCTTCTTTCTGGTTGTACAATTACTTGGTCTCACCACTTTCTATTAGAAGGGGATATGAAATCTTCCTCTAGAATGCTGTTATCCACAATTATCCTGGGAATTATCTTCTCATCTTTTCAGTGTATTGAATATATACACATAGACTTTCCATTTAAGGGAGTTGGTGGAGGGGCTATATATTCCTCTAATTTTTATATGGCAACTGGATTTCACGGAATGCATGTACTATTAGGGATAGTTTTTTTATTTGTGTGTTGGGTAAGAATGAAAAGGGGTAAAGTTTCCCCTGAGTGTCATATTGGTTTTGAATGTGCTGCGTGGTATTGGCATTTTGTAGATGTAGTCTGGTTGTTTTTATTTCTTTTTATGTATGTTATCAGCTCATGATCTTTTTCAACTAATAGTGTGGTGATCATTGGTATAGATCCAGGGCTTGAGTTTACTGGTTGGGGGGTGATCTCCAGTATAGATTTCCAGAATGTATATCTTCTAGATAGTGGGGTAATTTCCACCAGGGGTATTAGTAAAGAAAATGAAAAGCTATATAAAATCTACATATCACTTCTTTCTGTTCTTAGTTTGTATAAGATAGATGAGGCATCAATCGAGAAGGTATTTATAAATTCTAACCCTAGGTCCTCGATGTCATTATGTTACGCTAGGGCTGCATCAACGATCTCTGTTATGTCTAGAGGGATTGATATATATGAATATTCCTCCACTACTATAAAAAAGTGTATTACAGGAAATGGTATGGCTCCAAAGGAGCAGGTTTTATTTATGGTAAGAAGTTCACTTGGGATAAAACATGATATTGAAATCAATAACCACTCATCAGATGCAATAGCGGCTGCTTTATGCCATGTATACAACACTAGAAATAGGAATATTAATCCTTAAAATAACTTTTTCTCAGTTCCATTTATCACCCTTATTATATTATCCCTATGTTTTACGAGTACAATAACGGATATAGCTATATAGAAGATAGATGAGTTAAAATCCTCAATTATTACACAGTATATACACGAGGAAAGGACTGAGATTATAGATGATAGTGACGAATATCTGAATATTATAAAAACAACCGCCCAGGTTATTATAAATAGTAAAAATATTTTGATATTTATAGATAAAATCACTCCTATAGTAGGAGCTATTCCTTTACCACCTTTAAATAAAAACCATATCGGAAATATATGACCTAGTACTAAGGCAAATCCGGTTAAATACATAATATTTTTATATATACACATTTTTTCTAGCGTGAGAAGCACTAGTACTGATTTAGATATATCTAGAAATAGTACGAGGAATGAAATACCCCTATTTACCCTAAATGCGTTTGTTGCTCCGACATTTCCTGAACCAAAATTCCTCAAATCTGTTTTGTAAAAAACCTTTACTAATATCCACGAGAAAGGAATTGATCCGATTAGATACGAGGTGAATAGTATAGGGATTAAGTACATATAACCAATAAGTAAGTTCACTTCCTATCTGAAAGTATACAGTATACACTTATAGTGAATTTCTTTCGTGGAAAATGGTTATATGTTTGAGGAGATTATACGCTCTGCAATAATAGAAGATCTTAGAGAACAAGGAGATGTGACCACGAATTGTATATTTGAAAAAGAAGAGGTTAAGTTTTTAATTATTTCCAAAGAGCCGATGATGGTTTCCGGAATCGTTGCTGTTAAGGAGATATTTGAAATATTTAGTAAGGAAATAAACTTCACCCTAATTGAGCGTGATGGGAATAATATCCAACCTGGCGCTGTAATCATTGAAGGTTTTGGTCCAATATCTAAGATATTATCGATTGAGAGGGTTTTATTAAACTTCCTACAGAGGGCTTCTTCTATTTCCTCTAGAACTAGGGATTTTGTGTCTGAGGTTGTTGGAACAAAAACAAAAATAAGGAGTACACGTAAAACATCTCCTGGGCTACGTAGTTTTGACTTATATGCTGTTCGTGTAGGGGGAGGTGAAAGCTATAGAAATGGGCTATACGATGGGATAATGGTAAAAGATAACCATATAGTAGGTTGTGGAAGTATAACGGAGTGTGTATCTAGGATAAGAAGGAAATTAGGAGATGTTTTTATTACAGTGGAATGTGACAACAAACTCCAGGTAGAGGAATCCCTAAAAAACTCTATAAACCTCATTATGCTGGATAATATGGGGATTTCAGACATCAGAGATTCTATTAAGATGATTGGAAGTTTAGCAATGGTAGAAGTTTCAGGTGGGGTTGATATCGAAAATGTTAGAGAAATAGCTAGGTTAGGGGTAGATTACATATCGATAGGGTCCATCACCCACTCGTTTATATGTAAAGACATCAGCCTAGAAGTTTATTAGATGAGTTACACCATTATAACTATCAGGAGCTTATATCTCTCCATAGATCCTTAATCTTTTGAAAAAACCCCTGGTACTTTGGACTGCAATTTACGCTGGATTCTTCTTCAAATTTCTTCAGTAGATCTATTTGTTGTTTTGTTAATTTTACTGGAGTTTCTACAGTGACGTGCACATACATATCCCCCCTTCTATCCTTTGAGTTTACCTCTGGCATTCCTTTACCTCTCATCCTTATTTGGTCCCCACTCTGGGTCCCATCCGGAATTTTTAGCTTTGTCCAAGAACCATCGATAGAAGGCATTTCTATTTCCCCGCCCAGGGCTGCTATAGTCATTTTTATTGGAACGCTACAATGTAAGTCAGAAGATCTCCTAGTGAAGAATTTATGTTCCTTAACCCTAACGTATACATAAAGATCCCCTTCTTTAGCTCCCCTGAAACCTGCCTCTCCCTTTCCGTTTACTCTTACCTTATTCCCTGTTTCTATACCCTTAGGTACGGTTACTAGAAGACTTACTTCACTTCTTACCCTTCCATTTCCCCCGCACCTACGGCACTTATTCTTAATAACCTCTCCTTCCCCATTACATATATTACATACTTCTTCAATTGTTAAGAACCCCTTCCTAGTTCTAACACTACCAGCACCATTACAGTTTCCGCATTTTACTGAATTAACCGCTCCTTCGCTTCCGATACCAGAGCATGAGGAGCACTTCACGTTCGTTACGTAGCTAATCGGTACTTTTATCCCTTTAAAAGCATCCTCTAGGGAAACTTCAACATCATATCTAAGGTCTGAACCACGTAGATGTTCCCTGCTAGCGGTTCTTTGTGATTTACCAAAACCTCCACCGAAGAAATCCTGAAAAATATCAGAGAAGTCAGTTGAAAAACCACTGGTAAAATCAAACCCGCCAGCACCCCCACCACTAGTGAATGTACTATGACCATAACGGTCATAAGCGGCACGCTTTTCTGGATTACTTAAGACTTCATAAGCTTCACTTACTTTCTTGAATTTTTCCTCCGCCTTCTTATCCCCAGGGTTTTTATCAGGATGGTACTTAAAAACCATCTTACGGTATGATTTTTTTATTTCCTCTGCACTGGCGTTTCTACTTACTTCTAATATTTCATAGTAGTCGTTGCTACTCATTTCCAGTCTTTATAAAACTATAAAAAATTCACGTAGACTCAGTTATCTATATATTCGAATATTAAAATTCAAGGGTAAACGCTAAAACGTTCTATGTATTTTACTAAAATCCAGTATGGTATTGTATATACTTACAGAGGATACTAACAACCTAGTCCTGTTACGATATAACTCCATATTCACCCGGTCACACACTCTAACCTCATCCATGAATACGTTAACAAATGAGCTAAACTCAAATAATAACTCCATAGCCTCGGAAAACTTATCCTCTTTTATTAGGCCACCCAACAACTTTTTATATTGCCTTATTTGATTATACAACTGTGTTTCACAATCTTCTCTACATAACCTTTTACTAGACTTACCATCTAGTTTCCAATCAACTGATTCCTTTAAGATTATATTGTTTGCCCTTCTATAGGCAGTGATAATAGATTTTCCCTTTTCTGTTTTGAGGAAGCTACATATTGCCTCCACCTTCTTTTTAACTACTGGTATATCATGCAGTTTTCCAACAACAGCATCCACTACTTCTTTATCTAGATCACTTTCCTTTAAAATCACTCTTAGTCTATCGTAGCAAAAGGATAAGACGGTAGAAATTAAAGTGTCACGGTCAATGCGTAGGAAATGGCCTTCATTCTTATTTAATCTTGCCCTGCATACATACATAGACACGGCTTTTGATACCATTAAGTCAAGTGGAATAGAAATGCTATTTTCTATAATTACCCTTAGTAGCGAAATTGATGTTCTTCTAAGGGCGAACGGATCACGAGAACCAGATATACTTTCAGTTGCTATAAGCCCAACCAAGCTATCTACCTTATCTGCAATCGAGACAGCTATTCCTATAGGAGATTTTGGACAAGGGTCTTTCTGACCTATAGGAAGGTAGTGTTCCTCAACTGCTGTACAGACCTCCTCTACCTCTCCAGAATATTCAGCATAATACCTACCCATCTTTCCTTGAAGTTCTGGAAATTCTCTTACAACTAAGGTCGTGAGGTCAGCCTTGGAGATCATTGCGGCCCTTTCGGCGTTTAATATTGAGGAGCGTGGAATCCATACTGAGCAATATTTTGCAAGTGCGGATATCCTCTCCACCTTATCCAACAGCGTGCCCAAACCACTCTTAAACACTATGTCAGAGAGTAGGCCAACGTAGTAGTCCATGTTGTGTTCTTTATCTTTTTTAATTAAGAACAGCGTGTCCGATAACCTAGCCCTAAGTACCTTTTCATGGTTTTTAATTACTTTATCATTCACCACACTTGCGGCAGAAGCGAACTTTACTATTTTTCCATTCTGGTCTTTTAGTGCTAAATACCTCTGGTGGTTGGTCATAACGCATGAGATCACTTCTGTGGGGATTTCACTGAAATTTTTATCTACACTCCCAATTAGTAGCTTTGGATATTCTAAATTACTACTCATATCCTCTAATATCCGGGCATTTTGGTCGTACTTAAGCTTCGTGCCAGATATTTGTTCGTTTAGTTGCTCAAGAATACACTTCCTTCTCTCTTCTACATCTACAATAACCATATTGTTGGATAAAAAATTAAGGTATTCATCCACCTTAGTAACGGTATATCTATGATTGGCGAACCTCAGATTTCCGTAGGTTATATTATTTGCGGTAACGCCTGCAACCGAGACTGATAAAACCTCACCGTTCATAACGCATAAGACGTTAATAACCGGCCGAACCCAGTATCCAACCCCTGTTCCCCACCTCATACGCTTGTGTAGGGGAAAGTTGTCGATTGTGCATTGTATTGCTTCAGCTACTTCACTGGTCAGATCTTTTAAACTTAAAACACTTGAGCTGTAGTAGAATTTTTCACCCGAGACTTCCCGTATTTCTAATTCTTCTACACTACTCTTACCAACTTTTCTCAGGAACCCGCTTATTACTTTTTCACTAGAAGAAACCCTAGGCCCTTTTATCTCTTTCTTTCCACTACCATTGTTCTGACTAATATTATACGCGATAAGTATTATCCTATGAGAGGTTGTGAATACCTTTGGTGTGTCACAACTTATTCCTCTACTAGAGAATTCCTTATCAATTTTTGGTAGGATGTACTCACGCGCAGCCGCAATGGTTCTGATGGGGAGTTGTTCACACAGAACCTCAAGTATTAAATCAGAAGACATACTAAGCCGCTCTATACAGTTTTATATAGGACTCACAGCACATGTTCGCCATTTTTCTAACTCTTAGAATGTAGGAAGCCCGCTCATTCACCCCGATTACACCACGTGACTCTATTATGTTAAGTACATGGCTTGCCTGGATGCAAAAATCGTATCCAGCAAGAGGTAGATTTTTTTCAACCATAAGGGAGCACATCTTTTCACTGTTTTCAAATCTGGAAAGTAGAAATTCGATGTCATAATACTCAAAGGAGAGAGTGGAAAATTCCTTTTCTCTAGCAAGAAATATATCACCGTACTTTACTCCAGTATCATCCCAAGTAAGCTCGTAAACGCTATCAACATCTTGTAGTACCATTGCGATTCTCTCGAGCCCATAGGCAATCTCACCGGGGATGGTAACACACTCTACTCCTCCTACCTGTTGCATGTAGGTGAATTGCGTAATTTCCATACCATTACAGGATACTTCCCAACCAAGTCCTGAAGCTCCTATACTAGGGTTTTCCCAATCGTCTTCAATAAACCGAATGTCAAAGTCGTTTTTTGAGATGCCAATTACTTCAAGGCTTGTTAGATAGTCGTCAATAAGCGTATTTCTAGATGGTTGAACGATAACTTGGTATTGGTGGTGTTGATACAATCTATTTGGGTTTTTTCCATACCTACCGTCTGAAGGCCTGATAACTGGCTGCACATATGCGACCATGGTTTCCCTTCCGGAGAGGACAGAAATTGAAGTTGCTGGATGAAGCGTTCCAGCTCCCAGCTCGGAGGTGTACGGATGCATAATGGCGCAACCGTAACCCTTCCAATAGTCATCTAACTTCCTAATTATATTTTGGAAATCCACGTCATCTTGCGATAACCACCATTGACGGTGATGATGATACGAAAAGGATGCTTTAACAAGAAATTTATTTCGGATTGTGCGCTTTACTGAACGTTAGATTTTTCTTGTTTTTCATTGCATTTTCACTATTTTTCATTACCATGATGCCGCGGTACATGGTCGTTTCATTTGGGATGTAGCCAAGCGGTAAGGCAGCGGTTTTTGGTACCGTCATTCGGAGGTTCGATCCCTCCCATCCCAGCTCTTTCTTCCTGAATTTTCCAATGGGTAGTGTGTGTCTATTTTAAGATTCATGATGCTTTCCTACCTAATATGCAATTTTGATAGGATTGTCGTTAGGTTTTTCTTCCTCATTATCTACGTATACATCTTCTCGGTTTCTTTTGTAATGCTACACGACGGGTGGTCTAGCTTTTTTTTATTCAAAGATCCGATAAATTTATACACCCGTGTATATTCAATATTTAAGTGGTACTACTACAACCGGGAGATGATATCTTTCGGAAGGGGGTTTAAGGTATTTCTAGTTATGGGGGGAACTTTCGCACTTCAGTATTCTATATGGAATCTAGAATGGAAGAGGCTTCCGGTTTTAGTGCTACGTTTCTGTAGGGATTGTTGTGTCTCAGGTATAAGATCGAGTAAGTCGGTACTAGCAAGAACCAGTGTGAGGGCCAATGTGGCCGGGGCCGACAATGTGAGAAGTAAAATAATTGGTGCAGTTGATGAGATACTTCAAGATATTTGGGGGGCGGTTTCGACATCGGAAGGTAAAATGTCCAGTGATGACCTCACTTCTCTCAAAAAGGCGTTTCTCATCAAAATAAACTACCAGATTGATGAGTTTATACAAAGCGCGATAGAGTTCAAAAACCGAAAATAGCGTAGATATATCAATATATTGTACTTACACCCATAGCATGGGCTATAAGTTTCTTCTTGATATAGGGGGACATTTCCACAATAGACATAGCCACACTTCTGACTACTTTTGGTATTATTGAGGTACTAGAGAAAATCGAATTTATTGCCGTGGTGATTGCGGCCATGGAATAATTGTCAAGCGACCTGCGTTTTTCTATCTCTTCCAAAATGAACTCCTGGCCTATGTCTGACCCTAACGAGTGATACTCACCTAGTATTTCTACCACCGCTTCCACGTCCCGTATACCGATATTCAACCCCTGCCCAGCAACTGGATGTATGGAATGTAGTGCATCACCCACCAAAAGGGAGCGCTTTGAATATTGCCTCTCAGCCAACACCATTGAAATTTGGTGACAAGACCTGTGCCCACTGATCTCTATATACCCTGTGTGTTCTCCACATTTCCTATAAAGCTCGATTTCGAATTCTTTGACTGGGAGCCGCAGCAGCATTTGAGCTATTTCGGGTTTCTCGGTCCACACGATTGACGAGTGGTATCCTCCATACATTGGGAGAATTGCAAGTGGCCCCCCTTGAAAGAAATGCTCAATTGCTATGTTACGATGGTGTCGTTCATGTTGTACATTACAAGTGATGCAGCTCTGCCTATAATCATACCTTAGGGTTCTGATATGTGACTTTCTGAGGAATCTTGACCCCCTTCCTTCAGCGCAGATCACAAGCCTACTTGAAGTTTTTCTTCCATCTAGTAGCGAAGTTTCGATAAATCCATCCCTGACCTCGGTTGTGCTGTAGGAAGTAGAGGTTATATGGTTGAACTTGTGTGCCTTGCACTGCAGCATTAGGGATAGCTCTTTCCCGCTAATTACATATCCCATTGGATCATTTCCCACTAGTTTATGGTTGTAGTGGACTGTAGAGCTGCTGTTACCATCGAAAATTAGTATATCCTCTATAGGGCAGCAGTTCCCGCCTTCCTTCCATATTCCAAATCGGTCGAGGATGTCCTTGGATCTTTTAGAAATTGCGAAAACTCTATGATCCAAATTGCTTAGTATGTTGTCTCTGTGTTCAATGACAGCCACTCCTATACCGCGCTCTGTAAGTCCAATTCCTCCCAGAATGCCGCTTACTCCTCCTCCGAGAATGACCACGTCGTAGTAGCTAACCATGGGATAACCCGTAAAACCTGGCGTGCCCGAAGGGACTCGAACCCCTGACCCGCAGCTTAGAAGGCTGCTGCTCTTGTCCAACTGAGCTACGGACACCCGGAGAAGAGGCTTGCATATTTGGTTTTCTAAGTCAATAGATTGCTGAGAACCCCATTGACAACATTAGCGATTTGTATCTGGTTAGATTTTTATGTATCATCCTAAGAGCTTCTTCTTCATTTACCAGTGTGTTTTATCTAGATAATTCGGGCGGGAATTACTTTCTCACTAGTGAGTCAGTATCTCAAGGCCACCCGGATAAAATGGCCGACCGGATCTCGGACGAGGTGTTAGACCATTTTATGGCAAAAAACCCATACGCCCATGTTGCGGTGGAGACGCTGGTTACCCGGGATAATGTAGTTGTGGCTGGGGAGGTCTGCGGCGTAGATGTGGACACAGGGGTAATTGAAGATGTGGTACGAAGCACGGTTAGGGAAATAGGGTATAGCCTTTCTGGGTTTCACTGGAACACGATAAAAATTTCGATACTAATACACGAGCAATCTCCAGATATAATTCTCGGTGTAAACACAGGGAGAAGAAAGAAGGGCGCTGGTGACCAGGGAGTGATGTATGGTTACGCGGTGGATGAGACATATTCTCTTCTACCCGCACCAATCTTCTACTCACACCTTGTACTGAAAAATATCGCCTCGGCCATAAGTAGAGGTAGAATATCAGGGTTGGGGCCAGATGCTAAAACCGAAATCACGCTACTATACGCAAACCGCAGGCCAGTAAAGGTTTTAAGGGCGGTGCTGTCCATCCAGCATGAGGAAGGTATGACCCAGCAGGACGTTAGAAATCTGGTGTATCCGCACTTTGTTGCTGCGATTCCAGAGGGCTGGATGTGCAAGGATGAAGACTTCCTCGTCAACCCGACCGGTAGGTTCGTTGTTGGAGGCCCTGTAGGTGATTCTGGGATGACTGGGAGGAAGATTATGGTAGACACCTACGGTGGGCATGTACCGCACGGTGGGGGCGCCTTTTCGGGTAAGGACCCCAGTAAGGTTGATAGGTCCGCAGCATACATGGCAAGATACATAGCCAAAAACGTGGTACATGCCGGGCTGGCTACTGAGTGTCTGGTTCAGATGTCTTACGCCATAGGGGTGCCTACACCCCTGACCTTTAGCATCAACACCCTGGGAACAGGTGTGGTTCATAATGAGTGTATCGAGAAGTACGTAGAGGAAAATGTAGATCTTTCCATAAGCGGTATCTGTGACCACCTATCGCTATTTAAGCAGATTTACGGGCCTACATCATGCTATGGGCACTTTGGTCGCAATCCAGGGGAAAGCTTTTCCTGGGAGAGGCTTGACCTCTCTCTTGATATGGCTAGAGTCTTCGGTTTAAGATGCAAGGAATGCGTTTAGGGGTTGACATAGTCGACCTATTTCGCTTACTAGGCGTGTTTTTTAACCGGTGGTACAGATCCGTAGATAAGCCGCTCCTTCTCTCCTTTTTTACTATATCGGTTATAAGTCTTACGCTTATTTCCTCTGCCGGGCCGGTAATTGAAAGCAGGGTTATGCTGCCAAAGGACTATTTTCTACTTCGGCATCTTACGTATCTATGTATAGCGCTCAGTATAGTAGTGGTGTATTCCATGATGAACGAGCGGCTCATCATAGCTACCTCTTTCCTACTACTTTTTGTGTGCATAATCCTTTTGGTTTATATAGCGTTTTGGGGAGTAGGGGTAAAGGGCTCTAAAAGGTGGTTTTTCTTCCTCGGCCTATCAATTCAACCATCCGAGTTTGCGAAGACAGTTTTTTCTGTTGTGAATGCCTGGATTCTGTGTAAAACAGAGAGAAAGACGAGATATATAGCCTCTGCGGCCATTTACATAAGCTTAGTTTCACTACTTTTGTTACAACCAGATCTGAGTATGTTTATTATGTTTTCTTTGATCTGGGGAAGCCAGCTGTTTGTGTATGGTATATCTTACTTATCAATACTTGCGATTGCGGCCTTTTTCCTGGCAGGAGTACTGCTTTACCTGTTTTTGTTTCCATACACCAGAGAGCGGGTTCTGACCTTCTTTGATCCAACAAACCACGATCACTTTCAAGTATGGAACTCCATAAGGTCATTTAAAGCCGGTAAAATACTAGGTGCGGGCCCGGGGGAAGGGGTGGTCAAACTACTACTTCCAGACTGCCACACCGACTTCATATTCTCCGTCGCCGCGGAGGAGTTCGGTGCAATATTATGTATGCTGATCCTGTTTGTTCTCGGATACATAGCCACCAGGGCATGGTTTTTTGCGTACAGTGAGAGTGACCTATTCAAACTATTATCGGCTTCTGGTCTCTTCTTTCAGTTTTCATCCCAGTTTATGATTAACGTCGGGGTTGCGCTAAACTTGCTACCCACAACAGGCGTTGCACTACCGTTCCTCAGCTACGGCGGGTCTTCACTTGTCTCTACTAGTATAATGCTAGGTATCCTAATGGCATTTAACAGAATGAGGTCTTTAGAGCGGAGGATAAAGCTCGACGTCTAGCTTCAAGAACACCAGACAAAACCCTGCTCATCATTTACTACCACAGAACTTAACCATACCCTCAACCATTTTTTGTATACCCAAGTGTATTTTGTGTAGCCTATCCTCGCGCATGTACGCCGAGCAAGAGAAAACCATGTTTTTTTCATCTACAACAAATCCATCAGTAGGACACACAACGTGCTCCCCTCCACATCTGGATATTATCCCGTCTGTATCATCTCCAAGTGTGACTTTCACCTTCACTAACTCACCCAAGGCCGCAGCTATAACCGCTGGGGCTATACATACGCCGCCAATTGCCTTTCTTGCCCGATGGAACCCACGAATAAGGTCCTTAACGCTATCAACAACGCTTACAGGCCCGTTTTGGGAAATTAGGTTGGAGAAATTCTTGGCGACACCGAACCCTCCGGGGACTATAAGCATGTCAAACTCAGGCACATTCACCTTTTCTATGTTAACAACTTCCCCGCGGGCAATTCTAGCGGACTCAACAAGGATGTTCCTTGCTTGGCTCTCCGTGGATTTTGACGCGTGATTTACCACATCGTGTTGCTGGACGTCAGGTGCGCAGCACTGAAACTTAACTCCTAGCCTGTCTAGCTCAAGCAGCACTAACACCGACTCGCGTATCTCGGAGCCATCCATGTGGCCGCACCCAGACAGCAACACCGCGCAATTCATAACCTAACCCCCACTCCTACCTTGACAGGCGGCACTCCTGGTAGCCAAAGCAAGATCTTATCTCGTGGGTAGACAACATCGCTAGCCGCTCTGTTCCTTCCCCGCTTTCCACCATCCGCCTCAACTGCGAACACTTCTCGTGGTTGGCGGTGAGCATCATAACGACGCTTGTCAGGACCAGTAAAATCCCAACGACACGCAGAGCCCAACCTACTGGAAATGTTCCCCCGGAGGACAAAGGAGCAGCCGTAACTTTACCAACGGACTCCATCGCTAGTACGATCTTCCCCCCGAAGAGCAGGAAGTTTCCGCACAGGTATAATACTGTCAACCTAGCCTGATGTGCAACATTTTTCGAGCAAGCTGGTTTGTTCCTGTGGATTATCCAGAAGGAAACTGCGAACATCAAGGCTGACGAGAAGAACAGAGCGTTGACTACCATGTCAGTGATCTGGGTTACACCCATACCCCCGACCTTAATATGGCCGGATAGAGAGAGCCCGGAATATAGGAGGACCCCCAAACCAATTAGGTGCACGGTGGTAAAGAGCATGGAAGCAGCGAGTTCTACTTTATTCGCATGTGCCTCCATGAAGTCTGACGCTTTGTCCAGCGGCTTTCTATCTAACCTTTCCAAGGATATTTTACTTTGCAAGCCCATGCGCCTGGTCTCAAGCTCAATCCTCTGCCGTATTTTGCGTTTTTCCCTTTCTATCTTGAACACCAAGATAAGACCACATATAACACCCAAAGATGCGGTGAGGCCTGTTAGGAACTCCATGGCTGTCCAGAAATTCACTGCGGATGCACCCAGCCCAGAAAGTAAGCCTGCCTGGGAGAGCGCAAGCAAAATGAACATCGTTGTCGTTATCAGGAGCGTGAATATCGAACAACATTGTCGGATATAATTAAGCCTTTCTATTTTCAGCATCTTTCTTGGGATGCTAAGTGATAGCGTCATGTTGCGAACCTCAACAACGTACACGTAAATTTTAGCATAAATTATAAGATTTTTACATATTTACGAGTAAGTAAGGTGGGGGGGATGTAATATGAAGGCCTATTTTATGACCAAACTAAAATTTTAAATTCTTTGTCTTTCGGGTTGAAAACCATAGTTTTTGCACAATTACCAATTGTGAAGGCCTATTTTGCTTTATAACGGGGTTTGTACACGATTGGAGTGTTGCATATCCCATTCTAGAGCCGTTATCACATGGCTTACAGCGGTGAATTGTGTAAACTTTGTGTAAATATGGTTTCTGATGTGGTAGCAACTAAACTTGCTGCAGGACATAGTACGAATCAATTGCGTAAACCTTGCAACCGTGGCAGATTTGTGCGTGCTTAAGTTTTGTGGGTTTTCATGCTCAGGATTGGTATAAACGGCCTTGGTAGGATAGGGAGATGCCTATTTAGGATGTTGTTCGAAAATAATATCCCAAATGTAGAATTGGTTGCTGTTAACGGGTCTTCTAGCTTGGAGCTGCACAGGCACCTACTGAGGAATGATTCAGTGCATGGAAGGTTTGGGCATGATATTGGTGTAAGAGAAGGTAACCTTCTTGAGGTTGGTGGTAAAACCGTCAAATTTTTCAAGGAAAGGCAACCCCAGGACATTCCATGGGAAGAAGAGGGGGTGAATGTAGTTCTAGAATGTACGGGAAAATTTAATAACAGGGAGTCCTCCGGGCTGCATCTTAAAGGTACGGTGAAAAAAGTAGTGGTGTCCGCTCCAGTCGCTGGTGCAGATATTCAGGTAATTTTTGGCGTGAATGAGGGGGAGATAAGTAGTGGGCACGATGTGATATCAGTAGGATCATGCACCACGAACTGCGCAGCCCACGTTGTTAAGGCTATGGATGAGGCTTTTGGGATAGAGGGCGGATTTATAACTACAGTGCATGCATACACAAATGATCAAAATCACGTGGATGGCAGCCATAAAGACCTTAGAAGGGCCCGCGCATGCGGTCTCTCTATGATTCCCACAACTACTGGGGCATCCAAGGCTCTGGAGGTTCTGTTTCCAAAGCTATCCGGTAGGCTTTCAGCCTCCTCCATTAGGGTGCCTACCCCAAATGTCTCGGTAGTAGACTTCGCTTTTGTTTCTTCTTCTAAGACGACTGTAGAGTCTGTTAATGATGCTTTATGTAGGGCTGCTGCTGCTCGTCCGGATGTACTTATGGCGTCAGACGAACAGCTAGTCTCGTCTGATTTTAATCATACAACCTATAGCGCAGTTTTCGACCTTATGGAAACTTACACCAATAACGGCGGTGTATCTAGAGTGCTTGCTTGGTATGACAACGAATGGGCTTTTGCTGCCAGGATGATAGATGTCTCTAGGGAGTTGTTACGGTTTTTATCATAACTTGCACCAAGTCATAAGACGGCGCCATGGCATTAAAACCTAGTTGAGTTTTTTGTGAGCTGTGATAGGATAACCGGGGCGGTGCGAGCAGATTGCGCGTGAAGTCGGTCAGGTTAGAAATAAAGCAGCCGTAGCGTCGTCTTTCTGGGTTGCGCTTCCCACTGTTGTTCCGAGTGTAGCCGTGAATTTAGCTCTTAAGTACAGGCCACGCAGCTTCGATGATCTCGTGGGCCAGGACGTTCTGGTGCGGATCTTAAGGAACGCGTTCACTATCGGCTCTCTGAGCTCCCCTATCTTGATGGTGGGGGCAAGCGGAGTCGGCAAGACCACATGTGCCAGGATAGTCTCACTTTGCCTTAACTGCGTTAGCGGCCCTACCCCGGATCCCTGCGGGACGTGCCATGAGTGCGTTTCCATAAAAAACTCTACCAACCCGGATGTTATCGAGATAGACGCGGCCAGCAACACGGGCGTGGACGATATCAGGGTGCTGTTAGAAAACTCTAGTTACCTTCCTACCTCATCCAGGTACAAAGTTTATATCATTGATGAAGTGCACATGCTTTCCATAAGCGCCTTCAATGCCCTATTGAAGACTTTAGAAGACCCTGCGGAGCATGTGAGGTTTGTCATGGCCACAACGGAGGTTAGAAAAGTTCCAGTCACCGTGGCTTCAAGGTGCCACAGGCTGGACCTATTCAAACTTACAACCGATCAACTCTTCACTCATTTGGTTGAAATTGCCAAGAAGGAAGGAATAGAACATGATGGAGACGGGTTGCGGCTTATAGCGGAGAATGCTTCTGGATCAGTGCGGAATGCCCTATTCCTCTTAGAGCAGTCTGCAATCTATACGAAAAGCAAAATTCACGTTAGCGAAGTTAGAGCACTGCTTGGATGTGTGGATAAGAGTCTCACCGAAGATTTAGTCAAGTGTATCCTGCTCGCTGATGCTCCATCGGCACTTGAAGTTTTCAAGAAATTGTGCTCCCAAAGCCTGCCGGTTTCCATATTGGAGGGGGTTCAACTGATAGTATACGAGCTTTGCGTTGCTTCGGTAAACGAGGAGCACAAATTTGACTTAGGGCGCGGGCTACTGTCTACTGTCAGGTCCGGCTCTACCCCGTTTCTCTCCAGAGTGTGGCAAACCCTAACACATGGGTTGCAAGAGGTTAAAAATGCCGATGACGCGCAGCGTGCTGGGGAAATGATGGTAATAAGGTTGTGTTACCTCAGTGATCTACCATCTCCGCAGAAGATTGCTGAGTTGCTACTCTCTAAAAGTCGGGAAGGGGCTCTGATGAACACCGTTAAAAAAAAAGTTGAGGGTGCAACCACATATAGCTACGGAACACCGGAGTTGGAATCCCATGCCGTAGGGGGCACAAGTAACGAGGGTGCCGGCCCTGGCCAGGGTGCAACCAGTGAGGGTACCTCCGACCAACGGGCGGCCGACAGCGAGCACTGTGCTGAGCACATGAAAAAAAATGGTGTCAACACTCATAACAAGGTGTACAATCCGGAAGAAGATGAGGCTGTCATGGGCGTGATGAGGGATTTTGAGGGCGCATCAGTCGTTGGTTGCTATGATTTGGTGTCTGAGTAGTTTGTATGCCCTTTGATGACCAGAAGTTTTTCGATCTCCAGAATGCTATAAAGAAGAAACTTGGTGAGCTTCGCGTGCACCAGGAGCCCAAGTCTTTTGACGGGCAGTCGCTGGGTGGTAGGGTGCACGTCAAGATAGTGCTATCCAACTTTTTAGAGTACAAAGTTCAGGAAGTAAGGGTTGATCCTTCAGTGCTGGAAGGCGAAGCTTTTATGGTGGAAGACCTAATCAAAGCCGCATTCGATGACGCGTTTAGGAAGTCAGTAGAACACAACAAGGGTCTCATAAGTTCGCTAATGTCTTTCCATTTCTAGCATGAGTCGTATAGCTGTAGTTGGAGCTACTGGGAATGTAGGGAGGTTGGTGCTAAAAGTGCTGAGCGAACGCGGGTTCTCTGCTGATGGTGTAGTGGCGCTTTCCTCAGCCGAATCTGCGGGTAAGCGCCTGAGTTATGGTGAGAATTCTGAAATTCGGTGTGGCAGCCTGGATGAGTACGATTTCCACGGGTCTGAGTTAGCCATTTTTGCTACCAGCGATGCGGTATCGGAGAGGTATGTCGGCAGAGCGGTGCAGTGTGGTTGTGTGGCTATTGATAGCTCGTCCTGCTACCGCATGGATGATGACGTTCCGCTGGTTATTCCGGAAGTAAATAAGGGCTCCATAGCCTCATATACCAATAGAAATATCATTGCAAGCCCGAACTGCTCAACCACGCAGATGCTGGTGGCACTTAATCCACTGCGTGCTGTGGCTAGAATAAAGCGGGTAGTGGTGTCAACATACCAATCTGTTTCCGGTGCTGGAAGGGGTGCGATGTCTGAGTTGTATGACCAGACTAAAGCCATGTTTATCAACAAAAAGCCGGAACCGAGCGAGTTTCCCAGGCAGATATCTTTCAATTGCATTCCGCATGTGGGCGAGTTTTTAGAAGATGGTTCCACAACTGAAGAATGGAAGATGTCTGCTGAGACGAAAAAGATTATGGAAGAGGACATAAAGGTTGCTGCGACTTGTGTCAGGGTTCCCGTATTCGTGTGTCACTCACAGGCCTTGAATATTGAGTTTCACAGCGCAATTTCCGTTGAGGAGGCATATGAGGTGTTGAGCGAGGCGCCGGGTGTTCTTGTGCTCGGCAACGAAAGCAGCATGAAATACGTAACCCCGATCGATTGTGTTGATGATGATGCAGTATATATTTCTAGAATCCGTGAGGATGCAACGGTACCCTACGGACTGAGTATGTGGGTAATATCTGACAACCTGAGGAAAGGCGCTGCATCTAACTTAGTGCAGATAGCTCAGATTTTGGTCGAAGAATACCTCTAGAGGATGCAGCGGTGCCCCTCTCCACCAAGTGGGGCAACCACTCAATAGCTGACTGGTGGTTTGTTGATAAAGTGTAAAAACGGGAGTGGGAGCTCTTATTCTGGCTGCTATTTTACTCATTTTTGGTTGATATCGCATCGTTTGTGTGTTAGCATGTATGGTTTTGAAGAGGATGCGGTTGTAATTTATGAATGATTACAGTGCCCAGTTCCAGAGCGCTTATTACTGCGCGGGGCTCAGGAGCTACTTGGTTAAGGTGTATAACTACATGGCTGCAGCCCTGGGGCTTACCGGTGTTGTTGCTTTGATGACCTCCTTTTCTCACGGATTAATGAGTGTTCTTTACGGGACCCCGCTGCATTGGGTAGTGTCTCTCGCTCCGATCGTCATGGTGTTCTTTCTCTCTTCCAGGGTACACAGCATGAGTGTGCAGGCGGTGTTTGCGGTGTTTTTCGGGTTTGCCGCCACGATGGGGCTTTCCCTCTCGTACATGTTTATGGTGTATACTGCACACAGCATAGCTAGGGTTTTCTTTATATCCTCCGCCATGTTCGGTGCGATGGCGTTCTACGGCAATACAACCAAGAGGGACCTATCTAAGTTTGGTACTTTCCTCATTATGGGGGTTGTTGGAATATTAATAGCCTCAGTGGTGAACATATTCATGGCAAGCGGTCCGTTGCATTTTGCTATATCAGTGGTTGCTGTGGTAGTGTTCACTGCTATGACAGCTTTTGATGCTCAGCGCATAAAAGATATGTACTACCGGTTTAATGACGGTTCTGAGGTTACTTCCAGTAAGATGGCCGTTATGGGTGCAACCAGCCTGTACTTTAACTATATAAATATTTTTCTCAGCCTCTTGCATCTCATGGGGGATCGCAAGTAACAGATGTGTCCCCCTACACAACGAGGGGGCAAGGCTGTTTCCTATCACCCGCACCTTAACCTTGATGCATTGCGTGGGGTGGCGGCCACCCTTTCCAGGTCCCTGGCAGGGGATATGGTGGTCGCTGTTAGTGGAGACCTGGGCGTCGGGAAGACTGAGTTTTGTAGGGCGATTATTCTTGAGTTGTCGAGCGCCAGCTTTCTCGGTAGTCCCACGTTCGGTATAATCCACGAGTATGAGTGCCCTGGTGGGTTCTTTCTGTACCACGTAGATTTATATAGACTATCTTCCGTTAAAGAAGTTCAGGAGGCTGGTGTTTTTGATGTTCTGGCTGGCAATTTGGTGCTTATCGAGTGGCCTGGAATTCTCGGTGGTTGCGTGAAGTTTGATTTGGAGCTCAACATAACTTACTCCAGTGAGGGTAACGATATGCGTGATATTGTGATAACACGGGGAAACTCCTGATATACTGTCGCTACCCCGCGCGCCGGGGCCCTGGATGATATGTTAATGGCATTATCCCGCTATTGGAATCGTAAGCTTGTATGGCGTTTCCAAAATCAGTGAGCACAGGTACGACCTGATAGGTAGTGTGTATGTTTTCGTGGCAATGCACAGAAATATCGGACTTACGCATCAGTGACAGCGCTCGGAAGACAATCCGTTTTCCGAAGAAGTAGTCTTACGCGGGGTATACTTTAGTGCCTACCAAAGCAAATATAACTGGTGCAAACTCGCTACTGCAGCGAGGAAGACGACCCACTACTGCCGCCCTTGCTACCAAACACCATGCTCATCACGTTCCCATCCATTCTTGGGGAGGATTCCGGCCTAGCTACCCCCTCAGTGTCATTCACCAGGCGATCTAGAATTCCTAGCCCAACTTCTTTATACTGAAGTTCGCGCCCAACGAACCTTATGGACACCTTAACCTTGTTGCCCTTCTCTATGAATCCCTTAAGGTTATTAAGCTTGATGTTATAGTCGTTATCCTCGATGTTTAGCCTGAACTTAAGTTCTTTGAGCGACGAAGACCTGCCTCTCTTCGGCCCCCCAGACTTCTTCTTGTTGTACTTCTGCTTGCTGTAGTTGAATATCTTACATACTGGGTACTCCCCCTCACTAACTACCTCAACCAGATCTAGCTCCGCTTCCCGAGCCCTGGCGATAGCCTCATCTATGTCGACTACGCCAACCATGGAACCTTCCTCATCAACGAGTCTAACTTTCTTGGCGGTTATTAATTCGTTAATCCTCGGCCCTTTTCTCTCCACTTTTAACCCACGAACCCAAACTAAAGAAACTAGCGCATGCTAACACAAGTCAACAGCGTTTTCAACGCTTTACCGGCCGCCATTCGACAAGTCTCACCCGACCCGTAGCGCCTTACTGACACACAACAGTCACTCGCTTCGCTCTTCCCCACCACCCATACTATTGGTACTTTGTTAAAAATGGCTTTACGTATTTTGTGACTTATGTTTTCCCCTGTAGAGTTTAATTCTACTCGCACATTTTCCTGTAATGCCATTTCCATCAAACCCCGTGCGTATTCTTCCACCTCCCCACTCACGGTGAGTATTTCTAGCTGTACTGGGGCAAGCCACGCGGGAATATTGCCTGCATAATGCTCGATTAGGATTCCAATAAACCTCTCAATAGTTCCCAGAATAGCTCGGTGTATTATAACTGGGGTGTGCTTTTTCCCATCCTCACCCATATAGTAAGCATCCAGCCTACCTGGTAGTACAAAATCCAGCTGCACGGTGCCGCACTGCCACTCTCTACCTATTGAATCCTTGAGGGTAAACTCTAACTTAGGACCATAGAATGCACCCTCTCCCTTGTTGATCGCATACTTCACACCCAATGCGTCCATGGGCTCCATCAGGGATTGCTCAGATCTGTCCCATATTTCATCAGACCCTATTCTGTTTTCTGGACGATCTGAGAGTTTTACTACGACGCTATCGAAACCAAAATCCCTATATACCTCCATGAGTAGCTTGTAAAATTGCAGCACTTCGTCTCTAACCTGCTCGTGCGTGCAGAATATGTGCGCATCATCTTGTGTAAACCCCCTAACTCTCATGAGCCCGTAGAGCGAACCCGAGGGCTCGTTTCTGTGGCACATACCAAACTCCGCCATACGGATAGGCAGCTCCTTATAGCTTCTTATCTTCGATTTAAATATCTGCACGTGGCATGGGCAGTTCATCGGCTTTATAGCGAGTTCTTTCTTGTCATCCTCCACTACGAACATGTTTTCTTTAAACTTCTCCCAATGGCCCGACTTTTCCCACAGCTTTCTATCGAGCATTATCGGAGTTTTTACCTCATGATACCCGTGCTTCTTGAGTTTGCGCCTTATGTATTCTTCGATTATGAGGTATATTGTCCACCCTTTGTCATGCCAGAACACCTGACCTAGCGCTTCATTTTGTATGTGAAACCATCCCAAATCTTTGGCTATTTTTCTATGATCTCTCTTTTCTGCTTCTTGCATAGTGTGTAGATAGGACGCAAGCGCTTCGCTGCTATGCCACGCAGTGCCGTAAACGCGCTGCAACATTTTGTTTTTTTGGTCTCCGAGCCAATATGCCCCGGAAATTTTGGTGAGTTTAAATGCTTTGACGTACCTGGCAGATGGAGCATGTGGCCCCCTGCAAAGGTCCACGAACTCTCCGTGTTTGTAGACAGTGATTTCCTCTCCGACAGGAACTTTGGATAGGATTTCCAATTTGTAGCGCTCACCCAAACCCTCAAAGAACTTTATCGCGCGTTCCCTGGGCCAAACTTCCCTGACAAACCTTTCGTCTTTGGCAATAATATCTGCCATCTTTCTCTCTATGGCCTCAAATTCTTTCTCGGATAGGCTATGAGAGAGGTCAAGGTCATAATAGAATCCATTCTCGATAGTAGGGCCTATTGCCAACTTAGTGTCAGGGAAGATCTCTCTTATCGCCCTAGCCATAATGTGGGCCGCATCGTGCCTAATTATATCCACCCCGGTGTTGCTTTCTATTGTCACCGGGTCAACAGCACTATCTTTGCTTATTGGAGTTGCGAGATCTTGTAAATTTCCATCAACAAGCAGTGCAACTATAGATTCTACTATATCGGGGAACATGGCCGATGCCACCTCAGAGCCCGTAACATGCTTATGAAACGCTGCTACTGCCTTTTTGGGAAAAGAGGTGGTAATGTTTATCATAGGCGGTGATTTCTATAGGGACCGCAGCTATAATAATTCCATTTTAGGTCTGTAGCGAGTTTTATATGCTAATTCCGGAGGCCCTAATCACAGAGGCGGCCGCATGTGTACAGCGCTTGCAACAGCAGGGCCTAAAGGTCTCTTTTGCCGAATCCTGTACAGGGGGATTACTGGCATTCGTTTTTTCGTGCGTTCCTGGGGTTTCCAACGTTCTTTTTTCTTCTGTTGTGACCTACGCAATACGCTCGAAGCACTCTATACTTGGGGTTCCGCAGCAAGAAATAGATAAATACGGCGTTGTAAGCGAGGAAATCGCCGGTATGATGGCTGAAAATGTGCTAAAAACACTAGAGGATGTTGATATAGCAGTCTCGATAACTGGTATAGCTGGTGCTACTGCTCATTTCACAAGCCAAGCCCCCGCTGTCATGGATCCAGAGACTGGAGTTGTTCACATAGGGCTTGCCAAACGCGGTTCGAAGGCGCAAACATTCCGGCACGATTGGGAGCACCTCACACGGTTTGAAGTCCAAAAAGCAGTAGTACAAAAAGCCATAGGCCTGCTAGCACTGGCAGCATCCAGCCAAGCGCAGCTAGGATGTTGAGGCAGCGCGCTGACTAGCGATCCGCTTCTTACGGGTATCCCCAGCCTCTTTAATTCTTGCCGCTTTTCCGAAGAGCTTGAGCATGTAATACAGTTTAGCCCTGCGCACCCTACCGTACCGCACTACCTCTATGGACTTTATGTTCGGAGAATGCAGGAAAACTTGTAACTGTATGCTTTCATTGTAGCTTATCTTACGTAGAATGAACGATGAATGTAGACCCCTATTGCGTTTTTTTATACACACGCCTTCAAAAGTCTGAACCCTCCAGTTCACTCCGTCAAAAACGTTTATTCCGACTTTAACAGTGTCCCCAGGGAGAAAATGAGGCCTCTCAACCCCAGAAAGTGACTCTATTTGCCTTTTGTTGAACTCTTCCAGTATGCTACTCATTTGAACTCCCTTCCTCTTCTCCGCTGCAATCCTTCAGCAAATCTGGACGCCTGCGTTCTGTGATAATCCTGGACATCCTACACCTCCAAAGCTCAGTTTCCCTATGATTTCCTCTGAGAAGAACATCAGGAACCGAGACTCCCTTCCAACTGGCAGGCCTCGTATACTGAGGGTACTCCAGCCCACCGTCAAAGCTCTCGCGATTAAGACTGTCCTTGTTGCCGATCACCCCGGCGACCATTCTAACACAAGAGTCAATCACGACCATAGCCGCCAGCTCTCCGCCAGAAATCACATAGTCGCCTATGCTGACCTCCTGGAAGTTATAAACGTCGACAACCCTCTCGTCAATACCTTCGAAACGCCCACAGAGTAAAGTTATATTGCCAAAACGGACAATCTGTCTAGACATATCTTGCGTGAACTGCTTTCCCTTCGGGGAAGTGTAGATCAACCTAGTGTCAGGGTGTGCCTCTAGCACACTATCTATGCATCTACCAAGCACATCTGCCTTCATTAGCATTCCTGGACCACCACCGTACGGCTTGTCATCAACTGTTAAGTGTTTGTCGCCAGCGAATGACCGAATGTCAACCACATTCAGGGACCACAAACCCTTCCTCAATGCGTTGCCGACTGTAGAATATCCAAGAGGGCCTGGGAACATATCTGGGAAGATGGTCAAAACGTTGAAAATCATCTACTGCCCACACCAATAACTTCAGGTGGAACAACAATAGCAACCCTGCGCTCTACGTCTACTACCGGGAAAGTTGACCGCGAGAAGGGGACCATCACCAACTTACCCGTGCTTGTAGACAGCTCTATAATGTCGCACGACCCGAAATTCAGTATAGCCGAGATAACTCCGTAGGTTGTACCATCTTCCAGTTTTGCATCCATCCCGATGAGTTCGTTCTCGTAGAATTCGTCTTCCTGCAGCTTTGGTAAACTAGATTTTCGGACGTAGAGGCGTTTACCACGCAGCCTTTCTGATTCTGTTCTTGAGCTAAGCCCATCAAATTTTGCTATGACGCTATCCGCTCCCAGAACTGATACTACCGTTACGTTAAAACAGCTGTGCCCGTCGGTTAATGGGCCGTATGCCGATATGTGAGACGGATCCTCCGTAAACGTCCTAACCTTCACGAGTCCCATGACCCCATGCGGAGCGCGCACCACGCCCAGGAGCACCATATCACCGTGAACCATGGTTTTTAAAGCGTATAAACAATGCCAGAATTTTACATCCTAAGCATGCCGCCATCAATCTTAAAACGCTTAAAGTTTGTCCAGCATTTTAAAAAAGTCCTCACATTTCTCCTCACTAATAAAGTTTATAGTGAGCCTCTTGCCGCTCTTCCTTACCCTAACCTCAGTATCCAGCCTACCGGGCAGGAAGCTCTCAATGCGCACTGTGGTGGCCTGCACAACGTCTGTGTGGTTTTGCAGATCCTTCACCATGGCCTCAGTTTCCCTAACGCTCATGCCCGAAGATAAGATCCTCTCGGCCAGCTCCTCAGGATTCTCAACGCCCAACAGGCATCTTGCGTGACCAAAAGATATGGATCTGTCGCTTATCATGCGCTTGACGGAGTCTGGCAACGTAAGGATACGGAGTATGTTGGTTATGTGGCTCCTGCTTCTGCCGAGTATTGCAGCCAAGCTTTCATGTGTATGATTAAATTCGTCAATTAGCTTCTTATATGACTCAGCCTCCTCCAGTACCGTCAAGTCTTCCCGCTGGATATTCTCGATTACCGAAATCTCCAAACACTTACTATCGCTAACGTTCCTGATTATTACAGGTACGTCTGCAAGCTTTGCTGCTATACTGGCTCTCCACCTGCGCTCCCCGGCTATGATTTCGTACCTATCTCCCAACGCATCCTTTCTCACAATAATCGGCTGGATAAGCCCATTGCGGGCAATAGAACCGGCCAGCTCCTTAATAGATGCCTGATCGAATCTCCGCCTAGGTTGAAACCTGCCTGGATGTAACATGTTTACCCTAACGCGTGTTGGGGCTTCCATGGTTAGAGTATCTACATCGCCCGAGCTTTCTTCTCCAATTAGCTCCAGAATTCCCTTACCTAAGGATCTCTTCATTGCTTTTGCTCCAAAACTTCGCCATCTGCACGAAACGCCTGTGCTCTATTTTGCTGCTCTAATATTTCTTTTGCTAAGTATATGTAAGACTGTGAACCTGGGCACTTGTAGTCGTAGATTATTGCCGGCTTCCCGTGTGATGGGGCCTCAGATAGCCGGACGTTTCTCGGTATTACGGTTTTATATACATTCTCGCGTAGATGCTCCCTGATGTTTTCCTCCACCTGCTCACTCAGATTGTTTCTGCGATCGTACATTGTGAGTAAAATGCCCTCGATGGTAAGAGAGGGATTTAAGCGCTTTTTGACGAGATTTACAGTTTTCATTAGGTGTTTTAGCCCTTCTAGTGCGAAGAACTCGCATTGCATCGGGATAATCACAGAATGGGCCGCAGCCAGTGCGTTTATGGTAAGCAATCCCAGAGATGGCGGGCAATCCACAAAGACATACTGGTACCCTGTCGCATGTAGTAGGCAATTTTTCAACACAAACTCCCTAGACTCCATTTGTGCAAGCCCCAGCTCCGCCGCGGACAAGTCAATAGTAGAGGGTACAATGGATAGGTTGGGTATACAGGTGCTTCTAATCGCTTCCGTAATAGGATAATTATCGACCAAGACCCTATATATATCCGGCGACCTTGCAGCGTACGCTATGCCCAGCCCGCTACTGCTGTTGCCCTGCGGATCAAGGTCTACCATTAGGGTCGATTTTCCGACAACGGCGAATGCCGTTGCCAAATTTATACTGGTTGTAGTCTTACCGACGCCGCCCTTCTGATTTACAACCGCAAAAACCTTAGCCATCGGCAATACCGTCCACCATTCAGATTATACGTGAGTGACTGACGTTGTCATCCTAAATTTTGGACGGGCTTGTCGGCATACTACGTTTCACGTGGAACATATGGATTGCGTATTCCAAGTTTGGCAAGCAGTTCTACTTCCAATGCTTGCATTGTGCTTGCATCTTCGGGTTCCTCGTGGTCGTATCCCAATATGTGCAACGTTCCGTGTATCAGCATATGAAAGAAATGCGACCTGATAGCCACATCCATTTCCAGTGATTCTTCCGCTATCCGCTCCATGGATAAATATATTTCTCCCAAGCAGCAGCTTGGTGATAGTTTTTCGTAGCTGAAGGAAAGAACATTGGTAGCTTTGTGGATTCCCCTGTATCGGGAATTGAGTTCGAGAAGTAGTGCGTCATTGGCCAGCACAACAAAGACTTTTGGGTCATACTTGGCAATGTCTAACTCCGACAAACAAAACCTGACCACACGTTTTGTGGAGATTTTGGGCTTGTCAACCAGTCTGTACCACTTTTGTGTGTGTATATTAACTTCTATCATATAGTGCCACACTTGCGTGCGTTGTGCCACGCAGCCAGGTTTCTTTCCAACTGTAACTTGGTGCGCAAAAGTACTTACTGCCCGCGGAGCCCCGCATTCCTGGATGCGGACGGTGAGTTATTACTGCCGACAATTCGTATGAAGTGCTGCACGCAAAATGCATGAGCCCCCGCCACATATGCACATAACGCAAATATGCACTGACCGATGCTCCCAATTCCATCCGGGCTTAACCACAACAAAAATCCTTCCTACCTGCCGATGCCTCCTAGACACACAGCTGCACCTGGCATACGCTGTGTAGCGCACCTGCAACCAACGCTACCACACCTTTCTGCTGGCAGGTTTGCCGGTCCAAGACCGCTGTGCGACCAATGTTTTCACAATTTTTCCTTCTTTCTAAGGAATGCTGGCACGTCAAATGATTCACTCCAGTTAAATGCACCAGGTTTTTGAGATGGTTGTTGCTTCTCCGCAGTGGCGTGCGCATCAGCCATAGCATCTTCTTCAGGTAGGCTAGGCTTGTAATAAGCCATGGTGCCACCATTCTCAGGCTCGAGCGAACCCAGTTCGTTATCGAAATCAAAATCGCTGATTCGCTGCGGTTGTTGTTGCGGCTCAGCACTATGAGGCTTCTGCGCAGGGCGCACACTGTCAATACCAGTTGCGAGAACAGAGACCCTAATCTTCCCGCTGCTTTCCTCGTTGAACGTGGAGCCAAATATGATATTGGCATTGTCATCAACTTCTTCCCTGATTCTATTTGCAGCTGCGTCCACTTCAAACAAAGTAAGGTCCAGTCCCCCAGTGATGTTTATCAAAATCCCCCTGGCGCCCTTCATAGAAATATTATCAAGAAGGGGGTTGGAAATCGCGGCTTCTGCGGCGATTACAGCACGATGTTCTCCTTCTGCCTCTCCGGTTCCCATCATCGCCTTGCCCATTTCGCTCATTACAACTTTTATGTCGGCAAAATCGAGGTTAATCAACCCAGGCATCACCATTAGGTCAGTTATGCCTCTTACTCCCGTGTGGAGCACTGTATCTGCAAGTTTGAACGCATCTGCGAAGGTGGTATTCTCATTCGCTATCCTGAATAAATTCTGGTTTGGTATTATTATAAGGGTGTCCACATACCGCTGCAGCTCTTCCAATCCCAGGTCTGCAGTTTTCATCCTATGTGCGCCCTCGAAGTGGAACGGCTTGGTAACAACTCCCACAGTAAGAATCTTATTCTCCTTGGCAGCCTTCGCAATTACGGGTGCGGCGCCCGTACCTGTGCCGCCTCCCATACCCGCAGTAATAAACAGCATGTTGCTGTCGGCAATTTCTCCCATTATCTCGTCTATGGACTCCTCAGCAGCACCCCTTCCAACCTCTGGTAAGGAACCTGCACCTAGCCCTTTTGTTAGGTTGATCCCAAGTTGAATTTTCTTTTCTGACAGAGAGCAATCAAGTGCTTGGGCGTCTGTGTTGGCGACTATAAAGTTGACCCCCTGAAGGCACGACTGTATCATGTTGTTTACTGCATTGCCGCCAGCGCCTCCAACTCCCAGAACTGTAATCCTGGGCCGCACTGCAGATACAGACTGGTCGGGCAGATAGACGTTCAACGACATTGGCATACGCAAAAAAGGCCAGCCTGAATGCTACTACTTTCGCGAGTTTGTGTAAACCCTTAAAGTTGGCCTGCAAA
The DNA here is from genome assembly GCF_002214625.1 of Anaplasma ovis str. Haibei. Taxonomy (NCBI): domain Bacteria; kingdom Pseudomonadati; phylum Pseudomonadota; class Alphaproteobacteria; order Rickettsiales; family Anaplasmataceae; genus Anaplasma; species Anaplasma ovis. The sequence goes on from NZ_CP015994.1 coordinate 1,131,039, forward strand.
CGGGCACAGGTCCCTGTTGAAAACGATTTTTAAAGCTTTGTGAGTGTGGTGGCTGTGCCATGAACATGCCGACAAACGAGGGCCCTGCGATTCCATTTTGTGGTGGTGTAGCTCCAGAGGGTTGCGGGTTTCGTTTACTACACAATTGTTTGTGCTAGGCCAGGCTTTATGTGATAACCGCTGTGATGAGCCGTTTACAGCCTTGACTTTTGTTTTCTAAATGGTTAAAGCAGGGGCAGTATGGTTAGGTCGTGATGTGATCGCAGTTGCAATATACACTGCATGGTTGTAGTGCTCTGGGCGCGTGCGGCTGTGCTCGGTCTGCCTTGCGGTTTGCGCGACCGGCCCTGTTGGTGATCGGAGAGGGTTAAAAGGGATGGCTTTGCGGTGGGGGTTCGCCATTGTAACCTTGGCGATGTACTTTTTGTGTTTGTCTCATACAGAGTCGTGCTCTGCAGCGGGTTTTTACGCTTCCGTGGGGTATCGGCCTGCGTTCCAGAACATCGGCAAATTCACGATGTCAGTGGATGGGCGTACCGCTGACGTTTTTGTGCCGGGCCTAGATACGTGTTGCGGCCCTCTAGAAGCTCGTGAAGTTGATGGTCGCATGATAGAAAGAATGCAGTCGGCGAGGGCCGCTGCAGTAACGTACTCTTCTGACTATACGGGTGTGTTTGGTGTTTTGGGTGCTGTCAACCGCGGCTTCAGGCTGGAATTTAAAGTTGCGAGGAGCTTTTTTGATGTTATACACACCGGGGGTGATGCCCTCATCGATTATAAGGACGTACTTTTAGTCAGGGAAATACGTCCTACAACTGGCGGTGCGGCTTCATCGGCAAGTGCCTCTAGTGCCGGCAGCGGAAGCACTACTGGCCAGCAGCGGCCTACCACGTCGGTACCAATCACCAGTGGGCTGGTAGCGGTACGTAATCGAGGCATTGGCGGCACTGCCGCTATGGTGAGTGTATGTTACGATGCCGATAAGCAATTCATAGCAGCTCCGTTTGTACCGCACTTTTGTGTGGGGTCTGGCATTGATGCTGTGAACTTGTTTGGTATGACTAGAGCTGCTTTCTCCGTGGAAGGGAGCGTTGGGTTTCATCAGCAGTTGTCTGAGTCAATGCAGTTGGTAGTCAGCGCCTTTGTGCACAGAGTCTTGGATAGCACTTTTAACGATGTGCCTATTGCATACCAATGGGGTGCGTACGCCATGCGTGCCGCAGCACAGGCGTCTAACGGAGGTAGGGATGACTCCCATCGCAGTTTGGACCTAAGAGTTTCAGACGTGCACATAAGCTACCTGGGGGCGGAAATTGGGCTCAGATGGATTTTCTAATAGTTCTGTTGCGCCTTTGGCCGTTGTTTTGTAGCGCGCAGCCACTAGGGCGTGTCTGCGCGTATTTTCTTCTGCATTAGCTATTGGTTAACGTTTTTGTTCTAGAAAGGCGCGCTGCAGCGCCGAGCATCGTTGAGAATTCTTTGTTGGAAGATTTCGAAATCGTGTGAAAGTTGCCGCTTCCGGCTGATTTTTTGGGGGATAATTATGGGATCTATGATGAGGGCAACAAAAAAGGATTGCGTTGCCGTTAAAGTGTGGGTATTCATCGCGGTTTTGCTTTTCCCTCCACAGGCCTTTTCCGCAGGCGATTGCCCGTTGCGAAAATTCAGATCACAGGGGCGAGCGTACCTTGTTGGCGCTTACAAAAGCAGCTTCCCCGACTTTGGTAACTTGAGAGTGAGCGAAGGGCAGCTCTCGATGCCAGGAGTAGCAACAGTTGCGCGTATGAGCATGAATGGGAGTGTTATTGTTGATATAAACAACCACAGAGCCTTTGGGACGTATAAGCCGCCTTTTTACAGTAGCGATTATCTAGAATTTGCTGGAGGTGTGGGCTACAGCACTGGCCCCGTGAGGCTGGAATTGGAGAGGTTTCGCAGTGTGTTTGAGACAAAAGGCGGAGTTGGCTCGGTCAATAAGGACGATGCATGTAATATCGCGCTGGTTAGGGCAAAAGCAATAATGCCAGGGAACTACGCGGTTGTGGAAAACAGGAAAATTGACGTATCTTCTATAGCGCTTAACTTGTGCTACGAACAGATACAAATTGGTGCTGCACTTGGATACATGTGCGTTGGAATAAGTGGGAACATGTTAAATCTGCTAAACGCTGGCGACGTTACTCATGGATATCAGGGCAAAATAGGTGTGGGAATCCCAATGGCGCAGGGAGTGACGCTATTTGTTGGTACGTACTACCACATGCTTCACAACAGCCACTTTAGATCTGCGGCACTTGCGGTGCCTGAAAGATTTGATGTTGCGCCCAAACCTGTAGCTGCTGAAGCCAATATGCGAATAGCTCACTTTGGGGGGGAGCTTGGTGCCAGGTATATGTTTTAGGCCTTACACTCCAGCGACATAACTCCTCATTATTTACACCCTGCTACACACCGACTACAAATGTTGCAGGCTATTAGCTCGTGATTCTTTGAATGCACTTGACGCGCGTACACTACGGGAGTAAATACTTGGTGTACGATAGCCCGCCGTCACAGCGGGCTATCGTGCGTGGCTTTGTGTTGAGGGTTTCAGATGAGCTTTGTAAGGTTTCTCGCCGTCTCTCTTGGTTGTGTTTTCTTGGCCTACTCGTCGTCTGCAGTTTCTTTTTCCTTGGATGACATAGCACGTGGTGTGGGCGGATTGTATATTGGGGGTATGTATAAGCCTGCCTCTCCTGTTTTCGGTGACCTGGCATTTAAGGGTTCTTTCGACACTTCTTTTAGAACTACGCCTCTGAATGCGCTGCCTATGTCGCAGCCTGCTGAACGGCATGACGCGTGGTATGTGCGCCTGAAAGAGGGAGTTGAGATTGCAGTAGACGCGTTTGATCCTTGGCCGGTGCTAGCACGAGGCTCCGATTACCATAGCAGCACATGTGGTGTTGCCGTGGTTCTGGGGTACCCTGTGGGCAAGGTTAGGGCTGAGCTGGAGTTGGCTAGACAGAGCTTTGACGTAGGACGGGGCCCCGCGTCCGGCCACGGTGGAGGTGTGGTGGGGGATCTGTACGCTTCTGAAGGCTATAGATACTCCGCCGTGCACATGAAGCTTTCTTCGGGTGCAAAGGGGGTACCTACTGCTTCTGCCACTGATGATGGCAGTGCCAACACTATGATTATCGTGAAGAACGAGGGAGTGCAGCTATCTTCGACTCTGGCTAGTTTGTGTCGGGATTTTGGTATCAGCCTGAGTGATAGCATTCTGCCATATGTGTGCGCTGGGTTTGGTCTGGAAAAGGTAAGTATGTTCAACTCTGATGCTAGAAGGGTTTCCTACCAGGCGAAGGTTGGTGCAAGTTATAAGTTTGGAGATAAGGTTCACGGGTTTGCCAGCCTTTACTACCGCACACTTGTGGGCAATGGTGAGGTTATTCTTACGCAAAGTGGCTACGAGGTTGTGAGGATTAATGGCTTTACTACCCAAAAGAGTCCAACTCATGCCAAGCTGCTGCCTGTAAACTTACCCATAAGCATGGACGTGGCTTACTTCGGGATAGAGGCTGGGCTGAGGCTGTCTCTCTAGGCCAGCGCGGGGGGAAATTACCGGTGGTGGCGTGTAAGTGGCACCACCGGGTTTTGTTTGTGTTTTGCTGCGCATGTGGTAGCCTTGCCCGGGTGCTGTTTTCTCGTCACGGGTTGCTATGTCGTTTGTGGATCTTAGGGAGTTTGTACGCTTCCTGGAGGCTAGAGGGTGTTTCGTCCATGTACAGGGGGAAGTATCCTCGGTTTTTGAAATTACAGAAATTCACAGAAGGTTGGTGGCGACACAGGGTCCGGCCGTGCTTTTCAAAAATGTGGTCACAGAGCATGGGCCTTGCAGCATACCGGTCCTGGTTAACCTATTCGGCACTCTTGAGAGGGTCGCACTTGGCCTTGGGGTCGAACCTTGTGGGCTACGCGGTATTGGGGAGCTGTTGGCTTTTTTAAGGTCTCCTACTCCCCCGGAGTCTTTCAGGGACCTACTCTCCATGGTCCCCATGTTACGTAATGTTGTTGCTGCACGTACTCGAGTTGTCAAAAAAGCGCCGTGCCACGAAGTGATTATGGTTGATGACGATGTAGACCTGCGTAAGCTACCAATACAAACCTGTTGGCCTGGGGAGCCAGCTCCTCTCATAACATGGCCCATAGTTGTGACGCGAGGGCCGTCTTCATCTCGTGAAGATAATTTCAATCTCGGTGTGTATCGCATGCAAGTTGTTAGCAAAAATTCCACGATCATGCGATGGCTAAGGCACCGAGGTGGGGCGCAACAGTACCGCAGGTGGGTAAAAGAAGGTAAGGGGGATTTCCCCGCGGCTGTTGTTATAGGGTCTGATCCTGCAACCCTAATTTCTGCGGTTGCCCCCGTTCCTGATACCATCTCTGAGTATCAATTTGCCGGTATTTTACGCAAACATCCCACAGAGCTTGTTGAGTGTATAACGGTGCCCCTGAAAGTTCCCGCGAATGCCGAAATAGTGTTGGAGGGGGTGGTAAGTGCCGACGAATTGCTCGAAGAGGGGCCATATGGCGATCACACAGGGTATTATAACAGCGTGGAGAGGTTTCCAAAATTCACAGTTAAGGCCATAACCATGCGCTCTTCACCAATGTACATGAGTACTTTTACCGGGAGGCCTCCGGATGAGTGTTCCGTGCTGGGGGAGGTATTGACGGAGCTTCTAATTCCTATGCTAAAGTTGCAGTATCCGGAAGTTACAGATTTTTGGCTGCCTCCAGAGGGGTGCTCATACCGTGTGGCCGTAGTTTCCATGAAAAAGGCGTATCCGGGACACGCGCGGAGGATAGTAATGGGGATTTTGTCCTATTTGCGTCAGTTTTTATATGTCAAGTTTGTCATAGTTGTCGATGAGGACATATGCGCGCGGGATTGGAAGGATGTAATATGGGCGATGTCCACCAGGATGGACCCCGCCCGTGATACCATGGTCATTGAGCGGTCTCCTATTGACTACTTAGACTTTGCTTCTCCTGAGGAGGGGCTGGGCAGCAAGGTGGGGTTTGATGCGACAAACAAGATTTATCCAGAGACTACCCGATCCTGGGGTGTACCTCTGAAAATGAGCGAAGATATCGCCGAAAAGGTAACATCACGATGGGCTGAATACGGATTTACAGATTAGCCCTCACACATGCACCAAACCTGGCCCTGCCGTGCTAGCCAACCGCGCTACTATCCGCACAGTGGGCATCATCTAATTCAACTGTGCACTAACATCCTTACCCAGTAGAAATGCTTCGTCCTACAGATAAGCAACACCCACCTCAGCATCACCAATACCGAATGCAGTACCCAATCTTCTACAGTTGCCATCACGTGAAGATAGAGATTAGTCGCCCAAGCCCCTATCCACCGTAAAAATTGGCATCACCATATACACAGTTGCACTTACTGGCTTTACACCTAGAGTTTCCTGTATCATTCAGGCATCAATCTCCTAACCTCAATAACCTCAGCCCCCTCAACAGCACGAGCGAAGGCCCCTGCAACCATGGCTCTTTCATCTACATCCAAGTTATTTATATCCCTAGCCCATGCTCTAATTTTCTCAGCAGCGATTAGTTCTCTTACAGCATTAACTCTCTTACTTGAATCTAGACTGTTTAAATAATCAGTCCAACCCCTATTCTTAGTAGTCTCCATAGCATTAGCCAATGCAGCCTTGAGTGTAGTAGCAACTCCACGTTTCTCAGCTATCTCTGTAAGTTCCTCTAGTGCCTTGATCTTGGCTAGTTCATCTAGTTTGTTCTTAAGATTCTTCAGCTCTTCCAATGTCTCCAACTTATGCACCGCATCTAACTTTCCCTTGATTGCTCTCTCCAGCCCTCCTAGGTCTTTTATCCCCTCCAGCACCAGCTCCTTCAATCCTTCCAGCTTATTCTCCCACTCCCGCTTTATCATCTCCAATGTCTTGCCTTCAACTCCGAATTTGTGTAACAGCCACTTAGTCAGATGTTCTCCCAGCCCTGCGCCTTTTAACTTCTTCTCGGACTCTATCTTCTCCAGCTCCTTCCTATTCTCCAGCTTTTGTGCTTCCAGTTGTGCTATAGTGTCTTTAACCTCAGCTAATGTCCTCAGCTGCTCTTCTGGTATTAGCTCATCTAACTGTCTTAGCTCCCTTAGCACACTTATCTCTTCTAGCATACTTGCTGCTTTCCTTATAGATTGCGGATTAGTCTCTGGACGCATAGATTGCTTATTCCGCTGTGTCAGTTCCTTTATCTCCTCCAGCTTTTGTGCTGCTAGCCGTACTAGTCTTCTATCTAGTCCCCTCATTCTCTCTGTGAGCTGAAGTCCCTCTTGAATCTCTAATCCTTCAATCTTCTGCTTCTCAGCTAATGCCTTGACTTCCTTAACCTCAGCTAATGTTCTCAACTGCTCTTCCAGACTTAGTGCACCTAGTCCTAATGCCTTCAGTTCCCTTATCGCTGCTAGTTCTTCTAGTTTTGTCTGCAACTCTGCCAATTTCTTTTTCTTCTCCGACAGTGCTGGGCTACTCTCCAACTTTGTCTCCAACTTCTTGAGCTTTTGTGCCAGCTCTAGTTCTTTGCCTGCTTCTATTCCCTCTATCTTCTTTATTTCATCTCCCAAATCTCCTAGCGAGTTTTGTCCTGCCTGTACCACGACTTCCTTGAGCGTTGCAACCAACCCCAGCTTGCCTATCTCCTCCAGCTTCTTCTCCTCTAGCAGTTCCAACTCACTCAGTTCCCTGAGTTTCTGTATCATCTTCTCTGCACTCTGCAACTTTCCTATCTCTTCAAGCTCCTCCTTGAGCTTCTTCACCTCCTTGAGCTTCTTCACCTCCTCCAGCTTTTTCCCCAGCTTCTCCAGCTGCGTCCTAAGCTCCTCTGAGGCTCTTCTTGCCTTAAGTCTCAACCTCTCCTTCATCTCCTGGAGTTCTTCAGTCTCTATGGCTTCTGGTCTGCTCAATTCTTGTATAACTAGTCCATCATCAACTCCTGCCATCTCTCCAGCAAGTAATGTATCTCCATCAGGGATCTGTCTACTAAACATTGCCCTTACAGGACTTGCTATACCTTCACTATCTACTACTTCCCTCTTGAGTCTATGCACATCACTCATGGACATCCTACCCAGAGCACTGGATAGTAATTGACCCCTCGCTGTATCTAGTGCAAGTCCCTTACCTAGGAGAAATGCTGTATCATCTCCTCCCTTGATGACAAACCTCTCATGTCCTATTCCTACTTCTATCCGTGCTCTGCCGGTTCTGTACCCCAGGCTGCCTCCGAAGGCTAGGGTACTTAATGCGTGAGGTAAGAAGTCTAATGAGGATACAGCTTCAGTATTCTTATTAGGAAAGGAGTTAGCATATGATACAGCAAGAGGTCAGGTAGACCGTCTTGCTAATGCTTTAGGTAAGATGACCAAGAGTGAAGCTGAGAAGTGGGGTACTGCAGTAGAGGGTGCTACTGGTGGTGGTAATGTAAGCCAGAAGGTGTGTGGCAATGGCAGCAACACCACCAACTGTGGTACCACCGGTAGCAATGGCAAGATCACCCAAGCATTTGCTACTGAAGATGCAACACTACTCTCTGCTGCAGATACCAGCACCATCAGTACGTCAGGGATGGCTATCCCTGTGTATGCACATAGTAACTCATGGGGAAAGTGGGGTGGGCAAGGGGCATGTGTGATGACTAATGTTGGCAGGGATGGCGATTGGTAAGAAGGCTCTAAGTTTGGGTATACAGTGTACCTGCGAGGGCTGCTGAGAAAAGTAAGTCACGTCCACAAAAATTGGCGAGTAGACCTACGGGGAATGCTGGTAAAAACTTCTACATAGGTCTCGACTACAACCCCACCTTCAATGGCGTCAAGAATTTGAAAATCATTGAGGAAGCTGAGGGAGCTAGGGGCCTGTGGGGGCTGCTGAGAAAAGTAAATCTCATCCACAAAGATTGGCGAATGGACCTGCAGGGAACTACCAGCCCCTAGGTAGGTGTTTTGTAGGTTCTGGTTTACGTGCTTGTCGTGAGGTAGTACCGCCCCCGCGCTTTTTGTCTGATTGATGGTATCACTAAGTTCTTGTGCCCCTACTCACATGCGGGTATGGGAGAGCATCACATTTGTAGTGCTGACGTGACACGCACAGAACTTCTACCGCAATGTACTTGTTGCAAGAAACAACGCGACCTATGCTGACCTCGCAGGTCTGCCTACATCGGGCGGAGAGGAGTGAGCGCGACCTTTGGTTGTTGCTGTCACATCTTGCAGGCTTGAACTGATGTTAGGACCGTTCTCTCCTGTTGCACCGGTTCTAATACGCTCCTCGCGCTGCTCAGCTTCAATGTCTGCGGCGAACGGATTTGTGGGCTCCAGCCAACTTTCTGTTGCTGGTGACGCACCGCTACCAGTGTGCTGTTGTTGTGCCTCTCTACTCTCTACTGGAGTGGCGCTTTCAGCCTGCCTTTCGAGCAGTGTTGTCACATCCTCGCCGCTGTCTTCCAATATTCTAACCAACACTTCCGCGCTTGCAGCATTTCTATCGTGGTTTTTTAACTCAGAACATAACTGCGGTTTTATTTCACGATATGCAGTAAAGCTCATCCCGAGCTCGTTTGCGACCATTTTGTCTTTCTTATATATGAGATTTGCTGCACACACGACAGTGCAATACACAACAAACAAAGCAATCAAAGCTGCGGAGATCATTGTTTCCAAGCCCTGTGCTACAGGCCCTGGTGTACCGCCAATATGAAACGCGGCTATGGAGTTTACCAGCAATGTAAGACACACAAAAGAGAGAGTGCCGAACATTAGTAGACGCTTAGTATCCTTACGGTGTATGTAGATCGATCCTGCGCAAATGCCGATGAGTGCACAGTAAGAAATTGCTGACGCTATGGAAGCGCCTGGATGCGCAATGCTGCCTAGGGATAACTGGACGATACTAGCTATAGTCAAGGTTGCAAGCACGGCGAGAAACGCAGCACGCAGAGCGAGTTCCCCACGGGATAGTTGCTTTCGGCTTGCAAGCAGTAGGAGATTGTGCCGCTTGCTGACCGCTGTTGCCTTTTCTGTGAGTCTGTGGTCACTATCCATATATCCAAAGCTGGGCTCTGATGCGATCCTGTTTACGATATCAGTGAGGCGTGACGTAGCTTCTGTATCGCCCCCGAACAACATATCATACGGATTAGACTTAGGACGCTGCTCGTCCCTGTAGATGCTGTTCTGCCAACGCATGATCCCCAAGTTGTGGCTGGGGTCTTTACTTCTTCCGCGAGCGATTAATGCGAACACCACAGGCATTATGGGCAGCATTAAAGTCAGCAGTGCGCTAAAAGCACATCTCAATGTCTTTTCTTCTGTAGACAACAACGACCACTTTTCCATATAGAGCGCAGAATCAAGCAGTTTTTGCCCCACAGGTTTTCTGGATGCTCTATACCTTGCAGTGAAAAACTTGTTATCGACGCCAGTAACGCGTTCTACTCCATGTGTGCCGGCCATCAACTCCGTCAGCAGCTGACGCATTTCTTGTGGCGCACTCTCCCATACCATAAGGGCTTTCAGCCCACGGAAATCCATGCGTGAGAACTCCCTGTGATATATGAGCGCAATAGAATCCCGCGATGGAAACGCGTATCTAGCGTCACTTATGCACGTTTCACGGCTTATTCCGCGTTCCGTTAAGTACTCGCGATCTTGTGCGCTGCACATTATCCGTACTACCAGCCCGGAGGACGCCAGCAACGCAACTACCCTTCGGACGTTCGCTGGATTAGAGTTAAAAAAGCAGAAGGTCCTACTGAGCAGCACGTCGTTGTATGCTGCTGAGCTACTAACCGGTAGCGCTTCGCCTTCTGAATCTCTATTTATTAGTTCAGATGTAGGAGTGACACCAGGTATAAGGCGCCCGAACCTGACTATGCCCTTACCGGGCATGAAGAGCGCAAACCTCCTACTTATATCTTGTACGGAGTATGCTACCCCGCGGCTATTAGGCATGAATCTCCCTCCTATTTGTCCCATGCGCCGCAGTTAGAGCACTTATCGTGCCTACTGCCAAGGTCTCCCAGGGTTTATCAGGACTGCTAAACAGCGTGATGTGCGTGCTTAAGATCATGCCGCACAGCTTCTAAAATTCTAACACAGGTTACTAATTTAGTAAATAACAATGCGTCAAGTAACGGCCGGTATTGCCAAAGCAACTGCCGCGTCTGTAGGGAATTTGTAGATGTAAGGACAACCACGGGTTTTGAGTAACTGCAGCTAAGAGTCTGCAACAGCGCCCTTGCACGCAGCGACCGCTAGTATCAACTCAAAACCCTCCCGCAATATGGGCATTGCTGTTTTTTTTCGGTGATCTTTATGTACACTCTTGGATGTCCAGGGTACAATCCCTCCGCGTCATTACCGTCACAGAACGTTACTTTTTCTTCGTTACAAGACTTGCCGCTCATATGCAACTCCACAAAATGTGCTGCCATGCAGTTATTATACCATCTGCAGGCTCTTTACTGTATGTACCCATACATCTATTAGCGCCTTAGTCAGCGCCACCGCTGATAACATTGAACATAATACACCAACGCCCAGCGTTACAGCGAAGCCACTCACTGACACACTACCCATTATGAACATTATGGCAGCGACTATTAGCGTGGTAATGTTGGAATCAAAAATTGTCGACATGGCATTTCTAAAGCCCTTATCCACAGCCAACCTCAATCTTCTGCCAGCACGTAGTTCCTCCCTTATGCGCTCGAAAATAAGTACATTCGCATCAATAGACATACCTACTGTGAGCGTCATCCCGGCTATGCCCGGAAGAGTCAACGTTGCTCCGATGAAAGTCATTGTAAGTAACACAAATACGATGTTGAAAATCAACCCGATTACTGCGAAAACCCCAAGTACCCCGTATGACGTAATCACAAATGCAGAGACACCCACTATGGAGGCGAGCATTGCCACCTTACCCATGGCAATTGACCCTGCACCCAAACTGGGCCCGATTACTTTTTCTTCTATTACACTCAAAGGTGCGGGTAGCGCCCCAGATTTGAGCAACACTGCAAGTTCTTTTGCTTCACTCATGCTGAACCTGCCGCTAATTTCACCATTCCCGCCCAGTATAGGTTCCCGAATAGTAGGCGCTGTCAGCACGACGTTATCAAGTACCGCTGCAAACTGCTTACCTGTGTGGTTTTTTGTGATTTCTGCCAGCTTCTTAGTGGCTACGCTGTCGAACTTGAAATATACCACAGGCCTTCCTAGGTTGTTAAGCCCCGCACTAGCATCGATTAGTGAGTCTCCACTTATTTCCACCTTCTTCAACACTGGGTACACGTTACCAGTTACATCGCTCAGCAGGCTGGCTACCACGGGGTCTATGTCTGACAAACTTTTGACCTCTTCAAGTAGGTGAAAGGTCAGTTTGGCAGTTTTGCCTATCAGAGACTTAATGCTATCTGTGTTGTATATTCCCGGTACTTGCAGGGATATTTTATCTTCGCCATGGCTTTTGATAATAATCTCCTTAGTGCCGGATGTATCCAGCCGGCGCTGCACGTTCCGTATTGAATCAGTCACAACCCCGTGTAATAGCGCTTTTGTATATCCATCTTTGAAGGATATTAAAATATGGTCATAAGTGCCAGAAATAGTCACATTGGCGTCAAAGCGTTTTACACGCGCGTAATCCCCTGTGTTGTGTAAGGAGAGCGCCAAGGAACCATCTTTTACGTACAGCCTCTTGTACGAGATCTTTTCCTTGAGCAAGAAAGCTCGTAGTGTATCACTCAAGCCGTAAAGCCTTCCCCTGAGATACTCATGAAAATCAACTTCAAGTAAGAGATAGACGCCGCCCTGCAAATCCAAGCCCAAGTTTGCCTTTCTCTTTGATATCAACAAATCAGAATCTACAAAGTTGGGCATGACGAAGTACACCGACACCATACACAGTATGAACGCGGCCACTGCCTTGCCTATCGGATGCATGTTTTACCACTGTGCAATTTGGGGTACATTATATTAAATCTAGGCAAGTCCGGATAGCGGTTTTATGCAGCGCTTTAAAATTTCCTCTGAGTTCAAGCCGTCTGGTGACCAGCCAGGTGCAATTGACGGATTAGTACGCGGCATAAGCTGCGGTGTTAAGGAGCAGACTCTGTTGGGTGTGACTGGGTCTGGGAAAACGTTTACCATGGCTTCGGTAATTGAGAAAACACAGCGTCCTGCCATCATAATTGCACACAATAAAACCCTAGCGGCGCAATTGCACGAGGAAATGCGGTCATTCTTTCCAGAAAACGCAGTGGAGTATTTTGTCTCATACTACGACTATTACCAACCTGAGGCGTACATTCCTCAAAGCGATGTGTATATAGAAAAAGACGCGCTAATAAACGACAAGATTGACCTACTGAGACACTCTGCAACCAGATCTCTACTGGAAAGGAGAGACGTGATAGTGGTTGCCAGTGTGTCATGTATATATGGTTTAGGGTCGCCCGAGCTCTACTCAGAGATGACCATACCTATTACTCTTGGTATGAAGCTGGATATGTGCCAGCTACAGGAAAAGCTTGTGGAGCTGCAGTATAAGCATGGAAACAAATATGAGCGCGGTAACTTCAGTGTACGAGGTGATGTGCTGAGCGTATTTCCCTCACACTACGAAGACAGGATATGGAAGATATCATTTTTCGGTGATGAGGTAGACTCCATCCAGGAAGTTGATCCAAAATCTGGCATGGTGACGCTGAAACTGGAAAAGATAAAAATATTTCCCAACAGCCACTACGTCACTCCCAGGCCGACTTTGCTTCAGGCCATCTCTGATATTGAGAAAGAACTCGATGAATGCGCGATGCAATTCAGGCAGTGCAACAAAATAGTTGAGGCGGATAGAATTGTAGAGAGGACAAGATTCGACGTTGAGATGATGAGAGAAACAGGTACCTGCAAAGGTATCGAGAACTACTCACGTTATCTGTGCGGCAAGGAAGCGGGAGATCCCCCCAACACTCTGCTGGATTACCTGCCGCAAGATGCAATAATGTTTATAGACGAAAGCCACATGACCATACCTCAGATCAGAGCCATGTACAATGGGGATAGGATGAGGAAGATGAATCTTATCACCCACGGATTCAGGATGCAATCCGCGCTAGATAACCGCCCACTGACCTTTGCGGAATGGGAAGATAGGAAACCAATAGTGGTTTACGTTTCTGCCACTCCGGGGCAGTATGAACTGCAGCAGACTGGAGGTGTAGCGGTAGAACAGTTAATCAGACCCACCGGGTTGTTGGACCCTGTGTGTGTTGTGAAAAGTGCAGATGGGCAAATACACGATGTGGTGTGCGAGAGCCAGGCAACCATAGCACGCGGATACCGGGTGCTGATTACTACACTGACTAAAAAAATGGCAGAAAATCTAACCGAGTACATGCGTGAAATGGGGATCAAAGTTGCGTATCTACATTCTGATGTGAAAACCCTAGAAAGGATCGAAATTATTAGCGATCTTCGGCTGGGGGTAATAGATGTTCTGGTGGGCGTAAACCTGATGCGTGAGGGGCTAGACATACCAGAGTGTGCCCTTGTTGGAATATTAGATGCAGATAAAGAAGGCTTTCTACGCTCCACAACCTCTCTAATACAAACAATAGGGCGCGCTGCACGCAATGTGGAAGGTAGAGTGATTCTATACGCGAATGTAATTACCGGGTCTATGCGGACAGCTATGGAAGAGACTGATCGTCGGCGTGATATACAGCGCAAGTATAACCAGGAGCACAGTATTGTGCCCCGCACCATCAAGAAATCCGTGCAGACAAGCCTTAGTGAGCGTGTGGGCTCCTCTCGCAAAAAAGTTCCCCTTGATACCAATGCTGACTCTGCAAACTGCAATATTGTAGAGCTGCAAAAAGAGATGCTTTTGTGCGCGGAGAACCTTGATTTTGAGCGTGCAGTAGAGATACGCAACAGAATAAAGAGACTAACTGCTCAATAATGATATACGGTGTGGTAGCCGATATCTGTTTGTATTTACGTATTTGATAACAATTCCTTAAAGCTTTGCCACTAAAAGCTCTGACCGTTCGCGTCTTTGGGCGGCAACACTTGAATTTGTGAGAGACGTGCAACGTGGCGGTACAGGGAGCATTGTTTTGCCACTTGCGGTACAGTCTTGGGTACTTCATGTGTGATTTCAGACACGACAGAGGCTCAATGGATACCGGCTCTCAGATGTTATGTCTTGCTCACCTTTTAGTTGTTTGCGGAGCAAGATGCACATCATTGTCCGGTTTTCCTTGCAGCACACAAGGCCTAGCGGAGAACACCCGCGGTAGGTCTGTAGTGGATGATCGTGTATGCATGGCTCCGGTGTTGTATGCTGCTGGCGATTAGGTGAGAGTGGCTTGTGTGGGCTTTGACCCATCTGCGGCACTTAATGTTGAGCCACACTTTCGGCCGTTTACACACGTCCTGCTTTGCTGGTGCCCCACACCGCGTGGCTCGTGGTGTGTATAGGGATATGTAACTTTGGTTTGAGGTTTGGAATGATACACTTCGACGGTAGCAAGCTTGCTGAGGCATTTAGCAATGGGGGCATATACGTGCACTCCGACCCATATTTGGGGTACAGATTTGTTGACGGGAAAATTGCGGAAGACGTTTTTACCATAGACTATCTAGCTCCTGTAGAGTTTCGCCAAGACAGGGAAACTGGCACTATCAGCTTTGAGAATATAGTTGATCCTGAATTTGCGGGGCTGGTACATGTCATGCCCGAAGGAACAGACTCATTCAAAAATTACAGAACTTACGGATCATTTAGATACACAGACCACGTGTCTGCAGAGTTGCTCAATATGTCATACGGGGAAAAATACTACACTTACAAGGTGCAAAATGGTGACGGTAAATCGTTTGTAGGACAACTCGCCGAATTGGGTGATTGTGCTGTTGCCAAGAATGGGTTTTCCATACTAACGGGCCCGGCACATGGGTCAGTGGCGTTTGGTGATAACACCGTTGTTTTTCAGGTGTCGGTTCCAGATGCACAGGTACTAGATGTCGTGTTGTATCCACCGAAACACATATCTGCACCCAAGGGTGATGTTGTACCTGTTACCACGGAAAGCAAGATGGAAACTCAGGGTGTTGTAGATGCTGTAGAAAAACATCCGTCAGGTTCGGGGCATGAACCCGGGACCAGTGCCGAAGTTGACGTATTGCCACTACCTGTTGAGGCATCTAAACCCGCAAGTGTTCCACAAGAGCATACAATTGCACCTGAGGAACAGCCACAGACGCCTGAATCAGAGCCTACTAGTGGAGCTCCAGCGAATCAGGGCATGCAACAACCTGCCCCGCCGAGTGAAGTTAGTGAAATACCCAAAAGCAATGTTGTTGATGATGGGCCTACTGAAGACAGAGATTCCCAAGACAACAATGACCACGTGTCTGAAGAGCTGCATGATGCAGGAAAGTCTGGATACTCTAGGATTGTTGGATGGCTTAGATCTATTTTTTCCTAGGTAGCCACCAGCGTGCAGCTTATTTCGTTTTTATAGGTCTAAAATGATATATTTCGATGGCAGCTCCGCCGAAAATTCACAAGGTGGCAGCATATATGTGCATTCCGATGCACGAAAAACGTACGTTGACAATGGTGAAGCAGTTGAACACCGTATTGATTATTTTTGTCCGGCTGCGTTTACTTACAATGAAGATGGTACCATGCACTTCCAAGCTGGTGGGGTGTTTGAGCATCCAGCACATCCTGACATTCGCAGGAATTTTGTGGTGACAGGTGACTTTGAGTATGTAAATTACCACGATGCAGCGCTCAACAATGTTTTGTATTCAGAATATTGGTACCCAGTGGAGCGTGCAGGCGAGGTCCAAGCTGACGACGTGCTGGCGCGGTACAATATAGGGACTCGTGCTCCTATAAGTGGACGGATCGTATTTGATGATCGCAGAACAGTGGTGTTTCAAGATCCCGATGTGCTTGAGTTAGTCTTACGAGTTCCTGACGCCATGAAGGCTCAGCATGAATTTATCATACAAGAACCTACAGTGTACTGATAACACCAGAGTGGCTGTATGCCACTCTTGAATGGTCAACAGGCTTTCGCGTGTGAAATTACATACTGAGACCCAGATAGTAATTTCTCCAGTGGCTTTGGCCCTGGTAGTTGTGGTGGATGTAGGTCCACATGTAGCATCTGTGGATGTGCGACGTGTGCCCACTGCCGCATTGTAAGAACACAGCATTTTTTAGCACCTCACACGAGGGGCAATAAATTGTTTTAGGACTGATATTTGGGAGGGTTAACCTGCATGAAGACATTTTTGAGATATTTCAAGAATCCTACTGCAAGCATAGGGTTTGCTAGAACTGCTAGACCGCCATCATACAGGAACTCACACCCACTACGGCCCTGTAGCGATCTTGTTAGTGCTATGCGTAATCATTCTCAATATGTTGCTAGAAGCAATGACGCCTCTGCGCACCTGCGTGAGAGGGGTGCTGAGCATGAAGAGTAAAACCCCGGCTACTTGATTATAGCTGCAAGTAAGTCTACGACCACACGCTTTACCGAAAAACGCGGCAACGCATCTGTACTGTTTTGGAGGTTATGATGATAGACTATACAGACTTTCTAGGATTTCCTATAACTCACGACTACGACACGCACAGCTCAGGCGTCCAGGAACCCCACTGCTGCGAACCCTCAAGGTACCTGGAAATTGATGAGGCATCAGTAGCGATGCTTATAGAGGGCTACAAAAAGATGCAAGAAGCCCATCTGCGCGGCGCTACCCTGGCATAACGGCGGGGTAGCGCGTCTCAAGAGAGCTATGCAAGAAGCACCAAGAAAATTCTGTGATGCTTCTTACATTCCACTAATTCCGGCTACACGGTTTGCTGCTCCGTAGTTGCATTGCCGGCGACGACACCTTCTGCAGCTATTTCAGCGGCTGTTGTATCCAGCTCTTCCACTACCGCCTCCTCGACCTTGACTATAATCAAGTCAGTATTGAGCGCGTCGCTGTGGAAGACTATACGTCCATCATCCTCCTTACCTTTTATGCCAGAAAACTCCAGCCCCCTAGTGACCACAGAGTATTGTCCTTCTGTGAAGTTTTGACAGGGCGCGTCGTAGTAAGAAACAAAGCGAGCTACTGGCACTCCGCCGACGTCTTCTACATAGCCGTGTATTGCACTAGACTGAGTGCCCCTACAACCTGTAGAGACTTCAGGGACATTTTCCGCCCAGAACCACCAGCCCCCATCACACGCACCACCGTTACACGTACGCTCGAAAGTGACGGCAGTGAACTCTGTATTGCAGTCACAATTGCCTGTGCACAATTCGCTACTGCTACAAGTACCAGAAATGGAAACGTTGTATGTTCCCTCACCGAAATCCACCATAGTAACCCCAAGAGCACCATAAACTCTCACAGTCTTATTAAAACGGTTTTCCTTGTAAAGTAAAAAAGTCTAACGGTTGTCTGTATAACGCACACGTGTATACCATGTGTTGCATAAAGCTGAATTTTTTAGTTAGCTGCAAGTTGGACAAAAGTAAAAGTTGTTATACCATTGCTGTGCCGGTAGGTGGAACTTTGCCGCATATAACTAGTGCGAATTGGCGATAACTAGCACTTCCATTATTGGGTAATATTTCCTGCCACGTACCACATTGACGCAGTGCACTGATCGACGTGCCCGAGGTGTAGCACAACCCCGAGTGCGCAGCGAGCTTTATTGCCAAAGTCTGAACTGTGCGGGTATGCCTATGCGACACCAAATCAGACGTCCACTGTTATTTTTTCATGCTCAATATATGACCTTATCATCTTCAGGTCCTCCCAAGCGAGACGTTTCTGCATGGGCTGACGCAGCAGATATGCCGGGTGAAAAATTACAGCAGTCTTTATCGGATGTGTAAGAAACGGATTAGTATACTCGTGAAATCTCCCCCGCAATCTGGAGATGCTTTCGGGTGTACTGAGTAGGGAACAACATGCGGTGCTACCTACCAGCACCAAGATACTTGGCGCGATGAGCGCGATATGTTTCTCGACAAACGGTTTGCATATCTCCAACTCAAAATCAGTAGGGCGTCGATTTCCAGGAGGCCGCCAGAACGTTGTGTTGCTGATGTAGGTACTTTTCCGGTCTAAACCAATGGCTGCAAGCATTTTATCGAGCAACATGCCACTAGCTCCACAAAACGGCCGGCCCTCGCGATCTTCGTTGCTACCCGGTGCCTCTCCGATCAGCATAATCTTAGCGTTGGGGTTGCCATCTGAAAACACGGTGTTCATGGCGGCCTTTTTTATTTCGCATCCCTCGAAGGATTCAACTGCCTCTCTCAACTCTGCCAAGGTGCCACATTTGTCGGCAAGCCCCTTAGCTGTTGCAACCCAATCGGTTGAAAACTGACTTTCGCCCGCATCCACCACCTGCCCTGAGGGACCATCCGCCTGGAGTGTGCACTCCTCTTGCCCTTGCAACGCTGCTGCAGGAGGCGCATGGGCCCCGGGTCCATCCTCTTCCAGCACGCAGTCCACCCCATTTTCGTGGTAGAATTTCAATACCTCAAGCAGCTCTCCACTGCCAGCCACCGCATCTTTTTCTTTATCTGTCATGTTACTCTCCTGCAAATGATCCCACACACGTATCACTGCCATGCATCGGCACCATGCCGACTCCCTGCTGCCGCCCCAACTGGCCCACACCATGCTGCACAACGCGAACCGGCACACTCGTGCCCTGAGGGTTCTTCATACACGTAACTGCCTGTAAGTCAACTGCTATAACTACCTGTTAGAGTCCCGACCCCAATGCCACGACCGCATCAACATCTAGGAATGCTTTATTGCCGCGCTTTGTCCCACAAATTGCTGGGCCCTAGTGCCTAGATGCTTTTCTTATCTTCTCCATGACCATATCACGCTTAAGCTTGGATATGCGCTGCAGGAATACGACTCCATTTAGGTGATCCAGTTCGTGCTGCAAGCAGCGTGCTAACAATCCACAGGCTTTTATGTACTTCGTCTGTTTGTTTAGGTCAGTATACTGAACTATAATGTGTTCTGGCCGTCGTACAGTCTCCCTATGATTAGGGACAGACAAGCACCCCTCCTCCATAGTTACCAGTTGTTCAGACTCCTCAATAACAACAGGATTCACAATAACGGTAGAGCCGCAGGTTGCGCGATACTCGCCAACTCCGTCGTCCTTAGGTATTTCGTACCTATCTGATCCATGCTCCAGGTCTATGACGCAGATGCGTTTGTGTACACCAACCTGCACTGCTGCCAAGCCTATGCCCCTGTTGTGGTACATGGTTTCCAACATGTTGTTAGCAAGTGTCTCAAGTTGTGGTCCGAAGTCAGCTGCGTGCACCTCTTCTGAGCACAAAGACAACCTGCTATCTGGTAGGGTTAACAAGGGCAGAACGGCCATCGCTCGATCTCCACGGGTAGAAAATCCTTGCATTGCCACGCGCACTGCCCTAATACTTGCGGAAAGCCGCTACGTGCAAAAGCCATGGCATTCTACATTATTTCCACGCTGTTTACAATACTTTACGGTGTTCTGCTATTGCCTGTAGTATGGTTCATTCCTGCGTCCTACCAGAACATTGCATGTGTGTGGTGGACTAGGGCTATATTGTGGATGTGCAAAGTTCTTGACGGCATTTCCTACGAGATTATAGGCAGAGATTGCCTACCAAAGGGGCAGTTTATAGTGGCATCGGCACATCAGTCGCCTCTTGAAACCCTTATTCTGTATGCGGAACTGCGACACGTCGTAACTGTGCTTAAGAAGGAGCTTAAGACTCTACCCATGATAGGTATGGGGCTTATGGCATTGAAAATGGTGTTTGTTGACCGAGACAAGAAAATTGCTGCTCTAAGAAAGATGGTGCAAGAGTGCGAAATGAGGATAAAAGAGGGGCGTACACTGGTATTATTTCCTGAGGGGACAACAAGGCGGCATGACAACACTGAGAGTCGCCTACACCGCGGAGTGGCAGCTGTGTATTCGAAAGTATCCTTACCAGTTGTGCCAGTAGTGTTGGATACAGGCCGTTATTGGCCGGGCGACATATTCACACTTAGTAAAAAGAAGGGTAAAGCCAAAATTAAGATTCTGCCCGCTATAGCGCCGGGGTTGGACTCGGAAGAGTTTATGAACCGGTTGTTGGCTGCATTTCAATCACAGCCCTAGTGATGGGGCCTACGGCGTTTATCCTGCTGCGTACCAGGTTTGCACGGCACTTCGCACCTTGCATTTGTTGCGGATTCCTTGTAG
The DNA here is from genome assembly GCF_002214625.1 of Anaplasma ovis str. Haibei. Classification (NCBI taxonomy): domain Bacteria; kingdom Pseudomonadati; phylum Pseudomonadota; class Alphaproteobacteria; order Rickettsiales; family Anaplasmataceae; genus Anaplasma; species Anaplasma ovis. The sequence continues at coordinate 1,151,423 of NZ_CP015994.1, forward strand.
ATTCCTCTGATTAATGAGGTAAAGGTTTACGTAGTAATGCCAAATCATTCGAGTGCCAAAAAGATGGTCAGGGTTATTAAGGAGCGCACGTTTTCTAACCGGGTTAGGAGGAGTAGGGCGCGTAACTCTGTGAAGAAATTTTTGGCGGTTTTGGAGTCTAAAGGTCGTCTGGAAGATGCTGTTGCTGCCTTTAGAACCGCGGAGTCTAACATTCACAAGTGTGTCAACAAGGGTGTGATGCATAGAAACACTGCTGCGCGCAAAGTCAAATCTCTTGCCGCGAAGCTTAAGGCCTTCGATCTGAGCCTACAGAACACTAGCACCTAAAAGTTTATCCTCGCCACAGTGCCATGTGCGGATGGGCTGCCCAAGGCGTTGGCCGTCCAGCTCGGTGTTGTGATGTTCGTACAAATTCTAGGCTGTAGCCCGCTGTCAGCGAGCGTGGTGTAGCGGCGTCTTGCGCTACTGTGCAGTTTGGTATTCCCGGCACTGGTGGAACGCGTGTAAATTTAGCCCAGTAGCGACCAGCCAAGCGTGTAAATGGGTGTATGTGCGTGAAATATCGTAATATTAGGATAGCTCTTGCTTTTCTTTATCTTGATCATCGCAGCATAGCGCACCAAACGCGCTACACTGTACACAACTCACATAAGTATCTGGGTATGGGTCGTTCACAGAGCTGGACAGAAACAGACTCTGCTGTACCTGTGGGTACTCACTTAACAGGACCAAGCCGTCACATGCGCGCATGCTGGGTTTTTTCAATCTCATGACCCCAAAAGACATAGACCCTGCATACGTATACTACATATTGCATACTAACACTAGTAATAATCACGTCATTTTCCAACCATCGGCCACTCAGACCCGTCCACGACATCTACTAAAGGTGGATATAGGCCTACTATGGCATATTAGAATTTCGGCGTTTTTGTGGTGAATGAAAACCAAACATCTGGCCACTTACATCCGGGGCGACTGCCTTGTTGTCCGATGTTTACGTTAATTTATGGAAATAGCAGAACTAATGCCGAAGTATCTGCAGTACCGTATCACGGTCTGCCGCGCAGCACTATCAGCACCAGTACAAAAATGCCTATAACGGCTATGGGTGCCGATAGCGCTTGCCCCATGGTCAACCATCCAAATGCTATGTAACCAACCTGTGAGTCGGGCTCACGCAAAAATTCTACTGCGCATCTTACAGCGCCATACCATATGCTGAATATGCAAGACAACACACCAAAGTGCAGCCTGACCTTAGTGTATCGCGCAAGTACGTTCATAAATAGCAGTGGTAACAGGCCCTCAAGTATGGCTTCGTACACTTGACTGGGGTGTCTTGGCATAAGGTTGCCACTACTTGGAAACACCACTCCTACACATGCGGTTGTCACTCTACCGTATAGTTCCCCATTAACGAGATTGGCCATTCTGCCCAGGAATAGCCCCAGGGGTGCGGCACATGCGCACAAGTCTAGGACAGGCGCAACACTCACCTTGTGCTTTTTACACACGACACTAATCGCTGTCATGCAGCCTACATATCCGCCGTGCATGGACATGCCTCCGTGCCATGTTTGTAGAATTTCCGACGGATATTCCCAGTAAAAACTTGGGTTGTATAGCAGGACGTAAGCGGCTCTACCACCAAGAATTATGCCTACCACAGCCCAGAACATGAGAGAGTCTAGGAATTTCTTATCAAGCGCCAGGTGCCCGGATGCCTTTGTTAAGCGCCAATGTGCAAACAGTATTCCAAATACGTAAGAGAGCGCATACCACCTAATTTCCAGGGGCCCAAAATGTACGAAAACGGGGTCCAAACGCAATAGCCACTCTACGGCTTCCCGCATGGCAAAACAAATTGACATTCCTAAACATTACCTATAACTTCCTACTAGCCCGTGGTTCTGCAAAGCTACTGCAGCGTATTATCGGCGGTTCTAAATAGTGAAGTCAAGTTATGCTGAGGAGAGTTTTTGCCTTTAGCGCGGGTACGCTTGTGTCTAGGGTTCTTGGTCTGTTGCGCGACACCCTGATAGCCTACACACTGGGGGCGCAGGGGCTGTCTGACATATTTCTGGCGGCGTTCCGCCTACCCAATTTGTTCAGATCATATTTTGCTGAGGGTGCTCTAAGCGCGAGCTTTGTCCCTATATATGCACGTAGGCTAATCAAGCAAGATTTACCACAGAGATTCGCCAGCCAGGTATTTTCGTCACTTTTTGTGTTTCTTTCGGTGTTTTGCCTGGGTATGCTCGTGTTTACCCCGCAGATTTTGGGAGTATTCACCCCGGGGTTCTCTGTGGGCTCTTATAAGTTTAATCTTGCTGTAGAGCTTTCCAGAATCATGATGGTATACCTCTTTTGTATGTCCCTGTCGTCCGTAGTTTGTGCGGTGCTACAGGCACATAATTGTTTCTTTGTGACTGCCATCTCCCCTGTACTGCTCAACTGCTGCGTGATAATTAGCGGGCTAATACCACATTGGGGTGCATCGCCAGTATATTACTTCTCAGTTGCTGTATCTCTGTCGGGTGTCTTTCAGCTGGCACTCACACTGATTGTTGCGGCACGTAAGGACATTGGGATGAAGTTCACGTTGTCTCCGCGCGATGGTGACATGAAAGAGTTTCTGAAAAGAGCCATGATGTCGACACTCAGCGGTTGTATCACCCAGGTGAACCTGTGGCTGAACACGCTGTTTGCAAGTTTTATTCCCGGGGCTATATCTTACATGTACTATGCGGATCGGCTGAATCAGCTGCCTCAGGCTCTGGTAGGGGTGTCCATGAGTACTGTATTGCTGCCAGCGATCTCAAAGTTGGCTGTAGAGGGCAGCACACAACGCATGATAGAAATGCAAAACAACGCGCTAGACCTAGGCATGACGCTCATGGTGCCCGCGGCTGCTGCCCTAATCGCTATACCAGATGCATTGCTGCTCGCACTGCTGAATTATGGCCGGTTTGACTATTTGGCGATCGGTAATACTGTTCCAGTTGTGGCTGTTTTGGCAACCTCACTGCCTTCTTTTGTCGCTATCAAAATATTGCTACTGTTTTTCTATGCGCGCGGGGAGTTTAAAATCCCAGCGTTCTTCTCCTTCATATCTGTGGTCGTCAACGCAATCCTTAGCTACGTGCTCATGCAATTCCTAGGACACGTCGGGATAGCAATTGCCTCATCAGCAGGGTCGTGGACCTATGCAGTCTTACTGCTTGTGTATCTCAAGATGCACAATTTATACAGCATGAGTGAGGAGCTGAGCCGCAAGCTGACCTACATATTCCTATCCTCAGCTATAATGGTCATAGTCATTTGTATGGCAAAAACGCTACTGACGCCGTTTTTCTTCCAGGGAGCAATTGTTAAAATATCGTCCCTAATTGTTGTCGTACTGCTGGGGGTCTTGGTATATTTCTTTTCACTTCTTGTCATGTTCAGGCAAAAGCTGGCTGTCGAATAACATCACAAATTGAACTCAACTTTGACACGTGTGTAAAGCCTAGACAAGCCGGGGGCTTTGACGTCTTCGTGGTGGAGTCGACCACTGAAATTATTTTTTTCTTAATAAAAATTGCCCAAAATGCTCCAGCGCAACCTACACAAGTATGGACGTGATAACATACGCTATTATCTCAGGGAAAGAGGCAGTTTTGTCATTTGCAGACACACTGCATGTGGAGAATTTCAAAAAGGTTTTTACTACGCTGGATGCCAGCACTGCTTCCAGGGCCATATTTTCCCATGATGTATCTATAACCTACCATGCGGAGAACCGTGTGAAACTCGTTCCCGAGCAAGAGTTTACCTACCACAGCGCAAATTCTATGATCAATCACATGCTGAACCACGGTTTCAGCTTCAAAGCCGGAGTGCTGTCAGACATGATGGCGCAAGCATGCAATTTGCGGACAGAAGGTGTGGTCGTTCTGGAGTCAGATGCTAATCGCCCATCCTATACCGTGCACATATCAAAAGACACGGTGTTTCTTTCTCCCGCATCCGAACAGTATCTAGACTTCTCTTCAGGACCGAGCAAGGAGCTTGTGGAAATCTTGCGGGGCAAGAATTCCATCAGTTATGCAGCTCCCAACGTAAAAAGTAGGTCTATAGAGGTTACTACTGGGGAAAATATTTGTAATGCCCTGGCATCCTTGAGCAACGCATTGGCGCAGGTAGGTGCCGTGCCGCGGCCGGATGAGGAATTTGTGCGGAAGCAGATGATTGGTCTGGCGTTTTTGGACTCTACCAGTAATGAGCTAAAAGTTGTACAAAACATTGCAAGTTATCCTAGTGCTCATCCTTTGAGTAAGTATAAAGATGTGGCCAAGACCGTTGAAAATATACTGTACTGCTTGAGTAATAGGATGTGTGATCCCACAACGCTAGGAAAACTGGAGGATGCACTGGAGCAACGAGGAGAGTTCTGTGGGGTGCCTCCTGTGCTGACAAAAGGCTTTACAAAACTAAGCAGAGACTTCGGCCCCCAGTTGCGAGACATAATAAATGGGGATGTCCCACGAGGGAATGTAAACTAGCCCCCGCCTGCGCGTCTGTAAGTGCACCACCCAGGCCTCACCCCCGATGTACGGGGTTTTTAACAAACGAAGAAAATAGCACAACAACCACGCCAGTACACACACGGCCACGACCCTACGGGCCGAGAAACAGGTATCACACAACACAACAGATCTACCGACCGTTACCGCAGCGCAGTGAACAAGACTGAATCAGCAAAACCCAGAAAGAAGCAGCCGAGGACTACAGAGCGCACTACTGCGCGCCCTACCACGACGGCCAACAAAAAACGTCCAAACTTTACCTAACAAAGGGCGGACCGCAGTGCAACGTATCAGGCTAGGAGAAGCATCTGCCGCACTGCAGCCCCCACATAGCTGGCCACCCTCCGCGCGCTTTACACGCGCCGCCTGACCTGGCCAGCACACCACCCTTGCGCTATTAGTAGCTACCAGGGAAATCGAAGGAGACTACCACTCATTTCCCTCATACACACCAACCAGCACTCCTGTACTGTTTTCACTTACGGGCTTACCATCTGCTGTCGTTGGTCCCCCTGCTGGCGCGGCGCTGACGGAGCCAGTCGTCTCACCACTGGAACCAGCAGACTGCTCCTGTTGCGTAGTGGGTTGGCTGCTTGAATTAGTGCCTGCTTCACCTGTGGTCTGCGTACCACTGGTACTACCTTCCACCACTGGAGCCTCTACTTCCTCTACTTTTGTCTCAGGTGTGGTTGTTGGCTCAGCAGCGGTCGGTGCTGCGCCTGGCTGTGCCACGGTTTCAGCTGCCTTGTCTTCATGAGCCTTGAACTTCACAGTAGTAGTCCCCTGTGCATCAACAAACTCTACTGTGTCATTCCCATCTCCGGTGAAGGCGAACTTCATAACCCCGCTTGCGGTGTTAAAGTTGGCATGCCTATCATTCAGCATTACGTCATCAGCCCACTGCTCGAAGATGTACATTTGGCCCTTGTCAATTTCCTGGTCTGTTTTACAAGCACCAGCATCACCGCACGCACCAACTGTATTATCACCAACAGAGAGGATTAGGTACGTAGGTGTCCACACCCCATCTACACGCTTTTGCTGCTCGCCGTTGCAAGCACACGTGCTGAAGGTACCGTCATCCTTAACATCAACATTCTGCACAGTGAGCTTCTCACCACCCACTTCTATATCTATATCAAACAACATACGCAACCCCTCTCAAATACTCTAATTCGACACGGTGCCACTATAACACGTGCTATAGGGTCAGCACAACAAGTGTGTGAACGTATTTTCCTGCAACTCGCCAGGGCGATTAATGGTTCTACAACGGTTGGTATAGGCACCCTTGATGCAAGTCAATCTTAGTAAGCCCTTCACTGCCGCGTTGCGCAGTGAACAAGACTGAATCAGCAAAACCCAGAAAGAAGCAGCCGAGGACTACAGAGCGCACTACTGCGCGCCCTACCACGACGGCCAACAAAAAACGTCCAAACTTTACCTAACAAAGGGCGGACCGCAGTGCAACGTATCAGGCTAGGAGAAGCATCTGCCGCACTGCAGCCCCCACATAGCTGGCCACCCTCCGCGCGCTTTACACGCGCCGCCTGACCTGGCCAGCACACCACCCTTGCGCTATTAGTAGCTACCAGGGAAATCGAAGGAGACTACCACTCATTTCCCTCATACACACCAACCAGCACTCCTGTACTGTTTTCACTTACGGGCTTACCATCTGCTGTCGTTGGTCCCCCTGCTGGCGCGGCGCTGACGGAGCCAGTCGTCTCACCACTGGAACCAGCAGACTGCTCCTGTTGCGTAGTGGGTTGGCTGCTTGAATTAGTGCCTGCTTCACCTGTGGTCTGCGTACCACTGGTACTACCTTCCACCACTGGAGCCTCTACTTCCTCTACTTTTGTCTCAGGTGTGGTTGTTGGCTCAGCAGCGGTCGGTGCTGCGCCTGGCTGTGCCACGGTTTCAGCTGCCTTGTCTTCATGAGCCTTGAACTTCACAGTAGTAGTCCCCTGTGCATCAACAAACTCTACTGTGTCATTCCCATCTCCGGTGAAGGCGAACTTCATAACCCCGCTTGCAGTGTTAAAGTTGGCATGCCTATCATTCAGCATTACGTCATCAGCCCACTGTTCGAAGATGTACATTTGGCCCTTGTCAATTTCCTGGTCTGTTTTACAAGCACCAGCATCACCGCACGCACCAACTGTATTATCACCAACAGAGAGAATCAGATATGTCGGTGTCCACACCCCGTCTACACGCTTTTGCTGATTATTGCCGTTGCAAGCACACGTGTTGAAGGTACCGTCATCCTTAACATCAACATTCTGCACAGTGAGCTTCTCACCACCCACTTCTATATCTATATCAAACAACATACGCAACCCCTCTCAAATACTCTAATTCGACACGGTGCCACTATAACACGTGCTATAGGGTCAGCACAACAAGTGTGTGAACGTATTTTCCTGCAACTCGCCAGGGCGATTAATGGTTCTACAACGGTTGGTATAGGCACCCTTGATGCAAGTCAATCTTAGAGCCCTTCACTGCCGCGTTGCGCAGTGAGCTCACGAAGGGGCTGCTGAGCCGGATTTAGCGCTGCAATTGCGGCGGAGTACCCCATACAAAACAGGTAGTTTGTGACACCTAAAGGGATGAGGACACAGTTTCTAGGCGCGCTAGCCTGGGAGTCGCGGGAAGTTAATAACTACGGATAGTAGGGAAAAGCTTACTACGTGCACCTTATGTTGTCCAAAAACCGCCCGGATTTTTCTTTACAGCGTTTGGTTTTTGCTATAACTCCGTGCTGGTTGTTTTGTTTGATTCCGAGGGGTGTGCTATGGTGGATTTTGGCGATTACGCTGTGGCGTCTGTATCCGTGACAGGTGTCGTGGGTGATACTTACGGTTGCAACTTTGGGGAGTATTCCGTGCCGGTGGGCCTCGACTTTGAGGCATACGACGAGGGTGAGGTGTATTTGTCGTCCAACGTCACAAAGGTTACTAACGGTGAGTCCGTGGTTAGGGAAATCTGGGTCTACGGCAGTATGCACGTTGGCGACTATGATGGTGATGGCAAGGAGGAGGTCACTCTGAGAGATTTCTCCTGCGGTGAACGCAGTCGCCCAAACGGTGTTCACACTGATGGGGCTTACGTTTCTAAGTCAGTGTATGTTGGGCATCCTATTGTTGGCCAAGAGCAGGATGGCACCCTGGTGTTCCGTGCTCAAGAAGGCTGTTATGACATCGTAGTCTCGCTCGAAAAGGGAGAGAAGAAGTAGTCGTGTGGCGGGCGCCTTGGCTTTTCCCTGGAATAGGGTTCTGCTGAGTGTCCGCCGGGTTTTCCAGCGGGGGTGGCCGAGTGCTACCCCCGCCGTCTTTGTGTTTCCTAAAATGTTTTTGTCGTACTGCGAGATGCTTCGGGGGTCCGTGCCCGGATATTTTGCGCGAGCTGGTGCCGTGGTTTCTGTTGGTTGTGCGGAACTGGGATGGTCCCGAATCCCAAGCGTTTTGTTGTATCTCACAGTGGTTCTGCGTGGTCGTTGTGGTTTTCATAGTGGTCGCGTTTACTGCGGTAGCGGCCGCTAAGTTGCCGACATCTACACAAAGCTGGCGCTGAGGTATTGAGCTTGCCGACGAGTTGCAGGTGGTGCTACGCGCTATTCAATCTCTATACATTTACTGGATGATGTGGGTACTATACGCATATTTTGGTTGCATTTGTCGTGATTTTCGTGTAGGTGAGGGTCGCATGCGGGTCCTTAGGGTTGCTGCGATGCGACGGTTTCTTTAAGCTCGGAGGGGTTGTGCTCAGGTCTCTCATAGGTGTCGCTCTGGTGGTGTTACTGCCTGCTGTTTTGCTTTACGGCACTGGTTCTTCTGCTGTTGAGGCTTCTGGTTCTTATGTAAGTCTTGGATATACACCAGCTTGGGGAGGTGTTAGAAACTTGTACGTTGGTATCCCTGGAGAGACTTGGTATGTTCTTCCCTATAAGAAAGATGTATCAGGTGATGAGATACTATCTTGGTCTAGTTTTGACTGGTGGGGTAGGAACGGAGGTGCTCCTGGCGATGAACCGATAAAGTTTGAACGTATAAGCCCATATGGTATCACTGGGGCTATAGGCTATGCTATAGGCAACGTTAGGATAGAGCTTGGAGTTATGGGAGAGGAGTTTTCTGTTGCTGAAGTTAGTGATAGACACTGGAGGGAAGGAAACTCTCTATTCTTATTACTGGGAAGACGTAGTGCGGATCTTGTGAGGTGGTTGCGCCCCCACGTTGGTGCTAATACCAGCAATGATGAACTCAAAGCGCTTCTGTCCGTGCTCCGCCGCGGCCTGAGCGGGCTGTCTGAGTCTGGACATGAGGCTGAGGCGGCAAGTGCTGGGACGTCACTGAACCTGGCTGGATCGGCGACAATAAGTAGTGTATCCTGGGCGAGTGGGTCAGGGGTCGTTAGTCTGGTACGGGCTGCTCTGGAGAAGGCATTGCCTAAGGTTTGGCCGTATCTCCTGCCTAGTGATAAAGATAAAGCACGGCTCACCCTGGTTGGTGGGCACGAGGAAAGCGGGGTCGTGGCGGTTTCTGCAGTTGGGTTGACTGCTGTTACGGTTGTTGGGTGTCGCGATCTTGCGCTGTCGAATCTATTTGTAGCTGCAGCTGCTCGGAACCTGGATGCGTACGGTTGTGCCGGAATGGGGGTGAGCTTTGTACGTGGAGCCGGGAAGGACGTTGCAGAGTTTGGGGCTGAGTTGAAACTTGGTGTGAGCTACAGGTTGTCTCGCGCCGCGTCGGTGTTTGTTGGTGGAGTGCTGCATAGAACTGCGAATTATGATTTTAGCTTGCCCGTTATCCCCGTGGGGATTGATAGCGGGTCTGTGGCAGCGGGAGGTCGTGCAGACTACGCAAGGAACGAGGCTCGTATCTCCTTTGGGATGCTGAATCTTGCTGGAGAGGTGGGGCTGAGGTTCATGCTCACGTAGCGCTCCGCTGGGGTTGTGTACTTCCTCCTCCAGTTGGAGGGAGGGGTTGTGCGTCGTGCTAGGGCTGGTTAGGTTGTTGTGTCGCTGATGTACGGAGGGTGAGGTGGTTGCTAGGTCTTTTCTGTGGAGCGCGGTTGTAGCTGGGGCTATCGCGTTTGGTTCGTCCACTGTTGCAGCAGAGCTTGGTGGTAACGATACCGACTTTTACTTAGGATTCGGGCTCGCCCCGGCATTCGGGAATGTGGCAGATTTCTATGCTGAGGTTCCCGGTGCAGCAGATTCTGCATTACCTTATAGGAAGGATGCTGCTGGCGGCGGGGACACGTCCCCCTTTGACTTTGATTGGGAAGGGGCAGGTAGCAAGGGGAGTAAGTACCCAATAAAATTCCAGCACAGTAGCCTATTTGGAGTTGTTGGAAGTGTAGGGGTGCGCCACTCGGCGGGTAGGCTTGAGATCGAAGCGGCGCGTGAGCGCTTCCCCATAATGAAGGTCAGCGGTAGGACGTGGGCCAAAGGGGACTCAATCTTCCTTCTTATAGATGATGCAGTTGTGCGGTTTGCTATGGGGCAGAGAGATCGCAGCGATGGTGATAATCAGGCCGTAGCGTCGCTACGCGACCTATCCCTCACATCCAGCGATTTTCAGTCACTGCAGAATGCGTTGACCAGTGCTATCCAGACGCGTACGGGGATGGGCGCCCTGGCGCACACAGGGGCAACCTGGGAAGACGCTGTGGCGGCGGCTCAGATTGTTGTGAAGGCGTTGGGGGGGCGCAAGCTTTGGATAAAGGACCATGACACACCAGAAAGAAGGCGCATGGCAACGATGCTACTTGCCGCTGCGGCGAGGGTAGGCGCGGAGGAGCGTGAAATTGCTAGTAGGGCACATATGATTGGGGCTGCCCTTGGTAGCATTGGTGGATATAAAATCGAGATACCTGCAGTTGTGGCCAACACTTTTGGTGCGAACTACTGCTATGATGTTTCCACCATGAGGATGGGGGGTTTGTCCCCTTACGGCTGTGTTAGCGTGGGGATGAGCTTTTTGAAGGTGGCTAAGAACAGTGTTCCCAAGTTTACGTATGGTGCGAAGCTGGGTGTGAGTTACGAGCTTTCTCCCCAAACTAGGGTCTTTGTTGACGGTGCGTACCGAAGGGTTGCGGAGTACAGCGAGCGATGCCGGGTGTCAACGCTGTCTCCTTCGTCAGGGTATAGCGAGTATACTGAGAAGGAAAATATCAGGGCGCGCGTATCTTTTAAGCTGCATTATCTGGCCCTGGAGGCGGGGTTGAGGTTTACATTCGCGTAGCATCTGCTGGGCTTGTGCGCTTCCCCTCTAGTTGTAGGGATTGTGCGCCGTGCTGGGCTGGTTAGGTTGTTGTGTTGCTGATGTACGGAGGGTAAAGGTGGTTTTAGCTAGGTCTTTTCTGTGGGGCACGGTTGTAGCCGGGGCTATCGCGTTTGGTTCGTCCACTGTTGCAGCGGGGCTTGGTGCTGGTGATACCGACTTTTACTTAGGATTCGGGCTTGCCCCATCACTCGGGAGTGTGGCAGATTTCTATGCTGAGGTTCCCGGTGCAGCGGATTCCGCGTTACCTTATAGGAAGGATGCCATTGGTGGCGGGGACACGTTTCCCTCAGACTTTGATTGGAGTGGTGTGGGTACCAAGGGAAGTAAGTACCCGATAAAATTCCAGCGCAGTAACCTATTCGGAGTTGTTGGAAGTGCAGGGGTGCGCCACTCGGCGGGCAGGCTGGAGCTCGAAGCAGTGCGCGAGCGTTTCCCCATAATGAAGGTTAGTGGTAGAACATGGGCCAAGGGAGACTCAATCTTCCTTCTTGTCGATGATGCAGTTGTTCGGCTTGTGACAAGGCAGATTGACAGCAATGATCCGGCCGCGATAGCCCTTCGGAAGTTGTCTTCTGTTCAGTGGGACGATATTAATAGTCTGAAAGATGAGCTGTCCGCGGAGCTTGGGACGCAAACGGGACGGGGAAGCCTGGTACACACTGGGGCAAGCTTCGTAGATGCGCACACGGCTACCAGGTTGGTGGCTGCTGCGGCTGGCTACAGGTACGGGGGCCGGAGTATTGTCAACACGCGGGAGAGGCAACACAGAGCAATGATGCTGCTTGCTGCGGCAGTTAAGGCTGGTGTTATGGGGAAGAATAAGATTATTCTTGAAGCCCTCGGCAGGGTTGGTGGGTATAAAATCGAGATACCTGCGGTTGTGGCCGACACTTTTGGCGCAAACTACTGCTATGATGTTTCTACTGTGAACATGGGGGGTCTGTCTCCATACGGCTGTGTCGGCGTAGGAATGAGCTTTTTAAAGGTAGCCAAGAAGGGCGCTCCTAAGTTTACGTATGGGGCAAAGCTGGGTGTAAATTACGAGCTTTCTCCCCGGGCTAGAATCTTTGTTGACGGTGCTTACCGCAGGGTCATAGAGTACAACGAGCGGTGTCGCGTATCAACGCTGTCTCCTTCGTCGGGGTATCGTGAATATACTGAGCAAGAAAATATCAAGGCGCGTGTGTCTTTTGGGCTGCATTATCTGGCCCTGGAGGTGGGGTTGAGGTTTATGCTCACGTAGCACTCTGCTAGGTTGTGTTCCCTCCAGTTGGAGGGAGGGGTTGTGCTCAGGTCTCTCGTAGGTGTCGCTCTGGTGGTGTTACTGCCTGCTGTTTTGCTTTACGGCACTGGTTCTTCTGCTGTTGAGGCTTCTGGTTCTTATGTAAGTCTAGGGTATACACCAGCTTGGGGAGGTGTTAGAAACTTGTACGTTGGTATCCCTGGAGAGACTTGGTATGTTCTTCCCTATAAGAAAGATGTATCAGGTGATGAGATACTATCTTGGTCTAGTTTTGACTGGTGGGGTAGAAACGGAGGTGCTCCTGGTGATGAACCGATAAAGTTTGAACGTATAAGCCCATATGGTATCACTGGGGCTATAGGCTATGCTATAGGCAACGTTAGGATAGAGCTTGGAGTTATGGGAGAGGAGTTTTCTGTTGCTGAAGTTAGTGATAGACACTGGAGGGAAGGAAACTCTCTATTCTTACTACTGGGAAGACGTAGTGCAGACCTTGTTAGACTAAGCCGGACTGATGCTGTTATCAGTGATGCGGAAACACACGAAGTTCTGTTCTAGCCCTTCAAAATTCCTATCGTCAACGTCCGTAATCCATGTTTGGCATCCTACATCTTTTATGGTCTGCACAAGCTCCTGCTTATGTACATGGTCCAGATGCGACATTATGTCATCGAGCAACATTATAGGGGCCTGGTTGTGCACTCTGTACTTTGCAACCGCTGCTGTCAACAATAGCGATAGCAGCAGGATTTTTTGTTCTCCGGTTGAGCAATCGCTTGCTGCGAGGTTTTTGTCTACGTTTGATATCTGAAAATGATCATTGTGGACGCCAAACGAGGTGAGCTGCCCGTGCATGTCCCTCATTCTACTGTTCTCCAACTGCTGCATGTACCTTTCCACCGCATGTTCCTGGCTTTCTAACAACTCGAAAACCGCGCTATCTAGGTGTATGTTGAACTTCAAAAATGGAGAATCAATGTCGTTAACATCTATGGTTTTTTGTAAAATCTCGAGCGCATTGAGCCGCGTCTGAGCTATACAAACCCCACTTGCGGCCATGACATTTTCTAAACTGGTGAGCCAATTTACGTCCTGTGGAGCCTCACGCAGAACCTTTCTTCTATCACGCTTTGCCTTTTCGTACCTGACTATATGCGAGGAATAGTCTTTGTCGAATATGTGTACTACCCTGTCAAAAAACCTTAGGCGCTCTGATGGCGCTTTTAGCAAAACGTGATCTAACTGCGGCATGAGCCACACTATGCATAACATGTTGTGTAGGGTACTATAGAGACCGGCTTTTTTGTCTATAAACAAGCGGCGTTTACCCTCGTGCTTTGTGATACTAACCGAAAATTGTGCGTTACCGCTCAACACTGCGTGATGCACACTCCAAGGAGTGCTAGATTCACGGTTTTGCATGCAATCTGCGCTAACATTACGCAGTCCGGGACCTTTCGACAATAAGGATATTGACTCTAAAATGTTAGTTTTGCCTGATCCATTTTCTCCCAACAGCACAACCGGGTGCCCGTGGCTTTCCAGCTCAGCTCTTGTGTAATTCCGGAAGTTGCACAACTTAATACTTTGAATGCACGACTTCAGATTGGAGGACATGTTACAGGTCTTACTATAACAGCCCAAAACACCAGGCCAGGATGGCCTTTTGTATGTGCAGCTTGTTTCCGGCCTCTTCGGCTATGTACGAAGAAGGGCCATACAGCACAGCTTCGCTGACCTCTTGTCCAATATATGCTGGCATGCAGTGCAAAAACATATGACCAGGCTTCGCAAGCGCCATAAGAGATTCATTGACCTGATAGTCACGCAGCGCGTCTAGATTAGTGGGCTCCGTTGTGCCCATTGAATGCCAAGAGTCCGTAGTTACAATGTCTGCATCCGGAACTGCACGTGCTGGTTCCGGCTCATAAGCGATGTCTGCGCCCTCTCGCTGCGCTGCAGCAATTTTTTGAGCCATGTTGTCCAAACACTGTGGCGGCACGGATATCACAAGCCTAAACTTCAAAGCAGCTGCAGCCTGTACCCAGGAATTCAATACGTTAGTGTCACTACCCACCCAGGCCACGGTTTGTCCAGAGATTGTATGCCCCTTTATTGCCTCGTAGGTTAAGATATCAGCCAGTACCTGGCACGGGTGGCTCTCTTTGGTGAGCGCATTGACCACCGGCACGCTGCTGTGCAACTCCATCTCCAACAGGGTAGCATGGCTTACTATACGCAACACTATAAGGTCCACATACTGCGACAGCACCATTGCGGTGTCTCGTACCGGTTCACCCCTATGTAGCTGCATTTCGCTTTCCCTGAGTATTACTGCCCTGCCACCCATCTGGTTTATGCCGACCTCAAAGGAAACCCTGGTACGCGTTGAGGGCTGACAGAACACCATGGCAATATTCTTACCCACAAGCGCATCAGCCAACTTATCTGGCGCCGTTTTGATTTCCAGCCCAAAATCTAAGATAGACCGTATATTTGCGCTGCTACAGCAGCTAATGTCAATAAAAGACCTTACCCCAGTGCCCGCAATACCCACACCCTTACCTGCTCAACCCACACTAGAACTTCACTCTTACAATGGACACAAAAAACAGCACTACCACGAGAGCCAGCAACAATGCGAACACAGTGCAATTTTTTACTCTCCTTTTGTGTAAGAACTCCGCATCCACCGCAATTACTCCAGAATCCGCTGGCAGCTAAGGATAGCAGCAGCATTCTAGGGTTTCACCATAAAGGATGAAGAATGTCAAGAGGTTTGCGTGTTGTTTGTTAAGCCAAATGACGCAAAGTGCCCTACAAGTGCCGGCAACTCAGCGTACCTAGATCCACCGTGCCATGCACCGAGACAGACGGTTGTCACTGCAGCTACCTGCGACATACGCCAACATGGACCAGCGTGTAAGAAGCGTGTAAGTACAAGACCCCGCCCGCCTGTGTCCACTGCGCGCAGGACAGACGCCACCAGCGCAGAGCAAGCGGAGATAGGCTACGCCACCTTACAGGCACCCACACCGAGCTCCAGCACGGGAACCGAAATATCACCGAAGACAAGAAGCCACAGGGCGCTCAATCACCCCCGCTGTAATCTCACTTTGGAATGTGTGGCCTTATGAGTGACAGTGCGCATCCCCACAAGTGCCTGAGACCGCCGAAAACAAGCCCGCATGGTCCCTTACACCATACCCCAATGTTGTGACCAGCAGCGCTACGTGCCATGCTAACCGGCTTTGACACAGCTGGGTGACCATGCTGCGCAGATGCAGATGTCTGCCGCGCCCGCGTAGCACGCACGCTTTTTGCTGCAGTGCGACTCTTCGGTGTTGCGGCTGCACGCGCCTTCTTTGTGCTGACTGCGCGCTTGCTACCCGTAGCCTTTGCCGCCTTGGCTCCGCCTTTGGGCTTACTGCCGATAGTTTGTGACATGAATTACACTCCCCCTTTGCGTTTGGAACAACCTCGGATTGTAGCTAAACGCTGTTGAGCCAACCCTAAATTGTGAAAACCCTGCGAAATTCTCGGCCATAACAGTTTGTAATTTCTTAATAATGGAGTTACAACACGCAACCCAACGTGCCATGTATGTGTACCTATCAGCGCCAGATAGCTGGAACATCCCGGGTTTTAGTGCCAACTCGGGGTTTTAAAAAGCTGTGTGCTGGCACCACGGTTGGTGGTGTGGTTTTTGAACATTCATAGAGGGGTTGCGGCGTTTTCACAAAACAACAAACTGGAGACCGCGTACATTTTGCGTTATTTAGAGTACTCAGATTTTGAGGTGCTCATATGGCAAGCTTTGTAGTTGTAGACGCGTATGGGTTTCTCTTCCGTGCGTATTATGCCCTCCCGCAGTTGCACACCTCTCAGGGTGCGCCAATAGGCGGTGTGTACGGATTTATCAATATTCTCTTGAAACATCTGCTAGCGCACGATGCAGACTATATAGCGGTTGTTTTTGATACGGGATCAAAAAACTTTCGCCACACCCTGTACCCACAATACAAAATGAACCGCCCAAGATTGCCTGAGGATCTGCTCAGACAATTCTCCCCACTGCGCGAAGCAGTGGGTGCACTGGGTATTGCAAGTGAGGAGGTGCAAAATTTTGAGGCGGATGATGTCATAGCCACGCTAAGCACGAAATATGCGTCTCAAGATGTTCAGGTGCGCGTTATCACCGCGGACAAGGATTTACTGCAGCTCATGGGAGAACACGTGCAGATTTTTGATCCAATTAAGAATAGATACCTGACTGATGAATACGTCGTTAACAAATTTGGTGTGACTCCTGACAAGTTATTGGACGTGCTTGCTCTGACTGGGGATGCTTCCGATAACGTTCCAGGCGTGCCAAGCATTGGTGTGAAAACCGCTGCTAAGCTTATCAACCAATTTGGATCCTTAGATAACGTTTTGAGCTGCGCTGAGAAAGTTGAGCAGAGAAAATGTCGAGAAATGCTCATACAGCACGCAGATCAGGCATTACTCTCGCGAGATTTAGTGTCCTTACAACGAGCAGTCGAGTTCGATGGAGACTTGAATAAGTACGCCAAAAAACACCCCGACTTGGAGCGGCTGCTCGCTTTCTTAGAGAAATATGAGCTAAACTCTCTTCGAGGAAAAATCGAGCAGTGTTACCAGATCTCTCTTGCGTCTCCTGATGGGCAGGAAGCGAGTGGAACGCCGGAATATACCACCGAAGACCTAGTGGCATTTTTGAGCAAGTGTGAAAATGTTGGGTTGCTGGCCTTCCATGCAAAAATTGCAGGCGGAACCATTAACGAGTTGTCGGTTGCCTATGATAGGGAACATGCGCTCACTGTATGCGGGGAAGAAGTGCAGAATCTTATTGATGCAGCCCAGCAAATTTTGGCCTCAGATTCTGTGCTTAAAATTGTGCATGATGCAAAACTAATTATGCGGCATTTTCCGGATTTAGGGGCATTCGATGATGTTATGTTGATGTCTTATAGTCTGAATGCCGGAAGCCATGACCACAGTTTGGCGGGTATGGCCTATCGTTACTTACACCAGAAATTTCCAGCCAAGATGGCGTGCACCCTTGTGCAGTTGCATGATGTAATGAGAAAAAAACTGCTTGCAGATAGGCTATTCACTGTTTACTACCAACTTGAAAGACCCCTTGTGCGTGTTCTTTATGAGATGCAAGAAGTTGGCGTTGAGGTTGATACAGAAATCTTGAAGCAGCTCTCGCGCGATTTTCATCGTTCCATATGCTCGCTGGAAAGGGAAATATATAGCCTTGCCGGATGCAAGTTCAACGTTGCATCTGCCAGGCAGCTGGGGAAGCTTTTGTTTGAGCGTATGGGGCTCAGCAGCAGTAGCGCAAAGAAAATGCCATCTGGGTCTTATTCCACAAATGCTGAAGTGCTTACGGAACTTGCTGCAGAAGGGGTAGAGATTGCAGACAAAGTGCTCAAGTGGCGGCATTTTTTCAGGCTCAAAAATACGTATGTTGACGCTTTGCTAAGGCAGGTTGAGACAGGGACCAAGCGGGTGCACACCAACTATTCTATGATTTCTACTGCAACTGGTAGAATAAGCTCGAGTAACCCGAATTTGCAGAATATACCCATCAGAAGCAAAGAAGGCACCGAGATAAGAAAAGCATTTGTGGCGCGTGAGGGCCACAAGCTAGTGTCGGCGGATTATTCTCAAATGGAGCTGAAAATTATGGCTCACATCGCCGGGGTGCGGGCCTTCAGGGATGCTTTTTCCGAGGGAAAAGATATCCACCTGGTGACGGCGCAGCAAATTTTTGGTGATGGAGTAACAGATCCGGAACTCAGGAGAAGAGCAAAATCTATAAATTTTGGAATCATATACGGTATGAGTCCGTTTGGGTTGGCAAAGAACGTCGGCATTACCAGGCAGGAAGCTAGCCAGTATGTGGAACAGTATTTTCGCTCTTATCCCGAGATCAAAAACTATATGGAGGCGATCAAAGCCTATGCAAGGAAGTATGGATATACTAGAACAGCCTTTGGTAGGAAGTGTTACATTTCCGGTATAAACAGTGCACAACACGCAGTCAGAGGTTTTGCAGAGCGTGCTGCAATTAATGCTCCAATACAAGGTACCGCTGCAGATGTTGTTAAAAGAGCGATGATAAATTTGCGGAATAAACTCGAGGTTGGCGCAATAATCCTGCAAGTACACGATGAGCTCCTGGTTGAGGTACCCGAAAGCCATGTGGATAGGGTTGCAAAGTTGATGAAAGAAGTGATGGAGGGTGTCGCAAGTTTTTCCGTGCCACTCAGGGTTGATATCGGGGTTGGTAGCAGTTGGGGTAGCATGGAAAAATTGGAGTCAGTATAGAAGCGGCGCCCTGTCGACATCTGCTCAGGTTATGGGATGGTGTTAATTGTTAGCCGAACTGCGCAACTAGTTCTGTGTGATAGGGTTACATCTTGAAAGACAGGATCTAAAAGCTATAATGCGCGAGAGCCGTATTTGTTGGTTTGTTGTCTTGTTGGCTAAGAAAGAGGATTTTTTAAAGGCTCCTGACAATGGTGGGCCCAAAGCCACTAAGGGCGTGGTTGTTTCCGCTTCTATGCTATCTGCAGATTTTGCAAACCTGAGCGCGTCAGTTGGTGCAGTAGAGGCTGCCGGGGCTGACTGGCTGCATGTTGACGTCATGGATGGGTGCTTTGTGCCCAGCATAACGGTGGGTCCCGTGGTTATTGCTGGCATTAAAAAGTGTACCCGCTTGGTGTTGGATGTGCACTTAATGGTTAAGGCCCCAGCCTCTCACTTACGGAGCGTAATAGATGCTGGAGCTGATATCATTACTGTGCATGCGGAGTCAGACGTGCATCTTTACAGGTTTGTGAGAGAGGTAAAATCCCACGGGAAAAAAGTTGGGGTTTCTCTGGTACCTAAAACTCACCATAGCGCACTGGAATATGTAATACATGAACTGGATCTTGTGCTTGTGATGTCTGTAGATCCGGGGTTTGGGGGCCAAGAATTTCTTACATCACAGCTGCGCAAGATAGAAAAAATCCGCACAATGGTGGAAAAGTACTCCTTGCAAACCAAAATATCGGTGGATGGGGGCGTCACCACGGAAAATGTCGGATCTATTGTTAATGCGGGTGCTGATGTAGTAGTGGTTGGCACATCACTTTTTAAATCTGCTAACATGTGTAAAGTGGTGCAGACCTTGAAGTCATTTTAGAAGATTGTGAGGTGGGGTTGAACGCTGTTGCGACAATTTTCGCTGCTGTTGGCAGGTATTTTATAGGGTTAGTTGTGCCAGTGGGCAGGATGTCAATTTTCTGTGTGAAGTCCGTGGCACTTGGCATCCTTCCCCCTTATTACTTCCTGATAACAGCAAGGCAGTTTTTTGAGATGTGGTTCTTTTCTCTTCCCATTGTTGGGATGACCGCGCTGTTTACTGGGGGCGCACTGGTGTTGCAAGATACTCTAGTGGGGGGCGGTAAAGTCGCAGCGCACTTCATGGCTGGTATAGTAACTGTTGCTATAGTGCGGGAACTCGGTCCGGTTTTGATAGGACTGATCGTTGCAGGAAGAGTCGGTGCCGCGGTTGCTGCAGAAATAGGAACGATGCGAATTACAGAACAGATTGATGCTCTAGACACTCTTGAGGCTAATCCCTTCCAGTATCTGGTGGCGCCCCGGGTTATTGCCCTCATGATTGCGATGCCTGTGCTTATCATATACACAGATTTTTTGGGTATATTTGGTGGGTATGCTGTTGGTACGTTGGGGTTGGGTTATGATCCAAATGAGTATATAGGGGGTGTAGCTGAGTTCTTGCGCCTCAAGGATGTGACCGAAGGTTTGGTCAAGGCAGTGTCTTTTGGGTTTGTAGTTTCAATGGTGGGGTGCTATAGCGGGTACTATTGCAGCGGGGGAGCAAGAGGAGTTGGCGCTGCAACTACCAACACAGTTGTTGCATCCTCCATGCTCATTGTACTACTTAACTATGTGATTACGGTTTTTTACGCGTAGCGCCATGTATGCTGTATCCATATCTGATTTGCACATGACCTTCCGCGATAAAAAGGTGCTCCAAGGTGTCAACCTAGACATCCCGTGGGGGGAATCCCTGGTAATTTTGGGGGAGTCTGGTAGCGGAAAGTCGGTGCTGACCAAAATAGTGCTGGGGCTCATCACACCGACTTCCGGTAGTGTGACAATAGACGGAGTGGATGTGTCGCATCATCAGCAGAACACGAAGAAGTTTAGCGTCCTATTCCAAAATTGTGCATTGTTTGATAGCCTTACTGTATGGGAAAATGTAGTTTTTAATTTTCGTAGAAGGTTGGGGATTAGTACAAGCCAAGCCAAAGAGCTGGCACAGTGTGGGCTGGAAATGGTAGGTTTGGACTCTAGCGTCATGGATGTCTATCCTGTGGCACTTTCTGGGGGGATGAAAAAGAGGGTTGCGCTCGCTCGTGCGATAATCGGTAGGCCAAAGATCCTAATTTTAGACGAACCGACTTCTGGGCTTGACCCTATAATGTCTGATGTGGTGAGTGATATCATCGTGCAGTGCCACGCAGAGCTCAAGCTTACTGTCATCACGATAACGCACGATATTGATAGCGCCCTCAGGATAGCGGATAAGATTGCGGTACTAAAAGACGGCAAGATTATTGCATGCGAGGGGGTGAATGACATAAAAAACAGCACGGACCCATACGTAGTGAAATTCATGCGGCTTGCCTACTGATGGTACACATGCCTTTGTGTGGGTTATAGGGGTTTTCGTGCGCTCTAGGAATATTTCATTGGTGAGCAGGACGTCCGGCGTAGTATACTCCTGCCCGTGCCCCGTGTGTTAGCACATTGGGTGACTGTTAGCACAATTGTGAGCCCTTTAATGTTGAACGCTGAAGACCTAGGCTGGCATGCGCACGCTTTTGCATATACATTGGCAGACATGTCTGTGGAGGAGATATTATCGCGCAATGGTAGCGACAGCCCGCTTGCCATACTGATGGATGCCATGCTGCCCAGCCCGCAGGAAAATGGGACGTTGAGCAACTTGTGGGAAATGTTCCGCTCAGCAATAACTGGTGGTCGATATGGAGCGTCAAGGCCAGATAGTGCTGCTGGTCCCATCGGTGCACGGGCATGCCGACCAACGCGGAATTTACCTTCAAGAAGTGTATCTGCTGGTGCTGATGATCTGGTATCGAGGAGAGATCGTCGCATTCCTGCAATTATTGAATGCGTTGGAATAATGGCAGACAAAATAGAGCAAGCGCGCTTGGCATCTATGCAAAGGGGAAGAGTGACGCATGCAGTGTTTGTTAGTAGTGTCGAGCGATTTTTGCAACAGGAACACATATGTGTATGCAGGCGCGGTGATGGCTCTACGGAGGTTCATAGAAGTTTCACTTACATGTTGTGTCTGCAATACCTAATGCCAGGTAATGCGGAAGACAGGCAGAATCTCATGTTCGAACTTGTAAAGAAGTTTTTGATAGGATTCTCAAGATATGCGCTGGACGCCCGCGGTGCGCGGGCAATTCACTACGCCTTGTCTTTGTGTGGCGGCAAGTACGAAGGAGAGTTTATGGCGCAGATCGTACGCCCATTGGTTGCACGGGAAGCCAGGCGCTTCCGCACGGAGCATACAAGTGGCTCTTTTTTCGAGGCACTAAAGGACCAAGAAGGCAATGGTCCACTACTTTATGCGCTGAGCTCAGTATACTGTTCCGAAAGTGCGGTAAGATACGCACTCCTATACCTTGATCGCATCAGTACATCGAGAGACCCTGCTTTTCTGCAGGAGTTTCTTACTGGGATACCCTACTATGCGCTTTTTCACTCTCTGAGTGAGGATTGCGAGAGATCCAAACTCGCGTTTATGCAGTCAAACGCAGAGCTAAGAAATAGCCTTGGCTGGTTACAAGGCAATGTTGGTTCCCGCGACATAGACCTACATGAGGTGGCCAGAATTATACGGAGCCGCGTGGAAAATGCGGATGGCATTGCTGAAAGGGCGAGAACTTTCAACACAAGATTTTGCAATACATTTTACATGTTGTGTGCTCAGGATGCCAGAATCCGCTGTAACAACGCGCTGTCAAGGCACGAGGAATTTGCGCCAATTAAGGAGTTTTTTGTCTACTGCAGGCAGAGGCTAAATCGCATACGTACTGAGTCAGATATGGAATCTTGCCTCTTGGATGACGTAATACGCGGCCATCTGAGCGACCTTTTTAGCTTTCGTGAGAACGAACGCAACCGCATTGGTGCGAGAGCGGTGGCTAGTGAATTAGTGGAATACGTTCTTAGTGATAATGCTTATGTGAGGCGAGTTAGTATATGTGCAGACTACACGCGAAGGCTGCTCCGCACCGACGAAGCGGGAAATGATGCTAACGAGTGGGCATACGATACATACACCATGGTAGTGAACAGTTTTTTTGCTATGGTGTGTTCAATGTGCAAGCTATCGTCAAGATTTTTCCTTGAGCACACAGAAGTATGTAGCGGTTTTTTGGAGGCGAAACACATATATGCTCGTGAGCACAGAATATTCAGAGCATTCTGCTACTTTTTCCCCAGTGTGGGAAGCGTAATATTGATATGCGTGCTTCCGGTGATTGCCTGCAGCAGCAAGGCCCCACTACATGCCAAGATGTGGCAGATGTTTGGTGTTGTGTGGGCCGCAGTCTTGATATGCGCGGCCTTATGTACTTACTGTGCACTGGAAAAGGCGGAGATTGAGCGCAGGATGCTGGAACTTGAGCGCAGCTCTGCGAACTATATACTTAGCATGATACAATGCGGGGAGAATGCGCTCAGAAATGCTCCAAGTGTGCAGGCAGCGCCAGCTGCTACTGGCGGGCCTTTGCATGCTGCTGAGTGCACACCTTCTGGGGAGAAAATTACCAGCGTTGAAGCCGTAACACGTGATGTGCGGCGCGGGTGGTCTGTGGTCTGATGCATGGTTGCATGGGCTACTGCTGCTCAGCGCTTTCAGGTACAGACCTTCCCGCTAAAATCGCCTTTGCAGCGCACTATGCAGTAGCGCGCTAAGCTTGGATTTACATTGTGAATCGGGAAATGGCTCCAAAAATTTATGAGATGCATCTACATATTCCGTGGCAAATTTTGCCGCTTTCTGTACGATGTTTAGAGATGTGATGTAAGAATGCGCAGCCTCAATATCTGGAGGCCTGCCAGCTAGGGCGCCCCTTAATATCTCTTTCCCGGTGGAATCCGCCTCCTCGTACGCCATGATAAGTGGCAGGGTAACCTGGCCGTTGCTAAGATCCTGACTGTGCGCCTTCCCCCACTGCTCGTGCTGTGCCGTGTAATCGAGCAAGTCGTCCACTATCTGAAACGTTATACCGAAATTATGCCCAAAATTCCTCAACGCTTCCCGCTTGTCATGTGGGCTTGCAGACAAAACGCCAGCAGATTCGCAGGTTGCGGAGAACAAAGCGGCAGTTTTTGCAGATATTATTTCTAGGTATTTCTCACGCGTGATATCCAAATTTTTGCTATACACCATTTGTTGTATCTCCCCAGTAACTATTGTGCGAGATGCTCCGGAGAGCACGGTGAGAAGCTCAAAATCACCACATGATACTATCCACTGAAAAGCAGCGGCCAATAGGAAATCTCCCACCAAAATGCTGGCCTTGTTCCCCCACAGGCTGTTTGATGTTTTTACACCCCGACGTAGTTCACTTTGGTCTACAACATCGTCATGCAATAAGGTCGCACTGTGTATAAATTCTATTGCGGCTGCGATGCGGATTCTACGCTCATCTTCTAGTGCCAGCATCTTACATACAGCAAGCAGTAAAATTGGCCTTATGCGCTTGCCCCCAGAAAGCATAAGATGGCCGACTATGTCGGCGATGTATGAGATATCGCTATTGCTTGTGTCTACTATGAGCTGCTCCATTGCTTCTAGGTCTTCTGACACCAGGCTTCTAAGGTCAACCAACGCCCTGTTAAACGCATCTGACATACTTTCCCGCTAACGATAAATGTAAATAATTACTGCAAGGGATACTACAAATGAGACCATAGCAATAACCCACGCTCTAGTCACTATAGTAGCCTCTTTCATGCCCGCCTTTTCGAAGTGATGATGTATAGGCGCCACTAGAAAAATTTTGCGCCCCTTTGTAAGCTTACAGTAAGCTACTTGTGCCATGCTGGAAAGCGCTTCTGCGACAAATATAGAACCCGAAATTGCGTAGATTAGTTCACACTTTAGCATTACACTCATCAGTCCTAGCGATGCTCCAATAGACAGACTACCCAGGTCTCCCATAAATATCTTAGCTGGATGTGCGTTGAACCATAAAAAGCTTAGTGCACTTCCTGCAAGCGCAGAACAAAATATCGGTATATTCGCACTAGCCGTGTCTACGGCCTCTGTGCCAAGTTGTAGCGATAAGTGGCCTATGATTCCCAGAATTGCTGCGGAAACAATAATCGGCAGGGTTGCAAGCCCGTCGAGCCCGTCTGTTAGGTTTACGGAATTTGATGACCCAACCACAACGATGTATGCAAAGGGCATATACGCCCATCCCAGATCTATCAACCCCTTGGAGAATATGTGTGTGCTAGTAAAGTTATCGGAAACATGCGAGAGAAAGATCAACGCTGCAGATGTTATCAGTAATTGAGCAAATAACTTTGCTCCCAGGCTAATACCTTTCGGGTTCTGTCGGGTAAATTTCAAATAGTCATCCACTCCTCCAAGTATCGCAAAAGAAACCAAGGTTGCCAGTATAACCCATATGTCCCGATTGTGTAGATCACCGAATATCGCCGTGGATAGTATGCATGGCAGGAGCACTATGCTGCCGCCCATGGACGGCACACCTCTTTTCTGGGCAACGTGCGCTACGGGAAGGCAGCCGCGGATCGGATGCCTTCCCTTTTGAATATTTCTCAGTGCAGCCATGATGTGGGGCGCTATCGTAAACCCCAAAACCGTTGACAGAAAGAAACTGCAAAAATAGGGTTGGACGGTTCCTACTGGTACACTGAGCACAACCTCACTTCCTATAGGCTGTAGTAGTTACTGAACTCTACTGGATGTGGATATGATTGTAAACTGTCGATCTCCAATTTCTTGAGTTGGATGTAGGACTCTATCTGTTCATTAGTGAAGACATCGCCCTGCAGTAGGAAATCCCGGTCTCCATCTAAAGATTCCACTGCCTCTTCCAAGGAAACGGGTACCGGCAGGAAATCGCGTGTCTCTGACTTGTCCATACTGTACAAGCATCTATTGCCAACTTCCTGAGGATGAATTCTGTTCTTAATACCATCCAACCCCGCCATTAACTGCGCTGCAAAACACAGATATGGGTTCGCGAGAGGATCTGGAAACCTCGCTTCTATCCTAGCAGCTGCAGGACTACCTTTAGGTGTACATGGTATACGGATAGCCGCGGACCTATTTTCGTGGGAATATACGAGCCATGTAGGAGCCTCGAACCCTGGCAACAACCGCTTGTAGCTGTTGGTTGATGGATTTGCAAATGCGCTTAGCGCCCTACCATGCTTTATTATACCGCCTATGTAGTGCAAACACAACTCAGACAGCCCCGAGTCACCGCCGGAGAATATGTTGTGCCCACCCTTCCACAGGGATTGGTGACAGTGCATACCATTACCATTATCTCCATGCACGGGCTTCGGCATAAAGGTTACGCTCTTTCCATAAGAATGTGCCACGTTTCGGAGCACGTACTTACACTTTTGCACGTTGTCTGCGCTTGTAACCAGCTCAGCGTATTTGAACCCAATTTCACACTGTGATGCCGCAACTTCGTGGTAGTGAAGCAACGGCGTCACCCCGACTTCAGACAACATGACGAGCATTTCTGAACGCATATCTTGCAGGGAATCAACGGGCGCCAGCCTCAGGTATCCATCTTTTGCTTGTATACGGTACCCGCGGTCTGAGGGGCACAGCTCCCTATTAAATCCTCCACCTTCCCCACAAACCAACTCAAAATGCGTGTTGTACGGATCTGTACTAAAGCGTACGCGCTCGAACACAAAAAACTCCAGCTCGGGACCAAAGAAACACTTGTCCGCGATTTTAGATGAGAGCATATACTCGTGTGCTTTACGTGCAGTGTAGCGCGGATCAAGCGCATAGCAGCGGTGTCCATGCGGGTCTACAACGTCACAAATTACCGCCAAAGACGGCTGTGGGGCAAATGGCTCAACAAACGCGGTGCTCACATCTGGAACCAACAACATATCGGACTCCCCTATAGGCCTCCATCCATGAATAGAAGAACCATCAAACGCGATTCCGTAGGAAAAAGACTCAGGGTCTAGGGAGGCGACACTGTATGTTATATGGTGCCACCTTCCGAGAAGGTCAGTAAACCTCCAGTCTACAAATTTGATCGAATGTTTTACCGCATAATCCATTAAATCTTCTGCACTTGCAAACACAACACCACTCCTTAATGCATTGAGAAAGACTAATTTGTAGCATCACTTGTTGCTGGCGCAAAAAAAAAAAAAAAAAACAGTGTGTTGTGAAATGTGCGTTCAGGGGGGCCATTTAAGACTTTTGACTTCTGCAGGCAAAAGCGTTACCATCGTGACGTGGGTGTGCTGACTCTAAGTGTGCTTGGGTCCTGTAGCTCAGTGGTAGAGCAGGTGGCTTTTAATCACCGTGCCGCGCGTTCGATCCGCGCCGGGACCACTGGCTTCTTGGTGTTGTTAAGGTGAACAGGGGCTCATGGAGTTCAAATCCGAATTTTTGCGCGTTCTGCAAGCTAGGGGGTACTTACACCAGTGCACTGATGCTGCCGCACTCGATAAGCTCATGGCATTGCAGCCAATAACCGCGTACATAGGGTTCGACTGCACCGCGCGTAGTCTGCATATAGGGAGTCTAATGCAGATCATGGTGATGCGGTATTTGCAGAAGTTTGGCCACAAGATAGTCGTGCTCTTGGGGGGAGGTACCACCAAGATTGGTGACCCTTCCGGTAGGGATAAAACCAGGGCAATGCTTTCCGCAGCGGAAATTGCGGCTAATAAAGCTGGAATCCTAGCCACGATCAACAAATTTCTGCACCAGGGTAACAGCGTTATTGTGGCAGACAATGCTGAATGGCTTGAGGAAGTGCGATACCTTGAGTTTTTGCGGGAGGTTGGTAGCAAATTCTCCGTCAACGCCATGTTAGGCCTAGATAGCGTGCGTAGCCGCCTAGATCGGGACCAGAACCTGAGCTTTCTGGAGTTTAGCTATGTTCTATTGCAATCGTACGACTTTGTAGAACTGAATAGAAGGCACAAATGCGTACTGCAAATAGGTGGCGCCGACCAGTGGGGTAACATAGTAAATGGCATAGACTTGGGGCGCAAGCTTGGGTTGCCGCAACTCTATGGTTTGACAACGCATCTCTTGCTCACAAGCACTGGGGAAAAGATGGGTAAAACCGCCGATGGGGCCGTGTGGCTTGATGCTGAAATGTTCAGCTCCGAAAATTACTGGCAGTACTTTCGCAATGTTCCAGATGCAGAAGTTGGCCACCTGCTACGGCTTTTTACTGAGCTGTCTGTGGATGAAATTGCCGAGTTGGAAAACCTTCAGGGCGAAGCAATAAACGAGGCGAAAAAGGTTCTCGCTACTGAAGCTACTGCCATATGTCATGGTAAATCCGCTGCACTTGCGGCCGCGAATGCAGCTCTACAGGTTTTTGAGCACAATGATGACGCTGGGCTGCCGAGCTTTCCCCTACAAAAGAGCCTTATAGCCCAAGGCATATCGGTGGCCAAGCTCCTACAACTTACGGGGCTGGAAGACAGCATTAGTGCGGGAAAGAGGCTCATAAAGGGCAGAGGATGCAAAATCAACGGAATGGTAGTTGAAGATGCTGACCATGCGCTGACGCAAGCGGACTTCGCGCGCAATGGCGGCTACATAACTGTGTTCTGCGGTAAAAAACGGCGCATAAAGGTGGTTGCACAAAATTAGATCCTATCTAGGTTGTAGCCACGCGACTGGTATTAAGGTGTCAACACAGGGTTTCGCCGCACTTGGGCATGTTGCATTACGTTGTGGCTTTCACACAGTAGAAAATTGTGGTGTTTGTGGTAAAAAACAGTGCTTAGTGTTATGCTGTGGCAAAATGCGGGTTGTTTCCTATGATGGATTACGAGAAGGTATTTCTTGAGAAAATACAAGCTATCAAGGAAGAAGGTAGATACAGGGAGTTTACCGGGTTTCGTCGTATTCCAGGGAAGTTCCCATACGCCATTGAGTGCCAGACAGAGAAAGTTGTAACGCTTTGGTGCAGCAATGACTATTTAGGTATGAGTCAGAACGAACACGTGCTATCTGCTGCGCGTGATGTGAGTGTCAATGTTGGGGCTGGTGGGACCAGGAACATTTCTGGCACTACAAAAGAGGTTATAGAACTGGAGCGCTCTCTGGCGGATCTGCACAACAAGCCCGCCGCTCTCGCATTCGTTTGTGGATATGTCGCCAATCAGGCCAGCATCAGCACAATTTTATCTATGATTCCAGACATAGTTGTGTTTTCAGATGAAAAAAATCACTCCTCCATGATTGAGGGTATTCGGTCAAGCAACAGGGAGAGGTACATATTCAGACATAACGACGTAGAACATCTTGAAAGCCTGTTGGAGGCAGCAGGTCCCGGTCCTAAAATCATATTGTTTGAGTCTCTGTACTCCATGGATGGGGACATTGCTCCAATCCGGGAAATTTGCGACCTAGCTGATAAATACAACGCGATCACATATTTGGATGAGGTGCATGCAGTTGGCATGTACGGGGCCCGTGGTGGCGGAATATCAGAACGTGAGGGTTTGGCTGATAGGATCTCAGTAATTCAAGGCACCTTGTCCAAGGCTTTTGGAGTCATGGGTGGGTACATAGCGGCCTCAAAGGGGTTGGTAGATGTGGTGAGGAGTTTTGCTCCGGGCTTTATCTTCACGACCGCGATTTCTCCGTTGATTGCCGCGTCTGCTAGGGCTAGCGTTGAGCATCTGAAGGTTAGCAACGTGGAACGGGAAAGGCATAGACAAGTTGTGCAGAAGGTCAAAAATGCCATGCTGAACGCGGGCATAGAGTTTGTTATGACCGAAACCCACATAATACCAGTCATAGTTGGTGATGCGGAAATCTGTAGAGAAATCTCCGGGGCACTGCTGCGTGACCACGGAATCTACATTCAATCGATCAACTATCCAACCGTGCCACACGGTACGGAGCGGCTTAGAATTACTCCCACTCCGTTTCACACAGATGACATGATAGAAAAGTTGATCGATGGGCTGTTGCAAGTGTTGCATCGGTTTTCTGCGCTGCTAGTCAAAAGTTGCGTGTAGCCTTCGGCGCTCTTCTACTTACCATGTGTTTACGAAGCGAGTCACCCCGCTTTTGGGAGAAACGCAATAAACCTCAAAGCTGATTTGATGCTCGCCGAACTGTGGGTTGCGCGAGAGAAAATATTGCGCTGTTCTTATGATGGACTGACGCTGCTTTTCTGTGATTGGCACCTCATGAAAGTGTGAGGTCATGCTGGTTTTTACCTCAATGAAGCAAAGCTCCTGCCCGTTTTGCACTATAAGATCAATCTCCCCCAAGGGAGATCTGTATCTGTGATGTAGTATCCTATGGAGCCGGATCTTGCGCAACAGCAAGACTACTAGCTCTCCGGTGTAGCCTACCAAGCTTCGCATTTTCGACGCTATGCTTTTGGTGTGCACACAGGCCCGGTAGAACAGCGTTTGTACGTACTGTATATTGGTACTGTCGATATTTTGCAAGAGCAACTTGGTTTAGTCTTACAACTATTTCCCTTGAACCTACAGCTGGAATGGCATAGACTTGGTCACTTGAGCATTCCTACATTGGCTATGGTCTTGCGTATTGTTCCTGACGGCGTCAACTTTGATTTCGTAGGGTATAGAAAGCTTGCTCTACTCGGAAGCTTCGTATTGCTGCTGTGTTCGGTGTTGCTTATCGCACTCAAGGGCGTAACGTTGGGGACTGACTTCACTGGCGGCATGGTCGCTAATTTTTCCCTCGATGGTGGGCGTTCTACTGTAGAGCAGGTACGTGCTGCACTGTCCGACGCAGGGCTTAGCGGGCTTTCAGTGCAGGGTTTTGGAGATGGCGGCCAAGAATTTATGGTTGTCTTCCGTGGCGCTACTGGCCCTAGCGGTTCTGGTGAATTACAACACATAAAAAATGCCCTAAGCAGCATTGGTGCCATAACATACAAGCAGCTAGACTACGTAGGTGCACAGGTTGGTGTTGCCCAGGTGATAAGGGGGGTGATAGCCGTGCTGTGCTCATTGGTTGGGATGTTTTTATATCTGTGCTGCAGATTTAAGTGGCAATTTGCGGTTGGAGGAGTTCTGGCGTTGGTGCATGATGTCGCAATAACAATGGGCATGGTAAGCGCCACTGGCATCGAGTTTGGTCTTCCAGCAACAGCAGGAGTTTTGATGATTATTGGCTACTCAGTCAATGATTCTGTCGTTATATACGATAGAATTAGAGAACTTGCGGGTAGTGGCAGTATGTGTGGCAAGGACATAGGTGGTATGATCAATGCGGGAATAAACTCCACGCTGTCCAGGACCTTACTCACATCCGGTACCACACTACTTGCCGCAGTGCCCTTGATACTGTTATGCGAAGGCGCTGTACGCGATTTGGGCGTGATAGTATTTTGCGGTGTTATTGTGGGCACATATTCGTCCATTTTCATATCCACCATTCCCTTTGTGAGCAGCACAAAGGGGGGGGTTCTAACGCGTAAAAATGAAGAGAACCCTGCATAGGATATGGGCTCTACTGAGCGCATCACAGGACTGGAACGTAAAAAAAATTTACAGCCGTAGGATCGTACTACTGGCCGCGCTGCAGGCGTTAGCGGTGTCTGTTCTAACATTCAGAGTGTACCACCTTCAGGTACGATGCGGGAAGAAGTATAGTATGCTGTCTGACAACAACAGGATAAGAAAATCACTGATTCCACCCATACGCGGTAAGATCCTGGATAGAACAGGCATAGAGCTCGCAACGTGCAGGCCGGCGTACAGGGTTTTTTGTGTTCTGCGGCACGTAAAGAATATTGATGAGCTGCTCGATACGTTAGTGCAAGTTACCAAACAGCCGATATTAGAGGGTGCTATTGAGCGCATAAAGTCAAAAAAGTTTGCGACCGTTGAGCTGTATGACGACATAAGCTGGAAGCAGCTTTCAGATATCGAGTTCAATATATACAAGTTGCCGAACATTTATATATCACCGTTCTATAGGCGGCATTACCCATTTGGTGCAAGCTGTGCTCACCTCATAGGGTATACAAGACCGTGGTCGGGCAAAAGTAGCGAATTGTCTACAGCAAGACGCGAAGGAGTAACTGGGGCGGAATACGTATACGATAGCATCCTAAAGGGCACTCCGGGAGTTGCAGAACACGAAATTGATGCCCGAAGTAGGAAGGTGAAAGAATTGATGCTGCTGCGCTGCCTACCCGGGAGTGATGTAATTCTTACCGTGGATGCGCCGTTACAACAAGCCGCTTTTGAAATAATGGAGAGCAGCAGAGGGGCGGTTGTGGTGCTGGATATACCAAGCGGTGATATACTTGCATTATGTAGCTCTCCATCGTACGACAATAACCTCTTCGTCAACGGGTTGTCCCGTCATGCTTGGGAGTCAATGAACGATTCCACCGAGCTGCCACTGATTAACCGTGCCGTTGCTCTACAGACCGAGCCCGCCTCTACCTTTAAGATAATTGCCGCGTTGGCTGCCCTACGTAGTGGCGCTATAGACATGGACCAGCAGTTTTTATGTTCGGGTAGCGTACTAGTGGGAGATAGGAAATTCCGTTGCTGGAACAGAAAGGGGCACGGATTAATAAATTTGGAGCAAGCCATTACGTGTTCTTGTAACTGCTATTTCTACAACGTTGGACGCCTGGTTGATATAGATGAAATTGTCGGCGTAGCTCAAGAGTTTGGATTTTCGGAACAGTGCAATACCAATCTACCCGGAGAAGCTGTGGGGATATTGCCAAACCAGGTGTGGCGCGCAGAAAATCTCGATGGTTGGAGATTAGGAGACACACTCAACGTCACAATCGGACATGGCTATCTACTGGCAACTCCCATGCAGCTTGCTGTATTTGTGGCTAGAGTGGCAAGTGGGATGAGAGTGCTACCAAGATTGCACATGGATGGGCAGACTCCTGCTCAGTTTTCCCCTCTGGAAGCGGATTTTGCTCATATGGAGTGCGTGCGCCATGCCATGTTTAAGGTGGTAAACACCCCTGGGGGTACGGCGTTTAAGCATTTTGCGCGTAATGCCCTGCCCACATCTGTGAAGGTTGCAGGAAAAACCGGTACTGTCCAAGTTTTTGGTGTGGGAGGGCGTCGCAGCAATAATGGTATATTCGTGGGGTATGCGCCATATTCATCCCCCAAATACGCAATAGCCGCGTTTACTGAATCCAGTAGCGCAAGCAATTCTGTCAAGATAGCGCGGAAAGTTTTTGGCTACATGGAGGAACAGGGCTTGTTTGTGCAAGGAGATGCTGCCCTGGTTAACTAGGCGTTGCGGAGCGTTACCCCCACAAAAAGTTACACCCTGTGCAAGCGCAACCCTGAAAATTTAACAGATAAGTTGGAACTGATAACGCGTCAACGCACGTGACACGTCTCATTAGCTAATAGAGAACACTGGCAAAATACTCGTAATTGCGCTCACTGCCACCTGCTCAGTGCCCACATATGCCCAAAGCGAGGCCGGGACCGGAATCGAACCGATATAAAAGGATTTGCAGTCCTCTGCATAAACCACTCTGCCACCCAGCCACCTAGCTGTAAATCTCCACAATGCTACGCATCAACGCCGCAGCGTCTCTTTCTGTTCTTTGAAAAGAGTTCCTGCCTATTATGGAGCCGTCTCCGCCTCCGGCCCTAACGGCCTCGACTTCCTTAAGCAACTCGTCATCGCTCTTCGCGCTGCCACCCGAGAATACTACCATTCTCCTACCAGCGAAGCAAGCCCTCTTGACATAAGCAACTCTCTGCGCAAGCGACAGTATGTCACAGTTTATGCTATCACGCTCAATGTGATTTGTAGGTAGCTTCACCTTGATAATGTTCGCTCCTATAGATGCCGCGATGTGCGCAGCATATGACACCACATCTATAGCAGTCTCACCCTTCTTAGATAGGTCTCCACCACGTGGATATGACCACACTACCACCGCGAGCCCGCAAGATTTGGCTTCTCTGATCAACTCCCTGGCCTCACTCACCATAGACAGGAATGACTCTGACCCGGGATAGATGGTGAGTCCTACAGCGACACACCCTAAACGCAAGGCATCTTTCACCGAAGCCGTGACCGCTTGGTTTGGCGGCGACCCTTTAGGAGATAATGCGGTAGAGCCATTGAGCTTGAGTATTAAAGGAAGTGCGCCCGCATGCGCGCAGGCCCCGCACTCCAGCATCCCCAAGGGAGCCGCGTATGCGCTAAACCCGCAATTGAGGGCGAGCCTGAAATGATAATGCGGATCACACGCGTCGGGATTGGCCTCAAAACTCCTAACAGGGCCATGCTCAAACCCCTGATCTACGGGTAGTATGAGCAACCTACCAGTGTTTGCAAGCCTTCCATGCAGCAGCATCCTGGCAAGGTTTGTAAGAACCCCAGGGTTTTCACCATCATAACAACCGAGGATATGTCTGACCTGCTCGCTAAGACTCATGGTGCTACCAAAACCGCACGGAGCAGCAACACCTGCCACAATGGCAGTGCACCGAACTGCGTGATCCACCATTATACGACGGGGATGCTCAATTTCAAACTAAATCTGGGAATACCGGATGTACCCTGTGTCTTTGGTATATGCCAAAATCGCCTTATACCCGTGATACGGCTTGTGCCAAACTTGCTGCCGGGATGTGCAACAATGCGCAAAACGGCAGACACTTGGTTGGAGAGCGCCGGGGGGACAGAAACCCCCGCGCCTATACCAGCATCAGCAACGGGTTCTCTATGTAAAACTTGAACCTGTTCAAAAACTTTGCTGCCAGCACTCCATCTACTGATCTATGGTCCACGGACAACGTAACCGTCATAACATCTGCGGGCACAACGCACCCATCCACGACAACCGCACGCTTTTCTGACTGACCTACGGCCATGATACAAGACTGCGGGGGGTTTATGATTGCGTAGAATTCACGCACCCCGAACATTCCCAAATTAGATACGGTGAACCCACCTCCCTGAAATTCGTGGGGCTGCAATTTCCTCTCCTTAGCCCTGGTGGCTAGACTCTTTGTGATGTCAGATATCTCTGATAGGGACTTTACATCGACATTTTCAACGACCGGAGTTATCAACCCCCCATCTATTGAGACCGCAAATGATATGTTTATGTTCCTATGGTACCTTATCCTGTCGCCTTCCCAGGAGGAATTAATCTCGGGAAATTCCCGCATTGCCAGCGCTGCTGCTTTGAGCACAAAATCGTTGACCGTAATTTTAGTGCCCCTATCAGCGCAACTGTCGTTAATCTCAACCCTCAGTTTCAAGAGCTCTCCAACCATGCAGTCTACCGCAAGGTAAAAATGCGGCACCGTCAATTTTGACTCCAATAGCCGGTCGGCTATTACCCTGCGCATGCTGCTGACTTCCACAACATCGCCACCTGCTGCACCTGTCGTACTGGGGAAGCCGCCAGCTGCTGCATCCAAAATATCAGCCTTGACTACCCTGCCGTACGGGCCAGTGCCCGAGATTTTGGTGATGTCCACCGAAAGCCTGGAAGCGAGCTTTTTGGCAAGCGGTGTTGCCTTAATTTTGCGTTCCTCAACAAAATCAGGTATCGGGTACGCCACTCCTCTCTCCGGCCGCTTACGCTCAGGCTGAGGCTGCACCGGTTTTTCTGTGCTGGCTGCTACGTGGGGACTAGCCGGTGGTGCTGCAGTGGTGGCTGCCTTCGTATCTGCTGCTGGGCCCTTTGCATCTGTGCCGTGTGCAACATTGCACAGCGCCTCAACGGACTCTACGTCCTCATCCCCCACTCTTACTACAGCTATAACCTGATTTACCGGCACGTCTCTCGTGCCTTCCTGCGTGAGAATCTTGTACAGAACCCCAGGCTCGTCCACATACTCGAACTCCATCACAGCCTTGTCTGTTTCTATGTCTGCGATCACATCGCCAGGCTTGACGGAATCTCCCTCTTTTTTGTGCCACTTAGCCACAATGCCACTCTTCATGGTTGGAGAGAGTGCTGGCATTAATACTCTAACTGGCATATGACAACCCGGACAGAAACCCTAGAAGCAGGACTATCGTTTACAGTATCACAATGCCAGTGTCAATTCAATTGGTCACTGAAAGTGGGGCGTACTGCACCCAAAGCGTGCAAGGTGCCGACATGCTTTTGTAGAGAGATGTTGCGCTGCGCAGTGACAAGACGTCACTACCTTTTTATGCATATTGTTGTGCGCTGGCCATTACTGGGCTGCTGTCCCGCTGTGAAACGGCTGACGATTACCATTCATGGTTGCTTATGCCCGGAACAGGCACTAGCGGGCAATCCCGCGTGCGGGGACCACTCGTATGGCAAAGGGATGGTGTAAGAGAAAGCACTGTCCTTGGGACCCCGTCCCTTGGACGAGGTCCCGGGAAAACCCGCAGAGCACGTAGTAAGAGGATTGTGTGTCTGGCTTATGTCGGCACTCTCTGCTGGAGAGTGTTGCAGTGCAATAGCCCTGCGGGTGTCTCACCAATTCGTGTGCGCATGGTGGTACTGGCGCTGTTGTTATTCGGCCGTGTGCACGCAACAACCGCGTACAGACGGCTATTCACCCCTGTTCGAATGTTTGTGGGTGAGGCGGTGTACGTAACAATCTACTGGCGGTTCCTAGTACTCCGTTGCAGCGTTCATAATTCTGCGCATATGTGGCATCATTATCTGCATGAAAGTCTTTATCAACTCTTCATGAGATCCGACACGGCCACCGTTTTGAGCTGCGGACGCCACTATTGGTACCAGCACCTTGGTCAGTTCTGGCACAGCAGTGGAGATTTCCGTCTTCATTGTTTGCCGCATCCGATCACTCATTGCGCTACCGTACTCCTGCTCCATGCACTTTATAACGTGCTCAATCTCTTCACTTGATAGGGAGAAGTCTTGTTGTTGGTTCACCCGGTTCTTCTTGGCGTTGTTAGAACCCGCGCTCTGGTTGCGCGCCTGCTGCGGTTGGCTCCTCTGAGCGGTGACAGCGGTGCGACTTTGGTTCTGGGACTCCGCGCTCATACTAAATTACCATAACATTGTCCATCGGCGAGAATGATATGCAAAATTTATTAAAAAATTTATAACTTCTGCACAAAACGTACGCTCAGTGCACAGAGGCCTCACGCAAATTAATTTCTTGGGTTTAATATAATCTGAACTCATGTTTGCACGGTGAGTTGCATGCCTACTGTGACTAGAAAGGGCGCCAAACACCGAGGAAATTTTCGTAGTAGCCGAAGTGCCAACTGCAACTTTCCAAAGGCACCAACACTACGAGGATAATATCGGTGTATTGGGCTTGATAACTTCTGCGGGCAGCATGTGTGGTTATAGGTGCGGTATCACGGGATTTGCGCCTTCAGAGTGGATGTGCCTGAGATGTGTATCGGGGCCTTCATCCGACTTGTCAACACCTAATAAAACTTTACAATGCGGTATTCGACAAGTATACATGGACCGCGGGTTTCTGGTACTATACAACACGCAATTAGGAACGTTAGATGTCTACCATTGCCATAGTTGACTTTGGTTCCCAAGTAACCCAGCTAATAGCCAGAAGGGTTAGGGAGCTAGGCGTATATAGTGAGGTGTTTCCTCCTAGCACGAACTTCCAGGCTATGGCCAGTTGTGAAACCAACATTGGTGCCTTCATTCTTTCCGGGGGCCCAAATTCAGTTCAGCGGTCACGCGGTGTTCCCAAGGCAGTGTCAGACGTGTTGGATCTCAACCTACAAACAGGCGTGCCAGTGCTGGGTATATGTTACGGTTTGCAGGTGCTGGCGCACTATTTTGGGGTTGATGTGGCACAGGATGCGGCCAGGGAGTTTGGCAGAACTCAGCTAGACGTCATTGAGCCCTCGTCTATCACCGAAGGGGTATGGTTGGCAGGCAGTAAGGTGGATGTGTGGATGAGCCATTCTGATAGTGTAATTGGTGAGGTGCCGCAAGGTTTTAGGGTGGTGGCGCGCAGCGCAGATACTGGGGCTGTAGCGCTTATGGGCAACGATGAACGTAGGATTTACGGTATGCAGTTTCACCCAGAGGTGGCTCACACTCCGGGTGGACGCGAGATGTTGGACAACTTCTTAAAGATTGCAGGCTGTACCAGGGATTGGACAATGAGGTCATTCCTACATACCCAAATTGAGGATATAAAGTCCGCTACCGATGGCGGACGCGTGGTAGCAGCTATCAGTGGCGGAGTTGATTCCAGTGTGGCATCAGTGCTGGTTCACAAGGCAATAGGAGAAAGGTTGGTTTGCGTGTTTGTTGATACCGGCTTACTACGCAAGGGCGAGGTTGGTATAGTGCGAGACCTTTTTGTGGACAAGCTCAATATGCACGTGAATGTTCTGGATAAAAGCGACCTATTCATGCAGCGCCTTGCGGGCGCGCAAGACCCGGAGGTGAAGCGTAAGATCATCGGCGAAACATTCATCGAGGTTTTTGAGCAAGAGGCTCGGGGTTTGGGTGATATAAAATTCCTTATGCAGGGAACTATATATCCGGACGTTATAGAGTCAGGCGTAGGAGGATCCGGAGCAAAAATTAAATCGCACCACAATGTCGGTGGGCTTCCTGCAGTTATGAACTTGTCGCTCGTGGAACCGCTTCGGTGCCTGTTTAAAGATGAGGTGCGGTTGTTGGGCAAAGAGCTTGGCCTTCCATCCGCAATACTTGGCAGGCACCCGTTTCCGGGTCCGGGGTTAGCAGTCAGGATTATGGGAGAAGTTACAGCAGAGCGGGTTGAACTGCTGAGAGAAATAGACAACATTTACATAGATACAATACGTGAGAGTGGGTTGTATGACCACATATGGCAGGCGTTTGCAGTTTTGGTGCCCGTGCGCACCGTTGGTGTCATGGGTGATGGTAGAACCTACGGGTATGTGTGTGCGCTCAGAGCAGTAACCTCGAGTGATGGCATGACCGCGGACTGCTTTCCCTTCAGTGAGGCTGACGAGAGAAAGTTGGAGTTTCTTGCGGTTTTACAAAAAGTTAGTAGGGCTATTGTAAGCAGTCTACAGGGGGTGAATAGGGTGGTGTACGATATATCCTCGAAGCCCCCGGCAACGATCGAGTGGGAGTAATGTCTGGTGAGTTTGTTGTCTGGAGGATGGTATGGTAGAAAAAGCGGTTTTAGAGTGTGGGGATTGCAAAATAAACCTGCCTGTTGTGCGTGGCAGCGATGGAACACTAGCTGTTGACACAACTGGCCTCTACAGAGATTCCAAAATCCTTACTTACGATCCCGGATTCATGTCTACTGCTGCATGCAAATCCGAGATAACATTCATAGATGGCGATGAGGGTGTGCTTCGTTACAGAGGGTATGATGTCGCTGACCTTGCCACGGCAGATGGTGGATTTTGCAGCATTGCCTACCTACTGTTACACGGGACTATGCCGCAAGAGCGTGAGCTTGCCGACTTTGTTGCCACTGTGAGCCGGGGGTACGATGTACACGCGCAAGTTGTAGACGTAATTCGGGCGTTACCACGTGATGCTCACCCCATGGCTATACTAATTGCGAGTTTTGCAGCTCTTGCCGCCCGCTATCACGGTGCCAATGCTTTAGATCCACTTCGCAGCGCGATTGTGGCCATATCACAGGTACCGGGTATCGTTGCAAACATTTACAGGCACACCTCTGGCATGCCACTCACAGAGGCAGATCCAAACCTGGGGTACGTACAGAACTTCGTGCACATGATGTTTGGTGACTTACACGAAACGCGCAAAAGCATTATCTGCAAGGCGCTGGAAGCCATCTTCATAATGCACGCAGACCACGAGCAGAATGCTTCTACTGCTACGGTAAGAGCAACCGGCTCTGCCGGAGCTAACCTTTTTGCGTGCTTAAGTTCGGGTGTAGCAACCTTATGGGGCCCGGCTCATGGTGGTGCGAATGAAGCAGTTGTGAAGATGCTTGAGGAAATTGGTAGCCCCGCACGAGTTGGTGAGTTTATTGAGAAAGTGAAAGGGAAAGAGAGCGGAGTGAGACTCATGGGCTTTGGCCACAGAGTCTACAAGAACTATGATCCAAGAGCCCGTATCATCCGGGATATATGCAAAGAAACGCTAAATGGGCTTGGCGCGGATGACCCACTGCTGGATGTGGCAATTGCGCTGGAAAAGGCGGCTCTGGAAGACGAATATTTCGTCACACGCTCCCTGTACCCCAATGTTGACTTTTACTCCGGTATTGTGCTAAGGGCGGTTGGAGTGCCAGTGAACATATTTACTGCGTTTTTTGCTCTGGCGAGAACCACCGGATGGTCTGCCCAATGGTATGAAATGGTGGATAAACAACATGAGGGCAACAAAATATGCCGTCCACGCCAACTTTATACGGGCAAGATGAGCGCAAAATAACGCGAACAGAGTTTGTTCCATGTAAGGCTCAGCGATGTTTGACGTGTCTATATGTTGTACGGGAGTGTGCAGATGTCTGTCTGCGCTCTAGAATTACTGTAGGGCGCTCTAGATCTGGACCAGGGCTGATTGCACATAGGGCAGCCATGCGTACCAGCCGGGTAGAGCCTGCTCGTGGTTGTTGT
Organism: Anaplasma ovis str. Haibei; assembly: GCF_002214625.1. Classification (NCBI taxonomy): domain Bacteria; kingdom Pseudomonadati; phylum Pseudomonadota; class Alphaproteobacteria; order Rickettsiales; family Anaplasmataceae; genus Anaplasma; species Anaplasma ovis. The sequence continues at coordinate 1,191,437 of NZ_CP015994.1, forward strand.
GGTGTGCGGGTTTCGGATTCGACTGCAAATAGCATAACCAGTGTTTCCTGTACAACTGCTAGGTATGCGATTAGCAACATTCTGTGTTCTGTGGCGGCTTTAAGGTTCTCGCACGGCAGAATTAGGTAGTTGACGGGCATAAAGGCGGGTATAATTCCAGCTAGTTCTTGGGTTTTTAAGGTTCTATTTTGACATGCGTCAAGATGCTTGAGGACGTGCTTGAGCGTCGTGCAGCAGCGGTTGAAGACTGGTTCGCCGACTGGTTCTCCAGATACCCTGCGGTTCTGAGCACATCCGTAGATGTTCGCAGCTCAGGATACAAGATAGCCCCGGTTGATGTTAACTTCTTCCCGGCAGGGTACAACAACTTTGGTGTGGATGCAAGGCAGAGGGCGAAGTCTGCATTTTTGGAATACCTATCTCGGTATCTTGGGTCTAAGGTGCTGATTGTGGTTGAAAGCCACACCAGGAACAAGAAATACGTTGATAGCGTTATAGCACTTAGAGACATGCTTGGTGAATCTGGATTTCAGCTCGAGGTAGGTGTCTGCGGCATCGCCGAAGATATGAGCGTGCTGTCATCCACAGGTGCTACGCTAGACGTCAGAGCCCTAGTAAATTGTGGGGGCGAGGTGAGCACAACCTCTGGATTTGTGCCGGACCTCATCATACTAAACAACGATCTTACCAGTGGCATCCCGGGCGTACTTGATGGCATTATAGCGCAACGCATGATACCCCCGCCTCATTTGGGCTGGTTTAACAGGCGTAAGTCCAGATACTTTAGCATATACAGCGAAGTGGCGGAAAAGTTCTGTACGGAATTTGGAATAGATAAATGGGGGGTCTGCACGCTTTTTGTGCACTGCCAGGATGTGGATTTTGTCAGCAAGAAAGGCATTGACAACGTTGCCAGTGGAGTTGAGGATCTGATATCCAAAATTGGAGAAAAATTTCGCTTTTACGGACTGAACTGTACTCCACATGTTTTCATCAAAGCGGATAATGGAACCTATGGCATGGGCGTAATAGAGGTGTACAGCGGGGAAGACGTGCTAAACATGAACAAAAAAAATCGCAACAAAATGCGCAAGATTAAGGAAAACAACCCAGTAGAGAGTGTAGTTTTGCAAGAAGGTGTCCCCACCAATGAGGTGTTTTGCAACCACGCGGCAGAGCCGTTGTTGTATTGTATAGGGGCGGAGCCCGTGTGTTACCTGTGCAGATATAACGCTACTAGGAGCAAGTTCGAGAATCTAAACGCTCCCGGATGTGGGTTTGCTGATGTGGGATCTGGCATAGCGGAGGAGAAAAGGCGCGTTTGGCGGACAGTGGGCAAACTCGCGATTCTAGCTGCGGCTGTAGAGGCGGAAGAGATAGAAAGCGCCTACCTAAATGGTGGGTTGTCATAAGCTGTGGTACCCGTATTGATGCAACGGCTTACCCTCAGCACGTTTCACAAATGCGGCCAGCGAGCACATAAGGTATTTAAAAACAACCTCCTGCGTTGCATCAGAAAGTTTACACTGCATTTCTGCCTCTAATAACCTACGCAAAATTACTTGTACTGTCTTGTAGGAAACTGACTCAGCATTTCTCTTAAGTTTAGGTATGAGCCTAAAAAATACTGGGGGCTGCAACGCCTTCAGGGCGCTATCAATACTTACTTGATTCTGGGCTGCCCTTAGCAGATATTCAAGTTGCATGAAGTACTTCATGCCGGACCTTATAGCCAATACTGGAGAGATTCTATTCCGCATTAACGTATCAGCACATTTCAAAACATCTGCCAAAGTACCATCCGCTATTGCCACGCAAAGGTCGTCCAGTACGGGGTCTACATCAGTAGACAAGCTTTTTCGTACGTCTTCTGTCGACAGAGATTTTTTTTCACCTAGATAAAGCAACAACTTTTCCAGCTCAGGTTGTATACAAGCAGCGCTATGTTTTATCGTGGTGCAGAGCAGTTTGAACGTGCTATGCCCGTATGATATGCCATGCTTTTCGAGAAAGTCAGCCACTATGAAGCCCACATCCTCCTCCTTATAGCAACCCACGGCAGCGAACGTTTTGTGGTTGTTGTAATAACCCTTTAGTGTGGAAGCCCCCGAAAGTTCGCGAGCTTGTATCATCACGTAACAGTGTTGCGTATCCATGCCTTCCATAACAGTTTTTAAGTCGGCGGATAGCATATCTTTCGCATCGGTAAGAAGAACCAGGGGTTTTTGACCGAACATTGGAACAGTCATTAAACTAACAAGCAACTGCTCCGGGTCCCGGTTGGCCTTGAGGAACTCCATCTTGTGTATGACAAATTCATTGTTACAGTTAATGTGATCCAGGATTTTCTGTGTATACATATTCATCCTGCTGTAATCACTTCCGTGGAGCAGCACGCTCCCATAGGTTTCTGGGCTATTGAAAAAATCTCTCAACTTTGATGGGGTGATCTTCACTGTTATACCGCCCACGGAACCGCGACTGAGCACCTTATCGCTCAACGTTTCTAGTGTACGCCGTATTACGCAGATGTCTAGTTGCTGCATGCACTAATAAAGTGACAGTTCACTGACACACGTGCAGCTGGACGGCACTTGCATACGCAGACATCTTGCAGTTGCCAATCTTAATTTTCCATGCCGCAATCTCCAAGCAACTACAGAATACAATACCGCAGGAATTGTAACTGCCCTGGAAGCGTGCTATACGTGCTGTAGATGTGGCTTACATGTGAGCAGCGGTGTTATGGGCTTGGAGTGGCTGTTAGCTCGAAGGTATTTACAATCTAACGGAGGACGGTTCCTCTTTTCTACGGCGACTGTCCTTTCCATTTTGGGTATTTGCATAGGAGTGGCAACACTCATATCAGTCACGTCAGTGATGAATGGCTTTTCTGCGAAGCTGCTATCCAGCATTTTGGGTATGAACGGCCATATTACAATCCACTGCAATTGCCCAGATTATCCAAATATAATTGCCGAGATTGGCCATGTGCCCGGCGTGGTTTCCGCTGCACCTGTTATTGAGGGACAAGCCATGCTGAAATATGAACACAACATTATGGGCGCGGTAGTGCGGGGCATGTATATGAGTGATATACGCCGCAAGTTACGTGGATATATCGCAAGGGGTGATGTAGACGTGCTTGAGGAAGGAATAGTTTTAGGTTTTAGGCTTGCAGAGAGCATTGGTGCCGATTATGGTGATGAAATCACTATAATCTCTCCGGAAACCTCCCCGACGATTTTTGGTTCCGTACCACGCACGAAGACTTACAGAGTGACTGGTATTTTTGATGTAGGAGTGTACGAATATGACAGCGCTTTTGCGTATATCCCATTGCGGGATTCCCAGTTACTTTTTGGATATGTAAGTAGGGTGAAGTACATAGAGGTATTTCTCAAGGATGTGACAAAATCTTCCGAAGCCCTTATCGACATTGCAAGGAGAACCAGCCTCAGGGTAGAAGATTGGAAGGTGCAACAGGGGCAATACTTCCGTGCGCTTGAATTGGAACGTGACGCCATGTTTTTTATCCTGGCTCTTATTGTCATCGTTGCGGCTTTTAACATAATCTCAGGGATATCCGTGCTCGTGCGAGATAAAAAGGGTGCCATCGCTATAATGCGCACAATGGGTGTGAGTAGATACGCAATTATGCGTATATTCTGCATGTGCGGTGCTTTTATAGGGATGTTGGGAACCAGTTTCGGATGCATTTTAGGGGTTGCTTTCTCCGCAAACATTGAGAGTATAAACAACTTTTTTAGCTCCTTTGGAAACGGGACACTTTTTGAATCAATAGCGTACTGTCTGGAGGGAATATCGCCAGAAATGATGTTTGGAGATATTGCAAAGGTTGTGGTGCTATCTCTTAGCGCTTCGCTATTGGCCGCTGTACCTCCAGCGATTGTGGCTGCGCGCCAAAACCCGGTTGATATTCTTAGATATGAGTAAGCAAATGAAGGCAGAAAATTGTGGGTGGATAGGAATTTTTTGTATTCTGTCTCTATGTATGGGCGGAATTACGTATTTTGTTTTGGAATGTAGGGAAATGCTGTTAGATTTCTCGGCTAACATTGAAAAACTTGCAGGTGACCATGCACGCGCAGACGCGGCACTGTCTGACTTGTCATCAAAGGTGCAGCAGCTAAAAAGCATAGTTCCCCGAAAGAGCACCATTGTAGTAAACAAAGATGGGTGCGCGCGTACAGAGTGTCTGGCCAGACTTTTGCTCATGGTGGCAGATCTGCGCAGAGCCTTTGCCTTGGGTGCAATGTCTCATGATGCGGTCTACGCGGTAAAACCTATGCTTGCGGGATTGCGTGACCAGCAGATTGACGACAGCTTCAAAGTTGTTGAGGGGTTTAATCCAAGGAAGGGATACAGAGACCTGATTGAAGACCTGTCCGATCTTCGCAAGAGGCTGCGTGCGGCTGTGGTTGGCCCAGTGGGCAAACACCTGTCAAAATGGATATCAATAGAAAATCGCAACGAAGCCCTATGGAGGGAATTCGAACGCCTAGAGCACCTGGCACGCCAGGGCGCCTGGGAAGATTGTTTAAAGGTGGCCAACGGCGCTTCTTTAAGCCCCGTACCCGGTATAGATTCTTGGGCGAAAGATCTGGAATCCATATTAGAGGTTGAGAGGAGCTTATCCACGATATACGATCGGCTAATAGAGCGTGTTAACAGTAATCCAGAGGGAATATGATCACCTATTTGTTGGTTTGCATAGTAGCGTCCCTGGCGGCTGGATTGGCTATACAGAATTACGAAGAGCTCGTGCTCAAAATGGAAATTGCTGGGTACGTCATAGAGGCAAACACCGTGTTTATAGTTTTTGTGGTGTGTGCTCTAGCGCTTCTACTTGCTGCTTTGCTACGACTGTGCCTGGCCTGCGCGCTGCTCGTGTATAAAATAAAATGTAGGTCTGTTGCCAAGCAATATGAATCTCTGGGCAGGGGATATGCCCTGCTGAGCCTTGGCGGAGTAATGAACCATGCGCAAATTGTGAATACAGTGGAAAAACTTCGTGCGCTTGATTGTCATTCCCTTGCGATATTGGAAACATGCGCGTGGTTTAGACTTGGACAGTATGAAATGGCAGAAAAGCCATTGCTGCTTCTCAAGGGTAGTAGCTTGCCTGACGAGAGACTGGGGCTGTGGTTGGTGGAGTCGCTAAATAGCGAGCAAAGCAAAGACTGCAGACTTAGGGTGTTGAAGAGGTTGTGTGATGTGTTCCACCGGGCACCTTGGGCTACAATGTTTAGATTGGAAATCGCCCGCATAGAGGGGGATTGGGGCACAGTGCTTGTGGAAGTAAAGCTAGCAGCTAAGCGAGGTATTGTTCTTCCCTACAAACACGAAAGAGTGGCAGATATAGCCTGCCTCATGCTTGCTGAGTCATGCTATCAACGGGGCGAATATAAGGAGGGCCTCAAGTTGGTAGGGCGGGCAACAGACATGCACGCGGCCATTTTAAAAGCCAAAACCCACGAAAAATTGGGTAACCTGCAAAAAGCTAGGGATGTGCTGGAAGCGTGCTATAAAACCACGCCACATCCAGAAATAGTTACGGCATACTTGGCAGTATCACAAGATCATGACACAGCAATGGAACGGCTCAGTGGCTTAAATGCTGAGCATTATGTTAGTATGATGCTGGCCGTCAAGCGATATATGAATGCTAAGCAGTATAACGCGGCTGAGCAGTATGCTAAACGTGCCCTCGCTAAGTACAAGTACGTTGAACTCTATTGTATTATGGTGGACGTCATGGCGTGCATAGGAAATATTGATGAGGTTGTGTACTGGACTCAAAAGATGCAAAAAGACTCCTTGCCTAATATGCGGTGGCGTTGCACAAAATGCTGTTCTGTATTGCCCGAGTGGAGCCATGAGTGCTCTGCCTGCAACACATTTGATTCTGTGCAGTGGTTGGGATAAACGGTGGTTGCTGGGGCGCTGCTAGTATTCACTATCACCTGGTGGGTGGCTATTTTTATTGCGCTGCCTATAAATATTGAGGTAGACGCTCGGCCCCAGGTAGGTTGTGCCAGTAGTGCTCCCAAACGTGTTCACCTAGCCGCGAAAGTTTTTATAGTAACCATAATTGCTGCAATATGTTCCGGCCTATACTGTTATTTGAAATACGCTGGGTATCTTGCAGACCTTAGCTTTTTGTATGACCTTGTGCCGTAGGCGCCTGCTTTGCCATTCTGCCATCACACAACTAAGTGTTCCCGTCTGAGTGAATTGGACGCGCTCACGGTGCTGTGGGTTAGTCACCTAGCGTTGGTGGTGAGTATAAAATCCCACTTGCCATGTGAAGATCCGTAATTAGCGCAGGTCTGTTATATGGCGGTCCAGAGACTAAAAGTGAAGATGCAATACGGCTGGAGCACGAGTAAGCTCCTGTGTTGACGTCATAGCAAGCAAGGCGCCGATCACGCAATCTATGTGGGAACCATTGCCCAACGGTTTATGGCTTACTCAAAAGGCAGCTACGCCGCTCAAAGGTGTAGGTGTGCAGTGTTAAGTGGTGAAGTGCAAAAATGCGCAAAAGACCCGCATCTGTGGCGGCACACTGTTTGCAACACTATGCTGCAGCGGGCTTATTTTAGTATATTTCATAAAACTGGAATGCTAAAACGTACATGTAGCTGAAAGCATGGACAGTTGTATTCTGGTGCGGGTGTATTGTAGGGAAACCACTTGACTGGGTATACAGTGTAAGCAATAATACGGCGGGTGTTCTATGTTCTTTGTTTTTGGATGTTGTGAGGAAACACGGGAGTGGGCGCGTTGCATACTGTTATGCGCGTGCTTTATTAGATATAGTTGTGGATAGCGCGGACAGCATCTGCGAGGAGATCAAGGTGGTGCGTGGCGCACTTGCTGCGGATGACGGGGTCCGTGCGTTTTTCGCAAATCCTGTAACTCCGAAAGAGCACAAAGTTGAGGCATTGCAGGCTTTGTGCAAGAGCTGTAAGTTAAGTCGCGCCCTGGTAGGCTTTATGTGTGTGGTTGTCAGAGACGGTAAATTTGATCTGCTACCTGACATGTTTGAGGAGTTTTCCGTTCTGCTCATGCGCGCGCGCGGCCAGTTTGCGCTAGAAATAACCACGGCATCTCCGGCGTCTGTGGCCGAGGAGAAGAGGATATTGAGCATCGTAAAGTCAGAGTATGGTGAGCCGGCAACCGTAACAAAGCGCGTGGATCCCGCAATACTTGGTGGGTTTGTTGCGAAGATGGACTCCCTAGTGATCGATGCCTCGTTTTCCGGACATTTACGGGAGCTAGAGAGGGTGAGTAGGAGCGTTGTTTGTGGTGTCTAGTTTTGTGGTATGGTGAAGCATGAGCATTGTGTCCTCTGGTGATGTACTCAGAATTCTAAAGGAAAAAATCGAGGGCTTTGATAGCCCAGTCAAGACCAGCAGTGTTGGGGATGTCGTCGCCATAAAAGACGGCATAGCCCTAGTATATGGCCTGAGTGGCGTGAAATTTGGTGAAACCGTGGCTTTCTCTTCCGGAGTGCGGGGCGTGGTCTCCGGGCTGGAGCGCGATACGTGCAGCGTGGTAGTTTTCGGGGAAGATCGGGAAATCCGCGAGGGGGACTCTGTGCAATGTACGGGCGAACTTATGACAGTACCCTCAGGGCTGTCTGTACTTGGTAGAGTGGTAAATCCACTTGGGTTTCCGGTAGATGGAGGCAGCGCCATTGTGGCTGACTCTAGGCTTCCAGTGGAGGCTAGGGCACCTGGTATAATGGCTAGGCAACCTGTGTGCGAGCCTTTGCAGACTGGGATAAAGACCGTGGACATGCTCATTCCCATTGGTCGAGGTCAGCGTGAGCTTATCATCGGTGATAGGAAAACTGGCAAGACGGCAATGGTGCTTGATACCATTATCAATCAGAAGAAAACCAACGATGCGGCTGATGCGAAAAACAGGGTGTACTGCATTTATGTTGCTATTGGCCAAAAGAATTCCTCGATTGCTAGGGTGGTGCATAAACTGAGGGAAACGGGAGCAATGGACTACACAATAGTTATGGCTGCTGGTGCGTCTGATCCCGTATCCATACAATATCTTGCTCCGTATGCAGCGTGTGCCATAGGGGAATTTTTCCGGGACAACGGCATGCACTGTCTGATTGTGTATGATGACCTATCTAAACACGCTGTTGCGTACAGGCAGATGTCTCTGCTGTTACGGCGCCCTCCAGGCAGGGAAGCATACCCCGGTGACGTATTTTACATACACTCGCGGCTTTTGGAAAGAGCGGCGAAATTGTCTGATGATTTGGGCGGCGGCTCCTTGACCGCGTTGCCTATCATCGAAACACAGGCTGGGGACGTGTCTGCCTACATACCTACCAATGTGATTTCCATAACCGATGGGCAGATATTTCTAGAGTCTGAGTTGTTTCACAGGGGGTTTAGACCCGCGATTAATGTCGGTTTGTCTGTTTCCCGTGTCGGTTCTGCAGCCCAAGTTAAGTCTGTGAAGAAAGTTGCTGGTTCCATGAAGCTCACTCTGGCGCAGTACAGGGAGTTGGAAGATTTTGCCAGGTTTGGCTCCGATCTCGACCCAAGCTCTCAGGCTATGCTAGAAAAGGGACGCAGGTTTATGGAGTTGCTCAAACAGGGGCAGTACTCACCTCTTTCCGTGGAAGAGCAGGTTGCAGTCGTGCTTGCTGGCGCTGATGACTGCGTAAATGACATCCCGGTTAGTGAGATTAGCAGGTTCGAAAGGGGCCTTCTGGAGCGTCTTCGTGCTGAGCATAAGGATCTTATGTCTTCCTTGTCAGCTGATATTGCTGATGATATAAAAGATAAGCTTTTGGGGGTTATCAGGGGTTTCGCTGCTAGTTTTTGACTGTGGAGGATGGGTGCTGTATGAGTGATTACGTGACCACCAGGTTTCCAATCACGAGGAGGGGATTCCAAAAGTTAGAGGCAGAGTTGGAGGCTCTCAAGAGTGAAAGGCCTAAGATTATTAAGTCTATATCGGATGCTAGAGAGCTGGGTGACCTTTCTGAAAATGCTGAATATCATGCGGCGCGCGAGAGACAAGGGCTCGTTGAGAGCAAGATAATGGAACTTGAGTCCAAGCGCTCTAGGGCTGAGGTGATAGATGTGTCTGAGCTGTCTGGGGATACCGTCATGTTCGGTGCCACAGTGACAGTCTCAGTTTATGACGAGCAGACTGACGCTACGAGTGTGATGAAGTACCAGATTGTTGGCGAGTATGAAGCGGATTTGTCGAAGAATATGATTTCCATAAAATCCCCGCTGGTGCTCTCTCTTTTGGGCAGAAAGGAGGGGGATAGTGTCGAGGTGAAGACGCCTAGGGGCGACTATAAGATCTACCAAATTATGAAGATTGAATTTGTGTGAAAATGGAGCGTCGGTTTATATGAATGTTGAGCCACTGGCTTCGGGGGTTTTCGCTCCTATAGATGAAGTTGTTGAGGCCGCTTCCCAGGGCAAGGCTTTTGTGCTCTTGGATGATGCGGATAGAGAAAATGAGGGTGATCTTGTAGTGCTTGCTGACAGGGTCAGTGCTGCGGCAATAAACATGATGATAAGATATGGTAGCGGGATTGTGTGCCTCGCAATTTCTGAGCAGCATGCGAACAGGCTTGGCTTGGCGCTGATGCCCAGACGCAATGCGAAAGACGGTTGTACAGCCTTCACCACATCTATAGATGCTAGGTATGGCATAACCACAGGGGTGTCTGCTTATGACCGCGCAACGACCATACTAGCCGCAGTTGCTGAGCATAGCACCGCTGATGATATTGTCACCCCCGGACATGTGTTTCCCATAGTGGCTGACAGTGGCGGAGTAACCAAGCGGGCGGGTCATACCGAGGCAAGTGTTGAGATAGCTAAGCTTGCTGGTGCGACAGACGCGGCGGTCATCTGTGAGCTCATGAACCCCGATGGTACCATGTCTAGACTACCCGAAATTGTTGCATTCGCTCGAGAACACGGCATTGGTGTTACCACAATAAAGGGGCTTGTGGAATACCTGAGCAGTTTTTAGTAATGGAGATAATTGCGGAGAATCGCAAGGCAAGGTTTGACTATTTCATCCTGCAGGAATATGACGCCGGGATGGTGCTGGTTGGGAGCGAGGTGAAATCCCTGCGTCAGCGCAAAGTAAATATGGGTGACGCCTACGTCTTGGAAAAGGACATGGAGCTGTGGATACACAATCTGCACATCTCCGAGTACAACAGGTCAGACCGCAAAAATCATAAGCCGTTGCGCGTGAGGAAGCTACTGCTACGCAAACGTGAAATCCACAAAATTGCTGGTAACATGAAGGTGTCTGGTCTGACTGTGGTGCCATTGATGATTTTTTTTAATGACAAGGGGATCGCAAAAATCAAAATTGCAATAGTTAAAGGAAAGAAGCTATACGATAAGCGCGAGGCAATAAAAGCCAGGGACTGGCAGCGCGAGAAGAGTAGAATGTCCCGCAGGGAAGTCTAAACGCAGGGTGCGCACGCAGCTAAGCGGACGACTTTGCGGCAGCTTTGTAACTGAGTGCGTAGGGTCCACTGCATGATTACGCGTTGCACCGCTACAGCAATTTGTGGAATCATGTTGGTGAGCCCGCGGTAGCCAACGTCACAACAACTTCAAGTTCTGCACTATCTGGTGCAGTGAATTTGATCTGCTCTGTGCAGCACACGTGTTTAAGATCCTCGAGCATGGGCTCCGGGAAGTCAGCTGCAAGCCCACCTATGGTTATGAGCTTGACTGGGTATTTGACAGAAACCTGCGCATGAGTTTTTGTTTTACGTACTTCTTCCACTATTTTTATTAGTGCATCACCGTGCTGCTCAAGTGTGGCATTGTAAGGAATTTCGTCAGCGTTTGGCCACTCTTGGGTGTGTATACACCCGGAGTAGAGTGTGCCATATACTGCCTCAGTAACATACGGTAGAAACGGCGCAAACAGCAACAGTAGGGTTTTTAGGGTACAATGTAAAGCATTAACAGCGGAAGCATGCCCGTGTGCTGACCCGTGATTGTATGCCCTGTGTTTTACCAACTCCAAGTAGTTGTCGCAGAAATCCTTCCAGAAAAATTCCTCTGTGCGATTCAGTGCTGCGCAGTACTCGAAAAGTTTTAGGTTTTCTGTGTTATGAGCAACTACTTTGTGCAACTTAGATAGTATCCACAAATCTGTAGGTGACGCTGTCGTGCTGGCAGGGGGGCTATTGTGCAGAAAAGTAGCCACAAACTTACTCGCATTCCACAGCTTGGTTGTGAGTCTTCTACCAGTTTTCAGCACTTCTTCGGAAAACACAGTATCGGCCCCCAGGCGAGATTTTGCAGCCCAGTATCTCACGGAATCTGCCCCATAAAGATCCAGTGTCTTTTCAGGGTCCATTGCGTTGCCCTTGGATTTGCTCATTTTTGTCTTATCCTCAGCGAGGCACCACCCGCTAATCATTATGTTTTTCCACGGAATCTCTCCGTTGTGGTAGTAAGACTTCAACATTGTGTAAAACGCCCACGAACGTATAATTTCGTGGCTTTGTGCCCGGAGGTCTGTAGGAAATAAAGGTTCGAGACGCTCATTACGTAACACCTGCCCTATAGACTTTGTGAGGAACTGTGGCGATATGGAGCTGGTGGCCCACGTGTCCATGACGTCCACATCCGGTTCGACTTCATCTCTGCCGTAGCCACTGGGTAGGTCTCGCAATGGATCTACAGGAAGATCATGCACATTGGGTAGAAGCACCTTGCCCACTTCACCCTCGCGTTTGGAATACCATACCGGAAATGGTACACCAAAGTACCGCTGCCTAGATATGCACCAATCCCAGTTTAGGTTTTCGATCCATATTTCCATGCGTTTACGCATGCTGTCCGGATGCCACCGTACTTTTGGTACTTGCTTGAGAAGTTCGTGCTTGTGCTCCACTACCTTCACAAACCACTGATGGCTAAGCAAGATCTCTATTGGTGCGCCTGACCTTTCTGCGCACTTTACAGTATGCACGATTGGCTCCTGTGAAATCAGCAATCCGGCGCCCTCCAGCGCGGTACAGACCGCCTTTCTGGCTTTCTGCACATGCATTCCATCGAACTGTGCTGCAGGAATTTTCGAATCTGGAGTATCTTCCGCGAGGTTCCCTATGTGTCCGGTCCTACTCACAATGGTTCTGGTGTCTAGATTATGTGTGCGCCACCAGTAGACGTCTGTTTCATCACCAAATGTGCAACACATTACCAGTCCTGTGCCTTTGTCGATTCGTACTTTGTCGTCAGGTAAAATTTTGACTTTATGCCCTCCGATGGGCACTACTGCAAACTGGCCATGCAGGTGTATGTACCTATCATCCTCAGGATTAAAAAACAAAGCCACGCACGCAGGTATAAGCTCCGGCCGCGTAGTGGCTATATTGATCTTCTCTCCGCCTACTGTGCAAAAGCTAATGGTGTTTAAGTGGGAGTGCAGCTCCAGCTCCTCGACCTCCGCATGCGCTATGGCGGTGCAATCTACGGTGTCCCACAATATGGGCTGCTGCTTTCTGTATAGCTTGTCTTTTGCGTGTAAATCAAGAAAAGAAGCCTGCGAGAGCCGCTGTACTTCTTCGCTCACTGTGTGATATTCCAACGCCCAGTCGTAGCTTATTCCCAGCCGCCTGAATATATTTCTGAACTTTGTTCTGAACTCGTGCGAAACCTCCCTGCACATTTTGGTGAACTCCGCCCTTTCCAACTGTACTGCCCTCAACTTTTTGACTTTTTCAACCAACCGTTCAGTTGGCAGCCCGTTGTCATCAAAGCCGATAGGGTAGAAAACGTCCTTTCCGGCCATTCTTTGGTAACGTGCTATGAAGTCTGTATGGCAGTAGCTAAAAACGTGCCCCATGTGCAAAACTCCGGACACGGTTGGCGGTGGTGTGTCAATGACGAAACTATGTGCAACGTTTCCCCTCCACCTGTAAATTTTGTTTTCATCCCAGGCGGTGTTGCACTCCTCTTCTACGGTTTTGTGCTGATATCTACTATCTAAAGACTGCATAAAATGTCGAACGCGTACGTTCAAGCGATAAACATGGAGTATAAAAAATTGTCATGTTCTAAACAACTCTAATTTCGCATACCACAGTCACCGCCAGTATGGCACCTATCTGGGAATAAATTGGGGAGCGTAACCAGAAACGTGGTGTAGTGAATTGATATTGTGGCTATACTGTGTATCCTAAACCAAGCTGCGTACCACGCGCAGTTCTTGTGGGTAAATTGCGTTGGGTAACCGACCCATATATGCCGCTAACGCCGTTGATATACAACACGTGCTATCGCGTTAGGTCTCACATAGCTTGCCAGCGGTTGAGTAAGCAGCACATTCGCTATAAAGTGGTGCCAGAGTCTATGCCTACTGCCAGCAGGGGCTGACGTTTCAGGTGCAAGCCAGCGAGGTTATATGCAATATTCGATAGACGGCTCGGGCGCGTTTTTAATGTGCGCATGCGCGCTGTCTCTACTGTGTTCCGTGGTTGCACGCTCATCAACTGCGTGGGGGGCAACACTTACACATGTGTCGTTCTCGTTATACAGCGCGGCTGTGGCCTTGCTTACCTACCTGCGGGTTACGGACCACTTCAATTATGCGCATGTATATCAGAATTCGCATACTACTCAACCACTCCTGTACAAGGTGTGTGGGATATGGGGAAACTATGATGGTTCTAACCTGCTGTTCGTATGGATGCTGAGCGCGTATGGAACACTTATTGCGCTTCTGATCAGGCGAGACGATCTGAAAAGAGCGTCGCTTGTTGTACAAAACCTACTCAGCTTTGGTTTCTCACTTTTTGGCGTCATATTTGCAAATCCATTCCTGAAAGTTATAACCCTAGACGCAGATGGGTTGGGGTTCAACCCAATGTTGCAGGATATCGGGCTCGCACTTCACCCCCCAGTATTATTTGGGGGCTATACGGGTTTTGGTGCGGTATTTTCCATAACGGTTGCTACACTTATTTTGCGAATAGATCCCAAAGAGTGGGTCACGGTTATACGTGGCTGGGTGTTAAGTGCATGGACTTTACTTACACTAGGTGTGGCACTTGGCGGATGGTGGGCATATAGAGAATTGGGCTGGGGAGGATTTTGGTCTTGGGATCCTGTTGAGAATGTCTCGCTTATGCCGTGGTTTTTGGGAGTAGCACTCATTCACATGATGCCAGTGGTGAAAAAGTTTGGCATATATTGCAATTTTACGTTTTTACTCGCTCTGCTAACATTTATCGCCAGCTTGTGCGGCACGTTTTTGGTGCGCTCTGGGTTTTTAGTTTCTATACATGCTTTTGCGAATGATCAGGGATGTGGCATGTTTCTACTGGCTTTGGTCACAATAATAACGGTGGGGGGGCTTCTAACATTTGTTGTCAAGTACAGAAATTTGCCGGAGGCTTGCCGCCACTTTGGTTGCATATCAAAACTCACTGCGATTTTGGCCAACAGCGTAATAATGTTGACCGCGTTTTTAGTAGTGTTGGTAGGGACTGTGTATCCCATAATTCTGGAACTACTTGAGGGAGATACCATATCTGTGGGTGCGCCCTATTACAACAACGTGTTCAGCATGCTATCTGTGGCGTTGTTTGTAGTTATGATATTGCTATCTGGCCTAAGTTGGGATGGCTCGGAGAAATTTAAAATGACCTTCAAAATTTCTTCCGTAATTGCAACGCTGCTTGTACCTTTTGTAGCACCCCTTAAGCTCGCTGGAGTGTTGATTTTGCTGGCTGCGCTGTTGTTTGTTTCAATACTGGAAGATTACATTCATCGAGTGCGCAGCTCGCAAATGCGGTTGAGTGCCGCAGTCAGACGCATAAGCCTTGGGCGATACGCAATGACGATGGCGCACGCCGGTGTTGCGGTTTGTATGCTTGGTATAGTGTGCTCCGCTGCATTTCAAGAGAATGTTACACAATACATGAAAGAACACGAATCTGCGGACATTCACGGGTTTAGCGTAACATTATCTGGCGTGTCACTGGTAAAGCGGCCGCATAATGAGGCTATACGAGCAAAATTTTCTGTGGCTAGAGCGGGCAAAGTAGTTTGTCTACTGTTCCCCGAGAGCAGGTTCTACTACGTCGAAGGCGTTAGAAATTCTGAAAGTAGCATCTGTCATGGGTTGCTTGCGGATATCTACATAGTGGTGGGTGAAGTGGATAAGAACCGCGGGATAGCGGTGCAGATGCATTACAAACCACTTATCAATCTGGTGTGGGTAGGGTTTGCCCTGATGATAGCTGGGGGAGTGCTATCGGTGATAAAAGTATGGCTGCGCCGCAGGCAAAACAACCCAGCTATAGGTGCAAATAGCGCTGCCTGATTGGGTGAAGTTTAGTATGATGATTACTGGGTGCGTAATTGGGAGATAGTAGTGAAACTTTTTCGGCTCCACGACCGCAGTGTTTTGAAGGTTTATGGCCCTGACGCCGGAAAGTTTCTACATGGCATCACTACCAATGATGTGCTTGGAATCGGGACACAGGAGCCTATATACAATTTGATATTAAACTCCCGCGGAAGGTACGTATTTGATTTCTTTCTGATCCCCCATGAACAAAATTTCCTGCTAGACTGTGCAAATGCAGATGCGGACGCTCTTACCGAATTGTTGCGTTCATACAGACTACAGCTTAGAGTTAGGGTGAAGCGTTGTGATGATAAATATGCTGTCGCAGTACATCCTAATGCAACTGGTGGTGCAGCAAGCTTTGAGGATGCCATACTGTTTCAAGATCCCAGAGACTCGAAAATGTGGATGCGCGCGATTGTGCCTACCACCGCGTCGGTAACCTGTGATGAGCTACCAGACCTAAATGAGTATGAGCTGCTGAGAATTAAGTGCACGATCCCAAACTGTGTCCTGGACATGGCGAGAAATGAGTCATTCCCGCTGCACTTTGCAATGGACAGACTTAACGCCATAAGTTTGAACAAAGGGTGTTACATTGGGCAAGAAGTTGTAGCACGCATGTGGAGAATAGGTGCAAAAAAGAGGCTATACACGGTATTTTCAGACACGAATGTATTGGTGTGCGGGCAGGAAATATTTGCACAAGGACAGCCCGCAGGGCACATGTTATCCACGCTTGGGCATTGGGGCTTGTGCCTTTTGGAGGTTGAAAAAATTACTGATGGCTGCAATATAGAAAGCGGAGGAACCCACCTAAAAATTTATGGGTAGCAGAACAAGGCAGCGGGAGTATTGCGCCTTAGTGCGCTTCTATGTTCCAGCGGTTACAAGGTGGCACTTTGCATGCCATTAGGACATGTACCGAAAAACAGCTATTAGTGCTGCCTGGGCACGGTGCGGCTACAGGGCAGGGGAGGGGTTTACCCCCGCATCTTGCCTATGTCATCGCCGTGATTCCACTTACGCCAACGCGACCACACCTTTATTGGGTGTGGCCCCAAATTCCCGCTTTTGGTGCAGTTCCCACATGCCTGGTCATATGCTGGTAGGCGCCTTGTGTCGCCATGGGCGCGGCTTTGCCAACTTCAGCATGTATAGCTAAAACTCGAGCCTAAGTCCCAGATTCCCACCAAAGTAAGAGAGCTTAAGAGCAACATCAGCAAAATCGCTTCCTCGGTCTGCCTGCGCATCTCCCAGCACGTGCTCGACAACAAATCTTCTATAACGCACCTCACCGGGCACCTTGTGGACAAAGGCCTCCAAGTTTACCGAGACTCTTTGCGTAAGTACGTAGTTCACCCCTAAGCGTGCTCTATATGCAAGGCTCCAGAGAGCGTTACCAGATATGTCGACTAAATTCCCACCAACGCTGCCGCAAGCATACGGAGTGAGACGCCCCGAGAATGCACTCGTTGGGGCATCGTAACACGCACTGAACATGGCTGCCGTGGTTTCTACATCGTTTACCTCCACTACCGCGGAGACCTCTCCGACACCGTCCACTGCTTTGCTGAGCAACTTAGCCGCGGTGAGTCTATCCTCGCTGCTAAACAGTGCAAGCCGTTCCGCTGCACTCTCGGCGTTATACTCAGCGTCATCGTGCCCATCAACGGAAACTTTGTATATTGCGGTTTCTATATCTAAGCTGTCGTCTGATGGGTCTATAACTAGCCCATCCTGGCATCCTGTACAGCTTTCCAGAGCTTCTGCAATGCTGCTACTGCTGCCATTGTAGGCAAGGGCGTAGGTGAGGTTCTTGAGCAGCAGGAAAAAACCAGCCCCGCCTGCGGACTCATCATTGATTTTTACAGGGAATCTTCTCCCCTCCATTCCGAACTCAAATCTCATTCTACCTGTGGCGTATCCTGCGGACCACCCGAGCGCCGGGAAATCTCCACATCCGAAGCTTATGTCTGGATTTGGTGACTCCCAATCAAAACTTTCTATCTCCGCCAGCAACTCATCGTGCTCAGCACTATGGGTGTGGCGCAAAGGTAACACCCCCGCAGTTTTACCGTCGATAGTTCCTAATTTTAGATCTCTCACGGAACTACGTGCCCAGCCCGCTGTGCCAACTACGTATACGCGCCGCGTACCCGCCCCTTTATGCTCGATACGTCCTGCACCAAACGCAACACATGCAAACAGGCACGCCGCAGCTGAGCACGCGCATGCAAACAAAGCGACCTTCCCCTTATCTAACAAAGCAACCGCGTTCATAGGCAAACTCCCCACCACCAGCATATACAACCGGACCGAGTCCAGTGTTTGGGATTCTACCAGCTTCACCGCGAACATTGCAAGATGAATTTATGTTTTTTCAAGCAATTGCACGGTAAACCACACATTTTTCGGATACATTATATATGTGCTTTATGCAACGTGCTGGTTGCAATAAGAAATGCGGGTGGTGCAGGATTTGGTTACCTTAGGTTCACGTTCTTGGACTGCAGTCTTAACTCAAATCATGAAAATGCGCGCACCACAGGTCCCATTTCTGTCGATTACACAACTATGCATACCGCCGCAACTACACCGGGAGCAACGGCTCTACTGCCCCCGGAATTTTTGTGGTTGACTGTGCTAAATTGAGAAGCTTGCTCCAATATTAAGGCCAAGGTTTTTTAGCCGGAATGTAGACGAAATGCGGCTGGCCGATTTTGAAATGCCGCCAGCTACGGAGTCCGTATCTATATCATGATGCTTCACGTTGCCAAATACGCCCTGCAGAAATGCACCCGCTATGAGGTGGACACGAGGTGTCAGTGCGTAACGCGCGCCGCCCTTTACTTTGTACACAAGATGTGTTGCGGTTTCACCTGACATGCCCATGAACCCCCAGCCAACGCCAGCACAGGCGTAAGGTATCAATCTCGCTCCTGGAACATATGTAGGAACATCGCGACAAACATTTAGGGTAACAGATGTTGAAGTAATGTCACTAATTCTGGCAACAGTAGCACCTTCCACGTTCCTGACAAAACTACTCGCAACTCTTGCCACACCCTGTGTGCTTAGCCCTGCTATTTTTTTAGCTACCAACTCCGGGCTGTACTTGTACTTTTCTGCGCCTCTACCTGCGACAAGGTGCCGCACCGCACTCCTTGGAAATTCGGCCTTGGGGTTTTTTTGCATGCTCCGCATCATATCCACAAAGCGCTGCTCAACGCCTGCCTTTAGTGCCAGCTCAATTTCTTCAATGCCCGATATTGCCGACTTGATTTTCTGTATATCACCTCCCGTGTGTAGAAAAAGTGCACTTTCTATGGCATGAGAATCGCGCTGTGCTATTGCATGCGCAAGATCCCGGATGACAAGAAATGTCCTACTATTGCCCACCTCATCAGTTTTTACCGGGAATACTTCTCTTCCTACGTTAAGTTCTACCCTGAAGTTTTGCATATTGAGTCCTACTGCGCCTTCAAGTGCTGGAAAGCTACTATTCTCAAACTCTACAGTAGAATCCAATATGTCCCAGTCAAATCTCTCAGACACAGTTCCAAGCCCGCTGTAGTAGGTAAGTATACCTGCCGGGTTCTGCCCGGAGTCTTTCAGTTTGAAGTTTTGTACGCTGCCATATGAGGGGTTAAGTGTCAATCCAGCGTAGAGCCCGCCTTGCTGTTCCCAATCTGAGGTATATGCCAACGCCACGGATGGTAACGCAAAATTCAGGCACACAGCGGATAAGGCCACAGTGCCGGCCAGAAAAGACCGAGCATAATTTACAAAAACGACGCCCATAAGCGACTTCCTCCTGTATTCAATGATATGCTGATAATAAGGGACTAGTGTGTTCCTCATGCAACATTTCTAGCGCACATAAACTGAAGATTCCTTTTATTTTAGTTGGCGTAGTGTCTTAATTGCAGCCTTGGACGTGTCAGCTGTGATGTTGCAAAAATCTCGCATTCAATAAAAGGTCGTAATATTGCGCGAATCGCACACACTTAAACCTGCTGCGCGGTATGTTGAGCAATTACATACTAGGAGGCAGGAAAGTCGCAGCTATAGCCCTACAAATATTTATATTGGTACTTTATATATGTAATCACGTGCACGCGCTGACAATTACACTTGTGGATATATTGTCAATGTACAAAATACGAGACAGATTTTTTTTAATTTGTGCTTTATGTGCACTATCTCCCACCCAAATGTCACCAACCTTGCGCTCCGGTGTCTATAACCTCGTGTTGACTTGCCATGATTTACGTACTTGTTTACATGCTTGAAGCTCTTTACGCCCTCTGTGGCCCTGCCGTGCTAGCCAACCGCGCTACTATCCGCACAGTGTGGCATCATCTAATTCAACTGTGCACTAACATCCTTACCCAGTAGAAATGCTTCGTCCTACAGATAAGCAACACCCACCTCAGCATCACCAATACTGAATGCAGTACCCAATCTTCTACAGTTGCCATCACGTGAAGATAGAGATTAGTCGCCCAAGCCCCTATCCACCGTAAAAATTGGCAGGGCCACATCAGTCATCACGGTCATGCCCCCCCTCCCATACCAATATCGTAGGGTTAGGAGCTGAAGATTTAGAGGTCAATTCACATCCATGCCCCTTTGCCCATATACTCCACTTTCCCATAAGTTACTATGTGCACCAATAGTTACTGAACACCGCAGTAACTATTGCGACTGTGACTTTGCAGTTACTTGTGTTTCCACTAATCGCCATCCCTGACGTACTGATGTTGTTACCTGCAGCAGAGAGCAGTGTTGCATCTGCATCAGCATTGAATGCAGTACTGAGCTTGCCATTGCTATCGGCGGTACCACACTTGTTGGTGCCACTGCCACTGTTAGCGGTACCACACACTTTCTGGCTCACTGCTTGACCACCAGTAGCACCCTCTACTGCAGCACCCCACTTCTTAGCTTCGCCTTTGGTCATCTTACCTAAAGCATTAGTAAGACGGTCTACCTGACCTCTTGCTGTATCATATGCTAACTCCTTTCCTAATAAGAATACTGAAGCTGTATCCTCATTAGACTTCTTACCTCCCTTGATGACAAACCTTTCATACCCTACTTCTACTTCAACCCTTGCTCCTCCAATGCTATACCCAATGCTCCCCCTCTAGGGCTGTGAGGGTGTGGGGGACAGGATTGGAAGATGAGGTTCCTGAGTGAGCCCAAGGTCGAGTATGTTGCAGGATGGTGCCACATTGGGTACCAGTGAAGTTGGGCAATACGGGAAACTTCAGGTGTGGTCGGGAAGTGCCAGCCCTGGTGCCACCAAGTTGGAAATGGGGTGCCAGCTGCTATGGTCAGTAGTTTTGAGTGAAGCTAGGAAACTGGGTGCCAAGTAGAAGTTAGAGGCTGAGGTTAGTAGGTAGTGCAGAGCTCAACTGTGTTGATGGTAATGCCAGCCTTGGTGGTGCCAAGTAGAAGTTAGTAGGTGCCTGGGTGTAGAATAAGTGCAACTGTGTCTATGGTGACAATACCACACTGTGTAGTTGCGATGTTGCACCGAGACATCTGGCTACAGCAGTGGTAGCCTTGATATGGTTATTCATCACTGCAGGTTCTACTTATGCTAATACTGCCAGTAACGCTACTGCTGCTGATGATACAGCTACTAAGGTTATATGTAATGTCATTGTCTTCGTGCAGAAGCTTGGGCTTCCTATCATGACTGGAGTGATATTGGGTTCCAGTATTATGGCCATCTTCGGCAGACTTGCATGGCCTGCCATTGTTATGTTGGTTGTATTTACTGCCATATTCTTTGGTGCTGGTAAGCTCATGGCTAAGTTCGCTGCTGGGCTAGGTAGTGAGATTGGTGATGCCAAGAACTTTGAGTGCAAGGGTGAGGGTAGGACCGGGGCTACTGGTTGATAGGTTTTGGGAGAGTGGTGATGTTGCTTAGATTCTTACTGATTGCTGGAGTGTTAGCATGGGGTATCTTCCATGGTGTACCTGCAGGGGCTGCTGCTCAGGCTTCTCCTGCTGCTGATGATACAGCTACTAAGGTTATATGTAATGTTATAGGGTTTGTGCAGAAACTTGGATTACCCATCATGACTGGAGTAATACTAGGTTCTAGTATCATGGCTATATTCGGTAAACTCGCATGGCCTGCCATTGTTATGTTGGTTGTATTTACTGCCATATTCTTTGGTGCTGGTAAGCTTATGGCTAAGTTCGCTGCTGGGATTAATGGTGATGAGGCTAGCAAGTTCAACTGTGTTGATGGTGGTAATGCCACATTGAGTGGTAAGTAGAAGTTAGAGGCTGAGGTTAGCGACTATGGTCAGTAAGTTTGAGTGTAAGGGTGGGGGCTGGGATGGTGCATGCAGATTTGCTGCTCGTCTGTCCCGACTCGAAAATCTCCCCCTGCAGCTCAACCGCGCCCATACGCGCAGTTGTATAGCCGAATCTTTATTGTCCGCGGTTGTTGTAAAGATTTGCCTTGATTTACTTTTTGGTTTCCATATCATATGACCCGGTGCCTGGGTGATGGTTGCAGTATGAGGGTAGTAGGAGTACTGCTGTGTGCCCTGGCAGTAGGTCTGGGCATAGGCTTCCTGTACGATAGGTACCAGTCTAGTCAGGGCGAGGTGGTAAACGTGTACTCTTCCCGTAAGGAAGAGCTACTGCGCGATCTGTTTGGAAAATTTACCGCGGAGACCGGGATCAAGGTTCAGTACATAAACGACGAGGCGGCGCAGCTGATTGCTCGTATGGAAAGCGAGGGCATGTACAGCAAGGCCGATGTCTTTCTCACGGCTGATGCAGTGAATCTCATACTGGCGAAGAAGCGGGGATTGCTGCAAGCGGTGCGTTCCAACGTTCTTGAGCAGGTCATTCCAGCAAGGTACAGGGATGTTGAGGGGTATTGGTTTGGGCTTACAAAACGTGCCCGGGTGGTGGTTTACAACAAGGCATTGGTAGATGTCGGAGACCTGAGCACATATGAGGATCTTGCAAACCCGAAGTGGAAAGGCAAGATCTTGGTCAGGTCGTCAAGCAGCCCGTATAACCAGTCGCTAATAGCGTTCATGATAGCAAGCAATGGATCTGCGGCAACGCGGGCATGGGTTCGAGGGTTGGTGGCCAACTTTGCGCGCAAGCCCAGCGGGGGAGATACCGACCAGATCTACGCAGCGGCTGCTGGTGAAGGTGGGATTGCGATAGTAAATAGCTACTACTGGGGCAGGGTTAGTGCTTCCAGCGGTAAGACTGACCAAGATGCCGCATCAAAGCTGGCTGTGTTTTTTCCCAACCAAAGGGAGGGAGAAGGTGCCATGGTCAATATTAGCGGAGGAGCCATAGCCAAACATGCAAGGAACTTCGCCAATGCAGTTAGATTGTTGGAGTTTTTGTCCAGCGCGGAAGCGCAGAAGATATATGCGTATGTCAATCAGGAGTATCCCATAGTGCAGGGGGTTGAGTGCTCCAGTGTCCTGCAGTCTTGGGGTGAGTTTCGGGAAAGTGAGCTACCATTGCAGGACCTTGAGGAGCATCTAGCGGAAGCTGTTTTGATTGCGGACGAGGAGGGGTGGAAGTAGTTGTTAGATAAAAGATTGCTAGAGGTTTTGGTGTGCCCGCTGACTGGTGGTGAGTTGTATTACGATGCTGACAGTTGCGAGTTGGTAAGTGAAAATGCAGGTCTCGCGTTTCCCATACACGACGGGATCCCTGTAATGCTTGTGGACGAAGCGCGCAAGCTGGAGTCTGATAAGTAGCGCCCTGCTGCAAGTTTCGAACGTTGCAGGGTTTGCTGTGGGCTCGAGGGTGGCAGTT